>NZ_JACHDK010000016.1:0-132181 GCF_014201005.1 Paraburkholderia lebeckiae | reverse complement strand
AGCAGACCTGCCTTGCCCTTCTTGCCGACTCCGCCCTTGAAGACGGGCTTGATGAAGATCTGGCGATGACGGTCGATCAGCGCCTTGACTTCCTCCTCGCTGGCGCTCGGGCCGAGGATTTCGCTGGCTGGAAATCCGACGAATTGCAGCAGGCGCGCGCCGTGCAACATACCGGTGATTTGCATGAAGTTGTCTCCTGAAGGGCATAGCGATATAGAAAGAAACGGGTGTTCGGATTGGTCGTTTGGCGAAAGCGCCAGGCGTGACAAGCGGCCGTGACGCCGATGGCGGTCGGAATGCGTTGCTGATGTGTGTTGAATTGTCCGGTGCTCGAACCGGCTGGGGCTCGAGACGACCCGGCCCAAGGGGCGATCGTTAGCCGCTCCAGGTGCGCCTTGCGTTGTACATAGCCTTGTCTCCGATGCGTTTTACTTTCGTTCCAATCTCGCTGGAATCTTGAGTACAGATACTCACGCAAATGGAGTTACGCGATAAGTGCATTTTTTCGAAGCATTGATGTTTGGACGTTATCAATGCAGCTGGATGAAACGTGGCATCACCGCCACGTTCCTCTGCGCTGCCTGTCGGGGCAGACGGGTCAGCGGTCCAATCTGTGATTTGACTTTCGTTGATGGTCCGTCATGCGCGAATCAAGCGACATTCGACATATGCAAGAGACCGTCCGGTCAGGGTCGCTATGTAAACCTCCGCATAGCGACCCACAGGCGCTATTGGCGATTGCTGTCAACCCACACTTAGAGGCGCACCAGTTTCGCCAGGACGGACTTCAAGCGCTGCTGTAAAAAATCCGGAGCCACTGCGATCAGATAGTTCCCTTGTCCGAAAATTCGACGCACATACGAGTCGGCCTGCGTGTCCAAAGCGATGCCGAAGCAGTGGATTCCAGCCCGCCTCGCATGCTGCACCGCGACCCGGGCGTCTTCGAGCAGGTAGGCATCGCGTGTCACGTCGATGTCCGCGGGTGCGCCATCCGTCACCATCAGAATGGCGCGGATGTCCTCCGACTGGTCCTCGATTAGCGCGGTCGCATGGCGCACTGCCGCCCCCAAAGCGGGTTGACCAGGCGGCCGCAGCGCTGGCCAGGCGTTGGCGTGAAACCTCGCCAAACGGCATATCGAAATCCAGATAGCGTTCATAGAGGACGTGTTTTCGTGTGATGACCGGCATGACTCGCTCCGACACACGACCTTCATTACATCTTGCGCAGGTGTTCACGTGCCGTCAACACCAGTTACGTGCAGTTGTCGGCGCGGATGGAATAGATCGGAATACAGAGGAATTTGGCGGAACAGGAAATATTTTTTTGGTGTTGATCCCAGTTCCCTTCAATGCACATGGACTTTCACACGCTCACTGCTCACGCACACGAGCGTCAACAGAACTGGTCAGCATGTGCTCGTCGATTCACCTTGAGGGAGAGCCGGAACACGTTCGATGTTGCTAGCCAGAAAACGCGATACTCACCTACCTTGCGTCGCCATCGCTACGGTGCTTCCATTCACGGCCACGTCTGATGCACCCGGAGATCAACCAGCCATGCACACGCGACTTACTTCGCTGCATCACTGCATTGAACGCACGACACACTGCGACTACATTGAAGCGAATTTCTGTTGCACATGGCTTGTACATCCTATGCACGGAGGTGACACATGGCGCAGAAAACAACATGAAAATTGAGGTATGGCAGGATAGGCTTGCGCGGGTTTTGGGCGCCATGGGCACCCACTCCGACACGCCGCACCCGCTCGCAGCATCAGTGGCTTCTGCGATCCGCACAATCCTTGGCAACGTGGGTCGAACGAAAATACCAACGGACTCCTGAGACAGTATCTCCCTAAAGGAATCGACCTCTCAGTGTATTCGCAGGCAGAACTCCATGCCGTCGCCAGGCGACTCGACGAACGTGCGAGGAAAACTCTAAACTTCGATACACCGGCTGAGCGATCTCATCAATCTGTTGCATCGACCGGTTGAATCCGCCGAGTGAACCGGCCATCGCAATGACGGCTTTGTGGGTTGCGCGAACGGCAACTATTGGCCGACTATCGCCTGATGCGCCCAGCGTTTGCCACTCCGCAAGTGGCGCTCGACTTTCTCACGCGCGGTCGCTGGCGAAAGGTTGGTCTCAGGTAGTTCCGCGGCGCGCGCCACCCTCACGAGTAACCGGCAGCAGGCCGCTGCCGGTTTCAACTACGCTCTCATCCGTCAATTTGCTGAATGCCGGCCAGTCGCCACGCCTGGTTGCCACGTGCGTCGCTGACCATGTTCCAGACTTCCTGGAACGGCTGGGCAGTCGGCGCATCGTCTTCCCGCATTTGACCGTAAAAGCGAACGCTAACCAGCGTTTCATCCGCATTGCGTTCTGTGCCAAGCACCTCCGCGTCAAGTTGCGTGACTTCCGTATGACTCACCTGGCGACCCCGAGCTTCGAGATCCCACTTGATTTGCGCGAACATCTCCGGCGTCGTCAATTCGAACAGGTCACCCTGCTCGTTCCGGTCCCATGCGCCTTGAAGGCGCATGAACAAGGTCTTTGCCGATACAAGAAACGCCGCCTGATCTTGCTCGAGTGGTAGTCCCGTTGTCCTCTCCGTGTCCGCTGCTCCCGTCAAACCCATCGCCGCGTTCGGCCAGCCCCGCAAGTTCGCTTCAGGCCGCGCTTGCGGGATCTGATTCAGAAACCGCGAGCCGTTCGTTTGCTGGCGGTTCACGGGACCGTGTCCATAGGCAAGATCCGGACGACGCCGGTTGGCGATAAAGCGGAATAGCATCACGCCGGCGAAAATCACCGCCCCGATCAGCAACGCATTCGACAGCATCTGCGCCAGTTCTTCGCCCAGGCCAAACGACGACAGCAATGCTGCAATCCCAAGGCCCGCAGCGAGACCAGCCAGCGGGCCCATCCAGCGGTTACCCGCTGCCGCAGCAGGCGCCTGCGCGGCCTGTTGTGCCGGCTGTGCCTGTTGGCTTCGCTGCGCTTGTCCAGACGGCGACGCCGTCTGCGACTGCCGCCCGATGCTTTGACTCCCGCCTACGCGCTTCGCCTCGGCGTCGTTCGACGCCACGGCGCCCAGCGCCAGCAGTCCCGCCAGACCGAACGCGGCCGTCCCGCGCGTGACTGCACCGGCAGCACGTCGCAATTTGTTGATGATTTGCGTGTACATAAAAACCTCTTTCGATGAGTCGCGAAACTGCCCGCAACGCGCTCCATTTGCGCGCGCAAATACATTACGAACAGTAATATTTTTAGCTACGCAAGCTCGCCGCCGGTTGTGCCTTCGATCCGTCAAAAGCGGCGTGAAAACCGTTGCCGTGGATGTAGTGCTCCAGTTGCCGGATGGTGTGCTCCTGCTCGGAAATCAGGTTCTTGATCAGGTCGCCGATCGACACCATTCCTGTCACCTGCCCTGCGCTGATCACAGGCAGATGGCGAATCCGATGTTCTGTCATGATCGCCATGCACTCGTCCGTCGTCTGCTTCGGGCTGACATAACGCACCGCCGTCGACATGATGTCGCGCACAGGCGTATTCGTTGACGAGCGTTCCATCAGAACGATCTTCCGGGCGTAATCGCGCTCCGTCACGATGCCGGCTATGCGCCCGTCGTGCACGGCGATGAGCGCTCCAACCTCCCTGTGAGCCATGATCGATATCGCGTTGCAAACCGAAGCGGATGCCTCGATCGACCACACTGTCCGGGAAGCTTTCGCACGCAGCAATTCTGCAACCGATGCCATATGTCACCTCTGTCAGCTGTCATGAAACGCCCGCCGACGCTTCGGGGCGAAGTTTCAATCTAACTGAACCCATGCCAACATAAAATTCGTATTTTTATTGTTGATACTTCGAGAAAAACATATCTTTCCGTAATCGGTGGAGGATTCGTGAATTTCAAGCATCTCTATTACTTTTGGGTCGCGGCTCGCGCGGGCGGCATCGTGCGCGCGGGCGAGCAGTTGCACATCACGCCGCAAACGCTCAGTGGCCAGATCAAGCTTCTCGAAGAGGCGCTGGATAAGAAGCTGTTCAGGAAAACCGGCCGCACGCTCGAACTGACCGATGCGGGGCGCCTCGCGCTCGACTACGCCGACGAGATATTTTCGTTAGGTTCGGAACTCGAAAGCGCTGTGCGGCGCGAAAGCGAATCCGGTGCGCAAACGCGGTTTCGCGTCGGGATCGCGGATTCGGTCCCCAAGGCGATTGCGTACCGGCTGCTGGAACCCGCGCTGAGCGCGTCGGCGTCGCTGCGCATGATCTGTCACGAAGGCAAACTGCACGCGCTGCTCGCGCAACTGGCCGTGCACCGCCTCGATCTGATCATCGCGGACGCCCCCATTCCCGTCGACGTCAACATCAAGGCGTTCAATCACCGCCTCGGACGGTCGACGCTAAGCTGCTTCGGAACCCAGGCGCTGATTCAAAGCAGCAAAAAACGCTTCCCGATGTCGCTCGATAAGCTGCCTATGCTACTGCCCGGCACGGAATCCGCCGTGCGGCGCAAGCTGGATCACTGGCTCGCCTCGCACGCCATTTCGCCGCGCATCGTCGGCGAGTTCGACGACGGAGCGATGACCATGGCATTCGGCCGCGAAGGCCGCGGCCTGCTGTTCGCGCCAACCGTGCTCGAAAGCCAGCTGCAGACAGAGCACAACCTGGCGATAGTCGGGCAGATCAATTCGATCGTCGAGGAATTTTTTGCAATCTCTATCGAGCGCCACATCAGCCACCCGGCTGTCGCGATGATCATGGACGCGGCGCGTAGCGAACTGTTCAACGTTTAGGCGGGGCCGTTTCTGTGTAGGATGAACTCGCGATGCCGGCAACACCCTGGTTTGAGCGCGCTTGCGGCCCCTTACGTAGCAGGAACGCGGCGATCACCTCGAAGGTCTCGATGCGAACGCACGCGTGTTCAATTCGATGATGACAATAGCTACTATCGCTATTCCATTAGAGCGATGAACAGATTGCTAATGTCCGCGAGAAGCACGCATGCGTTTTATATCGAGTCGACGTCCATACGCGATCTATCCAAAGTTAGCGGCCGACGGCTCGCCTGATCAAACGGCCGGGCAGATGAAGGCTATGGCCGTTTCCGATGTGAAGGTACGCCTCTCGCGATTGATACCCCGCATCTTGCGATGCTTCGTTACGTTGTCAGAATCGCTCTTTATTCAGACTCCTAGACGCGCCCGGTGACACGGGCGGTTCCCTCATGTTGAAGCGGGAACAGCTCCTGCAAGCAACTTCGTGTCGCAGTCACCATCTTCTATCCGCTGGCGGCTAGCCAGCATCATCTGTTGCGCGTTGCGCCGGAATTTCTTTTCGGGAGCACGCCCCATCTCAAGAATCGGTTACGTGAGTAACCCGGGCACCCCACGGGCATGTTCACTTCAAACCGCCCATACATCGTGTCCCGCGCTTTCCATGGTGATGTTGTCGGAACGCCTTTGCGGATCACTGACTTCAGCTGCGCCCCCTCGGGTATCACCCCGTCCTTCAGATAGCGCCACAACGCAATTGCGAGACGCCGCGCCACCGCGACGATGGCGATACGTCGGGCGCGGCGATTCAGTGGGACGCCCTGTGTTCGCTGTAAGAACCACCGTGTCAGCACACTGTCGGGCTGGTACCGCAGCCAGGACCACGCCATCTCGATGAGCAGGGCACGCACCCCTCGATTGCCCTGCTTGCTGATGCCCTGATCTGTGCGGCTCCCGCTACTGTCGTATGGCTGTGGTACGAGGCCCAAGCACGCACCGACTTCACGCCGGTTGTGGAATGCCCGCCAGAACAGTTCGAGCGCAGGATGCATGCAGGTCAGTCAAAGTCGAACATATCGAACAGTGACTTCTTTTTGCGGCGCGGATCGTAGTGCTTGCGCTGATCGCCGTGGTAAGAATCGTTGCGCCGTCCCCACTGCTGGTCATGGTGGCCGTCGCGGTCGCCGTAGCGCGCGTCGCGCTCGACCTGATTGCTTCTGTTGTCCGGTTCGGGCGTGTCCTGCATCTGGGTCAGCAGCTTGTCCAGCTCGCCGCGATCGAGCCATACGCCACGGCATGTCGGGCAATAGTCGATCTCGATGTTCTGACGCTCGGTCATCAGCAGATCGGGGGTCTTGCAAACGGGGCACTTCATTGCGTTGCTCCTTTCGTAACGTTCAACCTTTGTGCTGCCGGTCGGGGCGGCGTTCAACCGCCCCGATACTTCTGTCAGTCCGCTTCAGTCCGCTTCGTTAAGTTCGAGAAAGCCGAACCGCTGGTCTGCGTCTTTTCAGACTTTGCTTCGGAGCCGGCTTCACGCTCCGCTTCCAAAACTGCCGCCTTGTGCTCGCGCTTGTCCTTTCTGCGCCGCGCCATCATGTTCATGCCTTCGACGAAGACTGCGAACGCCATGGCCGTGTAGATGTAGCCCTTCGGCACGTGCGAACCAAAACCTTCGGCAATCAGCGTCATCGCGATCACCAGCAGAAAGCTCAGCGCAAGCGTGACGATGGTCGGATTGCGCTCGATGAACTTCGACAGCGGGCGAGCCGCGAACAACATCGCCGTGACAGCAGCGATCACTGCAATGAACATGATGGGCAGGTGATCCGTCATGCCGACCGCGGTGATGATGCTGTCGACGGAAAACACGAGGTCGAGCAGCAGGATCTGGCCGATGGCAGCCGTCACCGTCATGCCGCCGACGCCCACCGCAGGATTCGTGTGCGCCTCGGCGTCACGGCTCACGTGATGGTGCATTTCACGCGTGGCCTTCCACACAAGGAACAGACCGCCCGCGAGCAGGATCAGGTCGCGCCACGAAAACGCGTGATCGAACACGGAAAACACAGGCTCGGTGAGACGCGCGATCCACGCGACGGTGCCCAGCAGGCCGAGCCGCATCAGCAGCGCCAGCATGATGCCGATACGCTGCGTGCGCGCGCGTTGCGCTTCGGGGAGCTTGTTGCTCAGAATCGAAATGAAGATCAGGTTGTCGATGCCAAGCACGATCTCCATCACGACGAGCGTCACGAGTGCAGCCCATGCAGCGGGATCGGCGGCCAGGGTCAGTAAGGATTCCATTTGGGAGCGTCGTTCTCCGGTCGAGAAGAAAACGGCTGACTACTGGGTCACAGCCTGTGGAAAGCATGATCGCCTGGCGCCGTAATCGAAAAAACCAGTGATAAGCTGACGGTTGATTCGGTTTTTTCGAAGTGAGGCCACACATGCTCAACTACCGGCACTTGCACTATTTCTGGGTCGTCGTGAAGGAAGGCGGGTTTGCGCGCGCCGCCGAACGGCTCGACATGGCGGTGCAAACCATCAGCGCGCAGGTGCGCGAACTGGAAAAATCGCTCGGACATCAACTGCTGAAGCCCGCCGGACGCGGCGTCGCGATGACGGAAGCGGGACAGGCGGCGTATGCGCGAGCGGAGGAAATCTTCCAGATCGGGCGCGCATTGCACGACGAAGTGCGCGAAGCGGCCAGCGGGACCGTCGCGCGCTTCGCGGTCGGCTTGACGGATGGCATTTCGAAGCTGGCCGTCCACGCCATTCTTGCGGGCGTGCTGGACACGCCTTCGCTACGGCTGCTCTGCCACGAAGGCGAAGCGGAAGACCTGCTGGCGGAACTGGCGCATCACCATCTGGATCTCGTGCTGTCCAGCCAGCCCGCGCCGCACAACTCGAATCTGCGTCTATCCAGCGAGCGCCTGATCGCTTCGCCGATCGACTGGTACGGGCCGGCCGCCGTGGTGCGAAAAACGCATGTCGATCATTTTCCGCGATGCCTCGCGTCGCTGCCGGTGCTGCTGCCGACGGGACACTCGTCGCTGCGTTCGCGCCTCGACCGCTGGTTCGAAGCGGAAGGCATCCGGCCACGCGTCGCGGGCGAGTTCGAGGACAGCGCGTTGATGGCGCTGTTCGCGTCGCGCGGCATGGGTGTGTTTCCGCTCGCGGCGTTCGGCGCCGAGCGCAACGATCCCACGCATCGCGGCTTGCGCTGGCTCGGCCGCTCGCCGGAAGTGAAGGAGGAAATACACGCAATCGTGTCGCGGCGCGGGCGGCATCATCCTTTGACGCAAAAGGTGTTGAGTGCGGCGCATGCGTGACCGCGTTCGTGATCACGAAAACGAAGGTTCGGTTTTTCCGAAGCTGCATTTCCGTTATTTCTGCTTTTTCCTCGACGCCGCCTCACCGTACTCTTGAGCCGTACCCACGAAGGAGGTGTCTCATGCAAGTCCTGTTCAAGTCCCGCGACCGTGAAGCCGTCCGTCTGCGCAGCTTCGCGCGCCAACGCATCCGGTTCGTGTTTCGCCGCATGGACTGGCTGATTTCGAAGGCGACCGTCAGCATGTCGGACATCAACGGCCCGCGCGGCGGACTCGACAAACGCTGCCAGGTGCAGGTGCAGACGCCCGATGCGACGCCTGTCGTCGTGACGTCGATCGCAAGAGACTGGCGCGGCGCACTCGATCTCGCGCTGGCCCGCGCGGCGCGTTCGATCATCCGCAGGCGGCAGGCGCGCATTGCGACTCGGGGTCCCCGTGATTTTGATGCCGTTTACTGGCGATGAACAAGGTACGCGCGAATTCCTATGAAGACAGATAGCAAACGTCTTGTGCTGAAATAGCAAGATTACATAAGCCTTTCGGTTATCCGGTGTCAAAGGAGAGTTGAGGGTTCTATGTCACCGCAGTCATTCAGCCAGTTTCCACAGGAGACTTGTGAATGAAAAGAATTTTGCTGTTCCTCGCCACCAACCTCGCGGTGGTGTTGGTGCTTTCGTTAGTCATGAATGTGTTGGACGTCGGCCGCTTCCTGACCGGGAGCGGCCTCGACTTCAATGCGCTGTTTGTGTTCTCGCTGGTGATCGGCTTCGCCGGTTCCATCATTTCGCTGCTTATCTCCAAACCGATGGCAAAATGGGCAACCGGGGCGCGTGTCATCGATTCGCCGCGCGATTGGACTGAGCAATGGCTGATCGACACTGTACGGGAGCTCGCGCAGCGTGCTCGCATTCGTATGCCGGAAGTCGCAATTTTTGAAGGCGCGCCGAACGCGTTCGCCACAGGGGCTTTCAAGAATTCAGCCCTAGTGGCTGTCTCCACCGGATTGCTGCAATCGATGAACACGGAGGAAGTGGAGGCTGTGCTTGCCCATGAGATTTCACACGTGAGCAACGGCGACATGGTCACCTTGACGCTCATTCAGGGCGTGGTGAATACCTTCGTGATTTTCTTGGCCCGTGTGGTCGGGTACTTCGTGGACAAGACCTTGTTTGGTACCGAACGCGGTGTCGGTCCCGGGTTCTACATTACCGTTATTGTTTGCGAGATTATTTTCGGCATTCTCGCTTCGGTGATCGTCGCGTACTTCTCGCGCCGCCGCGAGTTCCGCGCTGATGCGGGCTCTGCGCAACTGCTGGCTTCTCCGCGACCGATGATCAATGCGCTGGCCCGCCTGGGTGGACTTGCACCCGGCGAACTTCCGCAATCCTTCAAGGCATCCGGCATTACCGACAAGCCGGGGTGGCTCGGGCTCTTCTCCACGCACCCACCGATCGACAGGCGCATTGCTGTGCTGCAAAGCAGCGGGTAGTCAGTAAAGCAGGGCTGCGCGCGGCATTCCAACATGCGACGTCGACGTTTAGACAAGGGTGCTCAGGCGCGGGCCGGTGTGGGGCTTCCTGTAACGACCACGTGCCACGGCGCGCGGAAGCACCGGCGCGCCCGCAAATTCTCAGCGTATCTAAAGGGAAGGCGTTCATGGACGAGAGCTATCAGATGTCCCTGGTCAAGCGCATCATCCTTGCATTTCTTCTTGGCGGGCTCGTAGTGCTGAGCTACGTAGTGCTGCACCTGTTCCTGGTGCCAGTGGCCTGGGCCACCATCTTTGCCTACGTGACCTGGCCCGCTTATCGCCGCTTGCGCTCGCTTATGCGCGGGAACGCCACCGGCAGCGCGATGCTGATGACGATCATTCTCTCGGTGGCGTTCATTCTGCCGTCAATCTGGCTGATCGTGCTGCTGCGTGACGAACTGACCGCGGCCTACCAGACCGTCGCCAGCTACCTCGCCAATGGGCCGCACAAACTGCCGGAATTGATTGCGCGCGTCCCGTGGCTCGGGCTGTGGCTGCAGGATCTACTGAATCAAGTATCGGCCGATCCGATGGCTTTGCGCGCGCAAATCGCTGAGTGGGGCCGGCAGTGGACCGGGGAGCTCGGCCAGTTAGTCGGCGGCGTGGGTCGCAATGCGACGAAATTGGGCTTTGCCTTGCTGACGCTGTTTTTTATGTACCGGGACGGCGAAAGCGCGTTGGATCAAGTGCGCCACATACTACGGCGTTTTCTGGGCGATCGCCTGGACGCCTATCTCGCTTCTATCGGCGGAACGACCAAGGCGGTCGTCTACGGGCTCGTGCTGACGGCACTGGCGCAGGGCGCGCTTGCCGGCTTGGGTTACTGGGTTGCCGGGATGCAGGCGCCGGTGTTGCTGGCTGCGTTTACGGTGCTGATCGCGTTGATACCCTTTGGCACGCCGTTCGTATGGGGATCGATCGGTGTATGGCTCCTCGTCACAGGAAAAACGATAGCCGGGTTCGGTCTTTTACTCTGGGGCGCACTGGTCGTTAGCTGGGTGGACAACCTGATTCGTCCGCTCGTGATCAGCAGCGCTACCCGGATACCGTTTCTTCTGGTCGTGTTCGGTGTGCTGGGCGGGCTTGCGGCCTTTGGCCTGGTAGGACTGTTTGTAGGTCCCGTCATCCTGGCGGTCCTGATGGCAGTGTGGCGTGGGTGGCTGGAGGAACAGGCAACCGTGGGCACTGGAACACAAGGCTAGCCCAACGCACTGCTGAAGTGATCAACTGCTTGCTGCAATCACTCACGGCTTGGGCAACGCGGCTAAAGCGAGATTTAGTCACGCTTATGTTCGCCAGTCGCGATCCGGCCACGCCGTCGCTTGCGAAATTTCTCGCATTGGCAACGGTGGCACATGTGTTCAGCCCTGTCGACCTTATTCCCGACTTCATACCCGTCCTCGGCATCTGACAGATCTGGTCGTCGTGCCGCTTGGAGTCTGGCTTTGCTTGCGTCTCATCCCGAAGGCTGTCATCGAAGACAATCGCGGAAAGGCCGAAGGCTGGCTAACTGACAACCCGGTAAAGCCAAGAAGCATAGTCGGTCTCGCGACAATTTTGGCTATCTGGGCACTCGGCGCCTGGTTGCTGTGGCGTTGGCTTGCTCGCTGAACTGGTCGCACGCCTCGCACGTTGTGCGACAGCTGACGTAGCAATCGGTTGAATGTCCGGTCAAGCCAGTGCAACGGCCGGTCGAATGTCGCCACCACAAGTCAAACGAGTGTCCTTTGATGGCCCGAATTCGGCCGAAGATCGCGGAGATCAAGGCGGCGGGCTTCGAAGTGACGGCCAAGCGCACGATCACCGAGCACATCAGGTAGCACGACAAGTCATCATGCGCGTGCGTGATCGGTGCCGCGGCTTGAGGACCGACGATGATCGGTGCCGCGGCTTGAGGACCGACGATGACCTGTGCAATTGATTGCAACGCCATCACCCGCTGCGTGCCCACGCCCGAGATTCAAAAAAGTCGCGTGTGCAAGTTGATGAACACTCATGTCGGTTCTGCACTCAATCCTTGTGTATGTTATCGATGATCTGCCGAACGCTATCTGATTGATCACCCTTGAACTGAGCGGCTCGCCGCTTATGGAAGAAGACCGTGGCGATTGAGTGCGGAAATGCCTGTTGGAGCGAGTTGCACGTATAAACTCAGTGCAACTTCAACAGGGAGACATCTAATGCAGCTTCTTGATCACGTGTCGATCGGCGTTCCCGACATCGGGGCGGCACGACGTTTCTACGACGCCGTCATGACGGCTCTCGGCGCGAGCAAAGTCTTCGACCGCCCCACCGCGTTAGGCTACGGCGAGCGTTGCACGACCGACGACACCTCATCGACCTATCTGGCCGTGTATCTCGATCCAGATGAAATAGGAGAAAACAAACGTCACTGGTGCTTCAAAGCGCCGTCCCGCGAGCACGTCGATGCATTCTTCAAAGCGGGACTCTCGACTGGTGGCAAATCCGACGGCCAGCCCGGCTTGCGACCTCACTATCACCGCGACTACTACGCGGCATTTCTGATCGACCCGGCCGGCAATCGCGTCGAGGCCGTATGTCATGCCCCTAAACCCTAACCCTAAGCCGCTACCTCACAACCCGCCTGCTCCAACACGGCCTGCGCCCTGTCATGCAAATCGCCGCCAACCAACGCCGCATCCGGCGACCTGACCCACCCGGCGATCCTCGACGTCGCGCCGCCAACCGCCGGATAGTCCGCAACCGACACCACCGGTGCAAGCGTCGAACCGCTCAGCACGCGCGGCTCGTCGGCCACGAGTTTCTGCAGTTGCCCGATCGCCGCATCCACGTCCTTGCGCTGCGCGAGTTCCACCTCGACCTCGATGCGCTGTGTGCCGCCACAGCTGTAGTTGATCACCGGATTGCTCCAGATCTGGCTGTTCGGCACGACCACGATGTTGCCGTCGCCGCATCGAAAGCGGACCCGCACGACGAAGTGGCAAGCGAGAAAGGCGCCAAACACGCGACGCATCGCGGTGATGCGCTAGAGCGTCTCAAAGATTGAGATGCACGGTCTGCACCTCAGTGCTGCGCGCCGCGCTCGGCGCGATTCGGCGACGCTACACGCCGCGTGGCAGCGCTGCCTCGATGAACACCGCGCACAACGCTTCCATGCCCTTCGCGTCCTCCTCGTCGAAGCGCGCGACGACCGGGCTATCGACATCCCACACGCCGATCAGCGTGCCGTCGGGCGCGACGAGCGGCACGACGATTTCCGATTGCGACGCCGAATCGCATGCGATATGGCCGGGAAACTCGTGCACGTCGCGCACGACCTGGGTCTGACGAGTTTGCGCGGCCGTCCCGCAGACGCCCTTGCCGAGCGCAATGCGCACGCACGCGGGCTTGCCCTGGAACGGGCCGACCACCAGTTCGCGGCCATCGTGAAAGTAAAAGCCGGCCCAGTTCAGATCGCTCAACGAATGAAAGACGAACGACGAGAAATTCGCGGCGTTGGCGATCCAGTCCGTTTCCCCGGCCAGCAGCGCGCGCGCCTGCGCGACCAGTTCTTCATATTGCGCGGCTTTGGGCAGATGCGAGGTGGAGGAAACTTCGAACATGACGGCGTCCGTGATCAGAGCGGGAAGTAAAGCGATAAGGGGTGAAGTGTAAAGCAAGCGCAAACCCCGCGCGCGGGTGTCGAACGCTGCGACACGCGCCGCGCGTCAACGCTCGCCGTCCCCGTCGGTTCTCGACTCTCCCTCCTTGGTTTTCTCCCTTCCGGCAGTCAGCACAATGACAGGCCACTAGCTTTTTTCGTATGTGGCTCTCACGCTGACCACCTCGGCAAGCGTGTGCGCGGCACAAACACCACCCGCTACGATTAATGATTTCATCGGCAATTGGGTCGTGACCGATGTAGTTGACTACGCCGATATTTCCGGTGGCATCCCCGAAGCAAAACGGATTCTCGGCATGACGATGACAATTACGCCGCAATGCATCGTTCGCGCCCTACGCGATAAGTGAGAGCTCGTTGAGCACCCGTCCCAGAGGCCCGGGCCTTTTACTGATCGACCCCAATAATCACGCTCGACGCCTTGAAAACCGCCGTCGCCGCCTTGCCGCTCGCGAGGCCGAGGCTCTCGACGCTGTCGTTCGTGATGATCGCCGCGATCTGCGCGCTGCCGGCACTGATCGTCACTTCCGAATTGACGGCGCCCTTCGTCACCGCCGCGACGGTCCCTTCGATGCAGTTGCGCGCCGACACCTGCTGCCTCGCGACATCGACCATTACGATCACCGACGATGCCTTCACGAGCGCAAACGCCTGCTTGCCGGTCGCCAGCCCGAGCGACTTCGCGCTGCCGTGCGTGATGATCGCGACGACCTCGAGACCGTCCGGCGTGCGCAGCGTGACTTCGTCGTTGACGGCACCGTGCTTGACGCCGGTGACTTCGCCGCTGAACTGATTGCGTGCGCTGGTTTTCATGGCGGACTCCCTGGCGATTGTCGCGCGTGGCGACGCGCGGGTGGACGGATAAAGCGAGTGTAGTCGAAGCCGCGCGCGCCGCCGCCAAACATCCGATGCGCCGCGCGCATCGCCGACACCGTATCATCGTGGCCGTGCACCTCATACGCCGAATCTTTATGCCCGACGCCGTTCTCTCCCGCCGTGCCTGCCGCGCCGTCGTGCTGTGCGTCGCCGTCACGACGCTCGCCGCGTGCAGCACGCCAATGCCGCCGCGCAGCACGCACGCGTTCGTCGACAACGTCACGCTGTTTTCGCTCGCCCATTACGACCAGAACGTCGATCACTGGCTCGATCCGAACAGCCCCGACTACGATCGGCCGTTTCTCAGCGCCGCCGAGCAGCGCGCACATTTCGACGCGCTGTTCGCGCGCTACTTCGGCACGGGCGAGAACGCGCCGTCGCCGTGGAATCCCGCCTGGGTGACGACACGCGTGTTTCGCGAGCAGGGCGAGGACATTGCCGCATTGCAACAGCGCCGCATCGACAGGTTCGACAACACCGGCAAGCGTGGCAGCATCATCGGTTACGGCGAAAACTTCCGGCCGCACGACAAGGCGTGGATCGACGCGATCGCGCGCAACATCAACGTCGCGCAGTTCACGCAAACACCGGTCTATCAGCCCGAGCGGCGCGCGATCGCGACCGGCAACCTGATGGTGCGCGAGTTGCCTACCACCGATCCATCGTTCTACGACCATCGCCTGGCCGGCGAGGGTTATCCGTTCGACAACCTGCAGATCTCGGCGGTGCGACCCGGCACGCCGCTCTATGTGCTCGGTAGCAGCGTCGACGGCGCGTGGCATTACGTGCAGACGCCCGACGTGCAGGGCTGGGTGCGCAGCGACGGCGTCGCGTTCGCCGACGATGGTTTCATCGATCAATGGCGCGCGGCGGCCGGGAAGTCGCTAGGGACGGTGATCGTCGCGTCGGCGGCGATCAACGACAGCCACGGCGTGTTCCGCTTCGCTGCCCCGGCCGGGACGATGCTGCCGCTGGTGGCGGGTGCCTCGGCATCGCCAGCCGCGACCAGCACCAATGCAGGCACACTCCAGCTCCTTGTTCCCGCGCGCGACGTCGACGGCCGCGCGCTGATCCGCTCCGCGTCGCTCGACGCCACGCAGATCACGCCGATGCCGCTCGCCGCGACGCCGCGCCATCTCGCGATGCTGTTGAAGGCGCTGATCGGCCGGCCGTACGGCTGGGGCAACAGCGGGCTCTACAACGACTGTTCGTCGGAACTGCAAAGCATCTTCGCCGCGTTCGGCGTGTGGCTGCCGCGCCATTCGTCGACGCAGATGAGCGCCGGTCGCATGGTCGATCTGTCGGAGTCGACACCCGCCGAACGACTCGACTATCTGGCGCGGCACGGCGTGCCGCTGCGCACGCTGATCTACATCGGCGGCCACGTGATGCTGTACCTCGGCAACACGACGAGCGACGGCGCCACGGTCCCCGTCGTCTATCAGGACGTGTGGGGCCTGCGTCCGGCCGACAACAGCCGGCGCGCGGTCATCGGCGGCTCGGTGATCCTGCCGCTCGACGAACGCATCCCCGAGGACGCGACGCTGCAGTCGCTCGCCGCGACGCCCACTTTCCAGATCAGCATCCTCGGCGCGCCGGCGGGCAGCACGGCGCCGTCGTCCGCGCCGCCGGCGGACGAGGACAATCCGGCGGGATAAATGGCGGGCCGCCCTCCCCCGCGCCTGAAAATATTTTTTTCGGAGTGTCGATCCGACGGTGACCAACTCGTCGTAACGTTGAAGACCCGGCTCACGCAGCCGGTCTTTCCCCTGAGGAACCGTTACTTCAAGGAGTCACCGTCATGTCCAGCGCCGCAGCCAAACCGATCCCGGACGGAATGCACTCGCTCACGCCGTACCTGATCTGCAAGAACGCCGCCGAAGCGATCGCGTTCTACACGAAAGCTTTCAACGCCGTCGAACAGATCCGTCTGCCGGGCCCCGACGGCAAGGTGATGCACGCGACCCTGAAAATCGGGGACTCCATGCTGATGCTGACCGACGAATGGCCCGAGCACCAAACCTTCGGCCCGAACACGCTGAAGGGCACGCCGGTCACGATTCACCACTACGTACCAGACGTCGACGCGAGTTTCAAACAGGCGGTCGACGCGGGCGCGACCGTCACGATGCCCGTCACCGATATGTTCTGGGGCGACCGCTACGGCCAGGTCAAGGACCCGTTCGGCCACAGCTGGTCGCTCGCGACGCACAAGCGAGACCTGAGCGCCGAGGAGATCCAGCAGGCGATGGCCGCGATGGACTGTTCGTCCCAAGAGAAGAAGTGAGCGGCCGATGGGCGTCGGGCAATCGCACGCCCACGCCCACCGACACCAGTCCCGAAGGAGCAACGTCATGCAGAAAATCGCGCCGTGCCTGTGGTTCGACGGCAACGCGGAAGAAGCCGCGGAGTTCTACACGTCGGTGTTTTCGGCGTCGCGCATCGCCACCACGCTGCACTCCACGGACGCAGGCCCAGGACCAGCGGGCAAGGTCGTCGCCGTCACCTTCGAAATCGAAGGCCAGGAATTCATGGCACTGAACGGTGGCCCGCAATATAAATTCACGCCGGCCATCTCGCTGTTCGTGCACTGCGACTCGCAGGAGGAAATCGATCGCTACTGGTCGAAGCTGCTCGACGGCGGCGGCGAGCCGTGGGCCTGCGGCTGGTTGCGGGACCGCTTCGGCGTGTCGTGGCAGATCGCGCCCAACGTGCTGCTGCAGATGCTGCGCGACCCGGATCGCGCAAAGGCAAGCCGCGTGATGGCGCAGATGATGAAGATGGTCAAGCTCGATATCGCGCCGCTCGAACAGGCGTATCGCGGCGAATAGGACGGCGGCCAGCAGGCGCCCCGCCTCGCCCGCGCGATCTTTTGATAGGATCGGTCTCGACCCCAACACGGCGAGACAACCACGGTGCGCGTCAACCATCAGGCCTTCTTCTGCTCGCTGTTCATCGCGCGTCTCGCCGATCAGATCCTGCTCTTCCTGGTGCCGCTCGTGGTGTTTCAAACGACGCGCAAGGTCTCGTGGTCGGGGCTCGCGTTTTTCATCGAAACGCTGCCGCGCTACCTCGTGTTCCCGTTCTTCGGCGCGCTCTGCGACCGCTTTCCACCGCTGCGCCTGATGCGGCTGAGCCAGGCGGTGCGTGCGCTCGCATGCTTCGGCGGTATCGCCGCGTACGCGCTGTTCGGCGGCATCGGCTGGCTGATCGCGCTGTCGGCCGCGTGCGGCGTGCTGACGAGCCAAGGGCTCGTCGCGCGCGAGGTGATGCTGCCGCAGATCTTCAGCACGCAGCAGATCCAGAAGGTGCTCGCGTATTCGCAACTGGCCGATCAGCTCGGCTTCGTGCTTGGGCCGATGCTCGCCGCGTTGCTGCTCGGTGTGTGGCATTGGGAATGGGTGGTCGCAGCGACCGGCGTGCTGTTTCTGTGCGCCGACGCCGCGCTGTTCGTCTGGCAGCGACTGAGCGGTTTTCGCGCGCCTTCGCCTGTGTCGGCTCAATCGCTCGCGCCCACCGCTCACTGGACCACGCCGCTGCGCATCGCGCTCGATCACGTGTGGACGCTGCCGGGCCTGAAGAATGTCATCATGCTCGCGGCCGCGGAGAACCTCGTCATCGGTGTCACGCTTGCGACGTCGGCGGCGATGGTGACGGGTTCGCATGCGCAATCGAGCCGCTACTACGCCGGTCTGCAAACGGCCGGCGCGATCGCCACGGTGCTGGTGCTGCTGACGGTTGCGCGCGCCGGATGGCCGGCGCGCGTGCTCGGTCTCGTCGCGTTCGTGACGATCTGCGCGGGCGGCGTGATCGCAGGCGCGAGCGCGTCGCCGTGGGGCTATGCGCTCGGCTTCCTGCTGATCGTCGGCTTCGACAAGATGTTCAACGTCTACATCCGCAGCGCCCGTTTGCAGATCATTCCGCCCGAGGACTACGGCAAGACCATCGGCGTCGCGATTCTGCTGAACAACCTGACGCAGCCGCTCGCCGGCCTGCTCGTCGGCGTGTTCTCGGCGCGCACCCAAACCGGCCCACTGATCGTCGCGCTGTCGCTGACGATGGGCGGTATCGGCGCGGCGGTATCGATCGGCTCGGCGCTGCTGCGCCGCAAGCGCGCGTGGGCGCTAGAAGACTAACGGCGCTTCGACGCGCGACGACACGCTCGAAGTTACCCACAGTTTTTGTTGGCAAATCTGTGCATAACTTCCCGGAAAAATCCGCAAGCCTTTGATACGCCTGTCGTTTTTTCGTCTGCATCGAAGGTGCGGCAGCGCACGGAGTTTTACCGGGGTTCATGAGTGGCCGGCTTCGCGCAGACCGTCGTCAGCGCCGTGCGGATGCGAAGCGTTTCATCAGATTTACACGCCCGTCAGCTAAACCCGGCATGCTGTAATTCGTGACGAAAAGGCCGCGTTTATTGCGGCGCAATTAGTCGCATTTCTGGTTAAGAATTCCCGAAAAGAAACGATCCACACATAGCCTAACTTTTTTGTATCGATGACAATGGGTCTGCACGCTCCGACGCAGCCGGGGCCCACGCTTCCGCTCAGAATAAGGTATTGAGTCAATTCGATGTGAACTCGATCTGAATATGCGCCGCGAATCATTATTAACAGAATAGAAATTGTCAAATCCTGATCTCCTAAATTCAATTTAAATCACATTTGTCAAATGCGTCCGGAGTACCGCATCTTTAACCAAATGCTTCGGCGAGCGCAGCAATTACGGCGCGAAACCGGCGCCGCGCCCGCGGACGTCGGCCCCGCGCTACGCGAAGACGCGGATGCTGCCGGCGTGTCGCAGGGACGGCGGCGCGCGCTGAAAACGCTCTGGGGGCTTGCGATCGCCGCGCCCGCGGGCTGGCTCGCGAGCCGCTTGCCGTGGCAGATGTGGACCGCCGAATTCCGCACCGCGACTGGCGAACTGGACGACGTGCTTCTGGCGGACGGCACTCAGATCACGCTGGGCAGCGCGAGCGCGATCAACGCCGCGTTCGAGGCGAACGTTCGGCGCGTCGATCTGCTCGGAGGGGAAATCATGGTGCGGCCCGTGAGCGATGTTGGCGGCGCACTGGGCACCCGAACGACTCATGCGCCTTTGCTCGTGCAGACGGCCGAAGGCGTCGTCGAAGCGCGCGGCGCGCAGTTCAGCGTGAGGCAGCGGGATGGTTTCACACGCGTGGCCGCGTTTCGCGGCGACGCGTTGGTGAGGCCGGCATCAGGCGCGGCGCTGTTGCTGACGCAAGGCCAACGGTGCACGCTGACACGCTTCGGCGTCGCGGCGCCGCAAGCGCTCGACCCGCGCGAGGCGATGTGGACGCGTGGCCTGCTCTACGCGAACGACATGCGTATCGCGGATCTCGTCGACGAACTCGCGCGCTATCACGCCGGCGTATTGCGCTATGCCGACGACGTCGCCGATCTACGCGTGTCGGGCATCTATCAGCTCACCGATACCGACGCGACGCTCGCGCTGCTGCAGCGGACCCACCCGATCCGCTTGCGCTCGATCACGCCTTACTGGACCCTCGTCGAAGCGCTCGACAGCGCGAGAATCTGACGCTCAGGCCGCGACGGCCTGCGGCAACGCGAACCCTTGCTCGCCCTGCTCGCCGCCCAGCGCATCGAGCAGATCGCGCAGCATGCGGTCGAGCTCGGCCGTCATCAGCGCGACGTCGGAATCGAAGCGCTCGTCGTCGTTCTGCGCGGTCGGGTCGCTCGCTTCCTTGAGCACGTCGAGCGCCGCGACGCGCTTGATCGTCAGCGACGGCGTCAGCACGAACGACACGCGATCGTTCCACGTCATCGCAAGCCGCATGCATTGCTTGCCCGCCTCGATGTGGCGGCGCATGTCTTCGGCGTCCAGCGTATGCCCGACATAGCGCACCGTCGCGTTGCCCTCGGCGGGCGAACGCAGCTCGGTGTCCTGATCGAGCGTGAAACCCGCCGGCGCGTCGCCGTCGAGCAGCCAGCCGGTCATCGCCGCGACCGGCGACTGCGCGACGCGCACCGTCATCAGCGGCAACCGGTCGATCGACTTGACGAGCAGACCGCGCACATCGTCGGCGATCGCCTGCGACGCCGCGTCGATCACGAGCCAGCCATTCGTGCAATCGATCCACACGCGCGTATCGCGGCGGATGCTGAACGCGCGCGGCCGCAGCTCGTCGGTGACCTGCTCCTTCAGGTCGCGCATCTGCTTGCGGCCCGGCTTGAAGCCCTGCTGCTCCTCGAGCTCGGCAGCGCGCTCGCGTGTGACCTGGGTGACCACCGACGCGGGCAGCAGCTTCTTCTCGGCACGGAACGTCAACAGCATCTGACCGTTCATTGCGTAGACGAGCGAGTCGCCGTCGCGCGGCGGCGCCCAGCCTTGGGACTGCATTTCGACGCTCTGGCCGGGCGCGAACGCGTACGGCGCGAGCCACTTCTGCATCTGTTCGGGGTTAACGGACCACGGCGCGGGCAGACGGTGCAGCTGAAGGTTTTTGAACCACATGAGCGAAGTCGGATTTAGCCAAAGCGCAGCATTTTATCCGACGAGAACCAGCCGGGGCGTTCTGGCGGACGCAATCCCGCAGACCGCCTATTTTCAAAAATAAACCGTAAATCCTTCCAACTGCAGGCCGATTATCAAACCTCGCCGATGTCAGCCGAATGCGCTTCATCAACTTGCTTCTCAAGAGCGCCTCCATAGTCGAAGCCGTCATGGTTTGGCCGTAGCCGGCCTCCCGCGCGTTTTGGCGCCAAATCACCTAGACTTTTGGAAAGGACAGATCCAGACGGAGGCGGTCATGGCCGACCAAACCGCAAGCTGGCAGACGGTGCAATACGAGGGCTTCGAGATACACGTGTCAGCGGTCGCGAAGGACCCGCCCGACCCGGCGCATGCCGCCGATGCGGCAGCGCAAAACATCCGCTACACGTATCTAGGCTATGTGTGCCATCCGGGCGCCAACCCCCAGCTTCCCGGCCATGCGGTGCCGTTTCATGCGGACGGCGAGGAGAGCTTCGCGAGCCTCGACGACGCGCTCTACGAAGCGGTGCACGTGGGACGCAGCATCATCGACGGCACGCATCCGGATCTGACGGTGCTGCCGCTCGTGACGGGCGGCGTTTGACACACGCAGCGCGTCAAGCAGCCGTTTTCGGCTCGCCGCCCGTCAGCCCAACGCGCGCTTGATGCGCGACTTCAGCAGCGCACGGCGCAGCCGGCCGGTGCGCTCGGGCTCGCTGACCGCGAGCGCGCCGTCGATGGCGGTGCCGCGGCGCAGGTAATAGCGGTCGAAGGTCGCCTGTGTCATCCCCCACTTGTTGAGGAACTGGCGACGCCCGTCGTTCTTCACGATCTTGCCGGTGCTCTTCTGCTGGAAGTGGTAGACGAGACTGTCGCCGACGCCGACGAACACGCGGCAGCCCGCGTCCCACAGCTTCATCGAGAAATCGTTGTCGCTGCTCATGCCGGGGCTCAGTTCGCTGCTGTAGCCGCCCACCTTGAACCACCAGTCCCGATGCACGAGCGTCGGCGGCCACGTCGCACCGCGCCAGTCGGCGCGCACGAGACCGGGCGCGGCGGCGACCAGCTCGTCGGCGCGAAACGCCTGCGCATCGCGGCCGAAGTCGCGCACGACCACGCACGGATTGCCCGAATCGACCGGCTCGATCATCGTGCCCGACAACATGAACCGGTTGTCGGCCGGCATCTGCGCGAGACGCTTGACGAGCGCGTCGTCCCAGCCGGGGCAGCAGTACATGTCGTCGTTCATGTAGACGATGTAGTCCTGCGTCGCGCGCGCCGCCGCGATATTGACCGCGTGGCAGATGCCGATATTGCCGGGCGACGCCGTGTGCTCGATGCCCTCGTCGCGCACCCACGCGAGCGTGCCGTCCGAACCGTCGTTCACGTGCACGATGAGCTGGTGCGCATGCGTTGAATGACGGCGCAGGCTTTTGATCACGAGGCGCAGATAAGGCAGGTTGTTCCAGGTCGGGATGATGATTGAGAACATCGAGTCGGTCCGTTGAGCTGGGCGCGGGGCGCGGCATGCGCCGCGCGCCGGCCATGAATGTCGCGCGATTGTACCGCCCCCTCCCGCTCGCACGACAGACGCCGCCCGCCGCCGCCCCGCCGCATACCGCGGGCCAGCGCAACCTCACCGCGTGCGGCAGCAAGCATTTCGCAAGGAAGCGCATGGTTATAATCCGGGTCGCTCCACCGTCTTGAAAAACTCAAATGGTCCGGCGCCCCCTGCATTTTTCACCACCGGAACGGTAGTGTTTCATCGATAACACGTAGATCTATGATTTTTGCTTCCAGTCTGGTCTGGCTCACGTCGGCTCTGCTGTTTCTCGCGCCCGCGGTCAATCTGATGTGGCGCGGCGGCACCGGCTACTGCTTTTTCGCGCTCGTCGCGCTCGCGCTCGGCGCGGCCATCGTCAACCGGCGCATGCCGGGCTATTTCTCCGCGTTGCGGACCTACCGCTGGTTCACGATCGGCATGCTCGCGTTCGTCGTCGGGATCGGCGCGCAGCAGTTGGTGCTCGGCTACTGGCTGCCACGCGAATTCGACTCGGTCGCGCGCTTCGTGCTCGCGCTGCTGGTGTTCCTGCTGCTGCGCCAATTGCCGTCGCGCAACCTGCGCATGATCGGCTGGGGCTGCGCGGCCGGCGCGCTCGCGGTCGGCGCATGGGCGTTCATCGATCAGCCGCCCGGCGGCTGGACCGACGCGAACCGCCTGAACAACTCATACACGAACGCGATTCCGTTCGGCGATACCGCGCTGCTGCTCGCGTTCCTGTCGGTGTTCACGCTCGGCTGGGACAATCCGCGCGACTGGCGCGTGCTCGTGCCGCGCGTGCTCGCGCTGGTGTCGGGCGGCTATGCGTCGTTTCTGTCTGGCTCGCGCGGCGGCTGGGTCGCGGTGCCGGTATTCGTCGTGCTGCTCGGCATGCAGTACCGCTGGTTCACCCAGAAGAAGCGCCTGCTGATCGCGACGCTCGTCATCGTGATCGGTGCGGGCGGGCTGCTGTCGACCGAACGGGTTCAGAAGCGCTTCGCCGAAGTGCCGAACGATGTCTCGATGATGCATAAGGGCGAGGACTTCACGGCCACCGGTCTGCGCCTGCAACTGTGGAACGCGTCACGGATGATCTTCGAGCGGCATCCGGTGTGGGGCATCGGCAAGGGCCATCTGGTCGACGAGCTCGGCGTGATGGCGAAGCGCGGCGAAGTGAAGGCCGAGATCGTCAACGAACGCGCGCATAGCGACTTCTTTTCGACACTCGCCGAGATGGGCGCGGTCGGCGTGATCTGTCTGCTGCTGTTCTACTACGGCATGACGGTGTACTTCTGGCGACACCGGCACGCGACCGATCCGACGATTCGCGCCGCGTCGTATTCGGGTCTCGCGGTCGCGACGAGCACGGTGATCTTCGGGCTCACGATCGACGTGCTGGTGCCGATCATGGTGACGGTACTGCTCGCGCTGCTGGTGGCGACGCTGCTGGCGGTGATCGATGCACGCAAGCGCGAGTTGCGAAGCGAAGCGCGGACCACGCCGGCGCCAGCCGCGGTCGTGCGCGAGACGTAGCCGCGCGATTGATTTTGACTTGAGGACAAGCGGCGACCCGAGCGCGGAGCGCCACCCTCATCCTCGCGTGAACACCTCGTAAAGCGCCGCGACGTGCGCGTCGACGCTCGGGTCGTACACGAAGCTGTCGCGCGGCGTCGCGATGCGCGCGGCGCCGCTCTTCACGCGCCCGACCGCCTGCTCGATCGCGCGCTCGAAACTGCCCGCGGTCTGCCGCGAGAACTCGATCTTCGCTGCGCCGGTCACCGTCTCCGCCGAGCCGACGTTGTCGGCGATCACGAGCGGCGTGCCGCACATCACCGACTCCACGCCGACGAGCCCGAACGGCTCGTACGCCGACGCGACGACCGTGAAATCGGCGGCCGCGAACAGTTTCTCGATCTCCTTGCTGTAACCCGCGTAACGAATTGTGTCGCCGGTTTTCGGCACCGGACGTCCCGCGACCACGAGGCAGACCGGCAGCGTGGTGCGCGAGAAAAACGCTTCGAGCAGCGGATAGCCCTTGCGCTCGTGACTCGTCGACGAGAACACGAACATCACGCGATCGTCGGGCACGCCGAGCTGGCGGCGCACGGCCGCGCGCGCGGCGGCGTCGAGCGGCCTGAAGCGTTCGGTATCGACGGGCGGATAGAGCACGTCGATGCGCGCGGCCGGCACGTCATAAAAACGCTGCAACTCGCGGCTCATCAATTGCGAATGCGCGACGATCGAGCGCGCCCGCGTGTAGACGCGCCGCTCGAGCTCGGTCTGCCATTCGTCGCTGCTGCGCGGCGCGCGGCCCGCGGCTTCGAGCGAACCCGGATGCGTGCCGCCGCACAACGCGACGTCGGCATGCGTCGAGTGATTGATCGAGAACACGCACGCCGGACGATGCCGCTTCAAACGCTGCTTCAGACGCCAGTCGAACGCGAGGTTGCGCAGCTTGCGCGGCGCCCAGCGTACGTCGAGCGGCTGCGCATCGATCCACGCGGCCTCGGGCAGCGCGCGGTCGATCTCGCGCGCGAACAGCGTCGGGCGCAAACCCATGCGATGCAGGCCGGCGATCACGTCGCGCGTGTAACGCTCGGCGCCACCGCTGTTCTTCAGCGCCTGGGCGGTCAGCGCGATGTCGGTGAGGGGACGGCGGTTCGGGTCGAGGGCTGCGTCGCGGGTTGGCTCTGACAAGGATCGGTCTCGGTGAGGCGCACGCGCGGGCGAGGCCGTGGGTGCGAAGTTTCGGGGCAGCGGCAATTGTAAAGGATGGCTTTCGCCGGGCTCAGCTCGGGGTGCCCGAGTTTGCCGCGTGCGTCGCGCGGCGCGGCCGTCAGCGGCTAGAATCTAGGCCAATCGCCTTCGTCCCGACTCCATGACCGATAGTCCGCCGTCCGCCGCAACCGCCGACACCACCCGCCCGCTCGTCTCGATGCTGGTGATCGCCTACAACCAGGCAGAGCAGATCGGCGACGCCGTGCGCAGCGTGCTCGCGCAAACCTACGAGCCGCTCGAAATCATCGTCTCCGACGACGCGTCCCGCGACGCCACCTACCCCGCGATCGAAGCGGCGCTCGCCGGCTACGCGGGCCCGCATCGCGTGATCGCACGGCGCAATGCCGTGAACCAGGGCATCAGCGCGCACCTGTCGCAACTCGCGCAGCTCGCGCACGGCGAACTGCTGTTCGTCGCCGCCGGCGACGACATGTCGGCGCCCGAGCGCTGCGAGCGCGTCGTCGATTGCTGGCTCGCGCACGGGCGCCGCCCCGACCTGATCGCCACCGATCTCGCCGACATGGACGAAGCGGGTCACGTGCACGAGCGCGTGAGCCCGACCGAGCTCGATCGCTATCGCAGCTTCGACGACTGGCTCGTCGAACGTCCGTGGCTGATCGGCGCCGCGCATACGTGGTCGCGACGCCTGATCGAGCGCTTCGGGCCGATGCTGCCGGGCGCCGCGGCCGAGGATCAGATCATGGTGCTGCGCGCGATCCTGTCGGGCGGCGCGATCAGTCTGCGCGAGCCGCTGGTGCGCTATCGGCGCGGCGGACTTTCGCGCAAGCGCCGCTTCCAGTCGGTCGACGAGCTGATCGCGCGGATGCGGCAAAGCAATCGCTACGGGCTCGCGGAGCTCGCGCAACTGCAGCGCGACGCTCAGATCGCCGGCGTCGGTGAACGCATGCGCGCGGCGATGGCGCCGAAGCTCGCGCGCGAGCAGTTCATCCACGCGATGTTCGAAGCGGGCAGCCTCGGCGAACGCCTCCGGCTCGCGACGCGCAGCGCTGGCGTGAAGCTCGGCCTGCGGATTCGGATGTTCCTGTATGCGAGTTGCCCGATGGTCTACGCGCCGGGCATCTGGATCAAGCGGGTCGTGCGGGGCAGAAAGGCCTGAAGACGACGATAGGGTCTCGCGGTGCCTGGCGACGCCACATGGGTCACGAAAGTCCGCGCGACGCACCCCGCCGCTGCCGCAAGCGCCGCGCGAGACTCGGCCTTCGCACCTCGACGCCGAAGCTCAGCACGCTCGCGCGCAAGCGCCGCAGCATCTTCACCGAGCGCACGAAGGTCTCGCCGGTGTGGCTGATCATCACGAACTCGAATGCGCCGCGCCAGCTCGCGACACCGCGCGAAAAGGCATACATGTCGTGACGCGCATCGACGGGCAGCTCGGCGCCGAAGCGTCGCGCAAACACCCGCACCTGATCCGCGATGGCTTCGATCTGCCGCCGCCGACTCGCGCCGCGCCGTCGTGCCGCCCCGGCGCCGCATTCGTCGCGCGCCGCGCCGCGCTCATTGGTCGCGCGCGCGCCTACCGCGTTGCCGTCATGCTGCCGATACTTCAGATGTGGCGCCGCGACGTGGCGAATCTCGCCGAACGACGCGACCACCATCGCGAGCCACCAATCGTGCATCACGATGCCGGGCGGGAACGGCAGCGCGCGTTCGAGCGTCGCGCGATTGACGAGCATCGCGCAGCCGGGCACATGGTTGCTCAGCAGAAAATCGCGCAGTCGCGTCGCGCAGCGCGACTTCGCGGTGATATCGAACAGCGAGCGCGACAAACAGCACAGCGTCGAGTCGACGAGCTCGATGTCGCAGAACGCGAGCGCCGGCGTCGCGGCGCCGCCCCCCGCGCTTTCCACGCGGCGCAGCTCGCGCATCAGATCGGTGACTTTCTCGGGCGCCCAGACGTCGTCCTGGTCGGCGAGCGCGATGTAGTCGCCGCGGCAGCCGGCGAGCGCGCGCTCGAAATTGCCGACGATGCCGGCCCGCGTACCATCGCCGACGAGCCGCACCGGCACGCGTCCCGTATAGGACGCGAGCAGTTCGCGGGTGCCGTCGCTGGAGGCGTCGTCGGATACCACGACTTCGAGATGGGGCCAGCTCTGCGCTTCGAGCGAAGCCAGCAGCTCGGGCAGATAAGTGCGGCCGTTGTATGTTGCGAGCGCGATGGAGACGAGCGGCTTGTTCGGATCTTCGTGAGACATGGGCAGTCGATTTCCGCGAGGCGGACCGTGATTGCCCGCCAGCATTCGATTAGCGCCGAAAAAGCGCAATAACTTGAGACTTAAACACAACACCGGCCCAGAAAATGGGCTGGATCGGCGAATCAGCGGCGGGGCCGCGACAAAGCGCCCGCGCCCGCCGTTCGCAATGTGCCGGATCAAACCGGGCTTTGCTGGAACTGGATGCGATGCAGATGCGCGTACAAGCCGTCGTGCTCGAGCAGCTCGCGATGGCTACCGCGCTCGACGATCCGCCCCGCTTCCATCACCAGGATGCGGTCGGCGCGCTCGATCGTCGACAGGCGGTGCGCGATCACGAGCGTGGTGCGGCCTTTCATCAGCGTTTCGAGCGCCGCCTGCACGTGGCGCTCGGACTCGGAGTCGAGCGCCGACGTCGCTTCGTCGAGAATCAGGATCGGCGCGTCCTTGTAGATCGCGCGCGCGATCGCGAGACGCTGGCGCTGCCCGCCCGAGAGCATCATGCCGTTGTCGCCGACGAGCGTCTCGATGCCCTGCGGCATTGCCTGCACGGTGTCCCACAGGTTCGCCGCGCGCAACGCCGCCTTGACCTTCTCCGCATCGACCTCCTGACCGTACGCAACGTTGTGCGCGATGGTGTCGTTGAACAGCACGACGTCCTGGCTCACCATCGCGATCTGGCTGCGCAGCGCGTGCAGGTCGTACTCGGGCAGCGCGACGCCGTCGACCAGAATCGCGCCGCCGGTCGGATCGAAGAAGCGCGGCAACAGGTTCACGAGCGTGGTCTTGCCGCTGCCCGACGGACCCGCGAGCGCGACCATCTCGCCAGGCGCGACCTTGAACGACACCTGGTGGAGCGTGTGACGGTTTTGCGTGGAGTTCGTGCCGTAGGTGAACGACGCGTCGCGGAACTCGACCTCGCCGCGCGCGCGAGCGAGCGGCTTGCCGCCGCCTTTCGGCTCGGCGGGCTCGTCGATCAGGCCGAAGATCAGCTCGGCCGCGGTCATGCCGCGCTGCAACGGCTGGTTCACGTCCATCAGATGCTTGAGCGGCGAGATGATCAGGAGCATCGACGTGACGAACGCGACGAAGCCGCCGACCGTCGTCTGATCCGACGACGACTGCACCACCGCGATCGTGATCACGACCGCGAGCGCGATCGACGCGAGGAACTGAGTCAACGGCTGCGCGAGGCCGCCGGAGACCGTCATGCGCATCGCGTAGCCGCGCAGGCGCCGGCTCATTTCGGTGAAGCGGTCCGTCTCGTACTGCTCGCCGTTGTGCACCTTGACGACCTTGTAGCCGCCCACCGTCTCCTCGACGATGTACGACAGCTCATTGGTGAGCAGCTGATGCTCGCGGTTCAGGCGCCGCAGCCGGCGATTGATCTTGCCGACCAGCCAGCCGATGCCCGGCAGCAGCACCGCGACGATCAACGTCAGGCGCCAGTTCAGATAAAACAGATAGCCGAGCAGGAAGATCACCGTCAGCGAGTCGCGCACGAGCGTGACCATCACGCTCAGCAGCACGTTCAGGATCTGGTTGACCTCGAAGACGATCGCGTTGATCACCGTGCTTGCGGTTTCGCGCTGGAAGAACGCGACGCTCGTGTGGATCATGCGGTCGAACATCTTCAGACGCAGCTCGAGCAGGATCTTGTTCGACACGTACGCGAGCAGATAGCCGGACGCGTACTGCGACACGCCGCGAATCAGCGCGAGGCCGATCACCGCGGCTGGCACGAGCCACTTGGTCTTGTCGACTGCGTGCGAGCCGAAGCCCTTGTCGAGCAGCGGCTTGAGCAGCGCGGGAATGGCGGCGTCGGTGCCGGCGCTCACCGCCATCGCGATGATCGCGCCGACCACGACCCACAGCAGCGGCTTGATGAAAGGCCACAGGCGCCGCAGGACGACGGCCGGCGACGACGCATCGCCTGAACCCATGGGTTTGCTTAACGTTGGCTTTGCGCTCAAGGAATCCTCTGGAAATGCGGAACAGCGAGCACGCGGCGCATAATTGGGCGGCCGCGTGAAATATCAAAAAAGAGCATTGTAATCGGTTGCAGATGACGGCCGGCGCTCGGCGCGCGACAGCATGCGCGCAACACCTGGCGGATCGGCGCTGTGGTGTGGGGCCGGATGAGATGTGTATACTCGCTGCTCGATTGCCGGGTCGCGACCCGCTCCGTCACTTCGTCCTCCACGCAACTCAGGTATGCAAGAAATCACTCTTGGCGTTGCCATCATCACCCGTAACGCGGCGGCGCGGCTGGCCGAATGCCTGCAGGCCGTGGCCTTTGCCGACCAGATCGTCGTGATCGACGGTGGTAGCACCGACGGCACCGCCGACATCGCTCGCGCGCACGGCGCTCGCGTCATCGAACAGACGGACTGGCCGGGCTTCGGCCCGCAAAAGAACCGCGCGGTCGATGCCCTGACGACAAGCTGGATCCTGTCGCTCGACGCCGACGAAATCGTCACGCCGGAACTGGCCGCATCGATTCGCGCGACGCTCGCCGCGCCCGCCGCCGACGTCTATGCGGTGGACCGTCTGTCGAGTTTCTGCGGTCACTGGGTCCATCACAGCGGCTGGTATCCGGACTGGATTCCGCGCCTCTTCAAACGCGGCACCGCGCGCTTCTCCGACGACCTCGTGCACGAGCGCCTCGTGTTCGACACGCCCGCGCAACGCCTGACCGGCAAGCTGATGCACTACTCGTACGAGGACTACGAGGGCGTGCTGCGCAAGCTCGACGCGTATTCGACGGCCGGCGCAAGGCAGCGTTACGAGGCCGGGCAGAAAGGCGGCATTCGACTCGCGCTCGGGCGCGGCCTGTGGGCGTTCGTGCGGACTTATTTGCTGCGGCGCGGCTTTCTGGATGGCGGTGCCGGGCTGATGATCGCGCTGTTCAATGCGGAGACGGTGTACTACCGGTTTCTGAAGCTGGCGCGCCTGGAAAAAACGGGCGGGCGCTAAGGCCAGCCGATACACGCGGCACCGGCCCATCCATACCGCGGACCTCGCTCAATACACGATTTCGATCGAGCTTCCCGCAAACTCGCCGCGCAGCGCGGCGAGCAGTTCATCGGTCGGCTTCACGCGCCACGCGTCGCCCAGACGCATTTCGCCTTGCGCATGCTCGCTGCGATAAACGACCTGCACCGCGAGCCCGTTCGGAATCTGCACCGCTTGACGCTGACGGCCGCCGTCGCCGCCGAAGCCGCCACGCCCACCGCCATTGCCGCGCGCCGCGGCCGCCGGCGCGGCTGTGGCGGACGGCTCGTCCTTGCCGGCGGTGTGCGCTTCGAGCACCCGGCGCAAGGCCTGCGCGTCCGCGTTGCCGTTCATCTGCACCTTCAGCGAGTCCGCGTAACGGCAGCGCGCGCGGCCGAGATCCATCACCGTTTCGACCGTGAAGCGGATGCCGCCCGTGAACGCGTCGTTGCGCGCCTGGCCCTGCACGACCAGCAGCTCGTCTTCCTTGAACAACTGCTTGTGCTCTTCGAAGACCTCGTTGAACACCGTCACTTCGCACTGGCCGGTGCCGTCGTCGAGCAGCGCGATCAGCATCTTGCCGCGCTGGGTCAGCTGCGTGCGCAGCGACACGATCACGCCCGCGACCAGCTTGTCGCGCCCTTCCTTCAGTTCGCCGATCTTCTGGCGCACGAAGCGACGCACTTCGTCCTTGTATGCATCGAACAGATGGCCCGACAGGTAGAAACCGAGCGCGGCCTTCTCTTCCTGCAGCTTGCGCTTTTCCGGCCACTCCGGTTCGTCGACGAGTTCGTGGCCTTGCGACGGCGCGTCGCCCATGTCGAACAGGCCGGCCTGCAGCGCATTGGCCGCCGCCTGCTCGGCCGCTTCCATCGCGAGCGACACCGACGCGATCAGCTGCGCGCGGTTCGGATGCAGCGTGTCGAACGCGCCGGCGCGAATCAGCGCCTCGATCGTGCGACGATTGACGATGCGCCGATCGACGCGGTTGCAGAAATCGAAGATGTCGATGAAGCGGCCTTCCTCGCGCGCGCGCAGGATTTCTTCGATCGCGTTCTGGCCGCTGCCCTTGATCGCGCCGAGACCGTAGCGGATCGTGCGTGAGCGCTTGCCGTCGGCTTCGGCGACCGGCTCGAAGCGATACGCGGACAGGTTCACGTCCGGCGGCAGCACGGCCATCTTGTTCGCGAGGCAGTCTTCGAACAGGATCTTGACCTTGTCCGTGTCGTCCATCGCGAGCGACATGTTGGCCGCCATGAATTCGGCCGGATGGTGCGCCTTCAGCCACGCGGTGTAGTACGCAAGCAGCGCGTAGGCGGCCGCGTGCGACTTGTTGAAGCCGTAGCCCGCGAACTTCTCCATCAGGTCGAAGATTTCGTCGGACTTCTCGCGCGTGAGGCCATTGGTGGCCGCGCCTTCCGCGAAAATTTCGCGGTGCTTGGCCATTTCCTCGGGCTTTTTCTTACCCATCGCGCGACGCAGCAGGTCGGCGCCGCCCAGCGAGTAGCCGCCGATGATCTGCGCCATCTGCATCACCTGCTCCTGGTAGACCATGATGCCGTAGGTCTCTTTCAGAACAGGTTCGACGCGCGGGTCCGGATATTCCACCACCTCGCGGCCGTGCTTACGCGCACAGAAGCTCGGGATCAGGTCCATCGGACCCGGGCGGTACAGCGCGACGAGCGCGATGATGTCTTCGAAGCGGTCGGGCTGGGCGTCCTTCAGCATGCCCTGCATGCCGCGGCTTTCCAGCTGGAACACGGCGACCGTATTCGCCTTCTTCAGGATCGAGAACGACGCCGGGTCGTCGAGCGGCACCTGGGCGAGCGACCAGTCCTGCTTCGACGGATCGAGGCGGCGAATGTAGCGCTCGGCCCAATCCAGAATGGTCAGCGTGGTCAGGCCCAGAAAGTCGAACTTCACGAGGCCGACTGCTTCGACGTCGTCCTTGTCGTACTGGCTGACGACGCCGCTTTCGTCGCCCTGCGTGTACAAGGGGCAGAAATCGGTCAGCTTGCCCGGCGCGATCAGCACGCCGCCCGCGTGCATGCCGACGTTACGCGTCAAGCCTTCGACGCGCTGCGCGAGTTCGAGCAGCTGGTGCACTTCGTCTTCGTTGTCGAAGCGCTCCTGCAACAGTGGCTCCTCCTTCATCGCGTCGGCGATCGTCACGTGCTTGCCCGGCTTGAACGGGATCAACTTCGCGATGCCGTCCGTGAACATGTAGCCGAGATCGAGCACGCGGCCGATGTCGCGCACCGCCGCCTTCGCCGCCATCGTGCCGAACGTCGCGATCTGCGACACCGCGTTCGCCCCGTATTTCTCCTTCACGTACTGGATCACGCGATCGCGGCCGTGCTGGCAGAAGTCGATATCGAAGTCGGGCATCGACACCCGCTCCGGATTCAGGAAACGCTCGAACAGCAGGTTATAGCGCAGCGGATCGAGATCGGTCACGCCGAGCGCATAGGCGACCAGCGAACCCGCGCCCGAACCCCGGCCCGGACCGACCGGCACGCCGTTGTTCTTGGCCCAGTTGATAAAGTCCGCGACGATCAGGAAGTAGCCCGGAAAGCCCATCTTGATGATCGTGCCGCACTCGAATTCGAGGCGCTGGTAGTACGTCGGGCGTTGCGCGTCGCGCTCGGCCTCGTCCGGATACAACTGTTCGAGCCGCTTTTCCAGGCCCTCTTTCGACAGTTGCACCAGGTAGTCGTCGAGCGACATGCCGTCGGGCGTCGGAAAGAGCGGCAGCTTCGGCTTGCCGAGTTCGAGCGTCAGATTGCAGCGCCTGGCGATCTGCACCGTGTTCGCCAGCGCCGAAGGAATGTCCGCGAACAGCGTGGCCATTTCCTGTTGCGTGCGGAAATACTGCTCGGCCGTGAAGCGCTTCTGACGACGCGGATTCGCGAGAATGTCGCCTTCGGAAATACACACGCGCGCTTCGTGCGCTGTGAAGTCGTCCGGCGTCATGAACTGCATCGGGTGCGTCGCGACGACCGGCAGTTTCAGCGATGCCGCGAGCGCGACCGCCTGCTGCACGTACTGCTCGCCGCCAGGCTGGCCGTAGCGCTGCAGCTCGATATAGAAGCCGCCTGGGAACACCTTCGCCCAATGCTGCGCGTGGCGCTTCGCCGCCTCTTCGTTGCCGGCCGCCAGCGCGAGACCGATGTCGCCCTGCTGCGCGCCCGACAGCGCGAGCAGCCCTTCGCCCAGACCGGATTCGAGCCAGCCGGCTTCGATTTCCGCGCGGCCGCGATACTGGTTCGTCAGCGAGGCCTTGCTGAGCAATTCGCAGAGGTTCAGGTAACCGCGGCGGTCCTTGACCAGCAGCAGCAGACGGGAAGGCTTGTCGCGGTCGTCAGGATTGGTGATCCAGACGTCGCAGCCGGCAATGGGTTTGATCCCTTTGCCACGCGCTTCCTGGTAGAAACGGACGAGGCCGAACGCATTGCCGAGGTCGGTAAGCGCGAGCGCGCCCTGACCGTCTTTGGCCGCCGCCGCGACGATGTCGTCGAGACGCACGATGCCGTCGGCAATCGAGAATTCGGAGTGAACGCGGAGATGAACGAAGCGGGGATCTGACATGGGCGACATTGTAACTCCACCCTTCCGCGGTTTTCAGCTCAAAACGGCGCGTTGGCGATCCGGCCAGGACGAGGTCGGAGCGAGCGCTGTTTGCGCTGGCGCAACTCGTTAGCCATGCGGCCAGGTCGGGGAAAATGCCGGGTTGAGGGATAATAGAGGTTTCGCCTCTCTCGACGTGGCCATTTAACCGGCACACGCGCGGCAAACGCGCGCGAACCCGCGCGTCAAACCCCGGGTCTCATACGGGGCGCAACAGCGGCGGCACATCCCGCCGCCCCTCGCCACGCCGGCCATCTTTACCGCAGAACACACATGAGTATCGTCAATCTCGCCGCGTATCAATTCGCGACCATCGAAGACACCGCCGCCTGGCGCCCGTTCGTCACCGAACGCTGCAATGCGCTCGGCCTGCGCGGCACCATCCTGCTCGCGCCGGAAGGCATCAACCTGTTCATCGCCGGCACGCGCGAGAACACCGACGCATTCATCGACTACATCCGCCACGACGCGCTGTTCGAAGGCAAGTTCGCGAATCTGCAGTTCAAGGAAAGCCTGTCGGACAAGCAGCCCTTCACGCGCATGCTGGTCAAGCTCAAGCGCGAAATCATCACGATGAAAAAGCCGGCGATCCGCCCCGAGCTCGGCCGCGCACCGTTCGTCGACGCGCCGACGCTGAAGAGCTGGCTCGACCGCGGTCACGACGACGAAGGCCGTCCGGTCGTGATGCTCGACACGCGCAACGCGTTCGAAGTCGACGTCGGCACGTTCGAGAACGCGCTCGACTATCGGATCACGAAGTTCAGCGAATTCCCCGGGGTAATCGAGAGCAACCGTGCCGATCTCGAAGGCAAGACGGTGGTGTCGTTCTGCACGGGCGGCATCCGCTGCGAGAAGGCCGCGATCCATATGAAGGAGGTCGGCATCGAGAACGTGTACCAGCTCGAAGGCGGCATCCTCAAATACTTCGAGGAAGTGGGCGGCGCGCATTATCACGGCGACTGCTTCGTGTTCGACTACCGCACCGCGCTGAATCCGCAACTCGAACCGACCGCGACCGCGCAATGCTTCGGCTGCCGCGCGGTGGTCACGCCCGAGCAACAGCAATCGCCGATGTACGTCGCGGGCAAGACCTGTCCGGCGTGCCATCCGGACAGCAAGGCCGCGTGCGCCGCCTAATGACAGCCGGGGTGCCCCGCGACGCGGGCGCCTCGCCTGTCGTCCCCAAACCATGACCTATCGCGGACGCTTCGCGCCGTCGCCGACCGGCCCGCTGCATTTCGGCTCGCTGGTCAGCGCGCTCGCGAGCTGGCTCGACGCGCGCGCGCAGCGCGGCGCGTGGCTCGTGCGGGTCGAAGATATCGACGGACCGCGCACGGTGCCGGGTGCCGCCGAAGACATCCTCGCGACCCTCGAACGCTTCGGCATGCGCGCGGACGAAACGCCGGTCTGGCAAAGCCAGCGCATGGCGCGCTATCAGCACGCGCTGGAGCAGTTGAAATCGACCGGTCTCGTCTATCCGTGCGGCTGCACGCGCAAGGAAATCGCCGATTCGCTGCTGCACGCGCACGCGCGCAACACTACACTCGCCTACCCCGGCACCTGCCGCACGGGTCTGCATGGCAAGCCGGCGCGCGCGTGGCGCCTGCGCGTGCCCGACGGCGAGCCCGCCGTGATCACGTTCGACGACCGCTGGCAGGGTCCGCAGACGCAAAATCTCGCGACCGAGGTCGGCGATTTCGTGCTGCGCCGCGCGGACGATCAGTGGGCATATCAGCTGGCGGTGGTGGTGGACGATGCGGACGCGGGCATCACGCACATCGTGCGCGGCGCGGATCTGATGGATTCGACGGCGCGGCAGATTTATCTGCAGCGTTGTCTGGGTGTGGCAACGCCCGAGTATCTGCATGTGCCGGTCGTCACGAACGAGCACGGCGAGAAACTGAGCAAGCAGAGCGGCGCGACCGCGCTCGATAGCGACAAGCCGCTCGAAGCACTAGCCGCGGCGGCACGGCATCTGGGACTGAAGTTGGGAAGCGAGCCGCCCACGACGCTGGAGCAGTTCTACAGCGCCGCGACCGCGGCCTGGGCAAAACGGATGAACATTCGCGCATCCAGATGATGCGCACGCGTGAAGCCTGCTGCGTTTTCCGAGACTTCGAACCGCGCGGCCCCACCATTTTTACGCTCGAGGCGTTGCATCCCGAGCTCTGAACGCGACAGCCCGTCTTACGACGACGAAGGCGTCTTCCTCGGCATTCCGAAGCCACCGAGCAACGCTGCCAGTTGCCGCTTCGGCGCCGTCTTTTGCGGCGCGGAGTTCGACGCGGCCGTCTCCTCGATCTTGAGCACCGATGCCGGCGACGGCTCGTACGGCTTCAGGAAGAAATCGTCGACCGGTTGCGCGCGATGATGATGCGGACGGTCATACGAACCCGACGCCCCGCCCGTGCGACGGCGGCTGCGCTCGTCGCGCGATTCGCTGCGCTCGCGGCGCGGCGGACGGTCCTCGTGATGATGGCGCACCGGCGCCTCGACGGTCAGGCGCTGCAAGTCGAGCGGACGCTTGATCAGCTTCTCGATGTCGGCCAGTTGCTTGCGCTCGTTCGGGCTGCACAGCGACAGCGCGTCGCCCGATGCGCCCGCGCGGCCCGTGCGGCCGATCCGGTGCACGTAGTCTTCGGCGTTGAACGGCAGGTCGAAGTTGATCACGGTCGGCAGTTCGACGATGTCGAGACCGCGCGCGGCGACGTCCGTCGCGACGAGAGCCTCGACTTCGCCGCGCTTGAACGCATCGAGCGCCTGCATGCGCTCACTCTGCGTGCGGTCGCCGTGAATCGCGGTCGCGACCACGCCGTCGCGTTCGAGGCTGCGCGCGAGCCGGCTCGCGCCGATCTTGCTGTTGCAGAACACGAGCACCTGCTTCAGGCCGCGCTCGCGGATCAGTTGCACGACCGCGCCGGTCTTGTCGCCCTCGGCGACTTCGTAGACGATCTGCGTGACATTGGTCGCGGTCGAGTTGCTGCGCGCCACTTCGATGGTCTGCGGGTTGCGCAGATACGTCGCGGCGAGCTTCTTGATTTCGCCCGAGAACGTCGCGGAGAACAGCAGCGTCTGGCGCTCTTTCGGCAGCAGGTTCAGGATGCGCTGCAGGTCGGGCAGGAAGCCCATATCGAGCATGCGGTCGGCTTCGTCGAGCACGAGCATCTGCACCTGGCCCAGGTTCGCGGTTTTCTGCTGCACGTGATCGAGCAGACGCCCTGGCGTCGCGATCAGGATTTCGACGCCGCGGCGCAACTGGTCCGACTGCGGATTCATGTCGACGCCACCGAACACGACCGCGCTGCGCAGCGCCGTGTGCTTCGCGTACGCCTGCACATTCGCGGCGACCTGGTCGGCGAGTTCGCGGGTCGGCGTGAGGATCAGCGCGCGGACCGGATGGCGCGCCGGCGACGCGCTCGTACTGGCCTGCGGCAGCAGGCGCTGGATGATCGGCAGCGAGAAGCTCGCGGTCTTGCCGGTGCCGGTCTGCGCGGCGCCCATCACGTCACGGCCCGCCAGCACGACCGGGATCGCCTGAGCCTGGATCGGCGTGGGCGACGTATAGCCCGATTCCTTGACGGCTTTCAGGATGTCGGGCGCGAGGCCGAATTGATCAAAAGTCTCGGTACTGGGCGTGACGGCGGTGTCGGACATGGTGGCTTTCGCTAAAAAGGCGCGTGGCGCGATGCGCGCGGCAGCGGTCGGGACCGCGGAGGGCATCATGATGAAGGCGGAGCCACGTCGTTCCGCGCGAGACCCGTCTGAGTTCGGTTAATGCGGCCGGCTCCGGCTGGCGGAAACACCCGCCGAAAGCCGAGCATTGTAGCACTTCAGCAAAAACGCTCGTGACGGCTGGCTGACCGGCGGCTCGCGGCCGTTGCTTCGGTCGCAGCGTAGTGCGCACAGACGACAGTGGCGTGACAGCCTGGCGCTTTGGCGCGCGGCGGGCGGCGCGCGGCGTTTGTCAGCCGTCCCCGCGCCCGCACTGGCCCCAATTGCGAACGGTCGCCCGCCCCCGCTCACGTTAGATCGCCTCTCACCACGTCTCGCGCATCACCATCAGCCGCATCTCGGTCATGTCCTCGATCGCGTAGCGCACGCCCTCGCGCCCGAGCCCCGAATCCTTGACGCCGCCATACGGCATGTTGTCGACGCGGAACGACGGCACATCGTTGATCACGACGCCGCCCACTTCGAGCGCATCCCACGCGCGATGCGCATGCGCGAGCGAATCGGTGAACACACCGGCCTGCAGGCCGAAGTCGCTGTCGTTGACCTGCGCGAGCGCCGCCTCGAAATCGTCGAAGCGCTCGAGTATCGCAACCGGCCCGAACGCCTCCTTGCGATACAGATCGGTGTCGCGCTTCACGCCTTCCAGCAGCGTCGCCTCGAACATCGCGCCGTCGACCTTGCCGCCCGCGACGATCTGCGCGCCCGCTTGCACCGCCCCCTCCATCCAGCCGGCGAGCCGTTTCGCTTCCGATTCGGAGATCATCGGCCCGACGAAGGTCTTCTCGTTCTTCGGATCGCCCATCACGAGCGACTTCGTCTTCGCGATCAGCTTCTCGCGCAGCGCGTCGTAGACGCTCGTGTGCGCGAGAATCCGCTGCACGCCGATGCAGCTCTGCCCCGACTGATAGAACGCGCCGAACGCGAGCCGGTCGACCACGTAGTCGAGCTTGCCGCCCTGGTCAGCGTCGACGATCGCCGCCGCGTTGCCGCCCAGCTCCAGAATCACCTTCTTCTTGCCGGCTTTGCGCTTCAACTCCCAGCCGACCGCGGGCGACCCGGTGAACGACAGCAGCTTGAAGCGCTCGTCGGTCGTGAACAGGTCGGCGCCGTCGCGGTGCGCGGGCAAAATCGAGAACGCGCCCTTCGGCAGATCGGTCTCCGCGAGAATTTCGCCCATGATCAGCGCACCGACCGGCGTGCGGCTCGCCGGCTTCAGCACGAACGGCACGCCCGCCGCGATCGCCGGCGCGACCTTGTGCGCGGTCAGGTTCAACGGAAAATTGAACGGCGAGATGAACGAGCACGGCCCGATCGGCACGCGCTTCACATAGCCGTGATACCCGTTCGCACGCGGCGAAATCTGCAGATTGACGATCTCGCCGTCGATACGCACGCTCTCTTCCGCGGCGACCTTGAACGTGTCGATCAGACGCGTGACTTCGCCCTTCGAATCGTTGATCGGCTTGCCCGCCTCGATGCACAGCGCGAGCGCGAGTTCGTCGTAGCGCTCGCGAAAGCGCTTCACGCAGTGCTCGAGCACCGCCTGGCGCTTGAACGGCGGGTACGCTCGCATGGCCGGCATCGCATCGACCGCGAGGCCGATCGCCTTGTCGATCGCGGCCGCGTCGGCCATCGCGACGCGGGTGGCGACTTCGCCGCTGAATTTGTCGGTGACTTCGAGATCGGTGTTGGCCGCCACAGGCTCGTTGGCGAGGTAGTACGGATAGGTTGTCTGCAACATGTCGCACTCTCCTTGATTCGATGCACGCAAGCTCAAAGCCGCGCGGACAGCCGCTTGATCTCGCGATTGAGCACGCGCTCGTTGTCCGAATAGTCGATCGGCAGGTCGATCACGTGCACGCCCGGCGTCGCGAAGCACTCGCGCAACAGCGGCGCGAACTGCTCGGCCGCCTCGATCCGATGACCCTGCGCGCCATAACTTTGTGCATAGGCGACGAAATCGGGGTTCGCAAGCGTCATGCCGTAGTCCGGGAAGTTCATGTTCTCCTGCTTCCAGCGGATCATGCCGAACGCGTCGTCGCGCAGAATCAGGATCACCAGATCGAGCTTCAGCCGCACCGCCGTTTCGAGTTCCTGCGAATTCATCATGAAGCCGCCGTCGCCGCACACGGCGATCACCTTGCGCTCCGGATGCACGATCTTGCTCGCGATCGCCGACGGCAGCCCCGCGCCCATCGACGCCAGCGCGTTGTCGAGCAGCAGCGAATTCGGCTCGTGCGCGCGGTAGTAGCGCGCGAACCAGATCTTGTACATGCCGTTATCCAGACACACGATGCCGTCGACCGGCGTGGTCTCGTACACGTCGTTGACGATCCGCACCGGGTACATCGGAAAGCGGTCGTCGTGCTGGCCCTTCACCAGGTGCGCCTCGAAGTGCTCCTTGATCTCCTTGAAACGCGTGAAGTCCCAATGCTCCTGACGCGTCTTCAGGCTCTCCTTCAGTTGCCACACCGCGTTCGCGATATCGCCGACCACTTCGATCTGCGGGAAATACACCGGATCGACTTCGGCGCCGAGGAAGTTCACGTGGATCACGGTCTTCTCGCCCGCCTCGCCGCTGCGCATGAAAAACGGCGGCTTTTCGATCACGTCGTGACCGACGTTGATGATGCAGTCGGCGTGCTCGATCGCGCGGTGCACGAAGTCGCCGTCCGAGAGCGTCGCGTTGCCGAGCCACATCGGATGCGATTCGTCGATCACCCCCTTGCCCATCTGCGTGGTGAAAAAGGGAATGCCGATCTGGTCGACGAACTCGCGCAGCATCTTGGTCGTGGTCTTGCGGTTGCCGCCCGCGCCGATCATCAGCAGCGGATGCTTCGCGGCTGTGATCGCCTCGACCGCGCGCGCGACTGCCTTCTCCTCGGCGACCGGGCGGCGGCTGTAGCTCTTCGGAATCGGCTTGCCATCGCCCTCCTCGTGCGCAACGTCCTCGGGCAATTCGAGGTGCGTGGCGCCCGGGCGTTCCTCCTCGGCGCGGCGCACCGCCTCGCGCACCGTCGCCGGAATATTGCCGATCGACACGATCTGCCGTGTGTACTTGGTGAGCGGCTCCATCATCCGCACCACGTCGACGATCTGGAAGTGCCCCTGCTTGCTCGACTTGATCGGCTTCTGGCCCGTGACCATCAGCATCGGCATCCCGCCTAGCTGCGCGTAGGCGGCCGCGGTCACGAAGTTGGTCGCGCCGGGGCCGAGCGTCGCCAGACATACTCCCGTGCGGCCGGTGAGCCGCCCGTAGGTGGCGGCCATGAAGCCGGCCGCCTGCTCGTGGCGCGTGAGGATCAGACGGATTTTCGAGCGGCGCAGCGACTCGAGCAGATCGAGATTTTCTTCACCGGGGATGCCAAACACATACTCGACACCTTCGGCTTCCAGCGATTTGACGAACAGGTCCGATGCTTTCATTGAGGGTCTCGCTTGATGACTCGGGGAACGGACAATCGAAGACGACAACGACGGCTGCGCGCGAAACACCGCTCCGCGCGCGCGGCATGGCAAACGGCATGGCGAACGCCATGCCGGACAGCTTACTACTCGAACGGAAACGATGCGCGCGAGCGGACGAGGCCGCGCGGGGGGACAGGAAGCCAGGCGCGAGAAGAAGCAGGCGGCGGTAGGGATGAAGCCGCCGCATGAGGTGCATGTGTCCGCCGATCAGCAAATCAGCGAATCACGGTCACGCAGTCGGAGAGAATCGGCGGCGTGTTCTCGCCGCTCGTCAGGTCGTACAGGTTGGCGCGCGGACCCTTGGTCCACCACGTATAGCTGCCAGCCTGGTACTTCGCACCGGACGCCGAGATCGTGTTGACGAACAGCATCGACGTGCCTTTCACCGGCAGCACGGCGAAGCTCTGGCCGTTCTGCGCGTTCCAGTAGGTGACTTGCAGGATCTTGCCGGTCGCGCAGGTGTATTTGCGCGTCTGGTGGTTCTTGCCCTCGAAGTGCTTGAACTGCAACGGCGCGGCCGATGCGCCGCCGGAAGATGCCGCCAGCCAGGCCACCGTCGATGCTGCTGTCGTGAGGATTGCAACACGCCATGTCTTCATCGAACACCTCGATTGTTGCGGGGGTCAGGCAGGGAGGGCGACGCCGGCCGCGACGCCGGTCATAGCCGAGTCACGGCCGAGTCACAGGCAGCTCATGGGCGATTCACGGACAGCTCAACGACGCTTCAAGGATCGATCACGTCGGCACACGCATCGGTCGGCGCAGCGGCGACGTGGCCGACCACCGGCACGATCTTCAGTCCCGCTGAAGCGATCCGGCACGGCGCGGCCGCGAGCCCGCAGCCGCTGATGCCGGCGCACAGCGCGAACGCCACGGCGAGTGTGCCGACCCGGCGAAGCGCGCCGCGCCATGGATTGCTGCGCGATTCAAGCGTCATACGATCCTCTACTCCGATCTCTTTGCTTCGATAAGCCGGAAACAAATGCGGCGGGCTCTTTCGTGTGCGTCCCGCACACTTTTGCACCGCGCCTCGCCGCCTGCCCGCTAGTTCGCCGACACCGGCCGCACCGCGGCCGCCGCCTGGCTGGCACGCGAGCGCGCTTGCTCGATGTTCTCGCCGGTCGCCAGCGCGACGCCCATGCGACGTTTGACGAAGCTTTCCGGCTTTCCGAACAGGCGCAGATCCGCATTGGGCACCGCAAGCGCGGCCGCGACGCCTTCGAACGCGATGCCGGCCTCGTCGCGACCGCCGTAGATCACCGCCGACGCGCCCGGCGCACGCGGCGACGTATCGACCGGCAGGCCGAGGATCGCGCGCGCATGCAGTTCGAACTCCGAGAAGCGCTGCGAGCACAGCGTGACGAGCCCCGTGTCATGCGGACGCGGGCTGACTTCCGAAAACCATACGTCGTCGCCGCGCACGAAAAGTTCCACGCCAAAGAGGCCGCGGCCGCCGAGCGCCGCCGTCACCTTGTGCGCGATCTCGCGCGAACGCTCGAGCGCGAGCGGGCTCATCGGCTGCGGCTGCCACGATTCGACATAGTCGCCCGCGACCTGCACGTGGCCGATCGGATCGCAGAAATACGTGCCGACCGCGCCGCTCGCCGGGTCGATCGCGCGCACGGTGAGCTGCGTGATCTCATATTCGAAGTCGATGAAACCCTCGACGATCACGCGCCCGAAATTCACGCGGCCGCCCGCCATCGCGTACTGCCAGGCGGGTTCGACGTCGGCGTCGCTGCGCAGCACCGACTGCCCCTTGCCCGACGACGACATCACCGGCTTCACGACGCACGGATAGCCGACCTTCGCGATGCCCGCGCGCAGCTCGTCGAGCGAATCGGCGAATGCGTACGGCGAGGTCGGGAGACCAAGCTCTTCCGCGGCGAGGCGGCGGATGCCTTCGCGGTTCATCGTCAATTGGGTGGCACGCGCGGTCGGGATCACCTCGGCGAGCGCCTCGGCTTCGATCGCGGCGAGCTCGTCGGTGGCGATCGCCTCGATTTCGGGGACGATCAGATGCGGGCGCTCCTGCTCAACCAGCGCGCGCAGCGCGGCGCGGTCGGTCATGTCGATCACGTGCGCGCGATGCGCGACCTGATGGCCCGGCGCGTTCGGGTAACGGTCGACCGCGATCACTTCGACGCCCAGCCGTTGCAGCGCGATGATCACTTCCTTGCCGAGCTCGCCGGCGCCGAGCAGCATCACGCGCGTCGCGGATTCAGAAAGGGGGGTGCCGATCCGTTGGCCGATCTGCATGGGAACTCCAGATAAAAGTCGGGATGAGGGTGGGATTGGATAGACCGCGATGTTAACATGCGGGCCCCTTGCCGCGCGGCGCTCAGGGTGCGCTTTGGGTGCGCTCGCGAGGCCGTGGCGGTCGAGCGGAACCGTGCCGCCGCGTCGACGTTCGCAGCTGCGATCACGTCACCGCGAGCATCGCTCGCGCACGACAAGCTTAGTACGTTACCCTTACGCCTTCGCCAGTTTGAACAGGAACGACGCCATGCTCATCCGCTCCCGCCCGCGACGTCTTGCGCGCTTTACTCCGTGCCTGCGCACGGCCGTCGCCGCGTTGAGCATCGCCGCGCTGCTCGGTGCCTGCGCGATGCCGAAGCATCCGGACGCGTCGGCGGCGCCGCCCGATCCGTTCAATCCCGCCGCCGCGCAACTGCTCGACGACACCAGCTGGGTGCTGAGCTCGTGGAAGAACGCCGACGGCACGGCGCGCGCGGTGCCGTCGGAGGATCAGAAGCCGCTCACGCTGACGTTGTCGACCGAAGGCGGCCGGCGTCACGCGAGCGGCTTTTCCGGCTGCAACCGCTTCATGGGTTCGTACATCCTGAAGGACGGCAAGCTGAGCTTCGGTTCCCTCGCCGGCACACGCATGGCGTGCGTCTCGCCGGGCGGCGACATCGAGAAGCCGTTCCTCGACGCGCTCGAACGCATCGATCGCACCGGCGTGCAGATGCGAGCGCCGCAGCAAATGCAGCTGATCCTCGACAACGGCGACACCCTGATGTTCGATCGCAGCGACAAGTGATGCGAGTTTGCGCCGCGTTCGGGATTCGCGCCGGCCTTCGAAGCCGCGCGCTGCGCCGTTTAAACTCGACGGATTGCGCTTGCGCGCGCTCCGTCATTCGTAGATGTCTGGTATGCACACGGTAGTTTTCGGCTGGTTCGGCGGGTCGGCCGTCTGGTTCATTCCTCTTTTGTGGCGCCTCGTGAAGTCGATGCTGCCGGGCGGCGCGGGTCTGCGCGGCCCCGGCACGATCCGGCTGTGGCTCGGCTTCGTCTGCGTGCTGATCGCGAGTTGCACGCTCGAGGGCTCGCTGATCGGCATCGCCGGCATCAATGGTTTCGGTCATGCGCTCGCCGCGGGGCTTGGACATCTGCTCGGCCATGTCGGCACGCCGCTCGCGGCGCTCGCGCTGCTCGTGATCAGCCTGCCGTGGCTCGTCGACTTCCGCTGGAGCGACGTCGCCGTTTGGGCCGACGGCGCGTTCGGCCTTGGTCTGTCGCGGGGACTCGCGAAGCGCGACGAGGATGCGCGCCGCCACCGCAGCGTCGACGACGGCGCGCCGTCGCATGTGTCGCCCGCTACAAACATGATGGCGCCGCGCAATAGCAAGGGTCGCTACGCGCGGCCGACTGTGTGGCGTCCGCCCGCGAGCGGGCGCGGCGCGGGCTCCGCCGCTGCTGCCGGCAACGCGGCGGCTGGCATCGCGGGTAGCAAGGACGCTTCCGCACGTGGCGTCGGCGCAAGCTGGCGAGCCGATGCGGCCGCTGACGCGGCGCGCGGGCCGGTCAAGCAGACCGAGCCGGTGTTACGCACGGGGTCGAGCGCGTCGCCGCGCGCGGCAATGTCGACGGCAACGCAGGCGCTGCATGCGGGCAAGGCTGCGGACAGATCCGCCGCACCATTCGTGCCGACCGAGCCCGTCCCGCCGGCCGGCTGGCTGCGCACGACGGAGCCGCGCGCGGCGACGGCGGCGGCATCGCTGGGTGCGGCGGGTGCATCGGCCGCATCGGGTATGTCTGCTCGTGATGGCGCTGCGCAGGCCGGGCGGCGCTCGGTCGGAGATCAGCGTGCGGCCGCGTCGTTCGGCTCCAGTGCCGCGTTGGCGGCGACGGCCGCCAACGCGGCCGGCGTGTCGGCGCGAGCGGCACAGGCAATGGCGGGCCGCGCCGCCGCGTCGGGCGCCGGTATAGGCATGGCGGCGGGATCGATGAATGCCGCGGGCCGCGCAAGCCGCCCGTCGTCGCTGCCACGTCCGGACGACGGCAGCGCGCCGCTCAATCGCGGCGCGACTCCGCGTCAACCGTTCCCGGCCGCTTCGCGCGCCAACGGTGTGACCTTGCCGTCGACCGTGCGCCGGCCTACACCGAACTTCACTGGAACGACGACGAACGCGTCGACGGTCGCGCCGCCCGCGAGCGTCGAGGAAACGCTGCGCACCATCGCGGAAAACGCCGCGCGCTGGACCGACATGGCCGGCGTGAGCCTGGCGCGCAGCCGTGGCACCGATGGCGCGAAGATTGGCGATGCAGAGCGTGCGTCGACGACGTTCGATGTGGCACCGCCGCAGCGGGACGTGCTGCCTGTCGAAAACGGCGAGACGGTTGCGGCGCCGCAGGCGCAGAGCGTGGGGAGTTCGGCGCGGATGGTGTCGCCGGCGCAGTCGCAGCAAGAAGCCGCACCAGTCGAGTTGCCGGCTGAGCGTCCGGTGGCCGAGTCCGAGAGGTCGGTCGAGGGCGGCAACGAAGCGGTTGCGCAATGGCCGACCGAACCGCCCGTCATTCATGCGCCGCTTACGGCTGCGCCGCAGACGACGACTGCAATCGAGTCGGTGACCGAGGTGGCTGCGGCGGCTGTCGAATCCGCGGTTGTCGAGCCATCGGCATCCGCTGTGGCTGAGCCTGCCGCCACGGAACCCGCCGCAAGCGCGCCGCAACATGAGCCGCCGACGGCGACGCCATTCGAGCGCTTCGCAGCCGGCCTACGGGACGATGCTTCGCAAGAAGACGCACCGGCGGTCCACAACGATTCGACGCAAACGGCATCAAACACCAGCGTCCCGGCATCGCAGAGGGAGGAATCCGCGCGAACCGTCGCACCGGTCACCGCCGACACCGCGACGCCTTTGCAAGCGCTGGCTCCGGCAGCCGAAATCGTCATCGACAAGACGCTCGTGCCTTGGGAGAGCAAGCTCGGCCCCGCCGCGGCTCAACGCGCGGCCGCATCGGCGGACTCGCCGCAGACGGAGGCCGCCGCGCCGTCGAGCGCAAGCGTGCCGCCGTGGTCCGGCGCGGCGGTCTCGGAGCTCGCGAGCGAAAGTGCGCAGTCAAGTGAGCCCGCGACGTCGCACGCCCCTGCCCTGCTCGCTGTGAACGAGCCCGCAAACGACTCGCCGTCGTCGACTTCGACGAGTGCGGCGAACCTCGCTATGCCGGCAACCGCACCGGCCGTGGTCTCGAACGTAGTCCGTTTCCCGGGCTTCGCCGCGCCGGCGACCGGCATCGAGCCTTCGGTCGGCGCAAGCGCAACGCCTGTCGCGAACGCGCCGGCCGTCGAATCGTCGCCCACGTCGTCGCCCACTTCGTCGTCTTCACCCGCGCTAACACCGCAACCGCAGGTCCAATCCGCCGAGCAACCCACTGCCGAGCCCGCCGCCCGCCCGCCGCTGCCCGGCCACGCGCCGGTCAACGGCTTCGAGTTCCATGCGCCGGCCGCATCGATGGTCGAACTGCCGACGCTCGATCTGCTCGCCCCCGCCGATGCCGACATCGAACCGATCCCGGACGAAAAGCTCCGCGAAACCGGCCAGCTGATCGAGCAGCGCCTGCAGGAATTCAAGGTGCCGGTGACGGTGGTCGGCGCATCGGCGGGTCCGGTCATCACACGCTTCGAAGTCGAACCGGCGCTCGGCGTGCGCGGCAGCCAGATCGTCGGTCTGATGAAGGACCTATCGCGCGGTCTCGGTCTCACGTCGATCCGCGTGGTCGAAACGATTCCAGGCAAGACCTGCATGGGCCTCGAACTGCCGAACGCGAAGCGCCAAACGATCCGCCTCTCGGAAATTCTCGAGGCGAGCGTCTACCAGAACTCGCACTCGCAACTCACGCTTGCGATGGGCAAGGACATCACCGGCCATCCAGTCATCGCCGATCTCGCGAAGGCGCCGCACATGCTGGTGGCCGGCACGACCGGCTCGGGCAAATCGGTCGCGATCAACGCGATGATCTGCTCGCTGCTGTTCAAGGCGACGCCAGAAGAAGTGCGCCTGATCATGATCGACCCGAAGATGCTCGAACTTTCGGTCTACGAAGGCATTCCGCATCTGCTCGCGCCGGTCGTCACCGACATGAAGCTCGCGGCCAACGCGCTGAACTGGTGCGTCGGCGAAATGGAAAAGCGCTACCGGCTGATGTCGGCCGTCGGCGTGCGCAATCTCGCCGGCTTCAACCAGAAGATCCGCGACACCGAGGCGAAGGGCAAGAAGCTCGGCAACCCGTTCTCGCTGACGCCCGACGCACCCGAGCCGCTGGCGCCGCTACCGCTGATCGTCGTCGTGATCGACGAGCTCGCCGACCTGATGATGGTCGCCGGCAAGAAGATCGAGGAGCTGATCGCGCGGCTCGCGCAGAAGGCGCGCGCGGCCGGCATCCACCTGATCCTCGCGACGCAGCGGCCGTCCGTCGACGTCATCACCGGTCTCATCAAGGCGAACATTCCGACGCGCGTCGCGTTCCAGGTGTCGTCGAAGATCGACTCGCGCACGATTCTCGACCAGATGGGCGCCGAGTCGCTGCTCGGCCAGGGCGACATGCTGTTCCTGCCGCCGGGCACCGGCTACCCGCAGCGCGTGCACGGCGCGTTCGTCGCCGACGAGGAAGTGCATGCGATCGTCGAATATCTGAAGCAGTTCGGCGAGCCGCAATACGAGGAAGGCATTCTCGACGGCCCGGCCGCCGATGGCGGCGCGGCCCAGGACCTGTTCGGCGAAGCGCCGGATGCGGAAGCCGATCCGCTGTACGACGAAGCGGTCGCGTTCGTCGTACGCACGCGGCGCGCGTCGATCTCGTCGGTGCAGCGGCAGTTGCGCATCGGCTATAACCGCGCGGCGCGGCTCGTCGAGCAGATGGAGACGGCCGGCCTCGTGTCGGCGATGAGCATCAACGGCAGCCGCGAAGTGCTGGCGCCGGGGCCGGCCGAATGAGCGCACGGTGAATCGCTAACCGGGTCGGCGATGATCCGGAAGAAAAAACGGACAGCCTCACGATGTGAGCTGTCCGTTTTTCATTTACCCGCGCGTGCCGCGCATCACGACGGTGATACCAGCTTGAAGTCGACTGGCGAGCCGAGGTCGAAATGCTGCTTCGGATTCGGATCGAGCAGCCCCGTCTGCGGATCGCGCTTGAACACATAGACCGTGTCGCTCAGCTGATTGCCGACGATCAGCCAGTTGCCGGTCGGATCGATGGCGAACTCGCGCGGCGATTTGCCGAGGCTCGACTGCCGGCCGATCTGCTTCAGGTGTCCAGTGGCGGGATCGACCGAGAAGATCACGATCTCGTTCGCGTCGCCGCGATTGGATGCATACACGAAGCGTCCGTCCGGCGACATATGAATCGCCGCGGCGCCCACCTTCCCCTTGAAGTCAGGCTCGCTCAATGGCAGCGTCTGCACGAGCTTCAGCCTGCCGTCGTGGTAGTCGAACGTGCTGACGGTCGCCGCGAGTTCGCTCGTCAGATACGCGTGCTTGCCGTCCGCGCCAAAGATCAGATGGCGCGGACCCGTGCCGGCCTTCTGCTGCGTGTAGCCCCAGTCCGTCGCGATGAATGGGCCCGCGCCGGCGCTGCTCTGCGGCGCGTAGCGGTACGAGTACAGCTTGTCGGCGCCGAGGTCCTGCGCGAACAGATAGCGGCCGTCAGGCGAGAACACGGTCGAATGCACGTGCGAGTTGTCCTGCCGCCCTTTCACCGGACCGCCGCCCTCATGATGCACGGTCTGCACCGAGGTGCCGACCTCGCCGTTCGCCTGCAGCGGAAACACCGCGAAACTGCCGCCCGGATCGGGCGCGACCGAATAGTTCGCGGTCAGCAGATACTTGCCGTCCGCCGAGATGCTCAGATAGCACGGATCATTGCCGTCCGACGACACCTTGTTCAGAAACGTCAGCTGCCCGCGCGCGGCATCGAAGCCGAACGCGCTGATGCCGCCGCGCTGCGTGGCCGGGCCGTTGTCACCGGGCAGTTCGTTCACCGAATAGACGAAGCGGCGGTCGCGGCTCACGACCAGAAACGACGGATTGACCGTCTGCGCGACCGACACCTGGGTCGCCGCGCCGGTCTTCGTATCGAAGCGAAAGACGTAGATGCCCTCGCTCCTGCCGCTGGTGTAAGTACCGACCAGCATCGTATAGACGCCGTCCGCGGGGACCGGGCCAGAATCTTGCGCATACGCGTGCGAAGCAACAATCGAAACCATGAGCGCGAAACCTTTTATTATCGAACGGGCGGCCCGCAACGGCGCTGGCCGCGTTGCGCGCCGGGCGGTGCTTTCCGCCGTGCAATCCGCGGCAGATGAAGCGGCGCGGTCAGCGCCAAGCGGACGGGAACCCTGAAAGGCAACACTGGCAAGAGCAGAAGTAAAAACGGAAGTCGGAACTGGGCGCACGGCAATACGCCCGACGGCACGGCGACTGTGAAGCATGAGACCTCCTCGACGTCGATTGTCTGGTGCGGGCTCGCGTATGAGCCGGGGTACGAGCGGTTGTAACGGTGTCTGGTCTGCCGCGCCGCGAATCGAGCGTCGTTCCACGTTGTTGTTGTCGAAGTCAGTATAAAAGCGTTGGGTCGGATCATGCAGCGAATCCACCGCTGCGGCACGGTCTGCGCCGGCGGTTTTGGTCCCGCGCGGCGGGACGTTTTTCAATCGTTTTCTCAATCGCGCATCACGCGTCTCAACCACGGAGTCTCCATGAACGTCACTCTCAGCCTGGGCCCGCTCGTTTCGCTGATCGCCGGCATCCTGATCCTGATCATGCCGCGCCTGTTGAACTACATCGTCGCGCTTTATCTGATCATCATCGGCATCATCGGGATCTTCGGCGTGGGCTCGTCGCATCTGTGAGCGACAGGCGCCGCGACGCCGGGCGTGAGATTTGCGTCCGGTACCGAGGTGGTTTCGCACGAAGGGAAGGTTCGATGGGTGCCAGTGCCACTCGCCCGTGTGAGAGCGCGGCAAATGTCACGCCGTGACATATGCGGGAAGCGGGCATCGCGCGCAAAGATGGACGCGCGCGACCGCCCGCGCCACGCGATCGACCGGACGCGACCCAGCGTGAAGATACGGATAGGAGCTGCAAAGGCGCGCTGCGAAGGGATGCGGCGAATGGGCCGGCGCGGATACGCCAGGAACCTGCGCTACGAACGCTCGGCCCTACCGCTCAACCGTTCGCCAGCTGTTCGAGCCGCAGGCGCCCCTGCAACGACAGCGCGCCGACCGCATAATGATCGGCATCCTGCTGATAGCGCCGGAAGCAGGCCCGCTCGACCAGGAAGGAGGCGGCAGCCAGCAAGCCGTTGCGGCTCAGGCCGAGCCGGCCATGATCGAGCGGCAGCATGGAGTCGCCGGCAAGCTGGCTGGCGGCCGAGAGAATCGTGATGCAATCGGATTTCGAAGGGTTCAGCATGGCTTTCGTCCTCGGAAACGGCGTCTGCATGCGCCATGAGCAAGGCCGATTCGCAGTCCGGCAGCTCGCCGGACATCGGCATGAAAGTTGATTGTATGCATGGATTTGACAATTTTCCAACCCGCGTTTTGCCGCACTGTGCGGTGAACCAAACACTGCCGAACGTGGTCCGGTAATAACACCCACTCGAAGCGCGGCTGCTGTCGCCGTCCGTAATAACGACTCGTTTTCCGACACGCTTTCCATGCCTGCATACATCGAAGACTACGCACTCATCGGCGATGGCCATACCGCCGCGCTCATCTCCCGCGAGGGTTCCGTCGACTGGCTCTGCTGGCCGCGCTTCGACTCGGGCGCCTGCTTCGCCGCGCTGCTCGGCACGCCCGACAACGGCCGTTGGCTGCTCGCCCCCGCCACCGAGGGCGAGCACGCCGCGCCGACCATCACGCGGCGCTATCGAGGCGAAACGCTGATCCTCGAAACCGACTTCGAAACGCCCGACGGCGCCGTCACGCTGATCGATTTCATGCCGCCCGGCAACGGCTGGTCCGAGCTGATCCGCATCGTCGTCGGCAAGCGCGGCACCGTGCGCATGAAGATGGAACTCGTGCTGCGCTTCGACTACGGCTTCTCGATTCCGTGGGTCGACAAGCTCAAGCACGACAGCGGCATCAAGGCGATCGTCGGCCCCGACAACGCGGTGCTGCGCACGCCGGTCGAGCTGCACGGCGAAGACATGAAGACCGTCGCGGAATTCACGGTAACCGAGGGCGAGCGCGTGCCGTTCTCGCTCGCGTACGCGGCGTCGCATCTGCGCATTCCGCCCGCGCGCGATCCGCACACGTCGCTCGCGCGCACCGAGAACCACTGGCTCGAATGGGCGGCGCGCGGCACCGTCGAAGGACGCTGGGCCGGGCCGATCCGCCGCTCGCTGATCACGCTGCGCGCGCTCGCCTACGAGCCGACCGGCGGCATCGTCGCGGCGCCCACCACCTCGCTGCCCGAGCGGCTCGGCGGCACGCGCAACTGGGACTACCGCTACTGCTGGCTGCGCGACGCGACCATCACGCTGCTCGCGATGATGCGCGGCGGCTACTACGACGAAGCGCGCGCCTGGCGCAGCTGGCTCGGCCGCGTGATGGCGGGCGCGCCCGACCAGTTGCAGATCATGTACGGCATCGGCGGCGAGCGACGCCTGCCCGAATCCGAAATCGACTGGCTGCCCGGCTACGAGGGCGCGAAACCGGTGCGCATCGGCAACAACGCGGTCGGGCAGCGTCAGCTCGACGTCTACGGGGAGGTGATGAACGCGCTGCATCTCGCGCGCGTCGGCGGCCTGCAGGCGGACGTCACCGCGTGGAGCGTGCAGCGCGCGATGCTGGAGCACCTGACGAAGATCTGGCGCGAACCCGACGAAGGCATCTGGGAGACGCGCGGCGGCCCCGAGCATTTCACGTTCTCGAAGGTGATGGCGTGGGTCGCGTTCGACCGCGCGATCCGCTCGGCCGAAATGTTCAAGCTCGACGGCCCCCTCGACGAATGGCGCGCGACGCGCGACACGATCCACGCCGAGGTCTGTGAGAAGGCATGGAATCCGGAGCTCAACGCGTTCTCACAGTACTATGGCAGCGATCAGCTCGACGCGAGCGTGCTGCTGATGCCGCTGGTCGCGTTCCTGCCGCCGCAGGATCCGCGCATCAAGGGCACGGTCGAGGCGATCGAGCGGGACCTGATGCACGGCGGCTTCGTGCTGCGCTACCGCACCACGGAATACGACGACGGCTTGCCACCGGGGGAAGGCACCTTTCTTGCGTGTTCGTTCTGGATGGTGGATAACCTTGCGCTGCAGGGGCGCGTGCAGGAAGCAACCGAGATGTACGAGCGGCTGCTCGCGCTGTGCAACGACGTCGGCCTGCTGTCCGAGGAGTACGACCCGGTCGATAAACGTCTCGTCGGCAATTTTCCGCAGGCGTTCTCCCACGTGGCGCTCGTGCACACCGGACTGAACCTGATGAAGCATGAGCAGGAGATGGCGCAGGCGACCGGCCATCCGGCGCATAACGGCATCCGCGCGACGGAGCTTGAGGTTCAGGCAAGCCCTGATAGCGGCGGAGCAGCATCGCCGTTAGCATGATGCCGTGACAATTTGCGTACACTGAATGCGAATATTGTTGCATTGCACAAATTTGCCTTGTTCGATATCATCGATCTGTCTGTCGGCCGACAATAATGTGCCTACAACCACAATGGCCCGCCGCAACGCCTCACGCGTGTTTGCGAAGCCCCATGCGAACCGCTTAAAACGGAGCAAACATGCTCTATCAATTTCATGAATTCCAACGGGCGATGTTGAGCCCCCTCACTGCCTGGGCTCAGGCCGCATCGAAATCATTTGCGAATCCGGCCAGTCCGCTAGCCTATGTGCCGGGCGCCACGCGCCTTTCCGCCGGCTACGAACTGCTTTACCGGCTCGGCAAGGACTACGAAAAGCCCGAGTTCAATATTCACCAGATTGTCAAAGACGGCCATAACATTCCGATCGTCGAGCAGACGTTCATCGAAAAGCCGTTCTGCCGTCTGATGCGCTTCAAGCGCTTCGCGGACGACAGCGAAGCTGTCAGCCAATTGAAAGACGAACCGGTCGTGCTCGTCTGCGCACCGTTGTCAGGACACCACGCCACACTGCTACGCGATACCGTGCGCACGTTGCTGCAAGACCACAAGGTCTACATCACCGACTGGCTCGACGCGCGCATGGTGCCGCTAGAAGCCGGCTGGTTCGGTCTGAACGACTACATCGCGTATATCCAGGAATTCATTCGCCATATCGGCGCGAAGAATCTGCACGTGATCTCGGTGTGCCAGCCGACCGTGCCGGTGCTCGCCGCCATTTCGCTGATGGCGAGCCGCGGCGAGGACACGCCGCGCACGATGACGATGATGGGCGGCCCGATCGACGCACGAAAGAGCCCGACCTCGGTCAATTCGCTGGCCACGCAGCACTCGTACGAGTGGTTCGAGAACAACGTGATCTTCACGGTGCCGCCGAACTATCCGGGCGCGGGCCGCAAGGTCTATCCCGGCTTCCTGCAGCACACCGGTTTCGTCGCGATGAATCCGGAGCGTCACGCGGCGTCGCACTGGGATTTCTACCAGAGCCTGTTGCGCGGCGACGAGGACGACGCCGAAGCGCACCGCCGCTTCTACGACGAGTACAACGCGGTGCTCGACATGGATGCCGACTATTACCTCGACACGATCCGCGTCGTGTTCCAGGAATTCCGTCTTGCCGAGGGCACGTGGGTCGTCAACGGCGAACCGGTGCGGCCGCAGGACATCACGACGACCGCGCTGTTTACGATCGAAGGTGAACTCGACGACATTTCCGGCGACGGCCAGACTTACGCGGCGCACGACTTGTGCAGCGGCATTCCGGCGAAGAGCAAGCGTCACTTCACTGCGGAGAAATGCGGCCACTACGGCATTTTCTCGGGCCGCCGCTGGCGCACGATCATTTACCCGCAATTGCGCGACTTCATTCTCGAGCACAACAAGGCAGCAAAGACGGCGAAAGAAAAAGTCGAAGCCTGAGCATTAAACTTGCATTAGCATATAAAAAGCCAACGGTCCCGTTCGAGGCCGTTGGCTTTTTTATCGCGCTTTGTTCGTGATACTGATTTTTTGCCGCGGCCCGTGATCACCGCCGCATTGCCCGTTACTTTCTCAACAAATACGCGAGCAGCAGCTCTGTATTCATCTGAATCACCTCGCTGCGTTCGGCGGCGCTGCTGAAATCGCGGCCGAGCGTCGCCTCGAGCGTGAAACGGTTCGACACGATGTAGTAGCCCATGCCCGAGAGCGTCACGTAAAAGCGCAGCGGGTCGATGTTCGTGCGAAACAGCCCCGCGCGCTGCCCACGTTCTAGAATGCCGCCGAGCGTGGCGACGATCGGCGAAATCATTTCGCGTATGCGCGTGGACTTCTGCATATAGCGTGCTTCATGCAGATTCTCGTTGTTGATGAGCCTCAACAACTCGGGATGATCGCGGTAGTAGTCCCACACGAAATGCGCGAGACGCGTCACCGCCTCGACGGGCGCGATTCCGTTGAGTTCGAGCGTGCGTTCCGCTTCGTTGAGCGCGCTGAACGCGTGCTCGAGTACCGCGGTGAATAGCTGCTCCTTGCTACCGAAGTAGTAATAGAGCATTCGTTCATTGGTTTCCGCGCGACGAGCGATCTGATCGACCCGCGCGCCGAACAGCCCTCCATTTGCAAACTCTTCCGCCGCCGCGAGCAAGATGCGGCGCCTCGTGCCTTCAGGATCTCTTTTGATTTTCGGCTGATTCATGGTGGCATCGTCTTCGTGAGCCGCGTTCTCCGGATCGCGCCGCCGGCCTCTCCTCGAGCCTTTTTGTGGCGGCGTTTAGCGGGCGCGTCGTGGTTGGGAAACACACCCTTTTCTGCGGTCTTTCGAATGAAGCGCTTCGATTATGGCACATGGATTGCGAATGGCAATCCGGGAAATCGGCGATAATGTGCTATTTAGTTCAGGTCGTGCGATCGCACGACAAGCTCCCGCGCCGTAACCGTGACAGACGTCAAAACACTCGCGGATCGCATCGAAGATCTGCTGCCCCAAACGCAATGCACGAAGTGCGGTTATCCCGCATGCCGTCCGTATGCCGAAGCCATCGCCAATGGCGAGGCGAACTATAACCAGTGCCCGCCCGGCGGCGCCGAGGGCATCGCGCGCCTCGCTGCGCTGCTCGGCAAACCGGTGATTCCGCTCAATTCGGCCAATGGCGTCGAACGTCCGCGTCCGTTGGCGGTTATCGACGAACAGGTGTGCATCGGCTGCACGCTGTGCATGCAGGCGTGTCCGGTCGACGCGATAGTTGGCGCACCGAAACAGATGCACACCGTGGTCGCCGAGCTATGCACCGGCTGCGACCTATGCGTGCCGCCCTGCCCGGTCGACTGCATCACGATGCTCCCCGTGACCGGCGAGGCCACCGGCTGGGATGCATGGAGCCAGAGCGACGCGGACGCCGCGCGGGCGCGTCATAACCGCCACGAGACCCGTCTCGCGCGCGAGCGCGACGCCGCCGAAGCGCGTGCTGCGGCGCGGCGAGCCGCAAGCGCGCCGGCGGCTGCGCCGGACGCGGTTGCGGCAAGCGGCGCGGCAGTGTCGTCCGAGGCCCCCGCCGCCCCGATTGCGGACGACGCGGAAGCGAAGAAACGCGCGATCATCCAGGCCGCGCTCGAACGCGCGCGCAAGAAGAAGGAAGACTTGGCCGCGAAAGGCGAGGGACCGCTGAACACCGAGAACGTCAGCGCCGACGTGCAGGCACAGATCGACGCCGCCGAAGCGCGCCGCCGCCGTCTCGGTGTTGCCAGCGGCGGCGACACGCGCGGCTCGGAGCAGCAGTCCGACGAGTCAAATGAGTCAAACGAATCCAATCCGCCGTCCAACTCGCCGCCAACCGCGCGCTGACCACACCGACGCAACCCGGCCCACTCACACGGACCCGCTCCGCATGAACGCGAACAAACGCCGCGCGATCTATGAAACGCTTCAGAGCCTCAATCCGCATCCGACCACCGAACTCGAGTACACGACGCCGTTCGAACTGCTGATCGCGGTGCTGTTGTCGGCGCAAGCGACCGACGTGTCGGTCAACAAGGCGATGCGCAGGTTGTTTCCGGTCGCGAACACGCCGCAGAAGGTGTTCGACCTCGGCGAGGAAGGTGTCGCGAGCTATATCAAGACGATCGGTCTGTATCGCACGAAGGCGAAGAACGTGATCGCGACCTGCCGCATGCTGCTCGACCAGTACGGCGGCGAGGTGCCAGAGGATCGCGAGGCACTCGAAGGGCTGCCCGGGGTCGGCCGCAAAACGGCCAATGTGATCCTGAACACTGCATTCGGCCATCCGACCATCGCGGTCGACACGCACATTTTCCGCGTTGCCAACCGCACCGGCCTCGCGCCCGGCAAGGACGTTCGCGCGGTCGAAGCGGCACTCGAAAAATTCACGCCCGCCGAATTCAGGCAGGATGCGCACCACTGGCTGATCCTGCATGGACGCTACGTGTGCAAGGCGCGCCGCCCCGAATGCTGGCATTGTGCGATCGAGCCGCTGTGCGAGTTCCGGCCGAAGACTCCGCCACCCGATCTATAGGGCCGGCCCAGCTCGAAACCCGAGGCCGTGCAGCGCGCCTGCAGCCCACGGGGCCGCCGCGTAAAATAATGCCTTACGCGCAGCGCGCATTGCGGACATGCACCGTCGCGCTCCGCGCCCTCACTCCCACGCACCGGTTCCACGATGTTCAATCCCAGCCGCGACGAAGTTCGCCTCTTTTTCACCGACACCTGGCGCAAACAGCGCCAGGGCGAGATTTTGACGCCGCTCGAGGCGATCGCCGCCGACTGGATCGTCGAGCATCCCGAATATCACGCCGATCTCGCCGATGGTCCCGCCGCCCAGGCGCAGGACTATTCGCCGGAGCGCGGCCAGACCAATCCGTTCCTGCACCTGTCGATGCACCTGGCGATCTCCGAGCAGTTGTCGATCGATCAGCCGCCCGGCATTCGAGCCGCGCATGAGCGGCTCGCCGCGCGCCTCGGTTCGACGCACGAGGCGCAGCACGCGATCATGGACTGCCTCGGCGAAACTATCTGGGAAGCGCAGCGCACCGGCACGCCGCCGGACACGGACGCGTACCTGCAGCGCATCGAACGGCGCGCGACGCGCGACTGAGGCGACTGGAAACTCTGGCGCGGCACCACGCCAGCACGCCGAGGTACGACGCCCTCAAAGCAAAACACCCCGCCAAGGCGGGGTGTTTTGCTTTTGAAGCTTCGGCGCGAAACCGGCGCCCGACGCTTACTTTTTCTGCACGAGGTCGCCTTTCAGCGATTCGACGTAGGCGGCGATGTCCTTCATGTCGCCTAGCGACAGGCTCTGCACCTGTGCCTGCATGATCGCGTTGTTGCGGCCGAGGTGTGGATTGCCAGTACCCATCTGGTACTGACGCAGCGCCCAGAACACATAGTCGGCGTGCTGACCGGCCAGCTTCGGATACTCCGGGCTCACCGGCTTGTTCAGGTTGGGACCGTGGCAGGCCGCGCAGTTGTGGCTGTCGGCGAGCACCTTACCGTTGCCGGCGTCGGCCGCGTGTGCTGCGTTCGCTGCGGCCAGACCGATGACCGCCGCCGCGCCGACCGCCTTGAATACCGTGTGGAGTGCCTGTTGGGGCTTGATCATGAAATCTCCTATCCCGCGAATTGGATGTGCTGGTGACCGACGCCGATCACTTGTCGGGATTGTTTTTCGAAGCGGCAGTTTGCGCTGCGTAGTACGCGGCGACATCGGCAATGTCCTGATCCGAGAGCGTCACCGCGATCGCGTGCATCGTGTCGAAATGGCGGTCGCCCTTCTTGTAGGCGCGCAGCGCGTTTTCGAGGTACGCCTGATTCTGGCCACCGAGCATCGGCACGCGGAAAACCTCTGGATAAGCCGTGCGGTATTCAGGGATGCCGTGGCAGCCGATACACATCGCGACCTTGTCCTGGCCCGCCTTGGCATTGCCTACGACATCCGCTGCCTGCGCATTGGCCGCATACCCCGCGAGCACCGACAGCGCTGCGATCACGACGTGTTTGCCGACGAATTTATTCATAGATGTAACCTGGCTTGAGGGGAAACGGGTGCCCACAAAGGCAGCGGTTCGCGCCGTTCTTCTTGTAGGGTAGCCACGCAGGCCAAAAAAATCGGGCTAATTGTACCGCGACGCCGCGCCGAACGTCCACCGGACACGGGGGCCACGCAACGCCCGCCGGGACGGGCGCCACGCCATGACCGCGGCGGCTTCGCAACGACGCCACAGCGGCACCGCCGCCGCGTCACTGCGCGGCTGACACCATACGTGAGCCGGTTTCAGGCCAACAGGGCTTCTGACTTATACTGGGTTTTTTCCCGCACAAGAGCATCTCGTCATGCGTTTCGAAGGCTCATCGCAGTACGTCGCCACCGACGACCTCAAGCTCGCGGTCAACGCCGCGATGACGCTCAAGCGTCCGCTGCTGATCAAGGGGGAACCCGGCACTGGCAAGACCATGCTCGCCGAGGAAGTCGCCGCCGCGCTCGGCATGCCGCTCTTGCAATGGCACATCAAGTCGACCACCAAGGCACAGCAGGGGTTGTACGAATACGACGCGGTGTCGCGTCTGCGCGATTCGCAGCTCGGTGACGAGCGCGTGAAGGACATCCGCAACTACATCGTCAAGGGCGTGCTGTGGCAGGCGTTCGAATCGGACGAGCAGAGCGTGCTGCTGATCGACGAGATCGACAAGGCCGACATCGAATTCCCCAACGACCTGCTGCGCGAACTCGACCGCATGGAGTTCTACGTGTACGAGACGCGCGAGCTGGTGCGCGCGAAGCATCGCCCGCTCGTGATCATCACGTCGAACAACGAGAAGGAGTTGCCCGACGCGTTCCTGCGCCGCTGCTTCTTCCACTACATCCGGTTTCCGGATGCGACGACGATGCAGCAGATCGTCGACGTGCACTACCCGGGCATCAAGAAGGATCTGCTCGCCGCGGCGTTGCAGAGCTTCTTCGAGCTGCGCAACGTCGCGGGACTGAAGAAGAAGCCGTCCACCTCCGAACTGCTCGACTGGCTCAAGCTGCTGCTCGCCGAAGACATTCCCCCCGAAGCACTGCGCTCGGCCGATCAGAAGCAGATCGTGCCGCCGCTGCACGGCGCGCTGCTGAAGAACGAACAGGACGTGAGCCTGTTCGAGCGGCTGCTGTTCATGAACCGCAACAACCGTTGAGCGGGCGCCGCGCCGCAGGACATCCAGCATGCTGATCGACTTTTTCTACTCGCTGCGCGCCGCCAGACTGCCAGTCTCGGTGAAGGAATACCTGACGCTGCTCGAAGCGCTGAAGGCCAACGTGATCGCGCCGTCGCTCGACGAGTTCTACTACCTCTCGCGCATCACGCTCGTGAAGGACGAGCAGTACTTCGACAAGTTCGACCAGGCGTTCGGCGCCTTTTTCAACGGTGTGGCGGCGACCTCGGAGCTCGCGTTCGAGATTCCGCCCGACTGGCTGAAAAAGAAGCTGCAACGCGATCTGTCGGCCGAGGAAAAGGCGCAGATCGAGGCGATGGGCGGCATCGACAAGCTGATGGAGCGCCTGAAGGAACTGTTCGACGAGCAGAAAGAGCGCCACGAGGGCGGCAACAAGTGGATCGGGACGGGCGGCACGTCGCCGTTCGGTCACGGCGGCTATAACCCCGAAAGCGTGCGCATCGGCGACGACGCGGCCGGCAATCGCACGGCCGTCAAGGTATGGGAAGCGCGCGCGTATCGCGACTACGACGACCAGGTCGAAATCGGCACGCGCAACATCAAGGTCGCGCTGCGACGGTTGCGCCGTTTCGCCCGCGAAGGCGCCGCGGAAGAACTCGACCTGCCCGACACGATCCGCAGCACCGCTGCGAACGCCGGCTGGCTCGATCTGAAGATGGTGCCCGAGCGGCACAACAACGTGAAGGTGCTGATGCTGCTCGACGTCGGCGGCTCGATGGACGATCACGTGAAGCGCACAGAGGAGCTGTTCTCCGCCGCGAAGGCCGAGTTCAAGCACCTCGAGTTCTACTACTTCCACAACTGCGTGTACGACTTCCTGTGGAAGCACAACCGCCGCCGCCATGCCGAGCGCACACCGACGTGGGACGTGCTGCACAAGTTCACGCCCGACTACAAGCTGATCTTCGTCGGCGACGCGACGATGAGCCCGTACGAAGTGTTGCAGCCCGGCGGCTCGGTCGAGTACAACAACGCGGAGGCCGGCGCGGTGTGGTTGCGCCGTCTCGCCGACCACTTCCCACACTTCGCGTGGCTGAACCCGGAGCCGGAAGCGCTGTGGCCGTACCGGCAGTCGGTCAGCGCGATCCGCGAAGTGCTGGGCCACCGCATGTATCCGCTGACGCTCGCGGGCCTCGAGACGGCCATGCGGGTGCTGAGCAAGTAACGCCCGCCGTTCCAGAATCCACGTCCCGTCGCTCTAACTTCCACAACAAGAAAGCCTTCGCATGAGTTCGTCCCCGTCGCCCCAGCTGTCCGCCGCCACGCTGCAGAGGCGCTTCAATCCGCTCGCCGATACGTCGCTGTCGACGATCGTCGCCGGCTTCGTCGCGGCGATGACCGGCTACACGAGCTCGCTCGTGCTGATGTTCCAGGCGGGCCAGGCCGCGCATCTGAGCGACGCGCAGATTTCGTCGTGGATCTGGGCGCTGTCGATCGGCATGGGCCTCTGCACGATCGGCCTGTCGCTGCGCTTTCGCGCGCCGATCGTGATCGCGTGGTCGACGCCGGGCGCGGCGCTGCTGGTGTCGTCGCTGCCGCATGTCGGGTATGCGCAGGCGATCGGCGCATTCATCTTCTGCGCGGCGCTGCTGACGCTGGTCGGCGTCACCGGCTGGTTCGATGCGCTGATGAAGCGGATTCCGTCCGGCCTCGCGGCAGCGCTGCTCGCGGGCATCCTGTTCGAGATCGGCATCGAGATTTTCCGCGCCGCGCAGTACCAGACCGCGCTCGTGCTGACGATGTTCTTCACCTACCTGATCGTCAAACGGTTCGTGCCGCGCTATGCGATTCCGACCACGCTCGTGGCAGGCACCGCAGCCGCCGGCGGCCTCGGGCTGCTCGACTTCAGCCACTTTCACGTCGCGCTCGCGCATCCGGTGCTGACGCTGCCGTCGTTTTCGGTGGCGGCTTGCGTGAGCATCGGCATTCCGCTGTTCGTCGTCGCGATGGCCTCGCAGAACGTGCCGGGCATCGCGGTGCTGCGCGCCGACGGCTATACGACCCCGTCCGCGCCGCTGATCGCGACGACCGGCGTCGCATCGCTGCTGCTCGCGCCGTTTGGCTCGCACGGCATCAATCTTGCGGCGATAACGGCGGCGATCTGCACCGGCCCTGAAGCGCACGAAAACCCCGCCAGGCGCTACACAGCGGCCGTATGGGGCGGCATTTTCTATCTGCTCGCGGGGGTGTTCGGCGCGACGATCGCCGCGCTGTTCGCGGCGTTCCCGAAGGAACTGGTCGTCTCCGTCGCGGCGCTCGCGCTGTTCGGCTCGATCATGAGCGGGCTCGCCAATGCGATGCAGGATACGAGGCAGCGGGAGGCGGCGCTCGTCACGTTCATGGTGACCGCCTCGGGACTCACGCTGCTGTCGATCGGCTCGGCGTTCTGGGGGCTCGTCGCCGGCGTGGTGACGCAAGTCGTGCTGAACGCGCGGCGCGTGTGAACGGATCGCCGCGCCCGGCTGTCCATACCCGGTGTTCATACCGTCCTCGGCGATCCGCCATAGAATAGATGTATCCGGCAGCGTTTCCCAAGCCATCGTGGGACGCGCTGCGTCTTGACCCGCGGCCGCCGGCGCCGGCTGATTCCTCCTGCCGGCGCGGCGGCGTCCTCATTTCTCCTGAACCATGGCGCACACGCGCCCTGAAGGCCCGAACATGACAACCGCACTCGACCAACTCAAGCAATACACCACCGTGGTGGCCGACACCGGCGACTTCCAGCAGCTCGCGCAGTACAAGCCGCGCGATGCGACCACCAATCCGTCGCTGATTCTGAAGGCCGTGCAGAAGGACGACTACCGGCCGCTGCTCGAAAAGACCGTGAAGGCGCATGCGTCGAAGCCGCCCGGCGCGATCATCGACCAGTTGCTGATCGCCTTCGGCACCGAAATCCTGAAGATCATCCCGGGGCGGGTGTCGACCGAAGTCGACGCGCGCCTGTCGTTCGACGTCGAAGGCTCGATCGCGAAAGGCCGCGAGCTGATCGCGCTGTACAAGGAACACGGCATCGAGCGCGACCGCGTGCTGATCAAGCTCGCGTCGACGTGGGAAGGCGTGCGCGCGGCCGAGGTGCTGCAGAAGGAAGGGATCCACTGCAACATGACGCTGCTGTTCTCGCTCGTGCAGGCCGCCGCCGCCGCGGAAGCTGGCGCGCAGCTGATCTCGCCGTTCGTCGGCCGCATCTACGACTGGTACAAGAAGAACGCCGGCAGCGCGTGGGACGAAGCGAAAGACGGCGGCGCCAACGATCCGGGCGTCAAGTCGGTGCGCCGCATCTACGCGTACTACAAGAAGTTCGGCTACAAGACCGAGGTGATGGGCGCGAGCTTTCGCACGACCTCGCAGATTCTGGAACTGGCCGGCTGCGATCTGTTGACGATCAGCCCCGACCTGCTGCAGAAACTGCACGAGAGCACCGACAAGGTCGAGCGCAAGCTGTCGGCGGAGACATCGCACGACGCGGACATCGAGCGCGTGCCGGTCGACGAGAAGTCGTTCCGCTTCCTCCTCAACGACGAAGCGATGGCAACCGAGAAGCTCTCCGAAGGCATCCGCACGTTCGCCGCGGACGCGGTGAAGCTGGAAAAGCTGATCGACACGCTGCGCTGAGGCGCCGGAGGCGCGGGCGTGGCAGGCTGAGTGACGCTCACGCTCGCTGCGCGGCTCCGCGCGAATGCCATCCATGACAGGCGGCGCTGGACCTCACGGTTCGGCGCCGCTTTTCGTTTACGCTGCGTCGCCGCTGGCGACATAGCGTCACAATCGACGCGCCGCCACCGACTACAATCGACTTCACGCCTCTCCCCGCCGCCGCTGGCGAGGAACGACGGCGCCCGCCCAACGCCTGACCATGGAGACGATCATGTACGTTCAGCCCTATGTGTTCTTCAACGGCCGTTGCCAGGAAGCGCTCGATTACTACACCGACAAGCTCGGCGCCGAGGTGACCTTCAAGATGCTGTTCAAGGAAGCGCCGCCGGACGCGCACAATCCGCCACGCCCCGAACTCGCCGACAAGATCATGCACGCGAGCGTGCAGCTGGGCTCGAGCACGTGGATGGCTTCCGACGGCAACTGCGATCCGGCGGCCGGCCCGTTCAATGGCTTCAGTCTGTCGCTGACCGTCGATGACGACGCGTCGGCGGAAAAATGCTTCAACGCGCTTGCCGATGGCGGCCAGGTCGTAATGCCGTTCCAGCAAACGTTCTGGAGCAAGGGCTTCGGAATGGTGGTGGACCGCTTCGGCATGACGTGGATGGTCACGCTGCCGCCGCAAGTTTGAGGCTTGGCGGCAGGCCCGCCAGCGCTAGCACCTACCCGCCACGCGTCGCCCGCTCGTGCCGCTCGATGTTCCAGTTCGGCTCGGTCTCCAGCAATAGCGCGCGCAACCGGTCTACCTGCTCCGCGAGCCGCTGACCGAGCCAGTACGGCCCTTGCCAGTCGGGCGGCAACGCGGTGGCCACGTCGCCGTGCCCCTTCGCGAGCGGCGCCGCGGCCGGAATGCCAAAGCGCGACGGACGGCCAAAACGCAGCCCGCGCGCGGTGGACAACAGGATCGCCCGCACGGCGCGCACCTCGGCACCGCAATGCGCTGCATAGGTGGTGCGCGCGGCGGCATCGGCGTTCATCAGCGGCCCAGTGGCAAGCAGTTCCAGCGAGCTGAGCACCGAGCGATGCAGCCGCTGGATCTCCTCGAGCCTCGTCTGCGGCACGTCGATTTCCTTCGCGACCGACGGCATCAGCGAGCGCAGTTGCACGAGCCGCTTGTTGATCCGCAGAAAGCGCTTGACCTGCTCCTCCTCGGTGATCGTTTCGCCGTCGAGCAGCCGCGCGTAGATGCCCGCGCATTCGCGCAGATTGGCGGCGAGGCCGTAGCGCCACGAATACGTCGCGTGCAGCGGAAACGCGAACGAAAACGCCAGCGCGATGACGATACCGATCAGCACATTCAGCGTGCGCCACAGGCCGACGTCGATCAGATTGTCGCCGTGGCCCGCGACGATGCACATCGTGATGGCGGTCAGGAGACCGATATAGCCGGACGAGCCAATCGCGAACCACGCGCAGATCGACGCGATGATCGCCTCCAGCACATAGGTGAGCGGCAGCGAACCGATGAAGTGCTGTTGCACGATCAGCAGGAGCCCGATCGATGCGCCGAGCAGCGTGCCGGCCGCGCGTTCGGCCGCTTTCTTGCGGATATTGCCGTGATGCTGCAAGCCGCCGATCACGACCAGCAGCGTCACCGACGACCAGATGCCGTGCGGAATATCGATGCCGGTCGTCGCGAGAATCGACACCAGCATCGCGAGGCCGACGCGCAGGCTATGCAGCACCTTGGCGTGCCGGTAGCGGTAGTACGGCGACGTGACCGCGCGCACCATCCGGCTGAGCGGCGCGCGGCGAACGCGTGAAAGGACGGTTCCGCTATCCTGCCCTGGAGTGCCCCGCAAACACAAACGCCCGCCAACTTCCGTCGGCGGGCGTTGCGTGTTTCAAAACGTGATTTGCAGCTGGAATCAGCCTTCGACGATGTCCAGGTAGTCCTCCGGACGCGTACGGTCCGCGGCGCGCTGCATGCCCACCGCGCGCACGATCAGGCTCACGACGACCGACACCACGAGGTTCACGACCAGCGACCACACGGCCGCATAGCCCGGAATCGCCATGCCGAACAGATGGATCGTGAAGATCGAGCTCGCGAGGTTCAACGAAATCGCCATCCACGTGCCGGTCGCGATACCTGCCGCCCAGCCGAGCAACAGACCCCGGTAGTCGAGCACGCGCGTGTAGAGACCCAGCACGATCGCCGGCAGCGTCTGGATGATCCAGATCCCGCCGAGCAGTTGCAACTGGATCGCGTACGTGAGCGGCAGACCGAGAATGAACGCCACCGCGCCGACCTTGACGATCAGCGACACCAGCTTCGCGACGTTGGTCTCCTGCTCGTGCGTCATGTTGCGGTTGACGAACTCCTTGTGCACGTTGCGCGTATACAGGTTCGCCGCCGCGATCGACATGATCGCCGCCGGCACCAGCGCGCCGATACCGATCGCCGCGAACGCGACGCCGACGAACCACGACGGGAAGAAGTGCAGGAACAGCGCCGGCACTGCGAAGTTCGGGCCGAAGGCCTTGAAGTACGGCGCGAACTCCGGCATGTCCTTCACGCCGGCCGCGAGCGCCATGAAGCCGAGCAGCGCGAGCAGGCCGAGCACCAGCGAATACGCCGGCAGCAACGCCATGTTGCGGCGGATCGTGTTGCCCGACTTCGACGACAGCACCGCGGTGATCGAGTGCGGATACAGGAACAGCGCGAGCGCCGAACCCACCGCGAGCGTCGCGTACGCGCTATAGCCGTTCAGGCTCGACACGTCCGGCGACTTCAGCAGCAGCTTGGCCGGCGGGACCGCGCCGAAGATATGGCCGAAGCCGCCCAGCTGCGGCGGAATCACGATGATCGCGGCGAAGATCGTCACGTAGATCAGGATGTCCTTAACGACCGCGATCATGGCCGGCGCGCGCAGGCCCGACGTGTACGTGTAGGCCGCGAGGATCGCGAATGCGATGATCAGCGGCAGATCGCCGACGAAGCCGGTCGTGTCGAACCCGAGCGCGCCGATCACCACTTCGATACCGACCAGTTGCAGCGCGATGTACGGCATCGTCGCGACGATGCCGGTCACCGCGACGGCGAGCGCGAGCATGCGGCTGCCGTAGCGGGCCGACACGAAGTCCGCCGAGGTCACGTAGCCGTGCCGCTTCGCGACGCTCCACAGCTTCGGGAACACGACGAACGCGAACGGATAGATCAGGATCGTGTACGGCAGCGCGAAGAAGCCCGTTGCGCCCGCACCGAACACGAGCGCCGGCACCGCGATGAACGTGTAGGCGGTGTACAGGTCGCCGCCGAGCAGGAACCACGTGACGATCGTGCCGAAGCGCCGGCCGCCGAGACCCCACTCTTCGAGATGCGCGAGATCGCCACGCCGCCAGTGGGCCGCGACGAAGCCGAGAATCGTGACGCCGATGAAAAACAGAACGAAGACGAAGGTTGCAATGGGGTTCATCGTTGCGCGCCCCCGTTCGGGCGACCCGTATAGCGGGACTTGGTCTTCGAATAGACGAACGCGGTGATCACCGCGCTGATCAGTACCCACAGCAGCTGATACCAGTAGAAGAACGGGAAATCGAACAGCTGCGGCTCGATCCGGTTGTAGGACGGCACCCAGATCATCGCGATCCACGGTAGCAGCAATAGCCAGAGCCAGTGCTTGCTGGCTTTCTTCACGTCGGCATCGTGAACCATGACGTCTCCTGTTTCCTATTTAGAATTTATCTGCCCGCGGTCGACGGGAGGTGGGACTCAGCGGGTGGTCGTCCCGCGGTCAGCCACGGGCTCCCCGAAAGCTTCGAAAGAGTATAGGAGTGGCGAACGCCCGGTCAAGCAGGGACGACCCGAGGCGCGTCGGCGTCCAGCAACGCGACGAAGCGCCAACGATGCAGGCTGGATGACGTTGCAGCGCAGACGTGAAAAAAATACCGGAAGCAAAGCGGCCGTGCCGACCGATACGCCGGCACGACCGCTTCATTCTCCGTGCGCTGATCAGAGCTCAGCGCTCAGCGCTTCAGCGAAGTGGGATGGCGTCGCTCAGATCGCAAACGATGCGCCCGTCTGCCCCGTCGATTCGCGCAGGCCCTTGATCCATTTGCGCGCCGGCAAGCCGAGCTCGGCTTCGATCAGCTTCGCGCGCGCCTCTAGCGTGGTGAACGGCACGTCGAGCGCGGGGCCCGAGAACGCGATCGCGATACGGTTGCCGTCGTGCACTTCGGGCAGCGCGACGACGCGACCGTCGAAGGCTTCGTTCAGACGCTTCATGTTGCGCACGAAGCTCGGATGATCGCCGAACAGATTCACCGTGACGATGCCCGCGTCGGTCAGACACGCACGTGCCGCACGGTAAAAGCCGACGCTGTCGAGCACTGGGCCGCGCGCGGTCGCGTCGTAGACGTCGATCTGCAGCGCGCCGATGGTGCCGTGGTTCGCGCTCTCGTTGACGAAGTCCCACGCGTCGGTTTCATGCACGGTCAGACGCGCGTCGTCGGGCGGCAGTTCGAACATCGTGCGCGCGGCCACGACGACCGCCGGATTCAGTTCGACGGCCTCGACCTTCGCGCTCTTCAGGAAGCGGTGCGCGAACTTGGTCAGCGACGCGGCGCCGAGCCCGAGCTGCACGATGCGCTTCGGCGTTTCGAGGAATAGCAGCCAGGCCATCATCTGCTGCGCGTATTCGAGTTCGATGTGATCGGGCTTGCGCAGACGCATCGCGCCTTGCACCCATTCCGTGCCGAAATGCAGGTAGCGCACGCCGCCCTCTTCGGAGAACGTCACCGGGGCGAAGCGCGGCTTGCGCGGCGCTTCGATTTGCGGCGCGTCGTGTGCGTCGTGCTCGACGGTGCCGCTCGCGTTGCGCGTGGATTTGGGCGCCTTTTTGTGGGCCATTTTCTGTTTTCCGCCGATGGCTTGGGCGTCGCGGTCACGGAAAGCGCGCGCCTCGGCCGAAGCGCGCTTGATCAGATTCGTCATGTAGGGATGTCGCGCAACAGGCGCAATATTTTTGGTCGAACGAGAGCATAGCATTCGCTGCGACTCGCTCATTCAAATCAACCGCTCACAAACTGCTTTCAACGAACTCACAACACGCCCACGACGAAGCCGAATTTAGTTCGGCATCCTCGAAGAACCAAAAATTTTTGCGACCGCTGGATCGCGACCAACCTGCGCCATTACGCCACGCGCAAACGATTCACGTGGCGCTTTATCGCCGTTTTCCGTCACCAGCCGCAGCTTGCAGCGCATTTCCTCCCGGTGCGGCCCTCTCCCGCCGGTTAAAGAGTCCCCTGCCCAATGTCGTAAACGGGCGTACGAGGAATGACTGTCGACGCGATGCGATGCATCGCATCGCATTGCGTCGCACGGCCGCCACTACAAATCAGCGCTGCAGGGGAATTACTTTGAATCGTCAACAGTCCTGGACGCGCACAGCAGCGCCCGGCGAGATCATCTATTCCGAGGGCTACTCGGGTGAGCTTGTGGTCTTTCTGATCACGGAAGGCAAGGTCGAACTTTCCACTCGCTGCGACGACAAGAAGGTCGTCGTCGCGACGCTGGGCCGTGGCGAATTCTTCGGCGAGGCCGCGTTGCTCGCTGCCGAGCCACGCAGCAACACGGCGAAGGCGCTGACCTTCTGTCAACTGACCGTCGTGCCGGCCGGCATGCTCGACGACGAGATCGAGCGCGTGTCGCCGTTGCTGCGTCATATCACGCGCACGCTGATTCGTCGCGTAAAGCGCAAGGACGATCTGCTTGCGACCTACACCCACGCCGACTTTCTGCCGGGCGTACTGTCGTACGCGCACGTGCTGACGCTGATGTCGAACGGCGAACGGCGCGATGGGAACGACAGCTGGGGACGCCGGCCGCTGCAATCGCATGCCGAGGAGATCTCGGTGCCGCTCGTCGAAGTGATCAAGAAGTGTCGCGCGATTGCCGGCCATTCGCGTCCGCACGTGATGGCGATGCTCAAGCGGATGGAGAAGCTCAACCTCGTTACGATCGAGGCCGCGCAGCCCGGACAGCTGACTAGCGCGTCGACCGAATACTCGGCGTATGACGGCGCGGCCGCGCGCCAGGTCGTCACGTTCGACGCCGCGCGCATCGTCGATCGCGCGCAGCAGGTCGCGGACGGCGACCTCGATATCGCGGTGAACAGCGAACTTGAGCTGATCGAGCTGACCGATCTGGAAGCGTTGATCGGTGTCGACAAGACGCTGATTCTGAACAAGTTGTCGCACGGCGAAATCGCCGACGAAGTGTTCGCGTTCCGCAAGTCGAAGGTACTGACCTATGTCGAGCAGCAAGGCGTCGCCTATTTCTCGCGACGCAATACGCACCAGAGCGGCGCGCTGAATTCGCTCGACGATCTCGCCTTCGTCGACCAGCGCACGCTGTTCGAAGCCGTCAGCGGCTTCGATACGTACGATCTCGCGAAGCTGCTCGCCAGCGTCGACGGGCAGCCAGTGGCCGAGCGCCTGCTGGCGGTGATGACCGAAGTGCGTCGCAACGAAGTGTCGTGGGTGATGCGGCGCGATATCAAGATCGATGCGATCGAAGTCGGCGACATCGAGCAACGGCTGCTCGACGCGGTGAAGACACTGAAGGCACCGGCGGCGCCGCGCGCGGCGCTGCAGGACGCCGCGCGCTAACCGGTTTGACGGCGCGCCGTCGCTCATGCGCGCAGCGTGAGCGCGGCGCCGAGCGAGGAAAAGCATGGATCTGTTGACGTTGTTTGGTGTGCTGTTCGGTGGAGCGGCAATCGTTTTTGGCTTCGCGCTCGAAGGCGGGCATTTTCCGACGCTGTTCCAGTACGAGGCGTTCGTCATCGTGCTCGGCGGCACGTTCGGCGCGGTGATGATCCAGAACACGTGGGCGCGCTTCTTCGATGCGCTGAAGCTGCTCGCTCTCGCGTTCACGCGCGCGCGACGGGTCGACCAGAACAGCCTCTCCGACCTCCTCGAATGGGGTGACCAGGCGAAGCTCAACGGTCTGCTGGCGTTCGAATCGATGGACGTCAGCGGCATTCATCCGTTCGCCAGACGCGGGCTCGAACTGCTCGCGAACGGCGTGTCGACCGCCGTGCTCGAAGATGCGCTGCAGCGCGAACTCGATGCGTACGCGCGCAACCACATGGCGGCGGCGCGCGTGTGGCAGCAGGCGGGCGGCTACGCGCCGACGTTCGGCATCCTCGGCTCGGTGCTCGGGCTGATCCAGGTCACCAATCACATTCTCGACCCGGCGCAACTCGGCTCGGGGATCGCGACGGCGTTCGTCGCGACGCTGTACGGTCTCGCGCTCGCGAATCTGGTGTTTCTGCCGCTGTACGGCAAGCTGCAGGCGCAGGTCGACAGCGAGGTGCGGTTTCGCCGCCTCTATCTCGACGGGCTGCTCGCGATTTCACGCAAGGAGTCGCCGCATACGATCGCAACGCGCCTGACGGGCGAGGTGCGCGGGCGCGCGGCGGAGTCGCTGGCCTGAGCCTGCCATCGAGCGCGTTCTCATTGGAAACGGACCAATCACTTATGCAAACGACGGCTGGTGGCAAGGGCGCGCCAGGCGGCGCGGACGATCGCGCCGAACAGGGCGGCGAAGGCACCGAGGGCGGCCGCTGGCTGATCTCGTACGCGGACCTCGTCACGACGATGATGGTGCTGTTCCTCGCGCTGTATGTGTTGCAGTTGGCGAAATCGAAGCAACTCGAACTCAGGTATCAGACGCTCGAAACGAAAACGTCGCAGCAGAGCGCGCCCGCGCCAGCAGGCGGCACGCAACAGGAGGCGCGCAAGCAGTTGAGCGCATGGCTCGATGCGCTGCGCGAGAAAGGGCTGATCACGGTGACCGACGTGCCGCACGGCGTCGAAATCGGCGTCAACGCGAAGATCCTGTTCAACGCCGGCGATGCGCGGCTGCTGCCCGATTCGTTCGATGTACTCAATCAGATCGCGCAGGGACTGCAAAAGGATGCGACGGGGAATGTGCTCGTCGAGGGGCATACCGACAGTGTGCCGATTTCGACCGCCAAGTATGCGTCCAACTGGGAGCTGTCGTCGGCTCGCGCGGGCGCAGTGGTCAGGTATCTGGTCGAGCGCGGGATCGAGCCGCATCGGTTGGCCGCGATCGGACGGGCGGACAATTTTCCGCTGGTCGCCGGCAATGACGCGGCGGCAAGAGCGGCCAACCGGCGGGTCGCGATCGTCGTGCAGTATTGAACGCGTTCGCCGGTAGCATTGGCCGCCCTTCCCTGCTACGAGCCGCCCGCCGGCGGCTCGTCTTCACATCACCTCGCTTCACGCATCACGTCATTCGACGCGTACCGCCCCAAGCGCCTCGTTCAGCGTGCGGCTCGGCCGCATCACCTCTTCGAGCTTGTTGAAGTCCGGCTTGTAATAGCCGCCGATGTCCGCCGGCGCGCCCTGCACCGACGCGAGCTCCGCCACGATCACCTGCTCGTTGGCAGTCAGCTGCGTCGCGAGCGGCGCGAACTGCGCGGCGAGCGCGGCGTCGTCCGTTTGCGCGGCCAGCTCCTGCGCCCAGTACATCGCCAGATAAAACTGGCTGCCGCGATTGTCGAGCTCGCCCGTCCTCGGGCTCGGACTGCGGTTGTTGTCGAGCAGCTTGCCGGTCGCGGTGTCGAGCGTCTTCGCGAGGATCTTCGCCCGGTTGTTGCCGGTCTTGATGCCCAGTTCTTCGAGCGACGCCGCGAGCGCGAGGAACTCGCCGAGCGAGTCCCAACGCAGATGGTTCTCTTCGACGAGCTGCTTCACATGCTTCGGCGCCGAACCACCCGCGCCGGTCTCGTACATGCCGCCGCCCGCCATCAACGGCACGATCGACAGCATCTTCGCGCTCGTGCCCAGCTCCATGATCGGGAACAGGTCGGTCAGATAATCGCGCAGGATGTTGCCGGTGACCGAGATCGTATCGAGCCCGCGCACGACGCGCTCGAGCGTGTAACGCATCGCGCGCACCTGCGACATGATCTGGATGTCGAGGCCGGTGGTGTCGTAATCCTTCAGGTAGGCCTCGACCTTCTTGATCAGCTCCGCCTCGTGCGGGCGATACGGGTCGAGCCAGAACACCGCGGGCGTGCGCGAATTGCGCACGCGCGTGACCGCGAGCTTGACCCAGTCGCGGATCGCCGCATCCTTCACCTGGCACATGCGCCAGATGTCGCCCTGCTCGACGTTCTGCGTGAGCAGCACCTCGCCGCTCGCGAGATCGACGATGCGCGCCTCGCCGTCTTCCGGCACTTCGAAGGTCTTGTCGTGCGAGCCGTATTCTTCCGCCTTCTGCGCCATCAGGCCGACGTTCGGCACGGTGCCCATCGTGACCGGATCGAACGCGCCGTTGGTCTTGCAGAAGTTGATCATCTCCTGGTAGATGCGCGCGAACGTGCTCTCCGGAATCACCGCCTTGGTGTCTTTCGGCCGACCGTCGGCGCCATACATCTTGCCGCCGAGGCGAATCATCGCCGGCATCGACGCGTCGACGATCACGTCGTTCGGCGCATGCAGGTTCGAGATGCCCTTCGCCGAATCGACCATCGCCAGTTCCGGACGATGTTCGTGGCACGCGTGCAGGTCGCGGATCACCTCCTCGCGCTGCGACTCCGGCAGCGTCAGGAGCTTCTCGTACAGATTGACGAGGCCGTTGTTGACGTTCACGCCGAGCTCGTCGAACAGCTTGCCGTGCTTCGCGAACGCGTCCTTGTAGAACACCTTCACCGCGTGGCCGAAGACGATCGGGTGCGAGATCTTCATCATCGTCGCCTTCACGTGCAGCGACAGCATCATGCCGGTCTTGCGCGCATCTTCCATCTGGTCTTCATAGAACTCCAGGAGCGCCTTCCTGCTCATGAACATGCTGTCGATGATCTCGCCGTCCTGCAGCGCGACCTTCGGCTTCAACACGATCGTCTTGCCGTTCTTCGTGACCAGTTCCATCTTCACGTCGCGCGCGCGATCCAGCGTCATCGATTTTTCGCCGTGATAGAAGTCGCCGTGCCGCATGTGCGCGACGTGCGTGCGCGACGCCATGCTCCATTCGGCCATGCTGTGCGGATGCTTGCGGGCGTAGTTCTTCACCGCGGCCGGCGCCCGACGGTCCGAGTTGCCTTCGCGCAGCACCGGGTTCACCGCGCTGCCGAGACACTTCGAGTAGCGCTGACGGATCGCCTTCTGTTCGTCGGTCTTCGGATCTTCCGGATAGTCAGGCACCTTGTAGCCCTTCGCCTGCAGTTCCCTGATCGCGCTCGTCAGTTGCGGCACCGATGCGCTGATGTTGGGCAGCTTGATGATGTTGGTGTCGGGTAACGAGGTCAGGCGACCGAGTTCCGCGAGGTTGTCGGGCACCCGCTGCGCTTCGGTCAGAAACTCGGGGAACTCACCGAGGATGCGGCCCGCGACCGAGATGTCGCTGGTCTCGACCTCGATGCCGGCCGGCCTGGTGAAGGTCCGGATGATCGGCAGGAACGCGGCCGTCGCAAGCAGCGGGGCCTCGTCGGTGAGGGTGTAGATGATGGTCGGTTGCTGGGTCGTCATTGCTAGGCTCTGGGCGGGCGGTTGAGAGGCATCTCGCAAGTGATACGGGCGGGATGCGCAAACGTCGATCAGGAAAACGACAACGCTAGGACACAAACGCTGTGCGTGGCGGATGGCGATGCGGGGCCCTGGAACGCCAAAGCGGAACGATTAAGCGAACACGGCGGACTGCGTCGCGCAGCGGGTCGCACGTTTGGATTCTGCCTCATTTTCGGGCTGCGAGGAGAATTTGGAATGTGAACAACGGGAGCACACATGGACCCGGCAGAGCAAATGACGATCGCGGTTGACTGGATACGCGAAGCCGGCGTCAGTCGCGCCATCGTGCATGCCAGGCGTGCGAACATTCGCACCGCTACAATCCTCCGATATCGATGTTCCCGCAGATCTGCCAAACCAAGCCGGAGCGTGTGATGGACGGCGATACCCGGAAAGCCCAATCCGACTGGATTTCCCGTTCGGAATCCACCCGCGGAGTCGAACGCATCGAAGCCTTTTTCCACGGCAACGCGTACTCCATGCATCGGCACGACACCTACGCGATCGGCCTGACCCTCGCGGGCGTCCAATGCTTCCATTACAGGCGCGGTTTGCGCACCAGCCTGCCCGGACAGACCATGGTCCTGCATCCCGACGAAGTGCACGACGGTCAGGCCGGCACGAACGAGGGATTTCGTTATCAGATGATTTACGTGCAGCCCGCCGCGATCCAGGAAGTCCTCGGCGGCCGCCCCCTGCCGTTCGTCGAAGGCGGCGTCACGACCGATCCGCGCCTCTTCGAAGCCACGAAGACAGCGCTGCACCAGATGCGTGGCGACGCGGAGCCGCTCGAACGTGACGACGCGCTCGCCGGTCTCGCGCTTGCGCTGGATAACGGCTCGGGCGCGCGGCAGACGCGCAGGTCCGCGGATTTCGCGGCAGCGCAGCGAGCACGGGAATATCTGCACGCATCGTGCACGCACACCGTCACGCTCGATGAACTTGCCGTCGTCAGCGGGCAGGACCGCTGGAGCCTCTCGCGCGATTTCCGAACTTTTTACGGCACCAGCCCCTATCACTACCTGGTCATGCGCCGGCTCGAAGCCGCGCGCGCGATGATGCTGCGCGGCGTTTCCCTCGTGGACGCGGCGGCGGCAGCCGGCTTCGCCGACCAGAGCCACATGACCCGACATTTTCGCCACGCATACGGAATCCCTCCCGCACGTTGGCTCGCGATGACGAGCGATCGGCGCGCCGGCTAACGCAAGCTTGCACGATCGTTCAAGACACTCGCCGGCGGCGGGACTATGCTCTGTTCCAGGTATCACCCGAATGGAGCCACCATGCACAGCGATTCCCAGCCGACACCCGAGCAACGCGGCCAATACAAGACCATCAATCTGCTCGACAAGATCAGTCAGATCGACGACCACTGGCAGCCGCGCGTCGTGGCTGAAATGAATGACTATCAGTTCAAGGTCGTAAAGATAGCCGGCGATTTCGTCTGGCATCGGCATGCCGATACCGACGAGACGTTCATCGTCCTCGCAGGCCGGTTGCGCATCGACTTCCGCGACCGCTCGATCGAACTGTTTCCCGGAGAAATGGCAGTGGTACCAAAGGGAGTCGAGCACAAGCCGTATGCCGAGTCCGAGGTGAAGCTGCTGCTCATCGAACCGCGCGGCGTCGTCAATACTGGCGATACGACCAACGAAAGAACCGCCGAAAACGACGTATGGATCTGAGAGCCGCCATGCAAACGCCGCGGCCGATCGTTCGCGAAGCCGTTTTCCCCGCCGACACGCACAACCTCGTCGCCGTGATCCGCGAGTATGTCCGCTGGCTGGATATGGATCTGTCGTACCGTGGATTCGATGCGGAAATGGACGCGTTCGAACCCGTTTATACGCTGCCATCCGGCATGTTCTTCGTCGCCGACGCCGGCGGCGAGCTCGCCGGTTGCGCGGGACTGCTTCGTCATACGGCAGACACTGCGGAAATCAAACGGCTCTATGTTCGTGAAGCATTCAGAGGGTTGTCGCTTGGCGAAACGCTGGTCACATCGGTGATCGGGAAAGCGAAGACATTGGGATTCTCGACGCTGGTTCTCGACACGGTTCCGCAAACCGGTTTTGCACAGCGCATCTACGAGCGGTTAGGGTTCGTCGAAACCGCGCCCTACTACGAGAATCCAGTCGAAGGCACACGGTTTCTTGCGCTCGATCTATGACCGCGAATGGCATCCTGTCGGTCGATCAGACGCAGGTTAGCCGTCGCCATATGTCGAGCTTTTGAGCGTATGAAACCGAGGCATGGGCGGGACTGCTCGATGGCAAACGGACAAGCCGGTATTGCTCTGCCCGCTCGCCCAACGCTTTCATCCCGATTTTGGCCGCCGTCCCCCCGTTGAAGGCGATGGAAGCCAGTTTCGGCAGCGTATCGATGAGAGCAATCAGATCGTTGCTGGCATGGTCGCGAATCCGGCTATCCAGGCTTCCTGTTCGACGAGCCTCGGCAACGACATCCCACAGTCCGATATGGTGTTCGAGCAACGTCTCAAGACGCGTCGAATAGGCCATGCCAACCAGATCCCGTTCTATCGCTTCACCGACCAGTAACCAGAATTTGTTCTGCGGGTGTGCGTAGTATTGGCCGTGAGCCAACGACACCTCGCCCGGCAAGCTACCGAGAATCAAGACCCGCGTATCAGCGTCGACGACAGGCGCAAAGCAACGCTTGAACGACATCAGCGGCTCCGCTCGTCGGCGCTGCGCGGCACGCTGTGCGCACGCGACGCGGTGTGATCGAGCGGACGACCGTGCTCGCGCGCCCGCGCGTGCGCGATATGCGCCGCGCCGGTGCCTGACGCGGCAGCGTGCGCGCGAGCGGCCGCGTCCAACGCACGCAAATGCTCCCACAGTGCCGGCAACATGCATTCGGTCACCATCAAAGGCGCGCCGTGGCGCTCGAACACCGAGCGACGCGCCACCAGCGCATGCCGATCGCCGCCGTCGATTTCATGCGCGGCCAACCGATACAACGGATGCCCCTGCCCCACCCTGCGGCTCACCAGCAACGAACGCGCGACGCTGCTATCGCTATACAGCAACTCCGCGAGCGGCCGGGTGCGCAGCCGGCGCGTCGCCTGCCAGACGCCGACGCTCGCGGCACGCGGCGTCACGCTATGCGCGGCGACGAACGGTACGCCATCGACCGACAGCACCACTTCGCGCACCCACACCGGCGCGCGCGGCGCGAGTCCGAGCGCGGCGGCTTCGTCGGGCCACGGCAGCGCGACGGCTTCGCGAGTCACGCGCACCGCGACCGCGCCGAGCGCGCGCAGGTGCGCGGTCAGTGAACCGCCGCGGGTCAGCCAGTCTTTCTGGGCGGCGCTGAAAGTGGCCAAAGGCGCGACGCGCCAGTGGGCGTCGGTGGGATCGAAACGGATAGGCATGGTGTCGGATTATAGCGGCGTGCTCCGACGGCAATTTTTCGCGGCGACGACCGCGGCGGCGATCGTGCGCGCTCCTTCAGCCAGCGAGCCGACGCAAACCAGAAGGCAAAAAAAATGCGCTGCCGAAACAGCGCATTTCTCTACTACCGGGCGTCAATCCAGCAACGACATCAACGCTTTCGGCTCACGCTCAACCCGCGCGCGACAGCAACAACGCATTGGTCCGCTTCACGAAGCTCGCCGGATCTTCTAGCGCACCGCCTTCGGCGAGCAGTGCCTGATCGAACAGCAGATGGCACCAGTCGTCGAAATTCGCGCTATCGGCATGCAAGCCCTTCACGAGGGCGTGCTCCGGATTCACTTCGAGAATCGGATGGAACTCGGGCGCCTGCTGGCCCGCGGCCTTCAGCATGCGCTGCAGGTAGCCGCTCATTTCGCCGTCGTCGGCAACGAGGCACGACGGCGAGTCGGTCAGGCGGAACGTCAGACGCACGTCCTTCGCCTTGTCCTTCAACGCTTCCTTCATCTTCTCGACGAGCGGCTTGAACGCTTCGCCGATCTTCTCCTGCGCCTGTTTTTCCTCGTCGTTCAGCGCGCCTAGATCGAGGTCGCCGCGCGCGACGCTTTGCAGCGGCTTGCCGTCGAATTCGTTGAGGAACGACAGCATCCATTCATCGACGCGATCGGTCAGCAACAGCACCTCGACGCCCTTCTTGCGGAACACTTCGAGATGCGGGCTGTTCGACGCGGCCTGCCACGTGTCGGCGGTCACGTAGTAGATCTTCGTCTGCTCGGGCTTCATGCGAGCGACGTAGTCGGCCAGCGACACGGTCTGCTCGGCCGTGCCCGTATGCGTCGTCGCGAAGCGCACGAGCTTCGCGACGCGCTCGCGATTGGCGAAGTCCTCGCCGATGCCTTCCTTCAGCACCTGGCCGAATTCCTTCCAGAAGCCTGCGTACTTTTCCTTATCGGCGTCGTTGTCCGCGTTGGCCAGTTCTTCCAGCATCGACAGCGCGCGCTTGGTCACGCCTTCGCGGATCGCCTTCACGTCGCGGCTTTCCTGCAGGATTTCGCGCGACACGTTGAGCGGCAGATCGGCCGAATCGACCACACCCTTCACGAAGCGCAGGTACGCAGGCAGCAGTTGCTCGGCGTCGTCCATGATGAACACGCGCTTCACGTACAGCTTCAGGCCGCCGCGCTGCTCGCGGTTCCACAGGTCGAACGGCGCGTGCGCCGGCACGTACAGCAGTTGCGTGTATTCGCTGCGGCCTTCGACGCGGTTATGCGTCCACGTCAGCGGATCTTGATGATCGTGCGAGATGTGCTGGTAGAACTGCTTGTATTGATCGTCGGTGATGTCGTTCTTCGAACGGGTCCACAGCGCGCTCGCCTGGTTGACGGTCTCGTCCTCGTCCTTCGTGACCATCTCGCTCTTTTCCGCGTCCCACTCTTCCTTCTTCATCAGGATCGGCAGCGCGACGTGGTCCGAGTACTTCTGGATGATCGACTTCAGCCGATACGACGACAGCAGTTCGTCCTCATCGGCACGCAGATGCAGCGTGATGGTCGTGCCGCGCGCGGCGCGCTCGATCGTCTCGACCGCGAAATCGCCTTCGCCCGCGCTTTCCCACCGCACGCCTTCCGAGGCCGGCAAACCGGCGCGGCGCGTCTCGACGGTGATCTTGTCCGCGACGATGAAGCCCGAATAGAAGCCCACGCCAAACTGGCCGATCAGCGCCGCGTCCTTCTGCTGGTCGCCCGACAGCTTGCCGAAGAATTCCTTGGTGCCCGAACGCGCGATCGTGCCGAGGTGCGCGATCGTCTCGTCGCGGCTCATGCCGATGCCGTTGTCGTCGATCGTGACGGTGCGCGCGGCCTTGTCGTACGACACGCGAATTCGCAGGTTCGAATCGTTCTCGTACAGCGCGCTGTTTTCGATCGCCTCGAAGCGCAGCTTGTCGGCCGCGTCGGACGCGTTCGAAATCAGCTCACGCAGAAAGATTTCCTTGTTGCTGTACAGCGAATGGATCATCAGTTGCAGAAGTTGCTTCACTTCTGCCTGAAAGCTCATGGTTTCTTGTGCCATGGTCGGACTTCCTCTCTGTTGCGAATGGGGGATGAGCGGCGGCCGAAGCGGATTCCAACCGCGGTTCGGGCCCGCCGTGCCGGAGCGCCGGACCGCCGGATCGTCCGCGCAAATGGGGACGCTCCGGCGCGGTTTCAAGAGGCGCGACGCGCGACGCCGTCGAGATAACGGCTTAGGAACGCCGACAATTCAGGATCGCCGCAATTGGCGATATTGAAGCGCATCCACGTGCTCGGCGACTGCTGCGGCGAAAACAGCCCGCCCGGCGTCAGCAGATAGCCGGCTTCGTGCCCGGCCGCGGCGAGCCCGCCTGCGTCCACGCCGGTGTCGGCCCACAGGAACATCCCGGCCGTCGGCGTCAGAAACAGCTTCATGCCGGTCTTCTCGATCATCCGCACGGCCTTCTCGCGCACGCCGTCGAGCCGTGCGCGAATGCGCTCGACGTGCCGCCGGTAGTGGCCCTCGGTCAGGATCTTGTAGATCACGCGCTCGTTCAACTCCGGGCTCGTCATGCCGACCAGCATCTTCTGATTGGCGACCACCATCGCGACCTCTGCCGCGCACGCGATGAAACCGACGCGCAGATTCGGCGCAAGCGTCTTCGAGAAACTGCCAAGGTAGATCACGCGCTTTAGCTGATCGAGGCTCGCGAGCCGCGTACCCGCGTAGCTAGGCGGGCACAGGTCGCCGTAGATGTCGTCCTCGACGACGATGAAGTCATACGCCTCGGCAAGCCGCAGGATGCGGAACGCCTGCGCGGCGCTCAGCGAGGTGCCGGTCGGGTTCTGCAGCACCGAGTTGATCACCAGCATTTTGGGGCGCCATTCCTGGACCAGCGCTTCGAGCGCGTCGAGATCGGGGCCGTCCGGCCTGTACGGCATGCCGACGAGCCGCGCGCCCTGCGACGCGAAGCAGCCGAACATCTGGAACCACGCCGGATCGCCGACGATCACCGCATCGCCCGGCTTCACGTAGATGCGCGAAATGAGGTCGATCGCCTGGGTGATGCCCGACACCATCACGATCTGCTCGGGCGACGCGCCGATCTCCAGCTCCTCGAGCCGCGTCTGCAACTGCTGACGCAGCGGCAGGAAACCTTGCGCGGTGCCGATGCCGAGCATCTGCATGCCGCTTTGTCGGCCGAGCGTGCGCAGCGCGTTGGTGATCAGGTCGCCGTCGAGCCAGCGGGCCGGCAGATAGCCGAGGCCCGGGCTGCGCTCGGGCCGCGCGCCGGTGTGCAGCATGTTGCGCAGCAGCCAGACGACGTCGATATTGGCCGGCGCGGGCAGCGTCTCGGCGCGCGGGTGCAGCTCGGAGACCGTCGCCGCGCCGCCCTGGCGCTCGCGCACATAGAAGCCGGAGCCGCGCCGCGACTCCAGAAAACCCTGCGCGACGAGCCGCTCGTACGCTTCGACCACCGTGAAGCGCGACACGCCCTTGTCGAGCGCGAGCTTGCGGATCGACGGCATGCGCATGCCGGGGCGGAACACGCGCTCCTCGATGCGGCGCCGCGCCCACTGGACGAGCTGTTCGACCAGCGTCAACGACGCGGTGTCGTGCGGGGCAGGAATCTGGGTAAGCGGGACGGACATGACGGACTCCAACTGTACCGAACAGTATCGCGCCGATTGTACCGTTACTGTGCAGGTCACGGCCGTTACATTTGAATCCAGCGAGGCTGGTGACACCATGTAAATCCATACGTATGGCCCACCGATCCGGCAAACGGTTATGCTTACGGCCCCGACAGCGCTGCCCACAAGCGTGGCGCGCAACTGGCCCTTGCGAAGAACAGCGTTTTCCGTCGATCCGCCATGACCACCCTGACAGCCCAATCGCTCAGTCTCGATCACCTCGTCGTCTCCGCGCGCACCCTGGACGAAGGCGTCCAGTACGTCGCCGATACGCTCGGCGTCGCGCCGGCCGGCGGCGGTGCGCATCCGCTGATGCGGACCCACAATCGCCTGCTCGGCCTGTGGGGCGGCGTCTACCTGGAAGTGATCGCCATCGATCCGCACGCCGCGGCCGACGCAACCGATGGCACCGCGCCGCGCCCGCGCCTGTTCGCGCTCGACGACCCGGCGACGCAGGCGCGACTGGAAAACGGGCCGTATCTGTCGCATTGGGTCGCGCGCGTCGAGCGGCCGAAGCATCTGACGACGTGGCAAGCGCAGTATCCGCAGCGCATCGCGCCGGTCGTGCCGATGACGCGCGGCGATTTCACGTGGGGCCTGACGGTGCCCGACGACGGGTCGTTCCCCGCGTGGCAAGGCGCCGGCGACGGCGTGCTGCCCTCGCTGATCCAGTGGGACTCGACGCGGCATCCGTCGCAGTCGCTGGCACCGACCACCCTCGCGCTGAAAGCGTTGAAAGCCGTGCATCCGCGGCCAGAGCTGATTGGCGAGCAACTGCGCTGGCTCGGCGCCGCGCACCTGCTGGACGTACAGCCGACCGACGGCGCGGCAGCGCTCGTCGCCGAATTCGAAACACCCGAGGGTCCGCGAACCCTCGGATAAGCAGCGCGTGATTGGGCAACCCCAGCGGCAATGGTTGGCCAGTCGCGCGATAATTGAAGTTTTGACCGGTTCCAGAAATACCAGAGGAGATCATGGACCAAAGCGACCTGAAAGCCCCGACGTGGCAATTGTCCGAACGCGCGCGCAAGCTCACGAGCTCCGCGATCCGCGAGATCCTGAAGGTCACGGAACGGCCCGAAGTCATCTCCTTCGCCGGCGGCCTGCCCTCGCCTGCCACCTTCCCGGCCGAGCGCATGCGCGAGGCGTCCGACCGCATCCTGCGCGACACGCCCGCCGCGGCGCTGCAGTACAGCGCGACCGAAGGTTATCTGCCGCTGCGCGAATGGGTCGCGCAACGCCACTCGACCAACGGCGCGCAGATCCGCGCGTCGCAGGTGCTGATCACGACCGGCTCGCAACAGGCGCTCGACCTGCTCGGCAAGGTGCTCGTCTGCGTCGGTAGCCCGGTGCTGGTCGAAACGCCGACCTACCTCGGCGCGCTGCAATCGTTCTCGATGTACGAGCCGCACTACGTGCAGGTGCCGACCGACGAGCAGGGCCTGGTCCCCGAGAGCCTGAAGCCGGAACTGACCAATGGCGCGCGTCTGCTGTACGCGCAGCCGAATTTCCAGAATCCGACGGGCCGCCGTCTGCCGGTCGAACGCCGCCGCGCGCTCGCCGAGTTCGCGAAGACCGCGCCGTTCCCGGTGATCGAGGACGATCCCTATGGCGCGCTCGACTACGCGGGCGAACCGCTGCCGACGATGTTGTCGATGGCGCCCGATCACATCGTCTATCTCGGCTCCTTCTCGAAGGTGCTCGCGCCGGGTCTGCGGGTCGGCTTCATCATCGCGCCCGAGGAGCTGATCTTCAAACTCGTGCAGGCCAAGCAGGCCACCGACCTGCATACGCCGAGCTTCACGCAGCGCATCGTGCACGAAGTGGTCAAGGACGGCTTCCTCGACACGCACGTGCCGACGATCCGCGAGCTGTATCGCAACCAGTGCGACGCGATGCTCACCGCGCTCGAGCGCTATATGCCCGAAGGCGTCAGTTGGAACCGTCCGGAAGGCGGCATGTTCATCTGGGTCAATCTGCCGGCGGGAATCGACAGCATGAAGCTGCTCGCGGAAGCGGTTGCGCAGAACGTCGCGTTCGTACCGGGCGCTCCGTTCTTCGCGAACGAAGCCCAGCACAACACGCTGCGTCTGTCGTTCGTCACGGTGCCACCGGCTAAAATCGACGAAGGCGTGGCGCGTCTCGCCGCACTCGTGCGCGCGAAAATCTGAACGGCGTTAGCCGCACTGCCATCGGGGCGAAGCTTGCACGCGCGTTGCGTGCGGACTTCGCCGGCATTCATGCAATCTCACCGAAACGAGGACACGACATGGCTCAATCGAATGTGTACGACAAGCTCAAGGAACTCGGCATCGAATTGCCGGCGGCGGGTGCGCCGGCAGCGGCCTATGTGATGAGCGCGCAAAGCGGCAACACGGTGTACCTGTCGGGCCACATCGCGAAGAAGGACGGCAAGGTCTGGGTCGGCAAGCTCGGTGCGACGCTCTCCACCGAGGAAGGCAAGGGCGCCGCGCGCTCGATCGCGATCGATCTGCTCGCCACGTTGCATGCGCACGTCGGCGACCTGAACCGCGTCACGCGCATCGTCAAGCTGATGAGCCTCGTCAACTCGACACTCGAGTTCACCGAGCAGCATCTGGTCACCAACGGCGCGTCCGAGCTGATCGCCGACGTGTTCGGCGAGCGCGGCAAGCACGCGCGCTCGGCGTTCGGCGTCGCGCAGATTCCGCTCGGCGCGTGCGTCGAGATCGAGCTGATCGCCGAGGTCCAATAGCATCGACGCGATGTAACCAAGCATGCGGTGTCGCGTGAGATGCGCATACGATTCACGCCGCATTGCGATTGAAGCGCGCCGTCCGGTGTCACGCACCGGCGGCGCGTTTCTGTTTTATGGCGACGGTGGATCGCCGCCGCGTAGCCGGATAGAATCCGCGAACTCCCTCAACGTCCATTGCCCCGAGGCCTGTCGATGTCCGCTCACACCGTTCGTTTCAAACAGGTCGACGTGTTTACGTCGACACCATTCAAGGGCAATCCGCTTGCCGTCGTATTCGATGCCGACGCGCTCGATACCGCGCAAATGCAGGCCATTGCGCGCTGGACCAATCTGTCCGAAACCACGTTTCTGCTGAAGCCGACCGACGCGGCCGCCGACTATCGCGTGCGCATCTTCACGACGGGGGGCGAGTTGCCGTTCGCGGGTCATCCGACCTTGGGCACCGCGCATGCTTTGCGCGAAAGCGGCTACCAGCCGAAGCAGGCTGGCAAGCTGATCCAGCAATGCGGCGTGGGTCTCGTGGAACTCGAAGCGCTCGACGGCGCCGACAACATGCACGGCGCATGGGCATTCGCCGCGCCGCCCGCGCGCGTGACACCACTCGCCGAGCATCGTTACGAAGCGCTGTCTACGGCTTTACGTAGTCAGGCGATCGACTTCAGCGCGCCGCCGTGCGCGGTCGACAACGGCGCGCCGTGGCTCGTCGTGCGGGTCGATTCGGCACGCGCCTGCCTCGCGCTCGAACCCGACGCGGCGGCGCTCGCCGAGCTCGTGCATTCGGTCGACACGCACGGCGTCGCCGTGTATGGACCGCACGACGCCGACGGCCCCGCGACGTTCGAGGTCCGTTGCCTGATGGCGGGCGGCGGCTTCGGTGTCGGCGAAGACCCGGTGACGGGCAGCGCCAATGCCGCGCTCGCGGGTCTGCTGAACCTGCAGCACCGTCGTCCCGCCGCGCGCTACACGGCGCGTCAGGGCACCGCGCTCGGGCGCGCGGGCGACGTGTCGGTCCACTACGACGATGCACGCGGCAAGATCTGGATCGGCGGGCCCTCGGTGACGATCGTCGATGGCACGTGCCGGCTCGCGTAAGCGAGCTGCGGCTTCGCGCGCACGCCACGGCGACACGCCACATGTCGCCGCTTCACACCACAAAAAGCCGCGGCGCGATTGCGTCGCCATACCTGGTTCTCCGAATTCATCGTGGCCGGATTGCAAAAGCCCTGCCAGAAACTGCCGAGTGACAGGCACCGTTGCCGATGAAGTCTTCGACAAATCACGGACCGGTCGCGTCATAAGACCGGCGATGCAGGCCACGTGAACAGCCACACCTGGGCGCTCGCCGCGCGAGCGTATACCCCATGCCCGGAAGCTTCCTTAATCCAGTGGCATTCAGTAATATCGAGACGTATATAGCGAACTCTATCCGATGACCTGCGGACGGTCCGGCGCGGCGCCACGCCCTCTCCTCCTGCGCAGCAGCTTTGGCACCTTGGTCACCATGCAGCCATCCATCTATTTCGCGCAGTCGATGCCCATGCTTTTGCAAGCGGCCCGCACCCAGCGAAGGCCCGCGCGATGACTCAGTCCCGCTTCTCCGAGCCGCGCGAAGCCAGGCCGCGACGCGATCCATTGGTCACGCGCCGGCGCGCGTTGCTCGTCATTCCCGCGCTCGGGGTACTCGTACTGATCCTGCTGTGGACCGTGATCTTCGCGCGGCTGTCGGTAGAAAGGGACGCGACGTACCGCGAAGCGATGGCGTCTTCCGCAATACTTTCCGCGGCGCTCGAGCAGCACACCGTCAAGGCGATTCACCAGGTCGATCAGATCACGCGCTTCGTCAAGTACGAGTTCGAGAAGACGCCCGATCATTTCGATCTCGCGAGCACGGTCGAAAAAGGCGTCGTGCAAAGCGAAACGCTCGTGCAGGTGTCGATAATCGACGAGCACGGCAGACTGATCGCCAATACGACCGAACTCAACCCCGCTCACATCGACTTGTCGGACCGCGAGCACTTCAAGGTCCACGAGCACGAAAACGACGACCAGCTGTACATCAGCAAGCCCGTGCTCGGCCGCGTATCGGGTCACTGGACGCTGCAGATGACGCGGCGTCTCAATCATCCGGACGGCTCGTTCGCGGGCGTCGTCGTGGTCTCCGAAGACCCGAGCTACTTTACGTCGGACTTCTACAACAACGCGGCGATCGGCCGCGAAGGCGTGATCGCGGTGATCTCGGACAACGGCACCGTGCTCGCGCGCCGCACCGGCAACGCCAGCAGGACGAGCAGCACGTTCACCGCGAGCGGCATGTATCCGACCTCGGAGCATGTGTCGGGCACCTACGTCGATTCGATCGACAACGTCACGCGCATCGTGTCGTACCGGCACATCGACGGCTATCCGCTCGGCGTGCTCGTCGGTCTTTCGCAGGACGAAGAATTCGCCGATTACAACCACACGCGCAACGTCTATCTGTTGATGGCGGGCTTCATCTCGCTCGCGATGCTCAGCTTCTTCGCGGTCGCGACCGGCCTGATAGGAAAACTGCTAGGCCGCGAGCGCGAGATGACGCACCTCGTCGAATACGATCTGTTGACCGGCCTGCGCAATCGCTACGCGACGCTGCAGGCGCTGCGCCATGACGTCGCGCAGCCGTTCAACCTGGGCCGCCTCGCGATTCTTTTTATCGACCTCGACAACTTCAAGACCGTCAACGACACGCTCGGCCACAACGCCGGCGACATCGTGCTGCAGATGACAGCCTCGCGCCTCGCCACCGCGGTCGGCGACGACGGCGCGCTGAGCCGCATCGGCGGGGACGAGTTCGTCGTCGTGATCAAGGGCGACGATGTCGAAAAGCGCGCGGTCGCGCTCGCCGAGGCCGCCGGCGAAGCGTTCTCGAAGCCGTTCGAGGTGCGCGGCAGCGCGTTCGTGCTGCATGCGAGCATTGGCATCGCGCTGTACTCGGTCGCCAACGAAAGCGAGATCGATCTGCTGAAGAAAGCCGACCTCGCGATGTACAGCGCGAAGGACGCCGGCAAGAACTGCTACCAGTTCTATTCGCCGCATCTGTCGCATCGCGCTGACCATCTGATGAAGTGGGAGCAGCAGTTGCGCGTCGCGCTGGCCGAGGGCCAACTGTTCCTCGCCTATCAGCCGAAGATCGATCTGACGCGCCGCTGCATCACCGGCTTCGAAGCGCTCGTGCGCTGGAACCATCCGCAGCACGGACAGATCCCGGCCAACGAGTTCATCCCCGTGGCCGAGTCGACCGGCCTGATCGTGCCGATCGGCGACTTCGTGATCGAGACCGCATGCCGTCAGCTCGCGCAATGGCAGCGGCAGGGCTACGACACGCTATCGCTCGCGGTGAACATTTCGGCGGTGCAGTTCTGGCGCGGCGACCTGCTCGAAACGGTCTCGCGCGCGATCGAGGAAACCGGCATCTCCGCCCGTCGCCTCGAACTCGAAATCACCGAAACGACGATGATGGAATTTCCGGAGGTGGTCTCCGAAAAAATCTTCGCGTTGAAGCGTCTCGGCGTACGCATCGCGCTCGACGATTTCGGCACCGGCTACTCTTCACTGTCCTATCTCAACCGCTTTGCCGTCGACACGCTGAAGGTGGACCGCTCGTTCGTCCAGGCGATTCCGGGGGACCGCAGCGTCTGCGTGATGGTCACCGCGATCGTCAATCTCGCGCGCTCGCTCGGGCTCGCGGTCGTGGTCGAAGGCACGGAGACTGAGGAGCAGATTGCGTGGCTGGCCGCGCTCGGCCATATCGAGGCACAGGGCTTCCTGTTCTCGCGGCCGGTGCCGGTTGAGGCAATCCCGGCACTGCTCGAGCGCTTCGGGGTATGCGGCATGAACAGCGTCAGCGGCCGCCGCGTCGCGCACGAAGCCGACAGCACAAGCAGCCTATCCAGCAACAATTAAAGGACGGGCGCCCGCACGGCGGGGCCCGCGCAGCGCCGATGCAGACCATCACGAGCGATGAGGCTGCCCGCCGCGGGCAACGGGAACCACTATGGACGCTGTTCCGGGTCGTGTGCGGCCTGTCGGCGCTGTCGTGGGGCGGTCTCGCGTTGATGGCGCAGCTCGAGCATCATTACGTGGAACGCGAGGGGCGGCTCTCACGCGTCGCGTTCTCGGACCTGAACGCGCTCGCGTGGATGGTGCCGGGACCCGTCGGCTGCAACGTCGCCGTGCAGCTCGGCCACGCGCTGCGCGGACGCGCGGGCGCATGGGTCGCCGGTGTGGCGAGCGTACTGCCCTTCTTCACGCTGATGACGCTGTTCGCGATCTTCTATCGCACGCCCATCGTGCACACGATCGCGTCGCAAACCCTGCTGCATCATTTCAGCGTCGTGCTCGCGACGCTGATCGCGGTCAGTTGGTACAAGCAAACCCGCGCGCTCGTGCGCGGCAAGCTCGAATGGACGGCGGCGCTGCTCGGCAGCATCGCGCTGCTCTATGCGCACAGCGCCGCGGCGTATGTGGTGATGCTCGGCGCGGCCTTCGGCGCCGGCTGGTTCGCGAGTCCGGAGCGCGACTCGCGACTCGCCGTGTCGCTCCAGCGCGGCGACTATCGGCTGCTGGCCGCGCTCGGCGTGCTGCTCGTGCTGTTTGCGCTGCCGCTGCCGCATCGCTATGACCTCGCGCTGCTGTGGCCGCGCCTCGCGGGCGCCGGCATGACGCTGTTCGGCGGTGGCTTCTCGGCGTTGCCGGTGCTGAAGACGCTGTTCGTCACGCCGGCGGTCGGCGTGTCCGATAACGACTTCACGCTTGCGTTTACGCTGTCGCCGTTGTCCCCTGGACCTTTGCTGAACGTTGTGCCGTTCTTCGGCTATCTCGTCGATGGCTGGCTCGGCGCACTGATCGCGACGCTCGCGCTATTCGTGCCGTCAGGCTGCCTCGTCGTGCTCGCGCAGCGGCATCTGCATCAGTTGAAGGTGAACCCGCGCTTCGAGCACGGCATGAGGACTCTGCGCGCGGTCACGACCGCGTTTCTCGCGGTCGCGGTACTGCGCATTGCCGTGCACGTACCGCTGGAGCCGATCTATATGCTGACCGCGACGTTCTCCGCGATGTGCTTCGCGAAGCTGAAGGTGCCGGTGTATGCCGTGTACGGAACGGTGGCGCTGGCGTGCGGTTTGTGGCTCGCGTACGGCGCCACGACGTGATGCGTCGCGGGCCGCACGAAGCCCGTTGCGCCGTTGGCGATCCGGCGGTCCGGCGATCCGGCGATCCGGCGATCCGGCGATCCGGCGATCAGAACCCGCGCGACAGCACAGCGACGCCGATCGTCACGACGCCCAGCACGAGATTGATCAGCACGAGACGGCGGACAGTACCGACCGCCTGCGCGCCATCGGGCCACTTCTGCGCCTGCACCGCGCGGCGAATGCGCGGATACACGGCGAAGCGGATATGCCCGAAGATCAGCATCATCACGATGCCGAGACCGGCCATCGCATGCAGCGGCCAGCTAGCATGACCGCCGCCGAATTGCATCAGCAGGAAGCCGCCGCTGATCAGGATCACGAGCACCGACACCCCGACCCAGTTGAAGAAGCGGCCAAATACCGACTCCCACAGCGGCAGGCGCAATTGCGGCGACAGATCGCCGAGCGCAGGACGCAGGCAGAAATGCGCGAACACCATACCGCCGACCCACACCGCCACCCCGAGCAGATGCAGAAAAAGCGCGACTTCGATAGCCTTGTTCATGTAGTTTTCCTCTCCCGACGACGCCACACCGTTTAGGACACGCGATCCGCTCAGAACCGACTGAGCGCGTTCGACCATACGTGATGCAGGCAGTTCCGGGTATCGACGTCTATTGCGTCGTGTTTTGTCGTTGTGATCGCGGCACTTTCATCTGGCCGCGACGCCGACGCGCCCCGTTTGCTTCTACGCCCTTCGCGCGACGGACTTTTCTGCGACAGACCGCGAGCGCCCCGCATGCTAGCAGGCGCCCGTGGTTTCACCGCGTCAAACTTCGTTAAATCGACTCCACTAAGCCGGCAACACCGGACGCATGCCGTCGAGCTTCAGCTTGCTGTCGGGCGCGCGTCCCTTGCGCGCACGCTTGCCGACATGCGCCGCAAGCTCGGCGCCGGCCAGCTTCTCCTCGTCGACGCGGCCGCCACGACGCGTGCCGATCAGCATCACGCCTGCTTTGTTGATCGCGAGCGCCTGCACGAGCGTTTCGTTGTCGTCGAGCGCCATCAGCGTGACGCCACGGCCGCCGCCCGACAGCGTCTTCATCTCGTCGAGGCCGAACACGAGCAGACGCCCGCCCGACGACAGACACGCGACCTGCGCCGCGTCCGGCAGCATCGGCATCGGCGCGAGCGGCGCGGCGCCGGCGTCGATCGTCATGAACGACTTGCCGGCCTTCACGCGGCTCACCATGTCGCCGACCTTTGCGATGAAGCCGAAGCCGTTGCTCGACGCGAGCAGCAGCGCCTGTTCCGCCGACGCCGCGTAGTAGTGCATCAAATGACTGCCCGATTCGAGCTCGATCAGCGACGTGACCGGCACGCCGTCGCCGCGTCCGCCCGGCAGTTGAGCCACCGCGACCGAATAGACGCGCCCGTTGCTACCCCACGCGATCAGCGTATCGGGCGTGCGGCATTGGAACGCCGCGTAGAGGCCGTCGCCGGCCTTGAAGCTGAATCCGGCCGTATCGAGCCCGTGGCCCTTCAGCGCACGCACCCAGCCCTTCTGCGACACCACGACGGTGACCGGTTCGTCGACCACGCGCGCTTCGAACGTCGCGCGCTTTTCCTGCTGGATCAGGGTGCGGCGCTCGTCGCCGTACTGCTTCGCGTCGGCTTCGATTTCCTTGATCAGCAGGCGCTTCATCGCCGGTTCGCTGCCGAGCAGTTCCTCGAGCTTCGCCTTCTCGTCGCGCAGCTCGGCTAGTTCCTTCTCGATCTTGATCTTCTCGAGGCGCGCCAACTGACGCAGCCGGATTTCGAGGATGTCTTCGGCCTGGCGGTCCGTGAGTCCGAACGCGGCCATCAGCGCGACCTTCGGCTCGTCCGATTCGCGAATGATGCGGATGACTTCGTCAATATTCAGGAAGACGATCATCCGGCCTTCGAGAATATGGATGCGGTCGTCGACCTTCGATAGACGATGCCGCGTGCGGCGCGTCACCGTCGCGAAACGGAACGCGATCCACTCGTGCAGGATTTCGCTCAAGCCCTTCTGACGCGGCCGGCCGTCGCCGCCGACCATCACCATGTTCAGCGGCGCGTTCGATTCGAGGCTCGTATGCGCGAGCAGCGTGTTGACGAAGTCGGTCTGATCGATGCGGCTCGACTTCGGCTCGAACACGAGACGCACCGGCGCGTCCTTGCCCGATTCGTCGCGCACCGCGTCGACGAGCCCGAGCAGCGTCTGCCTCGTCTGCAACTGCTCGGGCGTGAGCGTCTTCTTGCCGAGCTTGATTTTCGGGTTGGTCTGTTCTTCGATTTCCTCGAGCACCTTCTGCGCGGCCGTATTCGGCGGCATTTCGGTGATCACGAGTTGCCACTGGCCGCGCGCGAGATCCTCGATCTTCCAGCGCGCGCGCACCTTCAGGCTGCCGCGGCCGGCTTCGTACGCGGCGGCGATTTCCGCCTCGCTCGAAATGATCTGGCCGCCGCCGGGAAAGTCCGGACCAGGCACGTGCTGCATCAGCTCCGCGTGCGAGAGCTTCGGATTGCGGATCAGCGCAACCGCCGCGCCCGCGACTTCGCGCAGGTTGTGCGAAGGGATTTCGGTCGCGAGACCCACCGCGATGCCCGATGCGCCATTGAGCAGCACGAACGGCAGACGCGCCGGCAGCACCTTCGGCTCTTCGAACGAGCCGTCGTAGTTCGGCATGAAGTCGACCGTGCCCTGATCGATTTCGGCGAGCAGCAGCTTCGCGATCGGCGTCAGGCGCGCTTCGGTGTAACGCATCGCCGCCGCGCCGTCGCCATCGCGCGAGCCGAAGTTGCCCTGGCCGTCGATCAGCGGATAGCGCATCGAAAAGTCTTGCGCGAGACGCACGAGTGCGTCGTACGCGGACTGGTCGCCGTGCGGGTGATACTTACCGAGCACGTCGCCGACCACGCGCGCCGATTTGACCGGCTTCGCGTTGTCGCCCAGGCCCATCTCGTTCATCGCGAACAGGATGCGGCGCTGCACCGGCTTCTGGCCGTCGCAAACATCGGGCAGCGCGCGGCCCTTGACCACGCTGACCGCATACTCGAGGTACGCGCGCTCCGCGTAGTTGCCGAGCGTCAGCACGTCGCTGTCCGACGGCGGCTCGTTGAAAAGGTCGAGAGTGTTATCGTCGTCCATCTAGATTCCGTGTCCGTGTTTGGCTTGAAGTGTCGTATGCCGCATTGAGGCGCAATGCGCTCAGATGTCCGCTTCTACTTCGTTGCCCTTCTCTTCGAGCCAGCTGCGACGCGACGCCGCTTCGCCCTTGCCCATCAGCATCGTCATGCGCGCGACGGTCGCATCGTAGTCAAGGTCGCCGAGCGCGACCGGCTGCAGGCGGCGCGTGTCGGGATTCATCGTCGTGTCCCACAGCTGCTCGGCGCTCATTTCACCGAGACCCTTGAAGCGGCTGATCGACCACTGGTTGTCGCGCACGCCGTCCTTGCGCAACTTGTCGAGAATCGCCTCGAGCTCGCCTTCGTCGAGCGCATAGAGCTTCTGCGCGGGCTTCTTGCCGCGCGCGGGCGCATCGACGCGAAACAGCGGCGGACGCGCGACGCACACGTGACCGCGCTCGATCAGTTGCGGGAAATGCTTGAAGAACAGCGTGAGCAGCAGCACCTGGATATGCGAGCCGTCGACGTCCGCATCCGACAAAATGCAGATCTTGCCGTAGCGCAGATTCGACAGATCGACCTTGTCGTCCGGACTATGCGGATCGACGCCGATCGCTACTGAAATGTCGTGCACCTCGTTGTTCGCGAACAGGCGATCACGTTCGGTTTCCCATGTGTTCAGCACCTTGCCGCGCAGCGGCAGGATCGCCTGGTATTCCTTGTCGCGACCCATCTTCGCGGAGCCGCCCGCCGAGTCGCCCTCGACGAGGAACAGCTCATTGCGGCCGATTTCCGTCGATTCGCAATCGGTCAGCTTGCCGGGCAGCACGGCGACGCCCGAACTCTTGCGCTTCTCGACCTTCTGCCCCGCGCGCGTGCGCGCCTGCGCCTGCTTGATCACGAGGTCCGCGAGTTTCTTGCCATGCTCGACGTGCTGGTTCAACCACAGTTCGAGTGCCGGCCGGGCGAACGACGACACGAGCTTGACCGCATCGCGGCTATTCAGGCGCTCTTTGATCTGCCCTTGAAACTGCGGATCGAGCACCTTCGCCGACAGCACGAACGACACCCGCGCGAACACGTCTTCGGCGAGCAGTTTCACGCCCTTCGGCTGCAGGTTGTGCAACTCGACGAAGCTCTTGACCGCCTGATAAAGACCGTCGCGCAAGCCCGACTCATGCGTGCCGCCCGCGGGCGTAGGAATCAGGTTCACGTACGACTCGCGCGTGAGCGGCCCTTCCTCGCTCCACGCGACGACCCACGCCGCGCCCTCGCCTTCGGCGAACGTCTCTTCGCTCGAACGCGAGCTTTCCGCGTAGCGCTCGCCCTCGAACAGCGGAATCAGCAGATCGCTGCCGTTCATGCCTTCGAGCAGATAGCCGCGCAGGCCGTCTTCGTACTTCCAGCTTTGCCGCTCGCCGGTTTTCTCGTTGACGAGCGTGACCTCGACGCCCGGCAGCAGCACCGCTTTTGAGCGCAACAGACGCTGCAATTCACCGAGCGGCAGGTTCGGCGAATCGAAGTACTTCGGATCGGCCCACGCGGTCACGCGCGTGCCGGATTTCTTGTCGGCCTTGGTGGCGGCACGCACTTCGAGCGGCTTCGCGACATCGCCGTGCGCGAAGCTCAGTTCGGCGACCTTGCCGTCGCGCCACACGGTGACGTCGAGCCGCGTGGACAGCGCGTTGGTGACCGACACGCCGACGCCGTGCAGACCGCCCGAGAACGTATAGGCGCCGCCGGCGGCCTTGTCGAACTTGCCGCCCGCGTGCAAGCGCGTGAAAACGATTTCGACGACCGGTACGCCTTCGTCGGGGTGCAGGCCGAATGGAATGCCGCGGCCGTCGTCGTCGACCGAGACCGAATGGTCCGCATGCAGCGTGACCGTGATTTGCCGGCCGTAGCCGCCGAGGGCTTCGTCCGATGCGTTGTCGATGACTTCCTGAATGATGTGCAGCGGATTCTCGGTGCGGGTGTACATGCCGGGTCGTTGCTTGACCGGCTCCAAACCCTTCAACACCTTGATCGACGCTTCGCTATACGCGGCGTTTGGCTTTTTCGTAGACATGATTGACTCGGTGCGTCGGTTCATCGTTGTCCACAGGTCCTGTGGACAGGGCCGTGGACAATGCGTTGAGTATTCAAAAAAAGCGAAACGAAACAACGGGGTTAGGTGGAGCGCCCGCGATGCGGGCAAGCTGTTTTGTCGCGCGGCTTCCGTTGGCGCGCTCGAATGCCGGAGATGGACGCACAGCCCGCCGGGGAAGCCTGTTCGCGGGGTATTGTACTGATTTCGATCACGGCGGCAATTGACCCCGCGCTGAATTGGCCGACTGGACAAGGCGCGGCGGGCGTTGGCGGACATGCAATGGGGGACGGACGGCTTGCAGGACGGCGGCGCGATAGGTATCGGCGGAAATGCACGGGCGCGCGCCCGCTGAATTTCAGTGTCGTGCGCGGCGGCGCTTTCCGTTGTTTTTGTGCCGGCCGCGCACGCCGCGTTACTTGACGCGGTTTTCCAGCTCGTCCCAACGTTCGAGCGCGAGCATCAACTCCTCGTCGATCTCGGCATAGCGCTCGGTCAGACGCGCGCCTTCGCGTGCATCTTTCGCGAACACCGAGCCGTCTTCGAGCTGCGCGCCGATTGCCTTCTGTTCGGCCTCGAGGTCGGCAATCATTTTCGGTAGCGCCTCCAGTTCGCGCTGCTCCTTGAACGACAGCTTCGCGCTGCGCTGCGCATTGCGGCCCGACGCGCTGTCCTTCGGCGCCGCTTCTTTCGGCGCTTCCTTGCTCGATTCTTTCTGCGCTTCGAGCGCGAGTTGCTCCGAGCGATCGCGCTGCGTCTGCCAGTCCGTGAAGCCGCCGACATATTCGCGCCACTTGCCGCCGCCTTCCGATGCGATCACCGACGTCACGACGTTATCGAGAAACGCGCGGTCGTGGCTGACGAGCAGCACCGTGCCGTCGTAGTCGATCAGCAGTTCTTCGAGCAGTTCGAGCGTCGGAATGTCGAGGTCGTTGGTTGGTTCATCGAGCACCAGCACGTTGGCCGGGCGCGCGAACAGGCGCGCGAGCAACAGCCGGTTGCGCTCGCCGCCCGACAGCGACTTGACCGGCGAACGCGCGCGCTCCGGCGCGAACAGGAAGTCGCCGAGATAGCTCATCACGTGCTTCTTCTGGCCGTTGATTTCGACCCACTCGCTGCCGGGGCTGATCGTGTCCGCGAGACTCTTTTCCAGATCGAGCGCCGCGCGCATCTGATCGAAATACGCGACCTGCAGATTCGTGCCGACGCGCACGTTGCCCTCGTCCGGCGCGAGTTCACCGAGGATCAGCTTCAGCAGCGTGGTCTTGCCCGCGCCGTTCGGACCGACGAAGCCGATCTTGTCGCCGCGCATCACCGTGGCCGTAAAGCGGTCCACCACCGCGCGCTCGCCATAGCGCTTCGTCACATCCGTCAGTTCCGCGACGATCTTGCCGGACTTCTCGCCCTGACCGACGTCGAGCTTCACGTTGCCTTGCACGTTGCGGCGCTCGGCGCGCTCGTTGCGCATCTGCACGAGGCGCGCGATGCGGCCGACGCTGCGCGTGCGGCGTGCCTCGACGCCCTTGCGAATCCACACTTCTTCCTGCGCGAGCAGTTTGTCGAACTTCTCGCTCTCGATGCGCTCGACTTCGAGCTGCTGCGCCTTGCGCGTCTGGTACGCGGAGAAATTGCCCGGATACGACAGCAGCCGCCCGCGATCGAGCTCGACGATGCGCGTCGCGACGCGGTCGAGAAACGCGCGATCGTGCGTGATGAACAGCAGCCCAGCGCGCAGCGACACCAGCAGATCTTCGAGCCAGCGGATGCCGTCGAAGTCGAGATGGTTGGTCGGCTCGTCGAGCAGCAGCACGTCGGGCTGCACGACGAGCGCTCGCGCGAGCGCCGCGCGCTTCTGCATGCCGCCCGACAGAGAGCCGACACGGGCTTCGCCGTTCAGGCCGATCTGCTGCAGCGTGGTCGCGACGCGCGTGCTCCAATTCCATGCGTCCGCGGTGTCCAACGACGATTGCAGCGTGTTCATGCGCGCGAGCAGCGTGTCGTGTTCGGCGCCCTCAGGCGTGTCGGCGAGCTGATGCGCGACCGCGTCGTATTCGTCGAGCAGCGCGCGCGCATGGGTGAGTCCGGCGGCGACCGCGTCGAACACGGTGTCGTCGACGTTGAACTCGGGCTCCTGCGGCACGTAGACCGTGCTCAGATGCTGCTGACGCGTGACGAGGCCGTCGTCGGGTTTGGTCAGATCGGCGACGATTTTCAACAGCGACGACTTGCCCGCGCCGTTGCGCCCGATCAGCCCGACGCGCTCGCCCGCTTCGAGCGAGAAATCCGCGTGGTCGAGCAGCGCGACGTGACCGAACGCGAGCTGGGCTCCGGTAATGGTGTAAAGCGACATGGGAATGGGAGAAGACAGCGATGAGTCGGAACTGCTCATTGTACCGGGCGCGGGGCCGGTCGCAGGTATGCCGGACGGGAACATCCGTGCGATGAAGCGCGCAACACAGCGTGCAACGCAATCGGCGCGGGCCGGCGACGCGCGCGCCGGGCCGGCCTTTCGAACAGTTGCTTACTTGACGTGCACCGTGATCGTCTTGCTCATCTCCGGCCCATACGAGCGATGCGCGCCGTCGCCGAATTGCAGCGTCAGCGTATGGTCGCCCGGCGGCAGCGTCAGATCGGTTTCGGTCTGGCCTTTGCCGAAGTGCAGCGACTTGTCGGTCGCGGGGACGACCTCGCCCTTCGGCAGCGGCTTGCCGTCGATCAGCAGGTGATGATGCCCGGTGCCGTCCGTCAGCGTGCCGGCAGGCGCGATCTTCATGCCGTCGAGGCCAAACACGACGTGCACCGGATTGGTGACGGTCGCGCCGTCCGCCGGTTGCACGAAGCTCACGCCCGCCGCCTGCGCCACACCTGACCCGGCGAGTAGCCCAGCCACCGCGACGCCGACCAACCATCTGTTTTTAAACATCGTTTTCTCCTTTGGAAACGAAACCCGGCGATGCGGCGCCGCCAGCGGCCTCGCCCGAGACCGATCGTCGCAATACGTGCGAGGCGAGCGCCACATCTGTCCAATCAAATAGCTTGCAGGTCACAGCGTACACGGCTTGTGTGACGAGGCCAGTCGCGCGAGCCCGGGCTCGCCGCAGAGGCGTTGGGCCGGCGCCGCATCGGTCGTCTGCGGCTGATTTGACAAATTCCGGTAATATTGCGGGTCGCCGCGCCGCCCCATAAAGGGGCAGAGCAAGCCGGCCATTGCATTGAACGAGAGAGCGTGTCGTGAGCGAAGTAATCGAAGTGACGGAATTCAAGAGCTGGGTCTGCCTGATTTGCGGTTGGATCTACAACGAGGAAGACGGTCTGCCCGAAGAAGGTATCGCACCGGGCACGCGTTTCGCCGACATTCCGGAAGACTGGCGCTGCCCGCTGTGCGACGTGGGCAAGGCGGAGTTCGCGGTGGTGGAGTTTTGACAGTGAAATGACGTTGGGGCGATGCGCGCGGTTGCGTGCGCTTCGCCAGATGCGAAGGTAGTTTGCGCGGCCCGGCAGGCGATGTCTGCGGGGCCGTTTGTTTTTGCGGGATTTGTGCGAGGCCGCGGGCGGCTGCTGGCTTGGCTCTCCTTTTGTCCGCGCCGGTTTGATATACTCTGCGCTCGCCGATCTGTCCGGCTCGGTCCTCTCCCTGTAGTTCAATGGATAGAACAAGTGCCTCCTAAGCGCTAGATACAGGTTCGATTCCTGTCAGGGGGACCAGATAGCTTCCCGGCTACTCCCAAGATCGCCCATAAAAGCCCCGTATGCCTTGCGCTGCGGGGCTTTTTGCTGCCATCATTGCCTACGGTTGCCCAATACAAACCAGATTTTTTTGGGGTATCGGTGGGGATACCCCTCGACACCCCCAAAGCGGATACCCCCAACTCCATGCCCAAGCAGATCGCACCGTTGACCGAGCTGCAAGTCCGCAAGGCCAAGCCGGCCGAGCAGCCCTATCGCCTTGCGGACGGCAAGGGTCGGCTCGGATCCGGTCTTGCCCGCCGAGCTCCAACCGGCCATTCCGTTGCTCGCGCGACCGTTTGGCACGGACGCCACAGCCGAGCGGTGCGGCGCCTAATCCGTCTCGGAGGCCGCTAGGCTTCCCCTACGAGATCGTCGTCTCCCGCAGATACCACTTTGAAAATCCGTTCAAGTTCTTCGCGGATCGAATCGAACAGTTGCACCAGTGGCAATCGGTCATCCTCGTCGGCGATGACGAACTCGACGAAGCTTGTCATCGCGTTGAGCACGAGTAGCGGAACAAGCATGTATTGATTAACGTGGGTGCTGCAATCGTGCCCACGAGGCCGGAACAGACCACTGTCGTCGTGGTCTAGATAGTGCAATAGAAGGCTAGACCAAGTCCCGTGAACGTGATGCGAACCTAGGCGCTGTCCGACGACGTAAAGCAACCTGTCTTGACCGATCTCCTCGAGCATGGCCGCGAGGCTGGGCAGTTTCCTCGCGTCAGAGATTTCAGTTTCCGTTAAGCCTGAACGGCGAATGTGCGTCCCGATGGAATCAAGCATGCGCTTCTCGATGGCAAGCACTCCGCCTCGCGATGAGACCGCTCGATCAATAGACTGCATCAGTTCCAGTTCTGACTGCAGGCCGTCAGCTATGTAGCGAGCGAAGCGCTCACCATTGCCTTGGTCTTTGCAAAGCCAAGACACCTTTACGCATGATTCGAAGATGCAGCGATCAACGATTGCAGTCGTTTCTCCAAAGCGACCTTCATGAGAAAGAGAAATATTCGACAGCATCAAGCGCGCACACCGGTTTAGTAGCCCGATCAAGATCGCATAATGAACGCTGTTGCATCGTCCGACCGCGGGGGAATCTGCCTGAATGTGTGCTATGAACGCGCATGCCGCTCCGATGAATTTGTACCACTCGAAGAGAATGGGGCAATAGTCTCCGGAGGCGTGGCACGCAGGCCAGTCCTCGTCAGTGATCGGCGGTGCCGGGGGAAACTTAATGTCCGTAGTCATAGTTGAAGACGGTGTTGGCGCACTCTAGATGTTGCTCATCGCCCGTCTGCTTTGCGACTGGCTTTCTGGTTGAAACGGGTATGCCTGAGCGTGCATTGTGTCGACAGGACACAGGGCAGGGAACGAAGCGCACTTCGTCCAAGGTGTCGTGCAAGATAGCCAATCTGCGTACTCTTTCGGCGACACGATCACGACAGGAAGATTTCGTCACTTGAGGAGGCGGATTTTTTTCATTTGTTCCGCGACAGAAAGGGTTGGGTTGAACGGCGCCTCCAGTTGTTCTCTTGAAAAGCCGTGATCGAAGTCATCGACTTCGGAGGGCCTCATCGCGACAGGCAAATTTCCAAAGAACGTACAGAGGTAGCAGGGACGCTTCCGGAACCAGAAGCGCTGTTCAACTATTCCGGTGACGACACCGGGTTGTCCTTGGCGTACCGGACCGACGTTCTGTATGGCAACGACGAGCGTGCCGACGGGAAGTAGCTTCGTCTTCATGTCTCGGCGTTCTCCTGTAAGGGAAAGGGCTACCTTGCCGAGGTCATTCTACTGCGCCCCCAGCACCTATTGGAGACATCGGGTCTTGATTTCGTCGGCGTGCTTCACCGCAAAGCCAGCACCATCATCCATAGCCTCACACCTACGGCCAGCCGATCGGCGATATAAACGCTATTGTTTCGGACATCCGAACCTTGCGGCAGCGTTCGAATGCGAGAAGTGTTTCGTAAGGCGTTAGCGATGGTAAGCACTTGCGTAGTGTGACATGCCTGCCGACCTGGCCGAGCTCGCGCGGAGTTTGACAGACTTGGGAGCGTGCCCCCTCTTAGAGAGCAACCTTCCACTTTGGCTCAACCCTTCGCCGCTCTCTCGGTTTTCCGTTCACTTGCTCCCAGGTGATCATCGGATGGCCATCAACCTTGCGCGGCGGTTTGAAACCCAGCTCGCGCTCGATCCATCGAATCTGCGCAGCACCCTGCTTCAAACCGCCAGTCAGCAAAATCAGTTCATCGTTCGTCAGAATCGTCATAGCGAAGGAATGTCGGTAAAGGATCATCCGGCCATGGAATGGCAAGGTCACGGCATTGAAATTCTGGGTGCCGCGCTGGCGGGTAAACGCTAGTCGCCGAGGGGGCCTTTTCATCCTACATTAGGTGCGCAGTGCAAAACCAATCATCAGCACGAGGTGTTTATGGCTACGGGAAAGAAAGACGCGTCACTAGCAAGCAAACAGCTGTCCAATAAGAAGAGCACGCCGGCCCAAAAGTCGGTTGCCGGATCCGATCTGTCACAAGCGAAGAAGCCGGCGGCAGCAAAGCCGAAGAAGAAATAATTCGCAAGCCTCGAGATCAACGACCCGCCAGTGGCGGGTTTTTGTTTTGGCGCCTCACATCTAAAGCAGTCTTCCATTTCGGCGATGCACACGGAGACCTTATGAGCAAGAAGCACAACCGCCGTCAACGCAAGAAGCTGCACATCGGGGAATTCCAAGAGATGGCCTTCTCCGCCTCTGCGCGCTTTCTGCCGGATACCTCGCCCGCACAGCGCGAGGTAGTGCTCGAAACATTCATCGCCTTCATCGAAGAAAACGGAATGCTGGCGGCCGTCTCGACGAGCACTGATTTCGACGCCTTTATCGTTTCGGACGCGCCACGTGGATCGACGACCGAAGGCCAACGATCCGCGGTGCATTCCTGGCTGTCTACGCAAAACTGCGTGACTGATGCGGTGGTGGGCGAGATGATCGACGCGTGGTATGCATCGCCATAACAACAGCGCCAAGGCGGCCGACCAAAGGGTTACGCGGAGTCCCCATTCGGAGTGACCTCTTCGGGGTGGTGGCTCGGGTTGGACTCATTAACCACAGCTACTCTTCCTTCCGCTTAAACTCCTCAAACTTTTCAAGAAATTTTCGCAGGTCGGATGGCTTACTCTCGGGGCTCGAAATACAGATCCGCGCGTGCACGGACGCGTTCGACTCTACGTCAGGCAGTGGGGTAGGCCTTACCAAGCAGGCATCGAGGTACGCATAGAGCGAGTCACGGTCATACACATGTGTCTTGTGACCCAGCTTGTAGCGCTTTATGATCTCGCCGCCCCGGTCAATGCGGCTGATTGCGTACCGCGGCACACTGAGGATCTCGGCCGCCTCGGTCGCGCTAACCCGCTTTCCATTTGCGATGTCTGTCACGATCAGATTCCCGTTGTTCGATGCGCCCAGGTTACTCTCCACGTTTGACAACGCGGTTGCCAACGTCGCGGTTCGCTCATGATAGGATCGGCTCACAACCGACCCGAGGAGACTGTTATGGCATTCCATGAATCGAAGGGCGATAAGACGGTCGAAGCCTGTGTTCAGCCGGCGCCCGGTGGCATGTTTAAAGGCTATGTCCGAATAACCATAAAGCGGGGGACGCAAGTCCTTCGTCAGGTTGTTGGGCGGGACGCGGGGCGGCCAGTCAAAACCGAGGCTGAAGCCATGGGACTGGCAGAGGAGGCGGCTAAGCGGGAACTGGCTCGGTAGCTATCGTCTAGCGAACACCGTGGCCCAGACAGAAAATAAGTTGCATTGCCACGGCCGAATCACGGGACACATGCTTCTAAATACCTTGCTCTTTCTGATGCTTCTTGGCCTGAAGCACCCAGGCTGCGGCACGAAGTCGATTGGTACCGCCTCGACGTGATCGAACATTGACGGTTGAGATTCTGCAACGCTCTCCGCGCGACGCAGCCTCTTCTCGAGCGTGCTGGCCGTGATCGCCATGTATTTCGCGATCGTCTGCCGATCATGGTCGAAGTGATTCAACGTTCGGAGATAGGCGACCGCCTCGGTAAATCGCTCGGCAAGACCACGCTCTTGTGCCGCGAGCTCCTCGGCACGTTCTATTGCGATCTCGGGCTCATAGACATCCGGCGCGGCCAGACGAGCGCCGACGGAATTTGGCAAAAAATCGCCGTCGTCGCCCGACTGCTCGTGATCGAGCTGCACGGCGAACCGCATCTTCCGGTTCACGAACTTGCCAAATGCTTTTCGCAGTTTTGACAGCACGGCAGTCTGTAGGCGCTCGTCCTCCGGCTCGATGGCCTCTCCGATCTCGCTGCGAACATCCTGCGCAGCGATCCAAGCTTCCGCTTTCAAATCATCGAGGGACTGTTCGCCCCGGGTGCCACGTGCAATGCGCCGAAGTTGATCGATCATCGGAGAGATAAGTCGTGCGAAAGAGCTATCGGGGCGGTCGTTTTTTTCCATCCGCGGGATGCTAAAGCGGATTGAACGTTAGAACAATAGCCCTCAAGGGGCTACTGTTTGAGAGGAATCACCCTAGGGGTGATATGTGGTCCTACCTAATTTGCTTTGCGTTGTCTGGGCAGCGGACATGGAACACCCATCAGCGCGGCCGAATAGCACTCAGTGCGGGCCTGATAGTCGTCTTGGTAGTTGCTGAAATCGTTTTCGAGGGAGTCGCACAGATTCCGGCCAAGCGACGCGAGTCTGCTCGTCAGCGAATCGGTACCTCGCCCGGCTGAATCTTGAATCGCTTCGAACGGTGCGGCCAGATCGCTGAAAGACGTGTTTGCGTAGGCAAACAAGCCCGTGGCGGTGTCCATCGCAAAGACGATCTCCTTGACGTCCAGTTGCTCGGCTACAGTTGAACGAGTGGCTTCATTGGCCATGTGCGATCTCCTCGGCAGCGTCCCGAAATTGCTCTGCATCGCAGTCAACGAGATTCGCGTAGTTGTCGGCGATAAACGCGCCTTCTTTGGCCAATGTGCCGAGATCGTCCACGCCGGCCAAGGCGGCGAAACGCTCGATCGCCTTCAGCAGCTTTTCAAGGCGCGGGAAGCCCTCGATAGCGCATGTCGCAACGTCGCGGCCGGTGTTCAGCGCGGCGCTGTGAGTGGCAATCCGCTTATCCATGGCGCACCTCGAAACGTTGCCGATGCGTCGCCATGGCCCTATCCAATACTTCTTCTCGCCAATCCATCATTCTTCTCAGCTTGTTGAGCGGCTCTCTTTCCGCCAGACACATTATCAATGTTGCAGGGCTACTCTAGGCTCCGATTAGGCGGTGTTTACGGCGTCAATTTGGCGGCACGCATCGATGTTCTGGCGCCAAATATCTGGCAACCGTAGAATCCGGCCCATGCCCCAAGACCTCGAACCCATCAAAACCTCAGTACGCATCCCGCCGGCGTTGCACGCGGAACTCGAGCGAGCGGCGGAGGCGGCTGGGCTCACTTTGAATGCCGAGATGCTGGTTAGATTGCAAAACAATCCGAGGTCGGATACGGTCGCAAGATTGCTCGGAGAAATCGAGCGGCGTGATGTGATGGCCGTTGACGGACTACGCAAGCAGCTTGATGCCGTGTGGACCGTTCTTGATCGGGCAGATGATGTTTTGCAGGAAGTCGCCTTCGCGATGACGCGCGTCAAGCAGGGAAGTGAGGCGGCTGCCTTAAAACGTGAGGTAGAGTTTGCGCGTGAGCTAATCGCAACCGCGCGCGCGCATCGATAACTTCGCACAAAGCGATTACCGGTTGCTTTATACGGTCGAGTTGTCCGGCTCGAAAAAATATGGCGACGATCTTTGAAAAAATCAAAGCTTCAGTAGGCAATCTCGAATTTGCCTGGAAGATGTTCACATGGATCATCATCCTTGGCGGCGGGACGACCGCCGGCGTACTCGCCAAAGGCTCAAGCTACGTTCACGCGCTGGGTCTGCTCTTTGTTTTTGCTAGCGCAATTCTGTGTGCGCTCGCTATTGCGCTGACCTTTTATTTCGCGCGTGGCGCGCAGCTCGCCAATGCGCAAACGGTCTTGGCGACCGCCATGGCCGCGAAATCTGACCGCATAAATCCGCTTGCGACTGATTTTGCGGATTCCGTGATCGAAATGCGCTCGTTGTATCTTCCGGGGCAGCAACTGCACAGGAACAAGCATTTTCGTAGATGCAAATTTGTCGGTCCGGGATCCGTCGCTTTGCTAGGAGGGACGTTCGAGCACAATAACTTTAATCACGCTGGCCATATCTTGCCTCTTCCAGAAAACATAGAAATCACGGGTATCACCGTTTTTCAAAATTGTACTGTTGAGAACTGTGAATTCTTCCAAGTAACTTTTCTGGTGCCGCGGAATGCAATTGAGATATTTCGGGCAATTCCGGGCGCGCGAATAGCCCAATAAGGTGTCTTGGTTTGACGAAGCTAACATCACAATCCCTACTAGCTATGACGATCTTCACCGGCCGCGACAATCCGGTCTTATGGCGCCAATGAGGTAGCCAAAGACGAGGTTCAACAACACTACGGGAAGCTTCTGAATCACGACCCTGCAGAGCCGGGCGGTCCATTTTCGCGTTTGGTGGACTCTATGGTGGACTGACGCCGCCACCCCCAATGAAAGCCCCACTGCATAAGGTTGATGGGCGGACACCGCCGACTTTCAATGGAATCGCACCCGTATTTCCTCAGGAAACGGTTTTTAGGGGTACTGGTGGGGGTATAAAAATCGGAATATCGGCCGAAACGCGCATCCATCCTTGACGTATGAATTCTGTCTGGGGGACCATCTTGGAACCCAGCATCTCCCAACGTTACCGCAAAAGCCCCGCTCTGCCTTGCGCGACGGGGCTTTTTTGCTGCCATCATCCCCCAATTGAAACCAGTGCGATTAGGGGCATTTTTGGGGCAACCGGCAAATGCCCCCATTGCCGATCCCCCAACAGATGGCAAAACCCGCCGTCCCGCTCACGGACATACAAATCCGCAAGGCCAAGCCCTCCGAGAAACCGTACAGGCTGGCCGACGGCAAAGGCCTCTACTTGGAAGTGATGCCCAACGGCTCTCGTTACTGGCGCATGAAGTACCGGTTTGATGGCAAGGAGAAGCGCGCCGCGTTCGGTGTTTCCCCGTTTCGCACAATCTGGCCCTGGTCGAAGCCCTGCGCAATGTGGCAGACCGCAAAGGTATGACGGTCGCGCAACTAGCGATTGCGTGGGTGGCAGCGCAGGGTGCGGACGTTGTGCCGCTGGTGGGCGCCCGCACGCGTGCGAGACTTGCCGAGGCTCTCGGTTCAGTTAGCCTTCCGCTCGCGGATGATGACCTCTTGGAAATAGAGCGCGTCATACCGAAAGGCGCTGCGGCGGGGGAGCGTTATGCATCGACTCTTCTCGCCGAGCTGGACAGTGAGAAGCGGCCATCGGAGCGCTAATTCACTGCGAGCGGCTGAAACTGGCCGAACCCAGGCCGGCGCCGGCCTCGCAGGATCGCTAACCGCAGCAGATATGCGAAAGGCATGGGGCGACCCTGAACAGCCCTTCGTCGTCACACCGCAGCAACAACCGTTTCCGAACTACTACGGTCTCACGCGTAATCGAGCGGTCGGACGCTATTGATCTCAGTCGGGTTCAAGGATCAACGCTAATTCGCATAGTCCGTCTGGCCGGCCGGCCGGTCAAAGTACGACGACGAACAGTTGGTACCGACCTCGGCGAGCGGCAGACTTGACCAGTGCTTCAAGATTGCAAGACAAACGTCGGCTTTTGGCGCGTAAGTGCCAGCGTTCGTCCCTGAAAATAGGAAATTCACAGTTTGTCGCGATGATCTTGCGGTCTTCAGTTAGGTTGCCGAAGCACTCGTCGTGCTGATCGAAGCGGGGATACCCTCCTCATTTGTCCCAGCAGAATTTACTTTTTGCGCATTAAACGTTCCCTAAAGTCGATCGTCCCGCTGTCGTTATGTAGGTAGGTTCGATACTGATGTTCGGCCCGCGCAGCAGGCGCCACATCGCCGCCTGCTATTGCGCGTTACGCGGTGCGGTACCTTGGGGACAACATGTTTTCGACGATAAAAGGCCGCCTGGCGCTGGCCATGGCATTCTTGAGCGCGCTTCTCGTGGCAATCGGCACTGTCGGCCTGATCGGCATGAGTCGCTCGAACTTCACGACCTACGATCTCTTCACAAACGAGATGCCGAGCGCGGTGTCAGTCGGAAACGCCGAGATGTTCATGGCACGCGAACGCCTGAGTTTCGATCGCGCCGCGATGAACGCCGGCACGCCCGCCGCGGAAGAGGCAATCGGCCGCGGTGCGCTGATGCGCAAGATCTCGGACGAGGCCTGGGCGACGTATGCGGCATTGCCGCAAGGCCCGGGCGAAAAGCAACTGGCTGATACCTTCAATCGCCAGCGGCTCGCACTACAAAAGCTGCTGGACGAGAGCTACGCTGAGGTACGCTCCAACGACCACGACAGAATCATTGCTGCTGCGAATGCCATGCAGGTCGCGTTCAATCAGTTTGCCAAGTCGGGCGTCGAGTTGCGCAAATTCCAGTTCGAGGCTGCCAAAACGGCGTACGACGAGGGTCAGGCGACTTTCAACCAATTCCGCGCGCTCGGCATTTCGGCCGTTTTGCTGGGGTTGGCCGCAGCGGGCTACTCGTGGTTCTCATTGCGTCGGAAGATCGCACGTCCGCTCGATACCGCGCTGGCCCAATTTGATGCGATTGCCTCGGGCGACCTTCGCCGCGACGTCATCGTGACTTCGAACGATGAAATGGGTCAGTTGCTTCGCGGCCTCTCGAAGATGCAGACAAGCCTCGTCAATACGGTGCGCACGGTACGCTCAGGCAGCGAATCAATCGCCTCGGCCACGAGGCAGATCGCGGCGGGCAATATCGAGCTGTCGTCGCGCACGGAAGAGCAGGCGTCCGCGCTGCAGCAAACGTCGTCAAGCATGGATGAACTGACCGGCACCGTGAAGCAGAATGCTGACAACGCGCGCCAGGCCAGCTCGCTTGCCGCGAATGCGTCGGAAATCGCGGACAAGGGTAGCCGCGTCGTTTCGCAGGTAGTTGAAACGATGGGCGAGATCAATCAGAGCTCAGCAAAAATTGCAGACATCATCACGATCATCGAAGGCATTGCGTTCCAGACGAACATTCTCGCGCTGAACGCGGCCGTGGAAGCGGCGCGCGCCGGCGAGGAAGGGCGCGGCTTTGCGGTCGTTGCGGGCGAAGTGCGCTCGCTCGCCCAGCGCTCGTCGGCGGCCGCGAAAGAAATCAAGCAGCTCATCGACAATTCGGTCGAACGCGTTCAGTCGGGTACCTCGCTAGTCGATGAGGCGGGCCGCACGATGACTGAAATTATCGGCGCAGTGCAGCGCGTGACCGACATCATGGGCGAGATCGCGGCAGCATCCGCAGAGCAGAGCAGCGGTATCGAACAGGTGGCGCGCGCGGTGACGCAGATGGACGAAGTCACACAGCAGAACGCGGCGCTCGTGGAGGAAGCAGCAGCAGCGGCGCAATCGCTTGAACATCAGGCCGGTGCGTTAAGTACGGCTGTCGCGACCTTCCGCCTTCGCGATGAAGCGCCGCTCGGCATCTCCCCGGTGGTGAAGCCGAGGACGGAAGCGCCTGCACTGGCTGCGCGCCGTGGGGCGCCAAAAATGTCCCAGGCGCGTGTCGAGTACACGGCCGACGGACCGCAGCGGGCGGCGGTACACGCCGAATGGGAAACGTTCTGAACTGAGCACGGCATCGCCGGGCGCCCACCCGCGCGCTTGCTGAACAGTGAAGTCGATACTCGCTTTGTGGACGCGCGGGCGGGCACTCCGCGAGGCCGAGATGAGGTTGGCCGGGCACCCGCCGGCGAACATAGTCGAGTCAATAGCGGCTATTGGCCTGCTGACCACGTAGGCGCTACACCCCCTGAAAAATTGAACGGAATGCACGTCCCCGATCTGAAACCGAAGCACACAGCCATCCTGGTTGCAACTGAAGCCGTCGCCGACGCGGAACTGGTCTCCAACCTGATCCACTTGGCTGGGTAATGCGACTGCTTCGCCGGTCATTTCCTTGGCGATGGAGCGAAGGTCAGGATCAGGCAATCAGCACTCCACAGTCAGCACCGGCTGATTTATCAACAGAGCAGGACAAAAATGCGCTCGCCAGGTCTTACCGACGGTCGATCGGTATCGGACAACGAAGCGGTCACGCCCGAATACGTCTATCTCGGCCGCCAGCCGATTCTCGATCGCAACGGAACATTGACTGCGTTCGAATTGCTCTTCCGCGCGCAGGCCGGCAATTTCGCGCAGATCACGGATGATGCAACCGCCACGGCCCAGGTCATCGCGCGACTCGTCGGCGATGTCGGTCTCAGTACTGCGCTGGGCGATCGCGCCGGCTACGTGAACGTCGAGCGGTCGGTGTTGATGTCCGACATTGTCCGGTTGTTGCCGCCAGAGCGTTTCGTGTTGGAGATCCTCGAAACTGTCACGTTCGACGATGCACTGTTCAGGCGCTGCCAGGAACTGCGGCGCGTTGGTTTCCGCCTTGCGCTGGACGATGTTTCGCAACCATCCCCTCGGCTGGTCGAATTTCTGCCATGCGTCGATATCGTCAAGATCGACTTCCTCGATTGCTCGCGCAAACACCTTGCTGAACTCGTCGGCGTCGTCAGGCAGCATGGGAAATTATTGCTTGCGGAAAAGGTTGAAACACCGGAAGACCATGACGCCGCCATGCGCGCCGGCTTCGAACTGTTTCAGGGCTACTACTTTGCGAAGCCGCAGACGCTGACATCGCAGCGTATCAGGCCATCGCGTGAAGCACTGTTGCGCCTGCTGGTGCTGTTGAGCGAGGAACCGGAGATTGCCGAGCTCGAAGCCGAACTCAAGCTGAATCCGCACCTCGTGATGCAGTTGTTGCGCTTACTCAATTCGAGTGCATTCGGGCTTGACCACACGATTTCCTCACTGCGCGCGGCGATCATGGTAGTCGGCACGCGACAGATCACGCGCTGGGCGCAGTTGTTGCTCTTCGCAGATGAGAGTCTGTTGGCACTGCGCTGGGATCCCCTCGTGCAACTGTGCGGCACGCGCGCGCGTTTCATGGAACTTGTCGCCGGCCGGCTGCGTCCCGGTGACGAGCGATTTGCCGATACGGCGTTCATCACGGGCGTCTTCTCGCTGGTCCATGTCCTGTTCGGCGGTGCGCTTGAAGACGTTGTGCCGACGCTGCCGATTCACGCCAGTATTCGGCGGGCCCTGCTCGAAAAGGGCGGCCAGTTAGGTCTGTTGCTGAACGCTGCCGAGGCAGCCGAATCTGGCGAACTCAACGCGATCCGCGCGGCGTGTGATGCGCTGCCTGTCATTACCGCATGCGACCTGACCGCGCTCGGGCTCGCTGCGGCCGCCTGGCATGACGACCATGTGCGTGACGTCCACAGTCCCTGAACAGCCGTACTTAACGCACGCCGGGTCGACATAGGGTTTGTACCAATAAAATATCGAGAAGGGACGCCGTAATACCGCCCTGCATGCAACGACGCATTGGTCGGGAAGCGGGGATGAAAGCAAACGTTTGCGTACAACTGTGGTTGTCATTACTCTCGCGCTTCGCCTGTTTGACCGCGATCACCGGATATGACGTCTGGTTGTTGCGCCGACTGCATCGAACGGCCTGGGTGCCGGTTCCAGAAGGTCGACCTGGCGGGCGGGAGTCTTCCTCGCCGACACGCGTCCGGTCGATCACCACCATCCGATCGTGATCACGGAATACAAGCCGTAACGTGACACGTTGTTATTGGGTTCATGCTGAGAAAAGACCAACATGTTCGACGCCGAAATTGCCGCGACGCTCCTGAACCGGTGGGACCTTAAGCGCGCGTCCCCCGGTGACCGGCCACCGCTGAACCTCTTGCAGGAAGGCAACCTGCATTTCAAGTATCAAGGCGGCAATATCGGCGCGGACGATTCCGCCGCAGACCGATGCCTTCGCGTTGAATGCCTGACATTCCCGGACGGATCGCGCGCCTTGCGTGTAGCCGAGTCAGATGGACAAAGCGGCTGGTCGCTGTGGACGGCTGCCGAGCCGATCCGAACACGCGAAACGAGCGCACGCATCGAGCATGTCGACATCTCTTAGCCTCATTTTGCGTTGGCTTTTTGTGGTCGCCGAAGCCCTTGCACTGATACGGTTCTTCGCGGCCTGCTGACAGCGGGAGTCCCGCCGCAACGGATAACTGAGCCTTGCCGGAGTCGCGCTGGGTGACGCCTCTCGATGCCGGCAGCACAAGGCACGCATGCAGATCTCCCCGGGTATTACGCACCCACCGTCACGCTTATGCTCGTCGGATCTACGTCGTAGCGTTCCCTGCAAGTAGTCGGCTTTAGTGATATTCGACACCTCATCCCGCTACGCCGCCTCATATCCGCTTCTTGTTCGTCAGGCCAGCGCTTTACCTTCAGCTTCCTCCAGATTCGCGGTCGTCCGCGACACCCTTGCCATTCGGCTAACAATTCCGCTCGCCGGGTGTGTAGAGGACTCTCACCTCCAAGTACGGCGCCCTGCCGGGCGCACGAAAAAAAACCGACAGAATTACGTCGGCCGGAAGGTTCTGACGATTCCGAGGGCCATGCCAGAACCTGAGAGGCACGAATAATTGCATTGTCTTCGTCGCCAATTCGCACGGATAAAACCAGGGTGTACACCTATATTCCGTTCACCTTTTCCGTCCGTAAACATCTGCAATGTCCATTTAATACGTCCCCGGCGGTCAAAAAGAACATGGATAGGCTAACGTTTGCGCAGAAGCTTTGGTTGCCGTTGCTCTTGAGCCTTGCCTGTCTGACCGCAATGACAGGGTTTGACGCGTGGTCATTGCATCAGGTGCGAATCGAAGAACGCGAGAACGACCTGGCGAACAACGCCGACAATGTGGTCGGCCTGGTTCGTCACAATGCCGACCTGGTGCTGCACGGGGTGCTCACGCGTGACGCCGCGCAAAAGGAAGCAATCGAGCGCATCAAGGCCATGCGCTTCGGCAAGGACGGCTATTACACCGTCATGACCGATGAACCGAGGATGTTGATGCACCCGTTCAAACCTGAACTGGTGGGTCGGGCGCTTGGCGATTTCAAGGATGCCAACGGCACGCTGCTATATCGCGATGCGGTCAATATCGCTAAAGCAGCCGGCGCCGGTTTTTTCCGCTATGTGTGGCCACGTCCGGGCGAGGACCGACCGATTCCGAAGCTTACGCGCGTCGCGACCTTCAAGCCGTGGGGCTGGACTTTTCTGAATGGCGTCTACATAGACGACATTGATACCGCGTTCTACCGGTCCCTTATCGAGTCCGGGTCCGTCCTGGCCGCTGTTGCAGTGGCGCTGTCAGTCCTCGTTATCGTGATTAATCGAGGGTTGCAACGCTCACCCGGTGGCGAGCCGGCTTCTGCAGCAGAAGCCGCGCGCCGCATTGCAAGCTTCGATCTGAGCGTCCCGGTCAATACCAGCGGTGCGAGTTCAGACAGCCTGCTATCTACGATCGAAGCGATGCGCGCGCAGCTTGCCCGCACCGTCGGTGCGATCAGAGGTTCCACCGAATCCATCGCCTCAGCGACAAAGGAAATCGCCGCCGGCAACAGCGACCTTTCCCAGCGTACGGAGGAGCAGGTCGCGTCACTTCAGGAAACGGCATCGAGCATGGAACAGATGACGTCCATGGTGACAAACAATGCAGACAATGCGCTCCACGCCAACGAGATGGCAAGCACGGCATCAGACATTGCCGGCCGGGGAGGCGAACTGGTCGAGAGGGTGATCGGGACTATGCAGGAAATCTCGAACTCATCGGCCAGGATCGCAGAGATCGTCAGCGTCATCGAAGGTATCGCGTTCCAGACAAACATCCTCGCCCTGAACGCAGCGGTCGAAGCCGCGCGGGCCGGCGAACAGGGGCGCGGGTTTGCCGTCGTGGCAAGCGAAGTGCGAAGCCTTGCCCTGCGCGCAGCGGCCGCAGCCAAGGATGTGAAGGCTCTGATCGGGGAATCGGTCAACCGAGTCGAGAGCGGCTCTGCGCTGGTTGCTGAAACCGGAACTGCCATTCGGGAAATTGTTGGTGCTGTCAAGCGCGTCGACGCGATCGTCCACGAGATAGCGGCGGCCTCGAACGAACAAAGCGCGGGCATCCAGCAGGTCGGCAAAGCGATTTCCCAGATGGACTCAATAACTCAGCAGAACGCGGCGCTCGTTGAGCAGGCAGCGGCAGCCGCTCATTCACTTAGCGGACAGGCTAGCGGCCTGGCGCACATCGTCGAGGCATTCCGGCTGGAGGCCGCCGATCGTGGTGAAAGTAACGCGGATCATCGCCGCGGAGCAATGGAGAGGGTCCATGTCGCGTTCGCTTAGACCCATCGTGCGTTGGCTCTTTGTGGTGGCCGGCGTCGGCGCGCTGATATGGTTCTTCGCAACGTACTGGTAGTACTGTCGCGCCACAGGCGGATATCTGACACGAGAGAAGGTCAACCCGGGGGCGGCAATTCACCGGACAACGAGGCGAACCAGGTGGTTCTGGCGTGACCCAGGACCTGTTTGGCAATCAGACTGTGCAGGCGTCGGAGGGAGTTCACATGAACGTGGTGAAGACCGAGATTGGACAACTGGAGAAAGCGCTGAATGTCCTGATCTGGCGTCCGCGGCTTATTCGTCGCGACTATTGGACAATGCAGATCGAACGCTTGCTGGCACGCACTCCCCTCACTGTGCAGGACAGGCAGCGCCTACTCGCGCTGCTCGACCTCCTTGGTCGTTCAGGTGAATCGGGCGATTGAAAGAAAATTGCCCGACAGTCGAGACGTCTTCTGAATGCAGTGGTGCCCTTTAGCGACCTCCGTCGTGAGTTGGGGACCTTTGCGGTACACGCGGTAACAACGGGGAACGCGGACACTGGCTGCCGAAGCCATCTCGACAGAGTATCCGCCTGCAGTTGTGATCACAATCTCGCGATGAACACTTTCGATGCCGAACTTGCAACTAGCCGCAAACGCTTTTAATGCCTGGCGTTTCCCGGCGCTCCGTGCAATTGCGGCAACCAGGAGCGTGATGCCGGTAGCCCGGCCGTGCATGCGACGACGATCGAGGCCATGGTGAGGTCGCCCGCTCCACCGGTATGTGGTGAAAATTGCGTAACTAGCGTGCCGGCCGTAATAACGGCACTCAAGGAGCTCTACATCGTTTCGAGCGCAGCCGCACAGCGCGGTGCTCACGGGCTGGATGTTCTTGACGCCCAATGGAAGGCCTTGTATCGGGCGACCCGGCAGGCGAACGTGATCACGAGCCAACTGTTGCCCGGGAGTGAAACCCAGGCCAGTGCGCTACTGCGCGAACTGGCAGAAACGTGCGCGAAACTTCTTGACCGCCACGCCTCCACTCAGGGCTGCCCGACCGCGGTGTGGCGCGAAATAGCCCGGCTTGGGCGCGAGGTTTACGAATGTCTGAATCTCTTCCCCACTCACCGAACCTGAACAAGGATCAAGCGCGACTCATGTCTGGGTTTAGTGCCTCGCTGGGCCGGATAGCCCGCCCCGCCCGTGACCGGCGAATCCCTGGCCATAGGTTCCCTGGGGAACCCGAGGGTCACTGCCAGCGCCTCCGAGTACTTCGAGTAGACACTGGCCGGTCGGGGCAGACGAGTAGCGCCACGGGTGTCGCAATTGCACGAAGGTCGGACTACACATGAATGCTCGCAGCCAAGGGCGGACCACTATTCCAGCCGTTCCAGAATCGTGGGAGAGGCGATGAACCCTGACGGAATTCACAAGGCCGCGTTGTTGATGATGTCGCTCGGCGAAGACGAGGCGGCCGAAGCCTTCCGGTTCCTCGGCCCACGGGAGGTGCAGAAAATCAGTTCCGCGATGGCCGCGCTGAAAAACGTTCCACGTGGCTCCATCGACGCCGTGCTGCAAGACTTTATCGAGGAAGCAGAAACGCACACCTACCCGCATGCAAGGACCGCCGATGTTGCTGGATCGATCGTTTGTGAAGCAGCTAAGCGCAAAAAAGAATCTCGACATTGCGAGTTCGACGACTGTGATCGCGAAACGCGTTTGAGACGACGCCAGTCCAACGGCTCCATTATTTTTGCATCGGCCGACGGACACTTTGCTCGTATATCGAAGGATCGACAACGTTCATCTGGTCCTTTGGGCGTTCACCAAAAACTCGCTCGAAGTCCTCGGGACCCAGAATGTCAGCAGCGTCGTGGAGAAAAGACGAATAGGCCTGGTTCAGCTCCGAGGCGGACGGTACATCGCTGCCCTGCGGGGCATTTTGCAAACGCTCGACCCGCACCATAAATACGCGTCGATGATTCATCAACGACTTGATCTTCGCATCCGCGTCGGGACCCTTCAAAGTCGCCTGAAGATGCTCCTGAAAATCATCGACATCGGATTCCTGATGTCCTGGCTTCATGGCTTTACTCCCGCTTGGTGTCGAGCACTGAATCTTCTTGCTCGCCCATGCAGCATGCTGCCTGCCGTATGTTCCGAAGATCGCGATGCTCAACCAGTAGCCCCTGCACATGCGGATCGTAACCGGAACTGCTCCACCGCTGCCGGTCCCCCAAAGAATCTGATTTGACAGCTGATGGCATACACCATCGCGACCATAGCTGAATATCGTTCCACGGGCGGCCGGATCGATGTTCGAGTCCACATCGGGCTTACATAGACAACTAGCATAAAGCAGATTTGCCGCGCCGGAAGCCAAAAAACCATCCGCACTGACAGGCGTCCCACCTCGGGCGTGGAAGCTGCCCCAACTGTACCAATAGTGCTCGCGAGCGATCAGGACGTCCGCCAGCGCTGGGTAAATCTTCACGCGGCTGTCGTAGGTCGTCACCCATGTATGGTCGACCACGGAATCCTGGAAATACGCCGGAACGGACCACGCGAACAATGTAACGGCGCTCATTGCTTCACCTTTTCGTCCGGTCGCATCGGCGCTGTCGCGCGAAACTCGCCCGATAAGCCGGTAAGAACTTTACTCACCTCAAAGGTTATACATCTCGTAGTTCAACGTCCAGCCGACGCCCAGCACGGGCGCGGCCATGCCGGTCCAGCTCATCGACGGTAGAAACAGAAACGACGACAGCGCATGCCAGGCGCTCACGCGCGCATGACAGAACGCTTCGGGAACGCCCGGCACGAACGAGACGAGCGCGACGAGCGCGATAAACAACGCGGTGAGAATCCAGTAGAGCGGCACGACCCGCGCGATGCGGGAGCAAATGAACGAGCGCGCCGACTGGATTCCCGACGGCAAACCCCGAGTCACCAGCGCCATCACGAAGCCGAAGATCACGAAGAAGACGTCGACGCCGATTTCGCCATAGCGCGACACGCGCGGAAAAACATGGACGAGCCAGCCATGCGCGGCGACGATGCCGTCGGTATGAAACGCGACGACGCCAAGCGCGGCGAGCGCGCGCAACGCCTGAATTGATCGATACTTCCTGATACCTGTCACGCCCTTCGATCCGGCAAAGTGCGTCACGGGACATGGTAGCGCAGAGCGTCGCACGATGCCGCGTGGCCGGGCGCGTCCGATTCGCGCCCGCCCGGCCGAGCGGTCAAGCTCGCGAAACGCTCAGGCCATCAAGCCGGCCGCTGCGGAATATTCAGGCCGCGCACCACCGCCGGACGCTCGACGAACGCCGCCAGCACGCGCCGCACGTTCGGGAAGTCCTGAATGCCGACCAGTTCTCCCGCCTCATAGAAGCCGACCAGATTGCGCACCCACGGGAAGATCGCGATATCGGCGATCGAATACTGATCGCCCATCACCCATGTGCGTCCTTCCAGGCGCTGCTCCAGCACGCCGAGCAGCCGCTTCGATTCGGCGATGTAGCGATCGCGCGGACGCTTGTCCTCGTACTCCCTGCCGGCGAATTTGTGGAAGAAGCCGACCTGGCCGAACATCGGACCGATGCCGCCCATCTGGAACATCACCCACTGGATCGTCTCGTAGCGCCCGGCGGCGTCCTGCGGGATCAGCCGGCCGCTTTTGTCGGCGAGATAAATCAGGATCGCGCCCGATTCGAACAGCGGCAGCGGTTTGCCGTCGGGACCGTTCGGATCGAGGATCGCCGGAATCTTGTTGTTCGGGTTCAACGACAGAAACGCCGGCGTCATCTGATCGTTGGTATCGAAGCGCACCAGATGTGGCTCGTACGGCAAGCCGGTTTCCTCGAGCATGATCGAGATTTTTACGCCATTGGGCGTCGGCAGCGAATAGAGCTGAATCCGGTCCGGATGCTCGGCCGGCCATTTCTTCGTGATCGCGAAAGCGGATAAATCGGTCATGGATTCGGGTCGCCCTATCGGACAGAAATTGCAAGACCGCCCAATATAAACCGACTCGCCACAACGCGTGCGAGGCCGCGTGAAGACCTTACAAACGCTGCGGCAACAGCGCCGCTCGCGATCGGCGGTTCACCACAAGTCCTTCGTCGCCGTACCCGCGCGCACGTTGAAGCCCTCGCGCCACAGCGCCACGCCGACGGTCAGCAGCAGCGTCTTTTCGGTGCCGTCGAGCAGTTCCCACGCGGCCGCGAGCCACGTCGCGAAGTTCGCGCAGGTCGCTTCGAGATCCGGCGGCGCCTTGCCTTCCAAATACTGCCGTTCGAACATCGAAAGTATCTTTGCGGGTGTCATGGGCGCGACCTCCTGATGGGATTGCGCCAAGTCTAAAGGGCTCGCAGCGCGTGCGGAATGCCGATGATCGCGATCACGGGTTACTCCCAGGCCGGCCGCCGCGCCAACGTCAGCCGCGACCCATCTTGTGAAATCGGACGCGTCGTGTCCGACCTACGCCGTACAAAAAACAAAGACGCCGCGACGATCGCGACGCCTCCGCCGTTACGGCAACCTGCACCGAACGGGTTCTCAGTGACGGCCGCGCTTTGCATCGTCCCTGGCGTCTTCCTTCGCATCGCCATAGGCCTTCTGCACCTTGCCGGCGCCCTGCTGCAGGTCGCCCTTGACTTCCTTCGCAGGGTCGTTCGTGGCCTTGCCGACGGCCTTGTTGACCTTGCCCTTGACCTGCTCGCCAACGCCCTTCACTTGATCCTTGTTCATGCTCGGCTCCCATATGCGTAGTCGACAGAGATGCCGGCGCGCTATTCCGCCGGTGTGTGGGAAGCAGCAACGGCTGTTCCCGCGAACTGCTCCGCGCGCGGGGCCGCGGCACCGACGAATGCCGACGCGCGATCGGGCAAATTTTTTATCAAAAGGCCTAAAGTCTCACCGCGCACCGCCGTAAATCCGTTCAGGGAGGAGTCATGGACCGCACAGAGACTACGATTTCGGGATCATCGCAAGCTGCGTTGATCGACCACGACATCGCGCACATCGCGCGGGTGATGCACGTATCGCTGCGCGGCGATTTCGGCGGTCCGATCCTGCCAGCCACCTATTGGCGCAAGCGACTGACCGCGCTGGTCGACAGCGGCCAGCTTTCTACCGCCCAATCGGACAAAGTCGACAGCCTGCTGCTGCAACTCGATCGGCTGGCCTCGATGCCGCTGCCCGAATGGGAACGCTTCGCGCCCGCGCCGACCTCGCGATTCGAGCCGGCTGACCCGGTGAAGAAGGTAAAGTCGGCCTGACCGCAGCCGCCCCACCCGCTGCACCCGCACGCGTCGCGCCAGGCCGGCACGCGGCTCGTCTTGCGCGCCGCAAAAAAGCGGCCGGGAACGAGATCGCGGCCGCCAACACACATCGCAACGCCGGAAACCAGCGTCACAGGACAAACGTATATCCGCATTCGTGACAGGCATGTTTCGCCGCAGACAAATGCAGCGGCGCGACGTATCGCGAAAAATTCCTGATCAGTCGGCGCCGACAATAGGGAAAGGGGACGACCTTAGGTCATAATGTCCGCAAAAATTCCCAGCAAGGACGCCACGTGACCCTCGCCGCCCCGTTCGACCTGCTCAAGCAGGCGCGCGCCCGTTTCACCCAACGCGAAATCGCAGCCCATGTCGGCAAGGACATCAAGACGGTGCGTCGCTGGGAAAAAGGTGAAACGGCCTGTCCCGCGATGCTGGAACCCGCGTTGCGCGATCTGCTGCGGCAAGGCGCGCGTGAGGCGCAACACGCGGGCGACGCGGCGCGCTTCCGCTTCATCGATCTGTTCGCGGGTATCGGCGGCATTCGCATGGGCTTCGAGGCGCACGGCGGCGAATGCGTGTTCACCAGCGAGTGGAACGAGTTCTCGACGCGGACTTATCGCGAGAACCACGGCGACAACTCCGCGAGCGGCGGCGCGCACGCGCTGATCGGTGACATCGTCACGTTTCCCGCCGAGGACATGCCGAGCCACGACGTGCTGCTCGGCGGCTTTCCGTGCCAGCCGTTTTCGATCGCCGGCGTCAGCAAGAAAAACGCGCTTGGCCGGCCGCACGGCTTCGAATGCACGACCCAAGGCACGCTGTTTTTCGACGTCGCGCGCATCATCGCCGCGAAGCGCCCCGCCGCGTTCCTGCTCGAAAACGTAAAGAACCTGCTGTCGCACGACAAGGGCCGCACCTTCGACGTGATCCTGCAAACGCTGCGCGACGAGCTCGGCTACGAGGTGCACTACCGCGTGATCGATGGCCAGCATTTCACGCCTCAGCATCGCGAGCGCATCATCTTGGTGGGCTTTCGCGGCAAGACCAGGTTCACGTGGGACGACCTGCGCCTGCCCGAACATGGTCCGCGGCTCGGCGCGATCCTGCATCGCACGGACGGCACGGAACCGGTACTGCCGTGGGACCACGACCGCTTCTTCGAACACGCCGCGCGACGCGTGCAGCCGAAGTACACGCTCACCCCGAAGCTATGGGCGTATCTACAAAACTACGCGGCCAAGCATCGTGCGGCGGGCAACGGCTTCGGTTTCGGCATGGCCTATCCGGACAGCGTGACGCGCACGCTGTCGGCGCGCTATCACAAGGACGGCTCCGAAATTCTCGTCTATCAGGGCGAAGCGCTGCGCCCGCGTCGCCTGACGCCGCGCGAATGCGCGCGACTGATGGGCTTTCCCGACACCTTCAGGATTCCGGTCAGCGATACGCAGGCCTACCGGCAGTTCGGCAATAGCGTCGTGATGCCGGTGATGCGCGAAGTGGCGCGTATCATGCTGCCGCATGTGCAAACCCTGCTTGCCCACCCGACCCGCGATGCGTCGAAACTTTCCCTGCCGCTCTACGCGTGAGCGGCCGCGCGACCCGTTGGCCCGCTGACGATGGTCGATATCGTCGATAGTGCGACGCGCAGCCGGATGATGTCCGGCATTCGCGGCCGCAATACCAAGCCGGAAATCCTGATCCGTAGCCTGCTGCATCGGCGGGGCCTGCGCTTCCGGCTCGACGCGCGCGATCTGCCCGGCCGCCCCGACATCGTGCTGCCGCGCTATCGCGCGGTGGTGCTCGTGCATGGCTGCTTCTGGCATGGCCACGACTGTCATCTGTTCAAATGGCCGCAGACGCGGCCCGACTTCTGGCGCGACAAGATCGGCCGCAATCGCAGCAACGACGACAAGGTGCGCGCCGCGCTGCTCGCGAGCGGTTGGCGCGTCGCGGTCGTGTGGGAATGCGCTTTGCGAGGCGCGAATTGCGATATCGCGGGCGTGATCGAGCGGCTCGTCGCGTGGATCGGAAGCGACGCGCCGGAGTTGGAGGAACGCGGCTGAAAACCGCGCGCGACCTGCCCTGCTCGCGCGAGTCTTGCGGCCGCTGGTGCTACACTCGAAAGGCTCACCCGGCGCGCTTTCGAGATGCCTTCGAGGCACGCTTCGGCAGCGTTTTCCGGGTGCTTCCCGGCGCTTTCGCGGCACGTCCTCACGCGCTTCGGCATGCCACGAAATGCGCCTCGCCCGCCGCGACATCGCGCACTCTGACGATCCCAGAACCAATCAACAAGGGAGGCACATTATGGCTGACTTCCGTCTCTGGTCCGACGATTTTCCCACCAACGGGTTCATGCCGAGAGCCCACGAGTACAACGATAAGGCGTTCGGCGGCGACGGCGAAAACATCTCGCCGTCGCTGCAATGGGAAGCGCCGCCCGCGGACACGCAAAGCTTCGTGCTCACCGTTCACGATCCCGACGCGCCGACCGGCAGCGGCTTCTGGCATTGGGTCGTCGTGAACATTCCGGCCGACGCGCGCTCGCTGCCGCGCAACGCCGGCAAGGCCGACGGCTCGCTGCTGCCGCAGGGCGCGATGCAGGTGCGCAACGACTATGGGACCGTCGGCTTCGGCGGCGCCGCGCCGCCGCGCGGCGATCGCACGCATCGCTATATCTTCCGGCTGCATGCGCTGAAAGTGCCGCATCTGCCAGTCAGCGCGGAAACCACCAACGCGGTCGCGCGCTTCATGACGCACCTGAACGAAATCGATTCGACGACTCACACGGGCCTTTACGAACTCAAATAACGCACGCGCGGCGCCAGCGCCCGGAAACGCCGGCGCCGCGCCGACCGATACGCCTGCAGCGGCCAGCGCGTGAGCCGCGCACAGGCGCGCCAACATCTCCGACAAATCAAACAATCGATGCACGCACCCTCCCCGCGCACGGACGGCTCGACGCCGTCCACTTCCCGCTTCGAAGGCAAGGAACTGGGCCTACCGGTTCCACAACGCTACTGGGCGATGCTCGTCATCGCGCTCTCGCTGACGCTCGCGGTGCTCGACAGCGCGATCGCCAACGTCGCGCTGCCGACGATCGCGCGCAACCTCAATGCGAGCGCCGCCGCGTCGATCTGGGTCGTCAACGCGTATCAGCTCGCGATCACGATCTCGCTGCTGCCGCTGGCGTCGCTCGGCGACCGCATCGGCTACCGGCGCATTTATCTGTCGGGCCTGATCCTGTTCACGGTCGCGTCGTTCGGTTGCGCGCTGTCGAACTCGCTGGCGACGCTCGCGCTCGCGCGAGTGGTCCAGGGTTTCGGCGCGGCCGGCATCATGAGCGTGAACACCGCGATCGTGCGCATGATCTATCCGCCCACCCAGCTCGGGCGCGGCATCTCGATCAACGCGATGGTGGTGGCGGTGTCGTCGGCGGTCGGGCCGACGGTCGCCTCGGGCGTGCTCGCGATCGCGAGCTGGCCGTGGCTGTTCGCGATCAACGTGCCGATCGGGATCGCGGCGATCGTCGGCGGCTTCAAGGCGCTGCCGATTAACCCCGGCCACGAATCCCCGTATGACTATCTGAGCGCGGTGATGAACGCGTTCGTGTTCGGCCTGCTGATTTTCGCGGTCGATGGCCTCGGCCACGGCGAGCATTTCGGCTACGTGACGCTCGAGGCGCTCGGAGCGCTGGTCATCGGCTACTTCTTCGTGCGTCGCCAGCTGACGCGGCCCGCCCCGCTGCTGCCGATCGACCTGCTGCGTATTCCGGTGTTCGCGCTGTCGGTCGGCACGTCGGTCTGCTCGTTCTGCGCGCAGATGCTCGCGTTCGTGTCGCTGCCGTTCCTGCTGCAGGAAACGCTCGGCATGTCGCAGGTCGAAACGGGTCTTTTGATGACGCCGTGGCCCGCGATCATCATCATCGCGGCGCCCATTGCCGGCGTGCTGTCGGACAGGATATCGGCCGGCTGGCTCGGCGGCGTCGGGCTCGCCGCGATGACGGTCGGCCTGCTGCTGCTCGCGACGCTCGGGCCTCACCCGGACGCGCTGCAGATTTCGTGGCGCATGGCGCTGTGCGGCGCGGGCTTCGGCATCTTCCAGTCGCCGAACAATCGCACCATGCTGTCGTCCGCGCCGCGCGAACGCAGCGGCGGCGCGAGCGGCATGCTCGGCACCGCGCGCCTGACCGGGCAAACGCTCGGCGCGGCGCTGGTCGCGCTGATCTTCGGCGTCGCGCCGCAGAGCGGGACGATCATCGCGCTGTATGTGGCCGCGGGGTTCTCGGCGGTCGCGGCGGCCGTCAGCACGATGCGGGTCATGCAGAAGGTGGCGCAGCCGGCCTGAGGGCTGTGGCCGCTACGCGCGCAAGACATGCACGATAAAAGGCGCGCATCGCACGAGGCGATGCACGCCTTTTTGCTTTGATCTTCCCTGTCACTCCATGCACGACGTGAGCGGCATACGCGCGGCCCGCGCGGGCCGCGCGTGTCGGCTCAGGGCGATGCCGTCACGTCAGCGAGCTTTACCGCTTTGGCCGTCACCGAAGATGCGGTCGCGACGTGGCGCAGATCATCGAGCAACGTATCGCGCCACACCGACAGGTTGCTCTCGCGCATCGGCTCCATCATGTCCGCATGACGCGCCTGACGTTCGGCGAGCGGCATCGCTAATGCGCGCTCGAGCGCTTCGGCCATCTGCGACAGATCGAACGGATTGACGACGAGCGCGCCCGGCAGCTGCTCGGCCGCGCCCGCGAATTGCGACAGCACGAGCACGCCCGGATCGGCCGGATCCTGCGACGCGACGTACTCCTTGGCCACCAGATTCATGCCGTCGCGCAGCGGCGTCACATAGCCGACTTGCGACTGGCGGAAGAGCGCCATCAGCAGATTGCGCTCGTACTTGCGGTTCAGATACTGGATCGGCGTCCAGTCGAGCTGCGCGAACCGGCCGTTGATGCGGCCCGCCTCGCCTTCGAGCGTTTGCCGGATGCGCTGATAGGTCTGCACGTCGGCGCGGGTCGGCGGCGCGATCTGCACGAGCGACACGCGGCCGTGCCAGCCGGGCGCGTTCTGCAACAGCCGCTCGAACGCCTGGAAGCGCTCGACCAGCCCCTTCGAATAATCGAGCCGGTCGACGCTCATGATCAGCTTGCGCCCGCGCATGCCGTCGCGCAGGCTGCGCACCGCCTTGCGGTCGGTGAACTGCTCGGCGGTCTTCGCGATCGCATCGGGATAGATGCCGATCGGGTACGCGCCGACCTTCAGGAAGCGGTCGTACGCGTGCACCATGCCGTCTTCGCTCGACGTGCCGTGGTGACCGCGCTCGATATAGTCGACGAACGACTGGCGATCCGCCTCGGTCTGAAAGCCGATCACGTCGTAGCTGCACATCGCCTTGACGATCTCCTCGTGAGGCGGGATCGTGCGCAACACTTCGGGCACCGGAAACGGAATGTGCAGGAAGAAGCCGATCGGGTTCTTCACACCGAGCTCGCGCAGGCAGCGCGCGAACGGCAGCAGATGGTAGTCGTGCACCCAGATGATGTCGCTGGGCTTGAGCAGTTCCTTGAGCTGCTTCGCGAGCGTCGCGTTGACGCGCTGGTAGCCCGCGTAGTCTTCGCGGTTGTAGCGGGACAGGTCGTTGCGATAGTGGAAGGTCGGCCACAACGTGGTGTTCGAAAAACCGCGGTAGTACTCGTCGTAATCGCGCTTGGTGAGGCCCACGGTCGCGTAAGTGACGTTGCCCTGCTTCTCGATTACGGGCGCGGATGGCTCGCTGACCGTTTCGCCGCTCCAGCCGAACCAGACGCCGCCGGTCTCCTTCAGTGCGTCCAGCACGCCGATCGCGAGCCCGCCCGCTGCCGGACGCGCTTCCTGAATCGGTGCGACACGATTCGATACCACGATCAATCTGCTCATTAGTGCTCCATTGTTTCGTTGTATGCGGAATTGCGCCAAAACGGTGCACGCAAGCATCATGCCGATATTTGGGAGATCGGAAATAAAGTTGTATAAAAATGTGACAAACGAGCGAATCCCCGCAATCATCAACGATGGCGAAGAAAATTTTTCTGTTAAATCCGACGAATGCGGCGGTCTTTCTTACCGGTATCCGGTCGCCGGGACACCCCGCCCGGGTGCTACCTGCCTCAGGCATCCTGCTCCGAGCCCAGATCGCGCTGGTATTCGAGGCCTTCCTGACGCACCCCGCCCTGGTTGTGCTCGCCGTCCGGCGGCGTATGCGGGGCGATCCGATTCTGCGCGGCCGGGTCCGGCGACACCACCGGCTCAGTCTCGACCTCGGCCGGCCGTGGCCCGCGCTTGGAGTGCCGCGCGGAACGTCGCAATGCGGGGTGTCTCATGATCGTGCCTCCCGGGGAAGCCTGCCACTTGTCGCGGCATCCCTACAGTCTAGGGGGCGAAACCGTAAATTGCCGGTAAAACATGCGCCCGCTTTGTAACAAATACAGCAATGCGCTGCACCGATCCAGAGCATGGCCCGGTGCGAGTGCGCGACACGGCGCCGACATCGAGGGTCGTATCAACATTGCCGTGGGGGCGACAGACGGTCGGCGGCCTGAGGCGTTTGCGTTGGCTGCGGCGGCGGATCGCCGATCGGCGGCGTGACTGGTTCGACGGGTTCGATCGGATCGGGTGTCGGGCCGGGGATCGTGTCGGGCTCGGCCGGGTCCGGCGGCGCGACGGGCGGTGCAGTGGGCGGCTCGACCGGTTCGGGCCGATGAGCGTGCAACGGCCTGGACGGCGCGGAAACGGCAGTGTAATGCGGCAGGTGCAGCATGTCGGTGACCTCGTTTTACGTTCCACCGGAGGGCAGCAAGGCTTGTGCCGTTCGGGTGTCCGCCCGGAAGCCCGGGCGGGCGGATACTGGGGACGAGGATGACGTGCGAACGAGCGCGGATCAGGCGTCCGCGCCGCCGAGTGCGCGTGATTCGTCGGTGGAATCGCCGTCGTCGCGCGCATCGTTGCCGTACTCGACGAGCCGGTTGTACAGGGTCTTCAGGCTGATGCCGAGAATTTCCGCGGCGCGCGTCTTCACGCCGCCGCATTGCTCGAGCGTCGCAAGAATCAACTGACGGTCGGCTTCCGCGAGCGAGGTGCCGAACGGGATCGTGATCGCGGTGCCGGCCGCGGGCTTCGACAGCGTGATTTGCAACGGCACCGTCGCCGTGCTATCCGAATCCCCGCTCGACATGATGTGCGCGCGCTGCACGTAGTTCTTCAGCTCGCGCACATTGCCCGGCCACGGATACGACAGCAGCATCTCCTTCACCGCGACAGGGAAATGCTTCTTCGTGCCGTGACGCTCGTTGAGTTCATCGAGGAACGATTGCGCGAGCAGCTCGACGTCCTTGCCGCGATCGCGCAGCGGCGGCAGGCTGATCGGAAACACGTTCAGCCGGTGGTACAGATCGAGCCGCAGCTTGCCTTCGAGCACCGCCTGCTCGGGATCGCGATTGGTGGCCGCGATCAGACGCACGTCGGTTTCGATTTCCTTGGTCGTGCCTACGCGCATGAACATGCCGGTCTCGAGCACGCGCAGCAGCTTCACCTGCAACTCGATCGGCATCTCGGTGATTTCGTCGAGGAACAGCGTGCCGCCGTTCGCGCGCTCGAAATAGCCCTTGTGCTGCCGATCCGCGCCGGTGAACGAACCGCGCTCGTGGCCGAACATTTCCGATTCGATCAGGTTCGGCGAAATCGCGCCGCAGTTGACCGCGAGGAACGCGTGCTTGCGGCGCAGGCTCAGCTCGTGCAGCGTCTGCGCGGCAACTTCCTTGCCGGTGCCCGATTCGCCGACGAGCATCACCGAGGCCGCCGTCGGCGCGACGCGGCTGATCTGGTCGTAGACCTCCTGCATAGCCGGTGAATTGCCGAGCATCAGACCGAAGCGGCCCATGCGGCGCAACTCGCCGCGCAGCGTGCCGATTTCGGCCTTCAGGTCGCCGGCGCGCGGCAGGCGCGACAGGATCGACTTCACGCGCTGCATGTTGATCGGCTTCACGAGGTAGTCGGCCGCGCCCATTTTCAGAGCGCTGACCGCCGACTCGACCGTCGCGTGGCCGGTGATCACGATCACTTCGACGCCGGAGCGCGGATCGAGATCTTCGAACAGATCGACCCCGCTGCCGTCGGGCAGCTTCAGGTCGGTGAATACGACGTCCGGCATCTGCCGGATAAGTTGAATACGCGCTTCGCGCAGATCGCCCGCGGTGGCGGTGGTCAGCCCGTCTTCCCCGATGACGGCGGAAAGTGCCTCGCGGGTACCTGCGTCGTCATCGACAATGAGTACATGTGGCATCGCGTTTCGAAAGCCTGCAAGCGTGGTTCAGAAAATATGCGGAACATGCCAATGGGCATGCCGCTGGGTCGGGTCGGCTGCATGACGCGGAGTCGACTGCGTTCCGTTCAGCCGACCATTCGATGAAAAATGGCAACAATCACGGGCAAGTTCGCACCGATTTCCGCGTCATTGTTGTCAATTTATCCATTATACGGCTTTATAAGGTTCATTTAACAATCCCGTTCCAGGCGCCGGCCGCAGGCCGCTTGATTCGAGCGAACCGTTTCAGCCGCGCGGAAACGGCCATGCGCGGGGTTCGCCGTTGACCTGCCCCGAGCCGTTGGCGCTGTGCGAGGCGGGCGCCAGTTCGGTCGACAAGGTCGCCGGCGCCGCCACCGCGCCGCCCTCGTTTTCCCAGCGGCTCAGCTCGCGCGCCGGTGAGACCTGGCCCGTGCGTTTGTGTTGCACGTAGCGAACCGCCAGGAAGCCGCCGATTGCCATCAATGCGCCAAAAAAACCAATCGTGGGTCGTGTCATCATGAACTCCTTGGAACGTGATGCGGATGAATGCAGCCGTGCCAAGCGTGCGCCGCGTCTAACGCGCGACCAGCACGCCGAGCAGAAAACCGGTGCCCGCCGCGAGCGCGAGCGAGCGCCACGGGTTATGGCGCACATAGTGCTCGGTGCTGACCGCCGCCTCGCGATACCGGCGATGCACGTTGCGTTGCGCATCGCCGAGCGCCGATTGCAGCGTTTCCACGTGCGTGCCGAGCCGGTCGCGCAAGGCATCGACACCTTCGCCCGGCACGTTGGCGGCGAGCCGCAGCATTTCCTCCGAGTCCCTCAGCAGCACCCGAAGGTCCTCGACGATCTTCTGTCCGCCGAGTGCAAGTTGTTGCGTGGTGGTGTCAGTCATTGTTCACTCCTCGTCTGATTCGGCGTTCGTGAGTTGCCGCGGAATCGGTGCGCCGACCGGTGCAACAGTTCGGGCTTCGGGCGCACGGTGCAGGTTGCCGGTTTGGCGCTGGCCGGCGGCGCTGCGACGTAGCCGTCAAAGCTCGCACGACTCGATCAAACGGTCAATGAGGCAATGCATGTGCCCGGTATATTTACCGCTCCAGCGCACTGATAAAGCCAATTTCGCGCACTTTCGACCGATTGCGCCCACGGCTATTTCAGCGGCTGCCAGTTCGATTGCCGGAATCAGTGTCGAAGTGGTTAAATCGTCCTTTATGAGATAGTGGCCGTACGGTCTATCGCATTCAAGGCCTGCGCGCCGCAACACGAACTCCATTTGCACAGGACTTCCCTTTTTATGGCGTCAATCGATCTGGACTCGCCCACCGTGTCCGCCGGCGGCAATGCTTCGCCACAAGCGAAGCAGCGCGTCGCGGACGCCGTCGCGGGACTGAAATCGTACGGGCTGCTGTACGGCTCGTCGCCGGTAATGCTCGATCTGTACGAGCAGATCGAACGCGTCGCCAATACCGACGCGACCGCGCTGATCATCGGCGAATCGGGCACCGGCAAGGAGCTGATCGCCCGCACCATCCACGAGCGCAGTGGCCGCAAGGACGGCGCGTTCGTCGCCGTGAACTGCGGCGCGATTCCCGATGAGCTGATCGAAGCCGAACTGTTTGGCCACGAAAAAGGCAGCTTCACCGGCGCGGTCCAGGGCCGCGTCGGCTACTTCGAACATGCGAACGGCGGCACGCTGTTTCTGGACGAAATCACCGAAATGGCGCCGGTGCGCCAGGTCAAGTTGCTGCGCGCGCTCGAAACCGGCACGTTCTATCGCGTCGGCGGCAACGAGTTGATCAGCGGCAACGTGCGCGTGATCGCCGCGACCAATCGCGACCCCGCGGTGGCCGTCAAGGAAAACGGCTTGCGCGAGGATCTGATGTACCGGCTCGCGGTGTTTCCGCTGCGCGCGCCGCCGCTGCGCGAGCGCGAAAACGATCGCGAACTGCTCGCGCAACACTTCCTCGCGCAATTGAATCAGCAGGAAGGCACCAACAAGAGCTTCAGCAAACGCTCGATCGAAACGCTGCGTTCATGGTCGTGGCCGGGCAACGTGCGCGAGTTGAAGAACGCCGTGTATCGCGCGTTCATTCTCGCGGAAAAAACGGTTGAATTGCCGCATCCGCATCTTGCGTCGCGAGTCAAGAAAGCGGTCACGCAAGGCGACGCGATGAGCGTGTGGATCGGCACGCCGCTCGCCGACGCGCAGAAGCAGATCATTCTCGGCACCCTCAAGTACTGCGGCGGCGACAAGCGGCGCGCTGCCAAAGCGCTCGGCGTGAGCCTCAAAACGCTGTACAACCGGCTGAGCGCATACGGCGACGAAAGCGGGGAAGACGAAGCCGACTCATAGGCACGGTGCAACGCGAGCCGTCCGCCGATGGCGGCGGCCAGCTGTTGTGCCGTTCGTCATGAACCCTTCGCCGCGCGTTTCGCGGCACCGAATTCACCTGCTCAACATCTCACGCCGACGGCAAGTTCACCTGATGTCCGAGATACCTGGCAGAGCCAGGCAAGCCCGCCCATCCATGCAACAGAAAACATCGCAGCGCACGATGTTTTGCAATTTTTTGCATTTTTTCCCTGCCAATTACAAAACGCATCCTGCACAATGCGGCAGCGTAATAAACGACGTGTCCTTCGTTTACACGCGCGAAGCGTGAACGCAGGCACCTGTACGGGCAGGGACGGGAGAAATGCAAAAGAACATGGTGTGGGCTGTCAACGCGAAGTCCGTTGTCGCTGGCAAACGCCCCCACGTAACGGCGCTGATCGCGCTGGCGCTGGCGGTGTCGTCGGCATTGAGCGGCTGTAGTTCGTTGTACACGGAAGGCGCGGTCGCGGGCGCCGGTGTCGCGGGCGCCGCGGTCGCCAACAAGGTCACCAGCAATGCGGCGGTCGCGACCGGTATCGGTCTTGGCGCGGTCGCCGCCGCGCGCGCGGGTGTGCAGTATTCGGAGCGCGTGGTCCACACGAATACGCAGAACAGCATCGCGCAGGCGGCCGGTCCGCTCGAGGTCGGCGCGGTCGCCCCGTGGAGCATCACCCACTCTTTCCCAATCGAAGACGACGAACACGGCCGCGTGACCGTCAGCCGTTTGATCAGCACCGGTCAGCTCGACTGCAAGGAAATCGTCTTTTCCGTCGATCAAAACGCAACGCGCGACAAACCCGCGAACAGCGCGTTCTACATCGCATCGGTTTGCCGTGATGGTAAGGACTGGCGTTGGGCATCGGCCGAACCCGCCACCGAGCGCTGGGGTGCGCTGCAATGAAATGTCGTTCGCTTGGCGTTCCGATGGGTGATCGGATGCGGCTCATCGCGGCCGGCGCGCTATGCGTCGGCGCGAGCCTGCTGGCGAGCGGCTGCGCGTCGATCGGCGCGGCGAGCGGCGCGGCGGCGGGTATCGCGTCAGGCCTCGTGACCAGCAATCCGGCCGTCGCGCTCGGCGTCGGCGTGGCCGTGCAGGCCGCGACCGACGAAGCGGTCGCACGCTACATGCGCAGCATGCACAAGGATCAGCAGGATCTGATGGCGGCGCTGGTCGGCACGATGCCGGTCGGCGAAACGAAACCGTGGTCGGTCAAGCACACCTTGCCGATCGAAAACGGCCACGGCGAGGTGCGCGTGACCCGCGCGTTCAGCTCGGCGCTCGCGCTGTGCAAGGATTTCGTGTTCTCGGTGCAGGACGGCGACGGCCCGAATGCGCCCGAGAGGTGGTTCACCGCGAGCGCGTGCCAGCAGGACAAGGGTTGGAAGTGGGCAACGGCCGAGCCGGCGGTTGCACGGTGGGGCAATCTGCAATAAAAAAGCGGCGAGGTTTTCCTCGCCGCTTTTTTGTCTGAACCGCAGTTCGTTTCCGCGGCAACTTTGGCTTAAGACTCCACGTCTTCCAGACTGAAGATTTCAGTCTGGTCGTTATACGAAAAGATCTCGCCGTAACGGCCCCAGTTGATGACCGCGTCGAGCGTCTCTTCTGCCGCGCTGTCCGACAGGAAGTCCTCGAGCTCCTGCTCGAAACGCACGCGCGGCGCGCGATGTCCCGGCCGCTCGTTCAACACCTTCTTGATCCGCGCCGCGAGCGGCACGTGCCGCAGCAGATGCTCGGCGAACATCATCTTCCGTTCCTGCGTGCCGAACTCGGAGAACACGCGCGCCGGCGGCGTCAGGAAAATGTCGCCCTCGCGCACGTCGGCGAAACCGAGGTGCTGCAGCACTTCGGCGATCGGGAACAGATCGTCGACCTCCAGGTGTAGCGAGCGCGCGATTTCCGGCATGTCCGCGCGGCCGTGATACGGCGCGGCGGCGAGCGTTTCGATCAGACCGGCCATCAGGTTGGTCGACACGTGGGGCAGCCAGCTACCGAGCTCCAGCCCCTTCCTGGTCTTTTCGTCGGTCTGACGCGCGGTCATCTTCGCGTAGATTTCGTCGACGAGGCGGCGGAATGCCGGGTCCAGACGGTTGCGCGGATGCTTGAACGGCACCTTGATCTCGGCGATCACGCGGCCCGGGTTCGACGACAGCACCAGAATGCGGTCGCACATGAACACCGCTTCCTCGATGTTGTGCGTCACGATCAGCACCGCCTTGATCGGCATGCGCCCCTGAGTCCAGAGATCGAGCAGGTCGGTACGCAGCGTTTCGGCGGTCAGCACGTCGAGCGCGGAGAACGGCTCGTCCATCAGCAGCAGCGTCGGATCGACGACGAGCGCGCGCGCAAAGCCGACGCGCTGGCGCATGCCGCCCGACAGCTCGCGCGGATAGGCGTTTTCGAAACCGTCGAGGCCGATCAGGTCGATCGCGGCGAGCGCGCGCGTGCGCCGCTCCGATGCGCCGACGCCTTGCGCCTCGAGACCCGCTTCCACGTTCTGCAGCACGGTCAGCCACGGAAACAGCGCGAAGGTCTGAAACACCATCGCGACACCCTTCGCAGGACCTGCGAGCGGCTTGCCCATGTACGTGACTTCGCCGTCGGTCGGCTCGATCAGACCGGCGATGATGCGCAACAGCGTCGACTTGCCCGAGCCAGAACGGCCAAGCAGACCGACGATCTCGCCCTCGCGCAGCGACAGATTCGCGTCGTCGAGGACGAGCAGTTCGCCCTGCGTCTTGTTGAAGCCGCGGCACACGTCCTTCACGCGCAGGATTTCCTCGCCGAGGCGCGGGGGCTTCGGCGGCGTCTGGATCGGCGCGGCGGTCATAGCAGCTTTAGGATTTTGCATCGCGTTAAGCCTTCATTTCTCAATCTAGACGGAGCTTGCCTTCGGCGTAGGCGTACATCGGACGCCACAGCAGACGGTTGAAGAGGGTCACGAACAGGGACATCACGGCGATGCCCACGATGATCTTCGGATAGTCGCCCGCCGCGGTAGTCTGCGCTATATAGGCGCCGAGGCCATGCGCGGCGACCTTGGTATCGCCCCACTGCACGAACTCGGCAACGATGCTCGCGTTCCACGCGCCGCCCGACGCGGTGATCGCGCCGGTCACGTAGTAAGGAAAAATACCCGGCAGCATCGCCTGACGCCACCACTGCCAGCCGCGAATGTGGAAATTCTTGGCCGCCTCGCGGTAGTCGTTCGGATACGAGCTTGCACCGGCAATCACGTTGAACAGGATATACCACTGCGTGCCGAGCACGATCAGCGGCGACAGCCAGATGTCTGGATTCAGGTGAAAGCGCACGATCGCGATCACGAACACCGGGAACAGCAGGTTCGCCGGGAACGCCGCGAGGAACTGCGCGAGTGGCTGCACCTTTTCCGCGAGCGCGGGGCGCAGGCCAATCAGCACGCCGACGGGCACCCAGATCACGGAAGCGATCGCGATCAGCACGACCACGCGCAGGAGCGTGATCAGGCCCAGCACGAACACGTGGCCGATCTCGTCGAGCGTCACGCCGGTACGCACATACAGGAACACGCGGTACACCACATACACCGTGGCGAGCAGCACGATCGCCGCCCAGATGATGTCGCCGAGCTTCGAGTTCTTCTCGCGCTGCGGGATGTGAAAGCGCGGCGCGCTGAACGCCGGCAGTTGGAAGCGCACCCGGGCCGCGCGCGCGAACATCCAGCCGAGCGGCACGAGCAACCGGTGAATCAGCCGCGTGCGGCGGATCAGGTCGAGCAGCCACGATTCCGGCGCATCGCCCGAACTCGTGAACTCCATGCGGAACTTGTCCGCCCACGCGACGAGCGGACGGAACAGCAACTGGTCGTAGGCGAGAATCACGACCGTCATCGCGAGGATGACCCAGCCGATCGCGTGCAGGTTCTTGTCGCTGATCGCCTGCGCCAGGTAGGCGCCGATGCCCGGCAGCTTAATCGTGTTATTGCCGACCGTAATCGCCTCAGAAG
>NZ_JACHDK010000015.1:0-139307 GCF_014201005.1 Paraburkholderia lebeckiae | reverse complement strand
CCGGTTGGTGCCGTGACGCTTAACCCCGAACGTGACTCAGTCGTTGAGATGGCGTCGATCGGCGCAAATAAACAGCCTCTGGCTGCATGAGTGAGCGACAACCTGCTTGACGCGCGCCGCTCCTTCTCCAAAGGATAGATGTCCGTTTTTGCGGGTCAATCTCACACTGCAAGCATGCGATCCGTGTGCTCGCCCGAGAGCCCCCGCCACCCCAAGGGAAACCAGGGCCGCCGGGTCGCTGCGCGCTGGCCAACGTGCGGCCGCGATCATGAGCCTCATCCGCCCAGCGCAACTCAACGGTCACGAACCCGCGCATATCTGAAAGACATCGGGACACGGCTGCCCACCCACAGGGCAAGCGACATCGCCGCATTGCTGCCACATAACTGGCAGCTTCTTACCGCTGTCGCATGATTCACCGTTCGTCAACGCAGGTTCGCCAGCCGCTTACCGTACGCACGCAAGCCGCCGGATCATACGGAAGTCGCCTGTCCCTGCCACGGAAACGCGGCCAGCACCTGCCGGATCGCCATATCGAAGGGCGAGCGTCGGCCGATTCCGAGTACCTCTAAACGGCTCGATGCCAGATGACAGTTGTGCGGGCGCGGCGTCGCGTCGGTGGGTGTGCGCTGAGGCGTCAGACGCGCGTCGAGTTGCAACGCTTCTGCCAGGCGCACGGCGATCTCATACTTGTTCATCGGTTCGTCGCCCGACCATTGCACGATGCCAGAGATCGTTTCGCCGCGCGCGTGCCGCTCGAGCATCTGTCGGATCACGAAAGCGACATCGGGCGTGAACGTAGGATAGCGGATCGCCCAAGCGTCCATCCTGGCAGCCTGGGCCCCCGGCGCCGCCGCCGCTGCAATGGCCGGCACGAGGCTAGTCACGGCCGATTCCGACCAACTGACGATCGGACCATATAGCAGCGGCAGACGCAGCACGCATCCGTCCTCGGCCGTGTCGGTCAGCGCTCGCTCGCCTTCGAGCTTGCTCTGTCCGTACGCGTTCAGTGGCGCAGGTGTGCTGTCGTGACGATAGGGCGGGTGCGTGCCGTCGAACACGTAGTCGGTCGAGATCGACAGTGTCCACGCGCCGTGTCGGTTCGCCGCCCCGGCGATCATTCGCACGGCATCGACGTTCAGCGCGCGAGCAAGCGCCGGATCGCGCTCGCATACATCGGGACGGCGCTCCGCCGCGGCAATCACGACGGCATCCGGCGCTACGCGATCGATGAAACGCTCGACCGCAAAGCTATTGCGTACATCCAACGCGACCGTTCGCGGAGACGTTCGGCTATATGCGGTGAAGACGGTCTGCCAGCCGGTCTGGCGCGCGAGTTCGTCGTTGAGCGCGCGGCCGAGCAATCCGGAACCACCTATTACGGCAACCTTGAACATGCGCGGCACCCTCAGCGCACAGACGTGACCGTGTATCCGGCCTCGTCAATCGCGGCCTTCAGCGCATCGACGGGTTGCGCCGACTCCACGAGCACGCGGCCGGTCGCGAGATCCACCTGAACCTGCGCGGCGGCGTCGTGCTCGCGAATCGCGCTCGTGACAGCGGCAACACAGTGCTGGCAGCTCATCCCTTCTACATGGAGTTCGATTGTCATTGCAAAGACCTCGGCGGAATCAGATTGCGGATAGTCGAATTATGCCTCCCGTACCTTGTTTGAGTAGCTGACCTTCCCACCATGGGAAGGTGTAGGATCGATTGGAGTTCAGCCGCAACCTTGGGGAAACAGTCATGAACATAGGCGAAGCGGCCCGCGTGTCGGGCGTTACGGCAAAAATGATCCGCTACTACGAAAGTGTCGGACTATTGACTGCGAAGGCGCGCACGAGTGCCGGTTATCGTGTGTATGGCCCGCAGGAAGTGCATTCCTTGCGCTTTATTCGCCAGGCTCGCCGGCTCGGATTTCTGGTCGAGGATATCCGGCGGCTGCTTGCTCTATGGCACGACCGCTCGCGTGCAAGCGCCGAAGTAAAGCGGATCGCGCTCGAACATGTCGCCGAACTCGATCGCCGCATCGCCGAACTGACGGACATGCGCGACACTCTCGCGCATCTGGCCGATCATTGCCATGGTGATGACCGGCCAGATTGTCCGATTATCGAGCGACTGGCGGACACCGATCTTGTATCGGGATAAGGTTGCCGTCCGCTTTAGCAGCTGATCGAAGTGCAACCCAGCCTGCCGATTCTTAAGGTCCGAGCGATTTATGCACCGAAAGTGAGCATAATTGCGAAAAAACGTCGGTCGCCTCGATGAAGCTTAATAAAATCAGGCGCTGGATTGCACCTTTCCAGTGCATTATTCCAAAACGGAATGCACGGCATGCGTGCATTTCACTGTTCAGGTTGCACCTTAGGGTTATAATGCGGGTTAACCCTTTTACGGGAAATCCCTGATGTCAAATCACGGGGATTCGATCCGATCCTTGGAGAACATCATGTTTGCATTCATTCTAGAGAAGCTCAGCACCTGGTTCGAAACCGCGGAACGTAGCCGTCGTGAGGCATATCTCGCATCGTCGTCGGATATCGTTCAGCTCGAACAGCGCATCCGTTCGCTCGAAACCAACGGCTATTCGCTGTAAGTTTCCGCCTTGAGTTTGACCTGACGTGGCCTGCTTTTGAGCGGCTATTGCAGTACCAATGTCGAGCCCCGTCAAAGCGGGGCTTTGTCGTATCTGGACATCGAAATCCGCGTGTGCCTTCAACGCTTTTTCGAGTAAACGGCGCAAGAAAGCTGCCGATGGCGAATATCGACTAGCTTCGTAACGCGGCCCGCGGTAATGTAAGGCGTTTTTTCGCGCAAGACGGCATTCATAACCAATCGGGCTGTCCATGTCCTCCGTCCGTTCGCTGCAAACTTTCCGATCCGCGATGGCCGCGGCCGCCGTGGCGACGCTGGCCGCCCTCTGCGCCGCGTCGGACGCATTCGCGGTGTCCGATAACGGGCGTCCTCCCGTGATCCTCGATACGCTTGGCGGCGTCAATAATGGCCAGAGCGGTACCGTACTGCTGAGCTCGCCGCCTGCGCCGGAGCCGATCGTCGCCGCGCCGCCGATCGCGGCACCGGTCGAGCTGCCTTCGGAATCGTCGCCGCCGTTCGTGGTTGCGCCGTATATCCAATTGCCGGCGGGTGGTGGCGTGCCGCCGCGGCCGATGCCTCGAGCGGTGCCCCTGCCGCAATAGGTACCGACGGCGCGAAAGATCGTCGGCGGTGCTTCTGCACGGTCCCGTTTCTCTCCCATACGCCAGCTTGCCTCGCACCCGACAATCGCATTCGGGTTTGGGCGCATGGCGTCCGTGAAACCGTCCGACGACAATCGTTGCGCGCCTCGCCGCCGTGAGCTTCGATCTCGGCATGTGCGCCTGCGTCACTGCTTCGAATGGAAAACACAACAAGGAGACGTCACCATGCTCAATCAATGGATGCAGCGTGCGACGCGCACCTGCGTGATGCTGCTGGCACTGGCTGCGTTGCCGGGCGCTGGGTTCGCGAAGGACACGCCGGAAATGCCGACACTGACGATGGCCGTCGGCGGCTTACCTGGCCTGTACTATCTGCCGGTCCTCGCCGCACAGCAGCTCGGCTACTTCAAGGACGAAGGCCTGAACGTCACGCTCGAAGATTTCGCGGGCGGCTCGAAAGCGCTCGAAGCGGTGGTGGGCGGCAGCGCCGAAGTCGGCGCGGGCGCGTTCGAGCACACGTTGTTCATGCAGGCGAAGGGTCAGCACTATCGCGCGTTCGTGTTGATGGGCCGCGCACCGCAGATAGTGATCGGCGTGGTGAAGTCGAAGGCCGATCAGCTCAAGTCGCTCGCGGACTTCAAAGGCGCGAAGGTCGGCGTGAGCGCACCGGGTTCGTCGACGGATCTCGTGCTCACCGTTGCGTTGCGCAAGGCCGGCGTGCAGCGCAGCGACATTTCGGCGATCGGTGTCGGCAGCGGCGCGACGGTGCTTGCCGCGGTGGGCAGTGGGCAGATCGACGCGCTGTCCAATGTCGATCCAATGATGACCAAGCTCACGCGTAGCGGCGCCATCAAGGTGCTTGTGGATACGCGCACGGTGAAAGGCACGCAGGAGGTGTTCGGCGGCATGATGCCCGCGGCGACGCTTTACGCGGCCGAAAGCTTCATCCAGAAAAATCCGAAGACAACGCAGGCGCTGACCAACGCGATCGTGCGTGCGAATCATTGGCTGCAGACTGCGAGCGACACGGATCTGCTGAAGATGGTGCCGCAAGCCTATCTATTGGGCGACCCGACGCTCTATCTCGACGCCTTTCACAACGTGCGCGACGCGTATTCGCCGGACGGACTTATGCCCGCTGATGGCCCGGCGACGTCGCTGCGCGCGTTGTCGTCGTTCGATAGCCGGCTCGATCCGAAAAAGATCGACCTGAGTGCTACCTATACGAACCAGTTCGCGAGCAAGGCGGCCGCGCAGTTCAAGTGAGCGTATGCGGAGATCGGGTTGCGCAAGACAGGTGACGGGGAACCGCGCGCGGCACGCTCACGCGCCGGTCGTCACGCTCAATTGCCGCGATATTCGACGTTGAACGTCGCAGCCTTGTCCTCGCCGAGCGTTTTGACGAGCCATGGCATCTGATCCTTCAGCGTCTTGGCGAGCGTATACGGCGGATTCAGGATGAACATGCCGCTACCGAACAGCCCATAGCCGTCTTCCGGCGGATTGCTGACGGTCAGGCTGACGTGCAGCCAGTTGTCCTTCTGCAACTGCTTCAGTTGATCAGGAAAGCGCTGCGACTCGGGGCGCTTGACCTGCGGATACCAGATCGCATACGTGCCGGTCGGAAACCGCTTCAGACTTTCCTCGACACAGCGCAGCGTGCGCCCGTAATCGCGCTTGTCTTCATACGACGGGTCGAGCAGGATCAGCGCGCGACGCGGCGCCGGCGGCAACAGCGCGAGAATGCCGTCGAAGCCGTCGCCCGCATACAGCATTGCGCGTCGGCCCGCGTCGCGAAAATTGTGGCGCAGCACGTCGATTTCGGTGCTGTGCAATTCGAAGAGCCGCATACGATCCTGCGCGCGCAGCTGTCGCCACGCGAGATACGGCGAGCCCGGATAAAAATGCAACTGGCCATCGGAATTGAGCGCGCTGACTTCATCGACGTATTCGGCGAACAGCGGCGGCAGATCGTTGCGGCCCCACAGTTTCGCAATACCCGTCTCGAACTCGCCGGTCTTCGTCGCGTAGCCTTCCTTCAGCGAGTAAACGCCGGCGCCCGCGTGCGTGTCGATATACCAGTAGGCCTTGTCCTTCTGGCCAAGGTAGCGCAGGAGCTGCAACACGACGGCGTGTTTCAGAACGTCGGCGTGATTGCCGGCATGAAAGGCGTGGCGGTAGCTGAGCATGATGAGAGGACGCTGAGAGAGCGCAGGCTGGCCCGAAGGAGCCGGCGACGCGCGGTCGCGTATTGTACGCGACCGCGCGTGCCCGGTTAGGGCGCTGCGCGCGCGATTACTCGTGCGCGTCGCCGATGATCTCCTCGATCCGCTGCTTTATCTCTGGTGTGATGCGCTTGGCCACCTCGGCGGACTGCATGTTTTCGCCGATCTGTTCGACCCGCGAGGCGCCCGTGATCACCGTGCTGACATTCGGATTCTTCAAAATCCACGCTATCGCGAGCTGACCGACCGTGCAGCCGAGCTCGTCGGCGACCGCGCCGAGCTGGCCGACCACATTGTTCCGGGTCGGGTCCGTGAGCTGCTGACGCAGCCAGTCATAGCCCTGCAACTGCGCGCGACTGTCGGCTGGCACGCCGTCACGATATTTGCCGGTGAGCAGCCCCGATGCGAGTGGGCTCCACGTGGTCAGGCCGAGGCCGATGTCCTCGTAGAGCCGTTTGTATTCCTGCTCGACGCGTTTGCGGTGAAACAGGTTGTATTGCGGCTGCTCCATGACCGGCTTGTGCAGATGATGCCGCTCGGCGATTTCATAGGCGGCGCGAATCTCGTCGGCGCTCCATTCCGAGGTGCCCCAGTACAGCGCCTTGCCGCGCGCGATCATGTCGCTCATTGCCCACACCGTTTCCTCGACCGGCGTGTTCGGGTCCGCACGATGACAGAACACGAGATCCACATAGTCGAGCTGCAGGCGCTTCAGCGACGCGTCGATCGCGTTCATCAGGTACTTGCGGTTCAGCGTGTGGTACTGGTTCGGCGCTTCGTTGAGTCCCCAGAAGAATTTCGTCGACACGACGTAGCTCACGCGCGGCCACGCGAGCTCCTTCAACGCATGGCCCATGATTTCCTCGGATTTGCCGCCCGCGTAGACTTCGGCGTTGTCGAAGAAATTGACGCCCGCGTCGCGCGCCGCGGCAAGCGATTCGCGCGCGGCGCGGTGATCCACCTGGTTGCCGTACGTGACCCATGAGCCGATGGACAACTCGCTCACTCGCAGGCCCGAGCGGCCCAGACGTCGATAATTCATACATGTCTCCTGGTTGGTGATGCCACGGGAATGGAGCCCGGATTCAGCCCGAAAGCGTCCAGTTTAAAGAGATACGGTTCGATGTGCGTTTTACCTATGTCGTTCACAGGGTTCATGCACAATAGCAAAGTCGGCCGCCGCGCTGCATCCGCCGAACGGTCTATACCGTTTGGCCGACTTCTCGCCGCGCGCGGTCTCGTGGTCTCATTGCTCATCAACTGCATGGAGGTTCTGGATGTCGTCTGTGAACTCGAATCTGAACGGCAAGGTTGCCGTCGTCACTGGCGCCGCGAGCGGCATCGGCAAACAGATCGCGTTGACTCTGTCGGCCGCGGGTGCTGCGGTCGCGATCGCCGACCTGAACCAGGACGGCGCGAACGCCGTGGCTGAAGAAATCAGAAAGGGCGGCGGTAAGGCAATCGGCGTGGCAATGGACGTGACGAACGAAGATGCCGTCAACCGGGGGATCGACAAGGTCGCCGAGGAATTCGGTTCGATCGACATTCTCGTTTCCAACGCCGGCATCCAGATCGTCAATCCGATCGAAAACTATTCGTTTTCGGACTGGAAGAAGATGCAGGCCATTCACGTGGACGGCGCGTTCCTGACCACCAAGGCCGCGCTCAAGCACATGTACAAGGACAATCGCGGCGGCGTCGTGATTTACATGGGCTCGGTCCACTCGCATCTCGCCTCGCCGCTGAAGTCGGCGTACGTGACCGCGAAGCACGCTCTGCTGGGCCTGTCGCGCGTGCTTGCCAAAGAGGGCGCTGCGCATAATGTGCGTTCGCACGTCGTGTGTCCGGGTTTCGTGCGCACGCCGCTCGTCGACAAGCAGATTCCCGAGCAGGCGAAAGAACTCGGCATCAGCGAAGAGGACGTGATCAAGCGCGTGATGCTGGGCGGCACCGTCGACGGTATCTTCACGACGGTCGAAGACGTCGCGCAGACCGTGCTGTTCCTGTCGACATTCCCGAGCGCGGCGCTGACCGGCCAGTCGTTCGTCGTGAGCCACGGCTGGTACATGCACTAAGGGGCCGTCCATGGCGCAACGCAATCTGAAGCGGGCGCGCGTGGGCGTGTCGGGCGACGGGGAGGGCGCGGGTCCGTCGGTCGCCGCCCGCCCGCGCCGGCATCCCCGGTTGCCCAACTACGAAACCGTCGCGCTGATGCTGCAAGGCGGTGGCGCGCTCGGCGCCTATCAGGCCGGCGTCTTTCAGGGACTTTACGAAGCCGGCATCGAACCGAACTGGATCGCGGGCATCTCGATCGGTGCACTGAATACGGCGATCATTGCGGGCAATCCACCGGAACGACGCGTCGAGCGTCTGCTGCAATTCTGGGAGACGATCTGCCAGCCGGCGTTCGGGGCGCCCTTGCCAGCTCCGATCGAACACCTGCTGTTCAATTCGAGCGAAGCGGTGCGCAAGGCATTTACGGCAGCGCAGGCAATGAGCGCGATCGTCGAAGGGCAAAAGGGCTTTTTCGTGCCGCGTTTCCCACCGCCGTTGCCCGCGGTGTCCGGTCCGCCGCAATTGGCGAGCTACTACGACACCACGCCGCTGAAGGCCACGCTCGAGTCGCTGTGTGATTTCGACCGGATTAATTCCGGCGAAACACGCGTATCGGTGGGCGCGGTGAATTGCGGCACGGGCAATTTCGCGTACTTCGACAATACCCACACCACGCTCAGGCCCGAGCATTTCATAGCGTCTGGCGCGTTGCCGCCGGGCTTCGCGGCCGTCGAGATCGACGGTCAGTTCTACTGGGACGGCGGGCTGATGTCGAATACGCCGCTCTACGAGGTACTCCAGTCCACGCCGCGTCGCGACACGCTCGCGTTTCAGGTCGACCTATGGAGTGCGATCGGGCCGGTGCCGGACAACCTCACCGACGTGCAGGGCCGCATGAAAGACATCCAGTATTCGAGCCGTACGCGTCTCGTGACCGACATGCTGCAGCGCTCACAGCGTTTCCGCCACGTACTGCGCGAGGTGCTGGACCGTGTGCCAGAAGACCAACGCGACGATCCGTGGTGCAAGCTGGCCGAAGATCTGTCGTGTTCAAAGCGCTACAACGTGATTCACCTGATCTATCGGCACAAGGAATACGAAGGACACTACAAGGACTTTCAATTCGGTCTGTCGACGATGCGCGAGCATTGGCGAAGCGGTCTTGAAGATATTCTCCGTTCTCTCGAGCGGCCCGACTGGCTCGATATGCCGGAAAACGATGCCGGGTTCGTCACGCACGATATTCATCGGGATTCGCGCTGACTCCTCGCGGAGAGCGCCGACGCTGCGCCAACCAAGGCCGAACCGTCAGAAAATAAAAAAACGGCGCCCTTTCAGAAAAGGGCGCCGTTTTTATAGGGGTGGCAGCGGCGAACCTGCTGCACTTGCACGGCAGACCTCCGCGCCGTGAATCGCCTTACTTCAGCACGTGAGCAATCGCGGTGGCGACGACGTCGAGGTTGCGCGTATTGAGCGCAGCCACGCAGATGCGGCCCGTGCTGACTGCATAGATACCGAACTCTTCGCGCAGACGGTCCACTTGCGGTGCCGTCAGACCCGAGTACGAGAACATGCCGCGCTGTGCATTCACGAAGCCGAAGTCACGATCAACGCCGCTTGCCTTCAGACGCTCGACGAGACCATTGCGCATCGCGCGGATGCGCTCGCGCATTTCGCCCAGTTCGCTTTCCCACGTCGCGCGCAGTTCCGGCGATGCGAGCACGGCCGCGACCACCGAGCCGCCGTGCGTCGGCGGGTTCGAGTAGTTGGTGCGGATCACGCGTTTAAGTTGCGACAGCACGCGCGCCGCTTCTTCCTTGCTCGCGGTGATGATCGACAGTGCGCCGACGCGCTCGCCGTACAGCGAGAACGACTTCGAGAACGACGAAGACACGAACACGTTCAGTTCCTGCGCCGCGAACAGACGCACGGCTGCCGCGTCCGCTTCGATGTTGTCGCCGAAGCCCTGATAGGCGATATCGAGGAACGGCACGAGGTTGCGCGCCTTGACGACCTCGACGACCTGCTTCCACTGCTCGACGCTCAGGTCGACGCCGGTCGGGTTATGGCAGCACGCGTGCAGCACGACGATCGTGCCTGCCTCATAGCTGATCAGCGCGCTCAACATGCCGTCGAAGTTCACGCCATGCGTCTGCGCGTCATAGTACGGATACGATTCGACGACGAAGCCCGCGCCTTCGAACAGCGCGCGGTGATTTTCCCAGCTCGGATCGCTGATCGCGACCTTGCTATTCGGATTCACGCGCTTCAGGAAGTCCGCGCCGATCTTCAGCGCGCCCGTGCCGCCCAGCGCCTGCGCCGTGACGACGCGGCCGGCCGCGATCAGCGGCGAGTCGTTGCCGAGCAGCAGCTTTTGCACGGCGGCATCGTAAGCGGCGATACCTTCGATCGGCAGATAGCCACGCGGCAGCGCGGCTTCGACCCGAGCCTGTTCCGCCTCGCGCACGGCGCGCAGCAGCGGAATCTTGCCTTCTTCATTGAAGTACACGCCAACGCCGAGGTTGACCTTGGTGGCGCGCGTATCGGCGTTGAAAGCTTCGTTCAGGCCCAGAATCGGGTCGCGGGGAGCAAGTTCGACGGCGGAGAACAGAGACATGATGGGTGGGCAGCAGTAGTGAAAAGAGGGCGGCTTCGCGCGCGAGCGGCCTCATCTGGGGCGTCGGCGGCGTTTCGCGAGTGGGCGTGAGTTCGACGAAACGCGAAAATCGGGGACGGCCTATGGACAGCGGCGAGCGAGCGCAACTTCGCATTGTAACGAATCCGGCCGCTTTTTTCGGACGACCGGACGGGCAAAAGGCAATTATTTGCTTGAAAAACAGGCACTGGGGAGCCATGTGGCAGCAAGGAATTCGAGCGGGCGTGGCGATGTCGACGGCGCGAACCGGCCGAGGTGCGCTGTCCATTGGCGCTGACTGCGCCACGATGACGCGTGGCGTGCAGGACACAGCCGGCATGCGAGTTCGCGCTAACCCTTCAGGGCGCCCAAGTCCGCAAAGGGCCATATCACACCGGCGCCCAGGGCCGCCCTACGTAAGCCCGCTCGATCTTCGCTTTCCGCAACCCGTTAGAATGATCTTTTGCCCAAGGCCCGGTGCCGCCCCTCATGTCCGAACACCATCTGACTGAAGCCGACGATACGCTCGACGAATCAAAATTCATCACGTTCGAAGGTTCACCGTTCAAGCTCTACCAGCCGTATCTGCCCGCCGGCGACCAGCCCACGGCCATCGACACGCTCGTCGAAGGCGTAGGCGACGGTCTCGCGTTCCAGACGCTGCTCGGCGTGACCGGCTCTGGCAAGACTTTCACGATGGCCAACACGATCGCGCGGCTCGGCCGCCCGGCGATCGTGTTCGCGCCGAACAAGACGCTCGCCGCGCAGCTGTATTCGGAGTTCCGCGAGTTCTTTCCGCGCAACGCGGTCGAGTACTTCGTCTCGTACTACGACTACTACCAGCCGGAAGCGTATGTGCCGCAGCGCGATCTGTTCATCGAGAAAGACTCGTCGATCAACGAGCATATCGAGCAGATGCGGCTATCGGCGACCAAGAGCCTGATGGAGCGGCGCGACGTGGTGATCGTCGCGACAGTGTCGGCGATTTACGGTATCGGCAATCCGTCCGAATACCACCGGATGATCCTGACGCTGCGCACCGGCGACCGGCTCGGCCAGCGCGACGTCATCGCGCGGCTGATCGCGATGCAGTACAGCCGCAACGAAGCCGACTTCCAGCGCGGCTCGTTCCGGGTGCGCGGCGACACCATCGATATCTTCCCGGCCGAGCACGCTGAGATGGCGGTGCGCGTTGAGTTGTTCGACGACGAAATCGAAACACTACAGCTATTCGATCCGCTCACCGGCCGCGTGCGACAGAAAATTCCGCGCTTTACCGTGTATCCGTCGTCGCACTACGTGACCCCGCGCGACACCGTGCTGCGCGCGGTCGAAACGATCAAGGCCGAGTTGCGCGACCGGCTCGAGTTCTTCTATAGCCAAGGCAAGCTCGTCGAGGCGCAGCGCCTCGAGCAGCGCACCCGCTTCGACCTCGAAATGCTGCAGGAGCTCGGTTTCTGCAAGGGAATCGAGAACTATTCGCGGCACTTCTCGGGCGCGGCGCCGGGCGAGCCGCCGCCGACGCTCGTCGATTACCTGCCGCCCGACGCGATCATGATGCTCGACGAATCGCACGTGCTGATTGGCCAGTTGAACGGCATGTACAACGGCGACCGCGCGCGCAAGGAAAATCTCGTCGACTACGGCTTCCGGCTGCCGTCGGCGCTCGACAACCGGCCGCTCAAGTTCAACGAGTTCGAGCGCAAGATGCGCCAGGTCGTGTTCGTGTCGGCAACGCCCGCTGATTACGAGAAGAGGACCGCGGGGCAGGTCGCCGAACAGCTTGTCCGTCCGACCGGTCTTGTCGACCCTGAAATCGAGGTGCGGCCGGCGCGCAGCCAGGTCGACGACGTGCTTGGCGAGATCAACGAGCGCATCAAGGTCGGCGACCGCGTGCTGGTCACGACGCTGACCAAGCGGATGGCCGAGCAGCTCACCGAGTTCCTGGCCGACCACGGCATCAAGGTGCGCTATCTGCACAGCGACATCGACACGGTCGAGCGCGTCGAAATCATCCGCGATCTGCGTCTCGGCGCGTTCGACGTGCTGGTCGGCATCAACCTGCTGCGCGAGGGACTCGATATTCCCGAGGTATCTCTCGTCGCGATTCTCGACGCGGACAAGGAAGGCTTCCTGCGCGCCGAGCGTTCGCTGATCCAGACCATCGGCCGGGCGGCGCGTAACGTGAACGGCAAGGCGATTCTGTACGGGGACAACATCACGGACTCGATGCGTCGCGCGATCGACGAAACCGAGCGGCGCCGTACGAAGCAGATCGCGTTCAACGCCGCGCACGGCATTACGCCGCGCGGCGTCGTGAAACGGATTCGCGACATCATCGATGGCGTGTACAACGTCGACGAAGCGCGCGCCGAGTTGAAGGAACAGCAAGCCCGCGCGAAGTTCGAGGACATGTCCGAGAAGCAGCTCGCCAAGGAGATCAAGCGTCTCGAAAAGCAGATGATGGAGCACGCGAAGAATCTCGAATTCGAGAAGGCCGCGCAGACCCGCGACCAGCTAGCGCTGCTGCGTCAGCGCGTGTTCGGCGCGAACGTCGGCGACCACGTGTCGGGCGTCGAATAGCTAGCGTCCCTCCATCGCTTTTGTCCACCACGAAAGGGCGCGGCCATTCGCCGCGCCTGTTCACATCAGCCAGCGCTCAAGCTGCCGGTGAAACCGTTCGCGCGGGACGTCTTGGCTGTGACTAATTCTGTTCTGTTTCCTCCCCCGCACGAAGGTTTTCTTAAGCGGACCTTAAGACCCTGCTGTCATTAGGCAGAGCGTGCTGACAGGTTTGTTCTCGTCAACGATCGATGATAAACTCGCCCAATATTGAGAATGGTTCGCATTTAAATTTACATCTGACTTGCGACCGCAGTGTTTCAATGAAATCGATCCAGTCTGATAGAAACAAGGAGCTTCAATGCGGATTTCTTCCTTTGTGCGCGGTGGCGCGGCAGCGGTAGCTGCTGTCGCGGCGCTGTCGGCCTCGGCCGCCGAATATCCGATCGGCAAACAGCAGATCCAGGGCGGCATGGAAATCGGCGCGGTTTATCTGCAGCCGATCACGATGGAACCCGAAGGCATGATGCGCAAGGCGTCGGATTCGGACATCCACCTCGAGTCCGACATCCACGCGGTTAAGAACAATCCGACTGGATTCGCCGAAGGCGACTGGATGCCGTATCTGCAGGTGCACTACGAACTGACGAAGGCAGGCTCGAACCAGCCTTTGAAGGGCGACCTGATGCCGATGGTCGCGAACGATGGTCCGCACTACGGCGACAACGTCAAGCTGCAAGGCCCGGGCAAGTATCACCTGAAGCTGATCGTCGAACCGCCGATGCAGATGGGCCACGTGGCGTTCGGCCGCCACGTCGACAAGGAAACCGGCGTGGGTCCGTGGTTCAAGCCAATCACGCTCGAATACGACTTCACCTTCGCTGGCATCGGCAAGAAGGGCGGTTACTGATCGGCGCGCGGTGCCAACGCGGTCGCTCAACGTATCAATGAATGCAGCAGACGGCGCGCGGACAGTCGGAGTCATATCTGGCGTTGGCGCGTCGCGTTTTCCGGAAAGGGCAATGAGAATCAACCGAAAGATCGCGATGCTTGCCGCCACGTTTTGCCTGGTGGCCACGGCTCATGCAGCCGACCTGCCGACCTTCAAGCTCGAAATGAACGACGGCAAACTGAACCCGGCCCGCATCGAAGTGCCGGCAGGCCAGCGTATCAAGATCGAAGTACGCAACACCGGCAAGGGCGCGGCCGAATTCGAAAGCGTGCAGTTGCGTAAAGAGAAGGTTCTGGCGCCCGGCGCCGATTCGTTCGTCGTGATCGCTCCGCTGGAGCCGGGCGAATACAAGTTCTTCGACGACTTTCACCAGCAGGCGCAGGGCGTGATCGTCGCGAAGTAAGCAGGGGTCTCGATCGAATGCGAACGCGAACTCGCCACGGCAAGCGGGCGCTGTCGGTCGTGCGAGGCAACGGAAGCGGGCAGTAGAAGGATCGAAGGGAGAGCTTGAATGGGTCAGATTCTGTTCATCGTGTGGCGGGAAAGCGTCGAGGCGCTGCTGGTCGTCGGCATCCTGTACGCGTGGTTGAAAAACGGCGACGACGACGCCCGCCGCGGCTTGCCGTACCTGTGGGGCGGCGTGGCGGCCGGCGTAATCGCGGCGGTGGCGCTCGGCGCGGCGCTGGTGGGCTTCACCGAGGTGCTCTCCGGTGACGCGCAGGATTACTTCCAGACCGCGATGGTGCTCATCGCCTGCGCGCTGATCGTGCAGATGGTGCTGTGGATGAAGCAGCACGGCCGCACGCTGAAGCGCGACATGGAACAGTCGCTGCAAAAGAGCCAGCGCGATGCGAACTGGTGGGGCGTGGCGCTGCTGGTCGCACTGGCGATCGCGCGCGAAGGCAGCGAAACCGTGATCTTCCTGTACGGTCTCGGCTTTGGCCAGTCGGGTCATGTCGACGGCAGTCAGATGCTCGCTGTCGTGATCGGTCTCGCGCTTGCGTTCCTGACCTTCTACGTGTTGCAGCTCGGCGGCAAGATCATTTCGTGGCGGCTCTTTTTTCGCGTCACCGAAATCATGCTGCTGTTCCTCGGCGCGGGGCTGTTCCAGACCGGCGTCGACAAGCTGATCGACAAGGAAATCCTGCCGACGTTCGTCGGCCAGCTGTGGAATTCGTCGGCGATTCTCGATGACTCGAGCACCTTCGGTTCGCTCGTCGCGACACTGACCGGCTACCGCGCGCATCCGGCGCTGATGAATCTGCTCGCCTATGCCGTGTATTGGGCGGTCGTTTATCTGCTCGTGCGCCGCGCCAGTCGCAAGCCCGCGCAGCAGACGGCAGGGCGCGCGGCATGAGCGCCGTGATGGCTTCCCGGCCGGGCCGCCTCGCGGCGGCCGGCCAGTGGATGCAGCGCCACGGCGTGGTGATTCGCGGCATCCAGTGGGTCGTGGTCGCGGTGTATGCGTTCCTGATCGTCGTGCCCGCGCTGATGCCGCTGCCTGACGACACCGCGCATCTGTGGAACAACCTGACGCTCGCCGCGCAGTTCGTGTTCTGGGGCATCTGGTGGCCGTTCGTGTTGCTGTCGATGGTGATGCTCGGCCGCGTCTGGTGCGGCGTGCTGTGTCCGGAGGGCGCGCTCGCCGAATTCGCGAGCAAATTCGGCCGCGGCCGCGCGATTCCGCATTGGATGCGCTGGGGCGGCTGGCCGTTCGTCGCGTTCGGCATCACGACGATCTACGGGCAGATGGTGAGCGTCTACCAGTATCCGAAAGCGGTGTTGCTGGTACTCGGCGGCTCGACCTTCGCGGCAATCGTGATCGGTCTGCTATACGGACGCGAGAAGCGCGTCTGGTGCAAATACCTGTGCCCGGTCAACGGGGTTTTTTCGCTTCTGTCACGGCTCGCGCCGTTTCACTACAAGGTCGACGAAGACGCGTGGCGCCGCTCGTACACGAACGGCGAGCATGGGCATCGCGTGATTCCGATCAACTGCGCGCCGCTCGTGCCGTTGCGCAACATGAAGGGCGCGGCGGACTGCCATATGTGCGGCCGCTGCAGCGGACACCGCGATGCGATCGCGCTGACATGGCGCAAGCCGTCGACCGAAGTCGTGCAGTTGGGCGACAAGAACGCGAACCCGTGGGACACCGCGCTGATCCTGTATGGCCTGCTCGGCATCGCGATCGGCGCGTTCCACTGGACCGCGTCGCGCTGGTTCATCGACCTGAAGATGTTCGCCGCGACGTGGCTCGTCGATCGCGACATCACGTGGCCGCTCGACACCAACGCGCCGTGGTTCCTGTTCACGCATTACCCCGACCAGAACGACGTGTTCTCGTGGCTCGACGGCTCGCTGCTGATCGGCTACATCCTGTCGACGGCGCTTGTCTACGGCACCGCGCTGCTGCTGTTGCTGACGGGCGCGACGCGCATGCTCGGGCGCTTCGACGCAACGCGGCTGCATCACTTGACGCAGGGGCTGATTCCGATCGCGGGCGCGGGCGTATTCCTTGGTTTGTCGGCGACGACGCTGTCGCTGCTGCGCGCCGAGCACGTGTCGCTGTGGTGGGCGTCGGATCTGCGCATCGCAATTCTCGTGATTGCGAGCTCGTGGAGCGCATGGCTCGCGTGGCTCGTCACGCGCCGCTACAGCGAGCGCTTCGTGCAACGCGCGCTGGCGATGCTGTGGTTCGTCGCGGCGCTGGCGATCGTCAATAGCGCGTGGTGGCTGATGTTCTGGGGCTGGGCCTCGAAGTAAGTCTTTAGCCTGTGTCCGGTGCGAACGCAGGCGCAAGCGCAAACAAAAGAGCCGTGGGATGGTGACATCCCACGGCTTTTTCATTTTCATTTTCAGCGATGTACGCCGTTGCGCGCATCGGCTTTCGAGCGAGAACCAAAAAAGCGGCCTGGCTTGCTGCGACGGCTGGCTTGTGTCTGCACGAAGGGGTCTAGTTCTCGCGTGCAAGCCGTCATGGCTGGCTAATGCCTAACACCTCTCTGGGAGGTGGTCCCCACAATACCCGGTACTTACCTCGTGTCTTGCTACTTCGTCAGGATCAGCTTGCCGAGGCGCGTCGCACGCAGTTGATACGTGTCGCCGTTGTGCACGATGCTGATGTGACTATGGCCTTGCAGCAGCGCGTCGCTGCGCACGACCCGTTCCGACGTCTCGCCTTGGCCGGCGGTGCGTTCCGCGCCGGGTTTCGCTGCGGGCGCGGCCGTCGTCGACGATTTCGGGCGGCTGGTTAGCGCGGCGGACGAGCGGCGCAGGCTGAGCGTGGAGGAGCGAGTCATATCAGTCATTCGTTTTAGCTTGTTCGTCGATTCGATGTGATCATTCTAAATGATAACTATTCCTATTTACAAGATTGAGAAATTGATCGAATCCGACTTCTGATAGCTGAATGAAAGTTCGTCTGGACGGCGACTCTGGAAGCCATCCTGGCCATGGTCCCGCGACAGCATGGGCAGGGCGCCCGCGCGGTATCTCAGTGTAACGGTCCCGGTTCCTGCCTGGCCCCGACGTACTGGCGGATCAGCCGCACCGTATCGATATCGTTCTCTCGATATGCGGACTTGACGATCTCCTGCGTCTGCACGGCGTCCTGGTCGGTCGAGACGGGCAGCGTGGTCGCGTACTCGAAGCGCAGGAACAGCTGCAACTCATCGGGCTGCTCGATCGTCATCGTCAGGGAGCCGCCGACGTGCTCGGCGGTCGGCAGGATGTCGTAGCGCACGCTTTCGGTTTCCTGCAGTGTGACGCGATCGCGCACAGTGGCGTGGCCGTAGTGCAACTCACGCTCGAGCACATTGCCGTCGCGCGACAGGATCGTGCAACTGTCGAGACCGATCACGAACAGTTGCGGCTGCTCGGCGCGCAGCACGAGCCCTTGCCACAGCTGCTCGCGGGTCATCGATTCGACGAAGGGATTCAACGGATCGTTGATCTGAATAAGGTGTTCGAAATTCAAGACGATTGCGTCCTATGAAAATATTGCAATTCTCGTGACCCGAATGGACGGCGTCCGACCGTCCTATGCTCGTTTGCTGCGGCTGTTAAGCGACCGCGAGCGCGGAGCGGATCGAGATCGTGTGCGTGAGGATCTTGTGCACCGGGCACGCATTGGCAATTTGCAAAAGCCGTTCCCGCTGCTCGCCGGAGAGTTCGCCATCGAGCATGATCTGACGGTCGATCGTCGAGCCTGCGTCGCCGGTTTCCATCGACAGTTTGACCCGTACGCCCGCGAGCGGCCAGCCTTTGCGCTGCGCGTACATCTTTAGCGTGATCGACGTACAGGCGCCGAGGCTCGACAGCAGCAGCGAGACCGGCGTCGGGCCGCGGTCGCCGCCGCCTAGCGATTCGGGTTCGTCGGCAAGCCAGGTGTGCTTGCCGTCATCGAACACGACCTGGAAATTCGTCGAGCCGATGTGGGCGGTGACGGTGGACTCTGCCATGCGCGCTCCTCTGATAGGGATCAAACAACGTCGCGCGCCGCGGACTGTTGAAATCAACGCGGGCCGCGCGACATGAGCCGATATTGTGAACGAATTTACCGGCGTTCGCGCCCCGCGGCGGGTGATTTGGCGGCGCGCGCGTGGCTGGTGGCAAGCTTCGCCTCGCGCCGACAGGCCGAGACAAACGCGCGGTACACGCTCGCCTGTCAGTGCGTGATCGCGCCCATCCGCCCGGCCTGATAGTCGATCACCGCCTGACGGATTTCGTCTTCGGTATTCATCACGAACGGGCCATAGCGCACCACCGGTTCCTTCAGCGGCACGCCGCCGAGCAGCAGCACTTCGAGTGGTTCGTCGCCGGCCGTGATGGTCACCGCGTCGCCGTCGTCGGCGAACACCACCATCGTGCGCGCATCGATGTCCGCGCGCGTGTCGCCTTCGCCATACACGCCCTTGCCGGACAGCCCATACGCGAACACGCGATAGTCGGCCGGTACCGGCTGGCGGATCGTCGCGCCCGGCTGCAACGAGAAATGCTGATACAGGATCGGCGTACGCGTTTCGATCGCGGCCTTGACGCCGAGCGCTTCGCCCGCGATGACCTTCACGCGCACCTGACCGTCTTCGGACGTCGCGACCGGAATGCGTGCCGACGGGATTTCCTGATAGCGCGGCGCAATCATCTTGTCGCGACGTGGCAGGTTCACCCATAGCTGCAGGCCGTGCACGCGACCGCCGGTGCGCGTGAATTCCGGGTCCGGCATTTCGCTATGCACGACGCCCGCGCCCGCCGTCATCCATTGCACGTCACCCGCGTGCAGCGTGCCGGAATGGCCCGCCGAATCCTTGTGGCCGAACTGACCCTCGAGCACATAGGTGACCGTCTCGAAGCCGCGATGCGGATGATCGGGCGCGCCGATGGCCTCGCCTGGCGCATAGTCGACCGGCCCCATTTCGTCGAGCAGCAGGAACGGATCGAAGTCCATCAGCAGACGCGTCGGAAACGGTCGATAAACGATAAATCCGCCGCCCTCCACCGTGCGAACCGACGGGAACGTGCGTTCGATCGTGCGTGACGTAGTCATCAATATCACCTCGAAAAATGGGGAATAGCGTCATTTCTGAAACATGGGGCTATTATAGGGACCGTTTTTGGCGGTGCCAGCCGTCCCCCAGCAATGGATTGTTCTGTTCATGGAACGATGAGATGAAGATCGATTCACACAATCTGAACGACCTCATGTACTTTTCGCAGGTCGTCGAACATGGCGGATTTTCGGCCGCCGAGCGGGTGCTGGGCATCTCGAAGTCGCGCCTGTCGCGCCGGCTCACGGAGCTGGAGGCCTCGCTCGGCGTGCGCCTGTTGCAGCGTTCCACTCGCAAGCTCGCGCTGACCGAAGCGGGGCAGCTGTTCTACCAGCACTGTCAGGCGATGCTCAGCGAAGCGCAGGCGGCGGTCAATGTCGTGCAGCAGCTGCGCTCGTCGCCGCGCGGCACGGTGCGCGTCAGCGTGCCGGTCACGATCTCGCAGACGATTATGTCGACGATCCTGCCGGAATTCATGCACCGCTTTCCGGAGGTGCGCGTCGTGATGCGCGTGACGAATCGCGTGGTCGATCTGTTCGAGGATTCGATCGACGTCGCACTGCGCGTGCGTTCGGATCCGCCGGAAAACGCTAACATCGTCGTGCGGCCGCTGTGGCGCACCGAGCAGATGCTGGTCGGCGCGCCGAGCCTGCTGCAGCAGAATGCGCCGCCGCTGACGCCGGCCGACCTGAACCGCTTCGAAACACTCGACGTGCCGACGAGCGACGGCCGCCACGTGTACAACCTGATCTCGCCCGACGGCACGCGCCATGCTCACGAACACGAACCGCGCCTCGTGACCGCCGATCTGATGACGATTCGCGAGGCGGTGCTCGCCGGCGTTGGTATCGCCGCATTGCCGGAGATGATGTATGGAGCCGCGTTGAGAGCGGGGCAGTTGTCGCCCGTGATGCCGGGCTGGAGTTTTCCGACGCCGCAGTTGTACGCGGTGTTCGTGTCGCGTCAGGGGATGGTGCCGGCCGTGCGCGCGTTCGTCGATTATCTTGTCGAGATGCTCGATCCGGATGAGGGCAAGCACATCATCGGCGAGTGTCCTGAGCGCGCCGAAAAAGCGGCGGCGCAGGGATCGGTGGCGAGGGCTTCCTCCGCTGTGTCGGCGGCGGTTTCATAAGGCTCTGTGGCAACTTAAAGGGGCACGGTGCGCCGCGGGCCGCTAGCGCGCTTCGCAAATCGTTTTTAGCATTTAAGCGCGGCCTGTCATGATTACTTTCAATGGCCGCGTGCTTGAATGCGCGCACACACAGGCATATAGTAAAATCCCTTTCGCTAAGGAGTGTCCTATGCGAAAACTCATGGCCGCTATCATAGCGGGCCTGATAGGGCTGACCGCGTTGTCCGTGTCGACCACGGCCCTCGCATGCGGTGATAAAAGCTATCAGTCTTCGGCCGATGGCAAATGATCCCGCCGCCCGAAGGCGCCGAGTGCGCACAAAAAAAGGCCTTCATCCGACGATGAAGGCCTTTTACTTTTTGGCCCTGTTTAAAGGGGTTTTCCCGTTGACGAGCGCGCTGCTCCGCGTGCCTCGTCACCGTTCACTTCGCTTTGGGCTGTGTGACGAAACCAATCTTCGTCAGTCCGCCGGCCTGCGCGGCCGACATCACCTGCGCGACCTTCTCGTACGGCACCTTGCGGTCCGCATCGAGATGCAACTCCGGTTGCGGGCTCGCCTGAGCGGCCGCGGCGATCTTCGCGGCGAGCGCCGCATCGTCGACCTTGATGCTGTCCCACAGCACGTTGCCGTCCGCGTCGATCGATACCGTCACCTGCGCGGGCTTCGTGTCTTCCTTCTGACTGCTCGCGTGCGGCAGATCGATCTTGACCGCGTGACGGATCACCGGAATCGTCACCATGAAGACGATCAGCAGAACCAGCATCACGTCGACGAGCGGCGTCATGTTGATCTCGTTCATCAGGCCGTCGTCATCGTCTCCGGCGAAAGGGCTCATTGCCATTGGAATGCCTCGTCGATCAGTTGGCGCGGGTTGCGAGACGCAGGCCGTCGCCGCGCCTGGTCGACGACAGACGGGCACCCGTTACGAAGAATGCATGCAGCCCGTGCGCGAAGCGGCTCAGCTTCGCGACGATCGCCTTGTTGGCGCGCGTCAGCGCGTTGTAGCCGAGCACGGCCGGAATCGCGACGAACAGACCGAACGCGGTCATGATCAGCGCCTCGCCGACCGGGCCGGCGACCTGGTCGATCGACGACTGGCCGCTCGCGCCGATCGCGAGCAGCGCGTGATAGATGCCCCACACGGTGCCGAACAGGCCGACGAACGGCGCGGTGCTGCCGATCGACGCGAGAATCGCGAGACCGCTCTGCATGCGCGCGACGCTTTCGTCCATCGTGTCCTTCAGGCAGCGCGTGATCCAGTCCGACACGTCCATGCGGTCGTGCAGATGCGGCTGCGTCTGGTGATGATGGTCGGCCGCTTCCTGGCCCGACAGCGCGAGCGCGAGGAACGGGTTGTCATGCGGCGTCGAGGCGCCGCCGCCGAGCTTCTTCACGCCGTCGGCGAGATCGTCCGAATGCCAGAACGCCTGCTCGGCGTTCTTCGTCAGGCGCTTCAGGCGCATCACGTTCCAGCCTTTGACGACGATCACGCTCCACGACATCACCGACATGATCAATAGCGCGAGCGCGATACCGCGCGTCACGAAATCCCCTTGCGCCCACACGTGTGCCAATCCGTAGTTTTGCATTGCAATTCCCTGTTTTTGAAATCTTGCTTCAGTCGGTCAGATTGAAGTTGAAAGGCTGGGTGTACGCGGCCCTGACGGGCTCGCCGTTCTCGAGATACGGTTTGCAGGCGCTCGCGCGTACGGCGGCGACGGCCGCGTCGTCGAGACGGCTAAAGCCGCTGCTTTTCTTCAACTCGATGTTCTCGAGCTTGCCGCTCAGACCGACGACGAAGTGCACGTACGCGGTGCCGGATTCGCCGCGGCGCCGCGATAGAGCCGGGTATTCGGGCTGGCTGATATTGCAATCGAGGTGCGACACGTTTTTCGGCGCGCTGATTTCCATTGTCGTTTTGCCGATCGCGGGCGCTGCCGCGGCGGGCGGTGTCGCCGGCGCGGCGGGCGCGGGCGGCGTCGGATCGGGCGCCGCGACCGGCGTCGGCGATGGCGCAGCGGCCTGTGGCAATGGAGTTGGCGTCGGCTTGGGCGTGGGAGTCGGCTTCGGCTGGGCTTTCGGCCTCGGATGGACGGGCGGTGTTGGCCGGGGCGGCGGCGGAGCGATCGATTGCAGCGCGACCGGCGCGGCGAGCGGCGCGGGCGGCAGCAGTTCGGCGGTCATCACGTGCGATTCGAGCGCGACCGGCACAGGCTCGTGACGCAGCGTCATGATCACGGCGAGCAGAGCGACGTGAACCGCGGCGACTACGGAAGTGGCCGTCAGCGCGCGGGAATTCGGTCGGGTGGACGACGCCAGCGGGGCGCCGGCGGAAACGGGATGCGGAGCCTGCATGGTCAGTGGGGCAGCGCACCGTGCGGGCGGCGCGTCAGACAGGACATCGTCATGTTCGGAAAATCAGCAGCGAAATGAACAAAGTAATCACGAAACCAATCAGTAATTCCATCTCGAACTCCTTTCGAAGGGGAGCGGGGTAGCTGGCTGGTACGAGTACTGGCTTGCTGACGGCAGTGGGATAACGCAGTACGGCGGACAGTGCTGCGGTTGTGTTGCAAACACCCGGCACATTCAACGTCGCATCGAGCGTTACATTAAACGTGCGTGGAGCAGAGGGCTTTTAGACGCACCGACACGGCTTGCACCGGCCCTGCTAGCTGAGCTCAGGCGGCCTTGCGCTCGTAGAATGCGACTTGCACGACCTCGGCGACGCTCTGAACCTGCCGATGCTCGACCACGCTGCAACGGCTCGCGCACACGCCACTTTGCAGCATCACGTCACGCACGGATTCCTCGCATTTGCCGCAGCACGAGGCGACGCCGAGTTCAAACTGCAACTCGTCGAACGAGTCGATGCCGTCCGCAATCGAGGAGCGGATTGTGCGGTCGGATACGGATTTGCAGACACAGACGATCATGGCAGGCGTCATAGCTAACGTTAATGCGAATTATTATCATTTTGTTTGGTTCGTTTGGCAAGCGTCCTGTGCGATTTTTTGTAACAAAACCAGTCTCTTGGAATGGATTTCGTTGGAAGGAAGGGCGGGAAGCGCGCCGGTTGCCGGCTCTAGGCGGCGCGAGAATCCGATGCGGCCGTGCGGCGCGACGGTATCGATACCTGCTCGACCGCGGCCTCGATCCGCAGCAGCGTGGCGGCGAGTTGCTGCTGATGGATGCCGTCGTCGGTGGAGTAGAAGCGCGGCAGCGGCGTGACCTCGGCCGACGCGGCGGCGCGCAGGCCGTGCTGCTCGAGCACGCGTTCGAGCTGACGCGCGATCGCCACGCTCGTGTCGATCAGCGCGAGCCGCTCGCCGACGATGTCGCGGATCGCCGCGTCGAGAAAGGGGTAATGGGTGCAGCCGAGCACCAGCGTGTCGGCGCCCGCGTCGAGCATCGGTTCCAGGTAGCTGCGCAGCAGTGCCTGCAGCTCGGCCGAGCCGACGTCGCAGCGCTCGACCGCCTGCACGAGCCCGTGGCCGGGCTGGCACAGAAAGCGGCAATCGACGGCGTAGCGTTCGAGCAGCCCCTGGAAGCGGGCGCTGCGCAGTGTCGCCTGGGTCGCCAACACGCCGGCGACGCGGCTTTTCGATTGCAGCGCGGCGGGCTTGACACCCGGCTCGACGCCGACGAGCGGAATCGGCAGCTTTTCGCGCACCAGCGCGATCGACTGCGCGGTTGCCGTATTGCACGCGACCACCAGCGCCTTCGCGCCTTGTGCGGCGAGCCATTCGCCGATGGCCAGCGTGCGGTCGGTGATGAAGTCGTCGTCGCGCTCGCCGTAGGGCGCGTACAGCGAATCGGCGACATACAGCAACGCCTCGTCAGGCAGTTGCGCGCGCACCGCGCGCAGCACGGACAGGCCGCCGAGCCCCGAATCGAAAATGCCGATCGGCGCCTGCGACGCGGCGCCAACGGCAACACTGCGGACAGTCGAGGGCGGCGAAGAGGCGGGCATAGGCGAAGAAAACGAGCGTGAAGTGGCGGTCGGCGAAAAGGATGAAACCACGGTGAGGCGCGAACAAGCGCGCAAGTATATCGCCCGTGCGGTACGGTCCGGCGCGAATGCCTGCCGGGCAGGCGTCGTGCCGCTACCGCGCGGGATGCTTCGGCGTGCTTCGATCAGGACTCGACCGAGCCCATCGCGCTTTGCTGGTAGTTCTGGATACCGACCTTGTCGATCAGATCGAGCTGGGTTTCGAGCCAGTCGATGTGCTCTTCGGTGTCGTCGAGAATCTTTGTGAAGATTTCGCGCGAGATGAAATCGCGCACCGATTCGCAGTAGGCAATCGCCTCCTTGCAGGTGCCTTGCGAAATCTGTTCGAGCTTCAGATCGCATTCGAGGATCTCTTTGGTTTCCTCACCGATAAGCAGCTTGTGCAGGTCCTGCAGATTCGGCAGACCGTCGAGCATGAAGATCCGTTCGATCAGCATGTCGGCATGCTTCATTTCGCCGATCGACTCGTCGTACTCGTGCTTGCCGAGCTTGTCGAGGCCCCAGTGGCCGTACATTCGGGCATGCAGGAAGTATTGATTGATCGCGGTCAGTTCGTTCTTCAACTGCGCGTTCAGATACTCGATGACCTTCTTGTCGCCTTGCATGTTATTTCCTTTTTCGGGGACCTTGAATTTCCAACAACAATAAACGTCATGTCCAAAAAAGCCAAGAAATCCGATACAACTTTTGGCGGCGTTGGCGGCCTCGTGCGTACGGCGCCTTGCGCGTGCATGACGCACGGAAAGAAAAAGCCGGGATCGCGGCCCCGGCTTTTCGACTGACCTGAGTAGCGTTAATCGCGACTCATCAAGCCGTGGCGACCGGAATCTTGCCGATCCTGGCTTGCCATTCCTTCGGGCCGGTCTGGTGCACGGAGGTGCCGTTCGAATCGACGGCGACCGTGACCGGCATATCCTGTACGTCGAACTCGTAGATCGCTTCCATGCCGAGGTCTTCGAACGCGAGCACCTTCGCGCTGCGGATCGCCTTCGACACGAGGTACGCCGCACCGCCGACGGCCATCAGATACGCGGCCTTGTGCTTCTTGATCGCCTCGATCGCGACCGGGCCGCGCTCGCCCTTGCCGATCATCGAAATGAGGCCCGTTTGCGCGAGCATCGTCTCGGTGAACTTGTCCATCCGCGTCGCAGTGGTCGGGCCCGCCGGGCCGACCGCTTCGTCGCGCACCGGGTCGACCGGGCCGACGTAGTAGATCACGCGGTTCGTGAAATCGACCGGCAGCTTCTCGCCCTTCGCGAGCATGTCGGCGATGCGCTTGTGCGCGGCGTCGCGGCCCGTCAACATCTTGCCCGACAGCAGCAGCGTCTGGCCCGGCTTCCAGCCCGCCACTTCTTCCGGCGTCAGCGTGTTGAGGTCGACGCGCTTGCTGGTTTCCGTGTTCGGTTCCCAGTGCACCTTCGGCCATGCGTCGAGTGACGGAGCTTCGAGCTTGGCGACGCCCGAACCGTCGAGCGTGAAGTGCGCGTGGCGCGTCGCCGCGCAGTTCGGGATGATCGCGATCGGCTTGGATGCGGCGTGCGTCGGCGCGGCCATGATCTTCACGTCGAGAACAGTGGACAGACCGCCGAGGCCCTGCGCGCCGATACCGAGTGCGTTGACCTTCTCGTGCAGCTCGACGCGCAGTTCTTCGATCCAGTCCTTCGGGCCGCGCGCGATCACGTCCTGAATGTCGATCGGGTCCATCAGCGATTCCTTCGCCATCACCATCGCTTTCTCTGCGGTGCCGCCGATGCCAATGCCGAGCATGCCCGGCGGGCACCAGCCCGCGCCCATCGTCGGCACGGTCTTCAGGATCCAGTCGACGATCGAGTCCGACGGGTTCAGCATCGCGAACTTCGACTTGTTCTCCGAGCCGCCGCCCTTGGCCGCGACCTGCACGTCGACGGTGTTACCCGGCACGATCTCGTAGTGGATCACGGCCGGCGTGTTGTCCTTGGTGTTCTTGCGCGCGCCTTCGGGCGGGCTCACGATCGATGCGCGCAGCACGTTGTCCGGATTCAGATAGCCGCGGCGCACGCCTTCGTTGATCATGTCGGTGACGCTCATCGTGGCGCCGTCCCAACGCACGTCCATACCGACCTTCACGAACACTGTGACGATGCCAGTGTCCTGGCAGATCGGGCGCTTGCCTTCGGCGCACATGCGGCTGTTGGTCAGGATCTGCGCGATCGCGTCCTTCGCTGCGGGGCTCTGTTCGAGCTCGTACGCGCGGCCGAGCGCTTCGATGTAGTCGAGCGGATGGTAGTAGCTGATGTACTGCAGCGAATCAGCGATGCTCTGAATCAGGTCTTCCTGTTTGATGACGGTCATGGCTAGCTCAGTGGGGATTGACGCTTGTTGTCGGATCGCAGCGCGGTGCGGTCAGTCTTGCGCCCTCATGGGAGTGGAAATTCTGGTGCCACCCACGGCGTGCAAGGCCGCGGGCTCGTCGAGATGCTTGGGGTGCGTGTGCGTGGTGAGGCGGTCGACGAACGCCATCACGAGCGCGGAGACGAGGAAAGCGACATGGATGATCACCTGCCACATGATCGTGTGCGTGGTGTTCTGTTCGGGGCTGATGAAGGTCTTCAGCAGATGGATCGACGAGATGCTGATCAGCGCCATCGACAGCTTCACTTTCAGCACGCCGGCGTTCACGTGATCGAGCCATTCCGGTTCGTCCGGATGACCGTCGAGGCCGAGTCGCGATACAAACGTTTCATACCCGCCGATGATCACCATGATCAGCAGGTTCGAGATCATCACCACGTCGATCAGGCCCAGCACGACGAGCATGATGCTGGTTTCGTCGAGCTTCATCGAGTCGGTGACCAGATGCCACACTTCCTTCAGGAATAACACGACGTAGACCGCCTGCGCGACGATCAGCCCGAGGTACAGCGGCACCTGCAGCCAGCGGCTCATGAAAACGAGGTGGGGCAGCGCGCGCATGGGGCGGCGCGGACGGGCGGAGGCGGGTCGCGAAGCGGACATAGGCAACGATCAGATGAAGGGCGGGTGACGGAACACGGGGGCCAGGCGCCGACGGCGGTGCGGGGCGCGGCCACCGAAGGGGCGCGAGACTCGCGTCAGGCGCGCCATTGTACAGCGTCGGTCGAATCTGCTGCTTTGCGGCGGGCAGCGCGCCCGCCACACCAGAATTACGATGCGATCGGCGGCACGCTGCGCGCCTTCAGGCTCGCGAGGCCGATACCGGCGACCACGCAGGCAAGCGCGATGCCGTGCGCAAGCGTGGGCCGCTCTCCGAGGAACACGATGCCGTAGAGTGCCGCGGCGACCGGCAGCACCGCGCTGAACACGCCGGCAAGACTGCCTGGCACGTGACGGATGCCTTTCATCCACAGCCAGAATGAGAAGATGCTGGCCGACAGCCCATACCACAGCACCAGCATCCAGACGCTCGACGGCACCGCGCGATAGTCGAAATGCGCGAGCGCGCCGGCGCCGAGCGGCAGCATCAGCAGCAGGCCGAACAGATGCGTGTACGCGCAGATGTCGATCGGCGCGAGCGTTTGCGTGAGACGACGCGACAGGATGATGTACAGCGATTCGCAGCACACGGCGCCAAGCACCATGAAGTTGCCCGCGAGCGAGCCGGCGCCGGCCGTCGCATTCGCGCCCATTTCGACGTGCGCGACATTGATGACGACGACGCCGACGATCGCCAGCACGATCGACGCAAGCGCGCGGCCATCCGGCCGCTCCTTCAGGATCAGCCACGACAGCAGCGCGACGACCGCCGGAATCGTGCTCGTGATCACGCCCGCCGCGACCGCGCTCGTGCGCGCGACGCCGTTGAGCATCAGCAGGGTGAAGCCGAAGGTGCCGAATAGCGCCTGCAAAAACAGGTTGATCCATTCGTCGCGTTTGACGCGCCGCAGTTTGGTCACACGAAGTAGTGGCCAGAGCACGGCCATCGCGATCACGAAACGCAGCAGCGCGAACAGCGGGACGGGGACGAAGGCGACGATCGATTTACCGATTCCGACATTGCTGCCGACCAGCAGCATCGAGGTAATGAGAAGCAGGGCGTAGCGATTCAAGCTGGAATCCGGACGACTAGTTCAGTTAGCATTGTAAGAGGCCGTGCAAGAGAGCGTAAAGGCGGGCGCCTCTCGTCTGATCAACGCGTAACTGCGTCGATTGGCTGGCGCGATCTAAGGGTTTTCGCTTGCAGATCAACATGATGCGCGTAAGTGGTCGGTAAGTTGCAGCGCTTATGGTTAAGCCTTAACGCGGGATACGATTGAGCAGAGCGCCCGCCTGCAGGGATGTTGCGGTGCCGCACGCACACGCGTCGGACGGCATCGCGGTGGGAGACAGCGCCGCTCGTGGCGGCTCGAACAGGATAATGCCCGCGCCCGACGCGCGCCGGTACAGGTTTTACGTTTCATCTTCACCAAGGGGTTGTCGATGTCTGCGATTGAATCGGTTCTTCAGGAACGCCGCGTTTTTCCGCCCTCCGCTGACACTGCGAAAGGTGCCACGATCTGCGGCATGGACGCGTACCGGGCGCTCGCCGCCGAAGCGGAGCGCGACTACGAAGGCTTCTGGGGGCGTCTCGCGAAGGAGACGCTGAATTGGCACAAGCCGTTTACGAAGGTGCTCGACGAATCGAAGGCGCCGTTCTACACGTGGTTCGAAGACGGCCAGCTGAACGCGTCGTATAACAGCATCGACCGTCACGTGGAGGCCGGCAACGGCGAGCGCGTCGCGATCGTGTTCGAAGCCGACGACGGTACCGTCACCAACGTCACCTATCAGGATCTGCTGCAACGCGTATCGCGCTTCGCGAATGCGCTGAAAAAACGCGGCGTGAAGAAAGGCGACCCGGTCGTCATCTATATGCCGATGTCGATCGAGGGCATCGTCGCGATGCAGGCGTGCGCGCGGATCGGCGCGACTCACTCGGTCGTGTTCGGCGGCTTCTCGTCGAAGTCGCTCAACGAGCGGCTCGTCGACGTCGGCGCGGTCGCGCTGATCACGTCCGACGAACAGATGCGCGGCGGCAAGGCCTTGCCGCTGAAGAACATCGCCGACGAAGCGCTCGCGCTCGGCGGCTGCGAGAAGGTCAGGAGCGTGATCGTGTACCAGCGCACCGGCGGCAAGGTCGCGTGGGACGCAGGGCGCGACCTGTGGATGCACGAACTCACGCAGGGCGAGTCGGACCAGTGCGCGCCCGAATGGGTCGACGCCGAGCATCCGCTCTTCATTCTCTATACGTCGGGCTCGACCGGCAAGCCGAAGGGCGTGCAGCACAGCACCGGCGGCTATCTGCTGTGGGCCGCGCAAACGCTGAAGTGGACCTTCGACTGGCGCCCCTCCGACGTGTTCTGGTGTACCGCCGACATCGGCTGGATCACCGGCCATAGCTACATTACGTACGGGCCGCTCACGCTTGGCGGCACCCAGGTCGTGTTCGAGGGCGTGCCGACCTATCCGGACGCCGGGCGCTTCTGGCAGATGATCGCGAAGCACAGGGTCACGCTGTTCTATACGGCTCCTACTGCGATCCGCTCGCTGATCAAGGCCTCCGAGGCCGACGCTAAAGTGCATCCGAAGAGCTACGACCTGTCGACGTTGCGCATCATCGGCACGGTCGGCGAACCGATCAATCCGGAAGCGTGGGTGTGGTACTACGAGAACGTCGGCGGCGGCCGCTGTCCGATCGTCGATACGTGGTGGCAGACCGAGACCGGAGGCCACATGATCGCGCCGATGCCGGGCGCGACGCCGCTCGTGCCGGGTTCGTGCACGCTGCCGCTGCCGGGCATCATGGCCGCGGTCGTCGACGAAACCGGGCAGGACGTGCCGAACGGGCAGGGCGGCATTCTGGTGATCAAGCGCCCGTGGCCGGCGATGCTGCGCAACGTGTGGGGCGATCCGGGCCGCTACAAGAAGAGCTACTTCCCCGACGAGCTCGGCGGCAAGCTCTACCTCGCCGGCGACGGCGCGGTGCGCGACAAGGAGACCGGCTACTTCACGATCATGGGCCGCATCGACGACGTGCTGAACGTGTCGGGCCATCGTCTCGGCACCATGGAGATCGAGTCGGCACTGGTGGCCAATCCGCTCGTCGCGGAAGCCGCCGTGGTGGGCCGCCCCGATGCGACGACCGGCGAGGCGGTGTGCGCGTTCGTGGTGCTCAAGCGTGCGCGTCCGCAAGGCGAAGAGGCCGTGAAGCTCGCGAACGACCTGCGCAACTGGGTCGGCAAGGAGATCGGCCCGATCGCGAAGCCGAAGGACATCCGCTTCGGCGAGAACCTGCCGAAGACGCGTTCGGGCAAGATCATGCGTCGTCTGTTGCGTTCGCTCGCGAAGGGCGAGGAAATCACCCAGGACGTGTCGACGCTGGAAAACCCGGCGATTCTCGATCAGCTCGGCGAGTCGATTTAAAGCGTTGTAAGCGGGTCTGCGCGGACGGCGGCGGTGGTGTCGATCGACATGCTTGCGGGCACGCCGCGCAAACCCGTTATTCGAGCGGACGGCTTGCATCGCGGCGTTGCGCGGACAATCCCAATTGCCTCGCCGACGCCTTTTTGATACATAGGCGCATGACCGCGCCGCACCTATCCTCCCACGCCACGTTGACCCCCCCGCCCGAACCGCCACCGGTCTCGGCGGCGATGGCGCTCGCGCATCGCAAGTACTGGCGTTTCAACCTCGCGCTGATCGCGGTGCTGATGACGCTTGGCTTCTTCGTCTCCTTCGTCGTGCCATTGCTGGCGCCCGCGCTCGCGCAGGTGCACGTCGGCGGCTTCAGGCTGCCGTTCTACTTTGGCGCACAAGGCGCGATCCTGATCTACCTCGCGTTGATCGTCGTCTATATCGTGCTGATGCAGCGCGCCGATCGTCAGTTGCAGCACGCGTTCGAAGCGGATTCGCAGCGCGATGCGGCAAGTGGTCCCGCCGCGGATTCCACCAGCGGCGCGAACGATGATGTCAAGATCGACACAGACGCGCCGGCCGCGCGCGGGCGCTGAGCCGATGAAGCTCACGCATCGGCTGATCCGCTCGTACGCGCTCTATACGCTCGGCTTTCTGCTGTTCGTCTACGTGATGTGGCGCATCGAGCGCAGCACCGGTCCCGGGGTGTGGCTCGGCTATGTGTTCCTGTTCGTGCCGATCGCGGTGTATGCGGTGATCGGGGTGCTGTCGCGCACGTCCGACCTGGTCGAATACTACGTGGCGGGGCGGCGCGTGCCGTCGGCGTTCAACGGCATGGCGACCGCGGCCGACTGGTTGTCGGCCGCGTCGTTCATCGGTCTGGCCGGCTCGATCTACGCGACCGGCTACGACGGCCTCGCGTACCTGATGGGCTGGACCGGCGGCTATTGCCTCGTCGCGTTCCTGCTCGCGCCGTATGTGCGCAAGCTCGCGCGCTACACGATTCCCGATTTTCTCGGCACGCGCTATTCGAGCAACGCGGTGCGCGGCCTCGCGGCGCTCGCCGCGATCCTGTGCTCGTTCGTTTATCTGGTCGCGCAGATCCAGGGCGTCGGGCTGATCGCGACGCGCTTTATCGGCGTCGATTTCGCGGTCGGCATTTTCTGCGGGCTCGCGGGCATTCTGGTGTGCTCGTTTCTGGGCGGCATGCGTGCCGTTACGTGGACCCAGGTCGCGCAGTACATCATCCTGATCCTCGCGATGCTGATACCGGTATCGATGATCGCGCACAAGGACGGCCTCGGCTGGGTGCCGCAATTCAGCTATGGGCGCCTGATGGAGCGCATGGAAGGGCTCGAGAAACAGGTGCGCGACGCGCCGCTCGAAGAGCGCGTGCGCGACGACTATCGACGCCGCGCCGCGTTGATGCAACTGCGGCTCGATACGCTGCCGCAATCGTTCATCGACGAAAAGCGGCGGCTCACGCAGGAGGTCGGCGATCTGCGCCGCCATAACGGTCCGTTGCGCGAGATCAAGGAGCGCGAGCGCGCGCTCGAACAGTTTCCGCGCGATGCCGCCGCCGCGCAGATCGTCTGGAGTCAGAAGCGCGACGACATGCTGATGCGGGCGAGCGCGCCGGTGCCGATGCAGGAACCGTTTCCTGCTGTCGGTGATGAAGACCGGAGCACGCACGCGCGTAACTTTCTATCGCTGCTGCTGTGTCTGTCGCTTGGCACGGCGAGCTTGCCGCATATCCTGACGCGCTATAACACGACGACTTCGGTGGCGTCGGCGCGCCGCTCGGTCGGCTGGACGCTCTTTTTCGTCGCGTTGTTCTATCTGACCGTGCCGGTGCTGGGGGTGCTGATCAAGTACGAGATCCTGTCGAATCTGGTCGGCCATCATTTCGCCGATCTGCCGCAGTGGCTGATGCAATGGCGCAAGGTCGAACCGAGCCTGATCAGCCTCGCCGATACGAACGGCGACGGTATCGTGCGCTGGAGCGAAATCCAGATGCAGCCCGATATGGTCGTGCTCGCGGCGCCCGAGATCGCGGGGCTGCCGTATGTGATGTCGGGCTTGATCGCGGCGGGGGCGCTCGCGGCGGCGCTATCGACCGCGGATGGTCTGCTGCTGACGATCGCGAACGCGCTATCGCACGACGTGTACTACCACATGATCGATCCGAACGCGTCGAGCCAGCGGCGCGTGACGATCTCGAAGATTCTGCTGCTGGGTGTCGCATTGTTCGCGTCGTACGTGGCGTCGCTGAATACGGGGAATATTCTGTTTCTGGTCGGGGCGGCGTTTTCTCTGGCGGCGTCGAGTCTGTTTCCGGCGCTCGTGCTCGGCGTGTTCTGGAAACGCACGACGCGGCTCGGCGCGGTGGGGGGGATGGTCGCGGGGCTCGTCGTGTGCATCTACTACATCGTGTCGACGTATCCGTTCTTCACGCAGATGACGGGATTCACAGGTGCGCGCTGGTTTGGCATCGAGCCGATCAGTTCGGGCGTGTTCGGCGTGCCGGCGGGTTTTCTCGTGGCGATCGGGGTGAGTTTGATCGATCGAAAGGCGGACGCTTATACGATCGCGCTGGTCGACTATATCCGGCATCCGTAGGCGGTTTGCGCGGGTTTTGGCCAGGGTGTGGCGCAGGGCGCGAAGTTTGCTATAATTCGGCTCCCCGCCGGAGAGATGGATGAGCGGTTTAAGTCGCACGCCTGGAAAGCGTGTATAGGTTAATAGCCTATCCGGGGTTCGAATCCCCGTCTCTCCGCCAGGACATCAATGAATACGGGCCTTTCGGCCCGTTTTTCTTTTCTACCAACACCGCTACCCACACGCGTGCCCGCGGTGCAATTTCCCACCCGCCGGCGGCCATTTCGATGCGTCGTCTACGAACAACACAGGTCGGGTTTTTCCAGGGCTCGGCTCGACAAAGAGACTTACCGGGGAACATATGAAAAGCCCCGCTCGGGGCGGGGCTCATTCAGGCCTATGCCTAAGGCTTTCTGGCAGTTCGATCGGCGTGGCAAGAGAAGAAAATATGTTTGCGAGATCCTGGTAGTCAAGCCTGCCTTCAGCCACGTCAACCATGATCTCTTCGAGCGCCTGAGTACGACGGACTGCGTACCCTTCAATAAGCAAATAGGTTAACGCCGAAACCAGCGCCGTCCTCTTGTTGGCATCCGAAAAAGCGTGTCCGCGCGCGATCGCTTCTGCGTAAAGCCCGGCGATCTCAAAGACATCCTCCAGTCCGCCATAGTGAATGCGGTTCTCAATACGACCAAGGGCACCCTCCAAGGTGCCCCTGTTCGTCGTGCCAACGAGTCCCGGTTCGCGGGAGAGAATAAAGTCGTGCACGATCACGACCATACCCGCATCAAGAATCATCTCTTTGCCAGCGCTTGAATGACAGCATGATGCTGTTCGTACACGCGTTTGGCTGCATTGAGGATCTGCTTACGACCATCCGCGGAGCTTGCATTGACCTTTGTTGTCGGGAGCTGTACGCCTGCCCGGGCCTTGACTTCGACTCCGTGGATGTTCCCGGTCTTTCCTTTCATGACCATAGAATCTCCTTCGGGGTTGGGTTTTAAGGGGCTGTCACATCGTTGTTAATGGCGATTTTACACACAAGTTTAGTTTCCTGAACGGTGCTGTTTACCACATCACCCCTCATCCCCCTCCCGCAACTCCCCCGTATTCCCCCGTTCCGCGCAAGCGCCCGTAACAGGCGGCCGCCCCCGCGTCGCCTCTGACAGCTTCACTCCCTGCTGAATCCCCGCCTTCGCCAGCATATGTGCACTGATCGGCGCGGTGAGAAACAGAAACGCCGGAATCAGCAACTCATGCAGGCTCGCGAAGTTGTTATGCGCGCTGAAATACACCACCGACGCGAGCACGATGCCGCCCACACCGAGCGTGGTCGACTTGGTCGGACCGTGCAACCGCATGAAGAAGTCGGGCAGCCGAGCGAGCCCGACCGCCCCGACCAGCGTGAACAGACTGCCGGCCAGCAGCAGCAAACAAACGATCGCTTCGGCAAAAGTTTCCATCGGCATCCCCCACGCTAGTTGAGTTCGATGATGTCGCCGCGCTGCAGGTACTTGGTGAGCGCGACGGTACCCACGAAACCCATCACGGCAATCAGAAGCGCAACCTCGAAGAGCACCGTCGAGCGCAAGCTGATGCCGTACACGACGATCAACGCGATCGCATTGATGTTGAGCGTGTCGAGCGCGACGATGCGATCGGGCAGCGACGGCCCGCGCACGAGGCGCCACAGCGCGAGCAGGAACGCGATGCCGAGGATCGCGAGCGAGATCGGAATTACGATGGCTAGCATGCGAAGATCTCCATCAAAGGGGCTTCATAACGGGACTTGATGAGCGCGATGAGTGCCGCTTCGTCGCCGAGATCGAGCACGTGCACGGAGAGGCGCGTGCGGTCGTCGCTGAGTTCGGCGCACAGCGTGCCAGGGCTCAGCGAGATCACGCTGATGAGCACCGTGAGCGCGATCTCGTGGGTGCTGTCGAGCGGCACCTCGATGAACGCCGGGCGCATCCGCTGCATCGGGCCGAGCACGAGCAGCGCGACCTCGACGTTGGCCACGATGATGTCGACCAACACATGCCAGGCGAGTTGCACGAGCAGCCACGGTCGGCGGAAGCGCACCGGTCGCAGCCACAAGCCTTTGGCGACGCGAAAAGAGATCACGTAGCCGAGCACGGCGCCGAGCAGCAGATTGCCCGGCGAGACGTCGTTCATCAGCAGCACCCAGCAGACGATCAGCAAGACCGCGAGCCACGGGTGGGGGAAGAGCCTTTTCAACATCGTCAGTTCCCCTGTGCGTCGGCCGTGGTCGCGGCGGCCGCTGGTGGCGAGGAGCGCGCCGCGGGCAGGATCGCGTGCACGTAGGCGGCGCGATCGAATAGCTGTGTCGCCGTATCGGTGAGATAGTGCCGCACCGCGCCCGCGCCAAGCGTGATGGCCACGACACAGCCGAGCAGGACCGCGCAGGCGGCGAGCTTCGCATTACTGCCACGCGGTGCGCGCTCCTCTTTGCCGGCGGCGGCGCGCGCGGCCGGCGCGGCCCACATCAGGCGCGTGCCCGTGCGGCTCAGCGCGACGATCGAGAGCAGGCTCGACAGCAGTACGGCCGGCCACAGCACGACTGCCGCGTCGAGCGGCGTGGCGGTCAGCACCATCGCCTTGCCGAGGAACCCGGACAGCGGCGGCAGGCCCGCGGCGCCCACCGCGGCGATCAGATAGAGCAGCGCGGCGACGTTCGACGGCCACGGTGCATGCGTGCGCGGGACCGCTTCGACCGTAGCTTCGGCTTCGGTACGAGCCGGTTCCCCGACCGGCACGGCGAGCGCGCCGGCCGTCTCGACCTGCAGCGGCTGCACCCGCGCCAGCGTCGCCACCGCTTCGCGGTCCGGGTCGGGCGAGATGGCCGCCGCGGCCGCGTCGTCGAGCGCTTCGAGCGAGCCGGGCTCGATCGAATTGATATCGGCGGAAACGGCGGCATGGGCGGCATGGGCGGCGTGCGGTGTCGGGGCTTGCTCGGGTTCGAGCGTGTCGGCGAGCAGGAACAGCGCGCCTGTGCAGAGCGTCGTGCTGATCAGGTAGTAGAGCAGCGCGCTCCATGCAAGCGGCGTCTGTAGTGCGATCGCCGCGATCAGCAGACCCACCGAAACCAGCACGAGATAGCCCGTCGTGGTCTTGAGACTCGACACCGCCAACGCGCCCAGCGCGCCGAACACGATCGTCGCGATCGCGAGCCACCACGCCCACTGATGCATGAACGCATCGAGCACGCCGCCCGCCGCGCCGAACACGAGCGCGTCGCAGCGCAGCATCGCATAGATGCCGACCTTGGTCATGATCGCGAACAGCGCGGCCACCGGGCCGATGGCGCTGCGGTAGGCCTGCGGCAACCAGAACGACATCGGAAATACGGCGGCCTTGAGGCCGAACACGAGCATCAGCGTCGCGCCCGCGAACTGCGCGAGGGGCAGCGACTCCGGCCCGAGACGCGCCAGACGTTCGCCCATGTCGGCCATGTTGAGCGTGCCCGTGACGCCGTAGAGCACGCCGATCGCGACCAGAAAGAACGACGAACCGACGAGGTTCATCAACAGATAGTGCAAGCCGTTGCGCACCCGTCGCGCGCCGCCACCATGCAGCAGCAGCGCGTACGACGCGATCAGCAGCAGCTCGAAGAACACGAACAGGTTGAAGAGATCGCCCGCGAGGAAGGCGCCGTTCAGGCCCATCAGCTCGAACTGGAACAGCGCACGGAAATAGCGGCCGCGCCTCGCGTCCTCGCTCGAGGTGCCGAGCAGGCAGCAGACCGCCAGCACGGCGGTGAGCACCAGCATCAGCGCGCCGAGCCGGTCGAGTTCCAGCACGATGCCGAACGGCGCGGGCCATGCGCCGAGCGCGTAGCTGGCGATCTCGCCTTGCGCGGCGCGCGCCATCAGCAGGCACGCGACGGGCAGCAGCGCGATGATCGCGAGCGCGTTCAGCGCGCGTTGCAGGCGTTTCGCGCGCAGTGGCAGCGCGACGATGACGCCCGCGGAAAAGAGCGGAATCAGGATCGGGAGCAGGAGAACGTGGTTCATTCGACGGGCGTCTCCTCGCCATTGACGTGATCGTTGCCCGTGATCGAAAACGAGCGCAGCGCGAGCACCACGGTGAAGGCCGTCATTGCGAAGCCGATCACGATGGCCGTCAGCACGAGCGCTTGCGGCACCGGATCGGCGTATTGCGCCCCCGCCGCGATGACCGCTGGCTTGCCGATCGCAAGCCGGCCCATGCCGAGCAGGAACAGGTTGATCGCATACGAGAACAGCGTGATGCCGAGAATCACCGGTAACACGCGTGCGCACAGCAGCAGGTAGATGCCGCACGCGCAAAGCACGCCGATCGCGATGGCAAAGGCAGCTTCCATCAGCTTTTCTCCACGGACTGCATGTCCTTGTCGCGCACGCCGAGGTGCGAGACGATCGTGAGCGTCGTGCCGACCACCGCGCCCGTTACGCCGAGATCGAACAGCATCGCCGTGGACAGTTCGATCTCTCCGATCAGCGGCACGTGCAGGTGCCCGAACGCGCTGGTCAAAAACGGCTGGCCGAACGCGAGACTGCCGAGCCCCGTGGCCGCGGCGATCAGAATGCCGAAGCCCGCGAGCGCGCGGTAGTTGAGGTGGATGCGCGACTCGGTCCACAGCACCCCGCTCGCGACGTACTGCAGCAACAACGCGATCGAGAGGATCAGCGACGCGATGAAGCCGCCGCCGGGCAGGTTGTGGCCGCGCAGGAACACGAACACGGCGACGAGCACGGTGAGCGGCAGCATCAGCCGCGCGAGGATCGCGAGCATCAGCGGATGCGATTGCGACGACCATGGCCGGCCATCCGGCCCCGCATCGGGCGACTTCAGGCGCAGCCCGCGCAGCAGCGCCTTGACGGCGAGCCCCGCGACCACGAGCACGCTGATTTCGACCATCGTATCGAAGCCGCGGAAATCCACGAGGATCACGTTGACGACGTTATGGCCGCCGCTGCCGGGCAGCGCATTGGCGAGGAAGTACGGAGCGATGCCCGGCAGCGGCGCGCTCGTCATGATCCTGTATGACACGGCGCCGAGCAGCGCGCCGCCCGCGAGCGCGAGCACGCCGTTGCGCAGCCGGACGGGGAGCGGCTCGACGGCGCGTTGCAGCGCGGGCAGGAAATAGACGGCCAGCACGAGCAGCAGGATCGTGACCAGTTCGACGGAGATCTGCGTGAGCGCGAGATCGGGCGCGGAGAAGCGCACGAAGGCGAGCGACACGAGCAGGCCGCAGGTGCTCAGCATCACGAGCGCGTAAAGGGTGCGCGCACGCACGAGCACCACGCCGACGGCGAGCAACGCCATCAGCACGAGGCCGCCCAGCGTGAAAGGATCGGGCGGCAGGCGGGTGTGGCTGCCGCTCCAGGTGTCGAGCGCGACGAGCGGCACGCCCGGCACGATCAGCATCGCCGCGATCATCCATGCGAGGTAGGCCGGCAGCGAGCGCGTCTCGAACAAGCGCACGATCACGCCGGCGCTCTGTTCGAGACGCTGCACGAAGCGGTCGAAGATTTCGCTCGCGTTCAACTCGGTGAGCGCCGAGCGACGGTGGCGGAACGCATTGCGGCGCAGGAAAAAGAGCGCCGCGCCCGCCGCGAACGACACCGCGCTCATCACGAGGGGCGTATTGACGCCGTGCCACAGGCTCAGGCTGTAGTCGGGCAGCTTGCCGCCGAGCGTGACCCACGCGGCCGACTCGAGCAGCCTGCCGATGCATTGCTGCGGGAACAGGCCGATCAGCAGGCACAGCGCCACGAGAATCTCGACCGGCAGCCTCATGAAGCGCGGCGCCTCGTGAGGCGGATAGTGCGGCAGATCGCGCGGCGTCTCGCCGTCGAAAAACACGCCCCAGACGAAACGTAGCGAGTACGCCACGGAGAGCGCCGCCGCCACAATCGCGATGACCGGCACGGCAAGGTTCAGCGGCCCGAACATGCTTTGCGCAAGCGTTTCGCCGAAGAACATTTCCTTCGAGAGAAAGCCGTTGAGCAGCGGCACGCCGGCCATCGACAGCGACGCGACGCTCGCGAGCACGGCCGTATGCGGCATGTACCTGCGCAGGCCGCGCAGACGGCCCAGATCGCGCGTGCCGGTTTCGTGATCGACGATGCCCGCCGCCATGAAGAGCGACGCCTTGAACACCGCGTGGTTGACCGTGTGAAAGAGCGCGGCGACAGTCGAGAGCTGCGTGTCGAGGCCGAACAGCAGCACGATCAGGCCGAGATGGCTGATGGTCGAATAGGCGAGCAGGCCCTTCAGATCGCGCTGCAACAACGCCATCCCCGCGCCGCCCACCAGCGTGACGAGCCCGGCCACGGTCGCCGTGTACGCCCATAGGTGGGTACCTTCGAAGACCGGATAGAGACGCGCGAGCAGGAACACGCCGGCCTTCACCATCGTCGCCGAATGCAGATAGGCCGACACGGGTGTGGGCGCCGACATCGCGTGCGGTAGCCAGAAGTGAAAAGGAAACTGCGCCGACTTCGTGAACGCCGCGAACAGCGTGAGCAGCAGAATGGCCGGGTAGACAGGATCGTGCTGCACCTTGTCAAGCTGGGCGAGCACGTCGTTCAGCTCGTAGCTGCCGCAGACGTGGCCGAGCAACAGCACGGCCGCAAGCAGCGCGAGACCGCCCGCGCCGGTGATGGTGAGCGCCATGCGTGCGCCGCGCCTTGCGTCGGGGCGCGATGGCCAGAAGCCGATCAGCAGGAACGAGACGAGGCTCGTCAGTTCCCAGAAGATGACGAGCAGCAGCAGGTTGTTCGACAGCACGATGCCGAGCATCGCGCCCATGAAGAGCAGTAGCAGCAGGTACAGACGCGGCAATGAATCGCTGCCGGCGAGATAGTAGCGTGCGTAGATGAAGACGAGCAGGCCGATCGCGAGTACGAGCAACGCGAACATGAACGAGAGGCCATCGAGGCGCAGCGACAGCGCGAGGCCGATGTCGGGCATCCACTCATGGCGCCATTGCAGCACGTCGTGGTCGCCCATGCCCATGCGCTCGCTCAGCAGCAGCCCGCAGCCGAACAGCGCCGTCGCGAACGCGATCCAGGTGCAGAGCGCGGCGGCGCGCGGCCTCGTGAGCGCGATGAGCGCCGCGGCCATGAACGGAAGTAGGACGAGCCACCCCAGTACCATTCGATGCCCTCCGGTAGTTCGAGTGTTAGACGGTGTGGCTGGCCGGTGGCGAGTGGGCCGGAGTACCGCCAGCCGGGCGGCTGCCCACGGGGCACAATCATAGCCGCAAACAGGCCGGCAGTTCACATCGATACATCAAGCATAAATATACGCACTGCGAAGCGCGCGGCGAGCCCGACTGATGCCCAATCATGCCCATTGATGCGGACGCGCGTTCGATTTAACGCCCGTCGCGTGACATGCGGCGCGCTGATGCACCGTAATCGGCAAACTTGACGATCGATCGAGCCGCCAAATTGAAAGGAACTGAACTGGATCTGTATGCAACCGAAGAGCCAGGCCACAATCTGGCTTTCAATCTTTTCGATGGCACATGGGTGTCCGATGTGCCGGGCTACGGTTTAGATATGGCGCCTCATTTCGACGATGGGCGTCTCCACTGGTTCGAGATCGGCCTCCTTTGTGCATGTCCTCCGGTCTTGCTCTAAACTGGCGCCCGCCCAACCCTCGCCCCGATGCGCCCCGTCACGAGCAACAACCCCGATGCCCCCAGCCTCCATCGATCCCGCCGATTCCCCGCATTTCAGCCTGCCGAAACACCCGCCGTTCCAGCGTTTCTGGTGCACCCGCATCCTGTCGTCGCTGTCGTTCCAGATGCTCGCGGTCGCGATGGGCTGGCATGTCTACGCGCTCACGCATAGCGCGTTCGCACTTGGCCTCGTCGGCCTCGCGCAGTTTCTGCCGATGTTCCTGCTGACGCTCGTCGTCGGCCATGTCGCCGATCGTTACGATCGCCGCCGCATCGCCGCCGTCTGCCAGAGCCTCGAAAGTGTCGCTGCATTGCTGTTCGCGATCGGCACCTTCGGCGGCTGGATCAGCGCGCCGGTCATCTACGTGCTCGCCGCCTGCGTCGGCGCGTCGCGCGCGTTCGAATCGCCGGCCGTGGCGTCGCTGCTGCCGGCCGTGGTGCCGCGCGGCTATCTGCCGAAGGCGACCGCGTGGGCGACGTCCGCCAATCAGACCGCGCAGATCGCCGGGCCCGCGCTCGGTGGTCTGCTGTACGGCATCGGTCCCGGTGCCGCGTATCTCGCGTGCACGCTGACGTTCGCGGCGGCCGCCGCGTCTGTGTGGAGCATTCCGTTGCAGATGAAGCCGGCGAGCCGCGCGCCCGTCACGCTCGAATCGATCTTTTCGGGCATCGCGTTCATTCGTCGCGAGCCGGTGATTCTCGGCGCGCTGTCGCTCGATCTGTTCGCGGTACTGTTCGGCGGCGCGACCGCGTTGCTGCCGATCTTCGCGCGCGACGTGCTGCACGCGGGCCCGCTCGGACTCGGCCTGTTGCGCTCGGGCACGGCGATCGGCGCGCTCGCGGGCACGATCTGGCTCGCGCATTATCCATTGCGCAACCGGCCCGGCGCGGCGATGTTCGGCGGCGTGATCGCGTTCGGCATCGCGACGATCGTGTTCGGGCTGTCGCATCAGTTCCTCGTGTCGTTGTTCGCGCTGATGGTGCTCGGCGCGTCGGACACGATCAGCGTGGTGGTGCGGCTGTCGCTCGTGCAATTGCGCACGCCCGATGAAATGCTCGGCCGCGTCAGCGCGGTCAATTCGTTGTTCATCGGGACGTCGAATCAATTGGGCGAGTTCGAATCGGGCCTGACCGCGGGATGGTGGGGCGCGCAGCCGGCGGTGCTGGTCGGCGGAGCCGCGACGATCGCGATCGCGCTATTGTGGATGCGGTTCTTTCCCGAACTGCGGCACACGCGCACGCTCGAGCGTGAAGAGGCGCTCGCGGCGAGCGCCTGATTGCCAGGGCCTGTGCGCCAATGCACGATCAATGACACGACGAGGAGACGAACCGCATGAGCCAGTCCGAACTGCACCCCGCCGCGCCGGTCGCGGCGACGATCTATCGTGGTGAATCCGTCGAGAACACGCATCTCGCGCACGTCGCGGTCGTCGATGCGGACGGTCGTCTGCTGTATTCGTTCGGCGACGCCGCGCGCATGACGCTCGCGCGTTCCGCGGCGAAGCCGGCCCAGGCGCTCGCGGTGCTCGAAACCGGCGCGCTCGAGCGTTGCGGTTTCGACGAAGCCGATCTCGCGCTGATGTGCGCATCGCACAGCAGCGAGCCGCGTCATATCGAACGCACCCGCGGCATGCTCGCGAAAGCGCAGGCGAGCGAGGCCGATCTGCGTTGCGGCGGCCATCCGCCGTTATCGGATGCGGTGTACGTCGACTGGATCCGGCGCGGCTTTACGCCCACCGGCGTGTGCAGCAACTGTTCGGGCAAGCACGCGGGCATGCTGGCCGGCGCGCGTTCGATCGGCGCGGCGCTCGCCGGCTATGAACTGCCCGGGCATCCGTTGCAGGTGCGTGTGAAGCAGACGGTCGCGAGCGTCTGCGATCTGCCCGACGAGGGCGTGCAATGGGCAATCGACGGCTGCAATCTGCCGACGCCGGCGTTTGCGCTCGACCGGCTCGCACGTCTGTTCGCGAAACTCGCGGCGGCGCAGGATCAACAGGAAACCGAAGCCGCCGCGACGACGCCGCGCGCGGCCGCGCTCGCGCGCATCTATCGCGCGATGACGTCGTACCCGGAACTGGTCGGCGGGGAGGGCCGCTTCTGTACGCTGCTGATGCAGGCTTTCGATGGCGCGCTGGTCGGCAAGGTCGGCGCGGACGGCAGCTATGCGATCGGCGTACGCGCATCGCGGCAGACCGCGCGGCTCGGCGCGAAGGGCGCGCTAGGCATCGCGCTGAAGATCGAGGACGGCAATCCCGGCGTGCTCTACGCGGTCACCGCCGAGTTGCTCGCCGTGCTCGATATCGGTACGCCTGAACAACGCGCGGCGCTCGACGGCTTTCATGCGCCGCAGCGGCTCAACACGATGGGCGTCGAGATCGGCCGGATGGACTTCTCGATCGAGCTTGCCGCGCATCGTTGAGCGCGGCGACCCGATTCACTGCTCGACACCCCAGACCTCAAGCCGCCGTCTTCGCCGGCGCGGCACCCAGCGCACCACGGATCGCGTCGGCGAGCTCGCTCGCCGCGAACTTCGCGACATAGCCGTTGGCGCCCGCGTTCTTCACATGCGCCTCATTGGCCGCGCCCGTCAGCGACGAGTGAATGATCACCGGAATATCGCGCGTGCGTTCATCGGCCTTGATCTGGCGCGTCAGCATGAAGCCGTCCATCTCCGGCATCTCGAGATCGGTTAGTACCAGCGCGATGGTGTCTTTCGCGCGCGCGCCGTTTTTCTGCGCTTCGCGCGCGACCTGCTGCAGCGTCTGCCACGCTTCCTCGCCGGTCTTCGTCATGATGTAGTCAGCGCCGATCGCGGCGAGCGCCTGTTCGATCAGCTTGCGCGCGAAGCCGGAGTCGTCGGCGGCGAGGATCTTCGCGCCGTGGCGGATGCCGAGCGCCTGGCCGACCGAGGCCGGATCGACGCTCGGATGCTGCGACGGGAACACGTCGCGTAACACCTGCTCGACGTCGATCACCTGGGCGAGCCGCGAGTCGCCGGTATTGCCGTCGATGCGCGCGATGCTCGTGACGAGCTTGCCGCCCGCCGAGCCATCGGCCGACAGCACCTGGTTCCATTCGAGTCGCACGATGTCGTCGACTTCCTCGACCGCGAAGGCCTGCGTCGAACGCGCGAATTCGGTGACCAGCAGGATGTTCAGGCCGCGCGTCGGCTCGCAGCCCATCAACCGCGGCAGATCGATCACGGGGATGATCTGCCCGCGAATGTCGACCGCCCCCATCACGTAAGGCGACGATCCGGCGATCGGCGTGACGGTCGGCATCGTCGAGATTTCGCGCACCTTGAACACGTTGATCCCATACAACTCGTGCGCGTCGCTGCCCGGCACGTGGCCGAGGCGGTATAGCAGCAGCTCGAACTTGTTGGAGCTCGTCAGGTTGCTGCGTTCGGTGTGGCGCTCGTGATTGGCACGGTGGTCGTCTGCCATCGGAATCGTTCTCCAGAATTGCTGTGCTGAGCGGTGCTGAGCGGTGCCTGTACCTGGTTATCGGCGCCGATGGCGAAAAATTCAGCACTGCGTGGCAGCGTCGAGCGGCGCGCGCGATTCACACGAATACGGCAAACGTGTGCGCATTCATATGAGGGTTACCTAAGGTTACAGAAGCGACAGCAGCGTTTCACCTGCCCGACGGCGCGGCTTCTAGAATCGGCAGCGATAAAAGCGTGGCGCCGCGCTGGGCTCGCAAGCAGTCCGCAGCGTTTTGCATCGCACGCTTCGTTCGCGGCGCACACGTGTCCGTCGTTTTGCTTTCAGATGCTTTCACCTCAAGGAGAACGTATGATCCGCCTGCCTTCCGTCCCTTCCGTCGCTTTGGCCCGCATCGCCGCCGCGGCCTGCTTCGGTGGTCTTCTGACGGCCACCTCGGTGGCCAGCGCGCAGAGCGCCGCGTCCACCGACACGGGCCGCCTGCATGCCGCCGACCAGACCTTCATCGCGGACGGCACGCAAGCCGTCGCGACGCAGCGCGATGCCGCGCGTATCGCCACCGCGCGTTCGGCCGACCGCGACGTGAAGGCCTTTGCCGAGCGCGTGTCGAGCGACGACGCGAAGATCACCGACGCGTTGCGCGCGGCGAGTCCGCGCGGTGTCGACGTGCCGAAGAACGATCCCGATGCGGCCGTGCTCGCAAGCATCAACCACCTGCGCGGCGCGGACTTCGACAAGGTGTACATCGAGCAGGTCGCGCTCGCGGGTGAACAGAAGGCACTGTCCGCTTTCCAGGCGGAAATCGCCGCGGGCCGCGACGAGCAGTTGAAGGCCGCCGCGAAACAGGCGCTGCCGACGATCCAGCAGCACTATGCGATGGCGCAGGATCTCGCGAAGCGCAAGCATCTGTCCGTGGCCGCGCAATAGGCGGCGTCACGTCGCTACGCGGCAGCGGCGGTACTTGGAATCCGGGCTTTTCGGCGATAATCGTGCGCTTCATCCGACGATTCTTCGCGCCTTCGATTTCAGGTACCGCATGAGCAAGCCAGCCAGTCTGCCGCAACAGTTGGACCATCTGCTTCGACAAGCCGTCGCGCTCCAGCAGAACGGCGCGCTCGTCGAAGCCGAGGAGTTGTATCGCGAGATACTCGAACTGAAGCCGAAGCATGGCGACGCGTTGCGCTGGCTCGGCGAACTCGCGCTGCAAACCGGCCGCTTGCAGGAAGGCATCGATCTGCTGAAGAAGGCGCTCGTGCTCGACGCGAGACAGCCGGCCGTGCATTCGAATCTCGCCTATGCGCTGAACGCGTTGCAGCGCCACGACGAAGCGCTCGCGTGTGCCGAGCGGGCGCTCGCGATGCAGCCGAAATTCGCCGATGCGTTGAACAATCGCGGCAACGCATTGGCGGCGCTGAACCGTCCGCTCGATGCGCTCGCGAGCTACGAACGCGCGCTTTCGCTCGTGCCGGAGTTTGCGCCGGCGTGGAACAATCGCGCCTGCGTGCTGCGCGATCTCGGCCGCTATGCCGATGCGCTCGATAGCTGCGACCAGGCGCTCGCGTTGCAGCCGAACTATCCGGATGCATGGAGCAATCGCGGCAACGTGCTCGGCGATCTGAACCAGCCGCACGAAGCGCAGCGCTGCTACCAACGCGCGCTGGAACTTGCGCCTGCTTTCGTCGATGCATGGAACAACCTCGGTCTCGCGCAGATCGATCTGAATCAGCGCGAACAGGCGTTGTCGAGCTATCAGCGCGCGCTTGCGTTGAATCCGGCGTCGGTCGAAACGCACTGGAACCAGGCGCTGTGCCTGCTGCAAATGGGCCGCTTCGATACCGGCTGGCGCGAATACGAATGGCGTTGGGAGCGCAGCCGCATCAAGGCCGGCAGGCGCGCGTTCGCGCAGCCGCTGTGGCTCGGCGATGTTCCGCTCGACGGCAAAACGATCCTGCTGCATGCGGAGCAGGGCCTGGGCGACACGTTGCAGTTCTGCCGCTATGCGCCGCTCGTTGCGAAGCTCGGCGCGAAGGTCGTGCTCGAAGTGCCGGGCGCGTTGTTGCGATTGCTGTCGACGCTCGACGGTGTCGACCGGTTGATCGAAGCGGGGCAGCCGTTGCCGCCGTTCGATTGTCATTGCCCGCTGCTGAGCTTGCCGCTTGCGTTCGGCACGAACGAAGCGAGCATTCCGGCGGCGACGCCGTATCTTTTTGCGCAGCCGGCGGCCGTCAGCGAATGGCGTGAGCGGATCGAACACGACGGCAACATCAACGCGGATGCCAACGCAATCAGGCCGCTGAAAGTCGGCCTCGTCTGGGCCGGCGAGAACCGCGCGCATATCGCCGAGCTGCGCAAGATCGACGCGCGTCGGTCGCTCACGTGCGAGCAACTCGCGCCGCTCCTCGAGGTGCCGAACGTTCGCTTCTTCAGCGTGCAGAAGGGCGCGGCCGCACCGCAATTAGCCGAAAGCGCCTACGCTGAACGCGTCGCCGATTACACCGGGCTGCTGCACGATTTCGCCGATACCGCCGCGCTCGTCGCCAGTCTCGATCTGGTGATTTCGGTCGACACGTCCACTGCGCATCTGGCCGGCGCGCTCGACAAACCCGTCTGGATTCTGAACCGCTTCGACACCTGCTGGCGCTGGTTGCTCGAACGCAGCGACACGCCGTGGTATCCGTCCGCACGACTGTTCCGTCAACCGGCGCTCGGCGATTGGGGCAGCGTGATCGATGCCGTGCGCGATGCATTGACGGATCTGAGCGCGTCGCCTTCGTGACGCCGTTTGGCGGACACGCGTAGACTGAACCTCCGTTCATCGACGGAAATGCCACGGAGAGTTCTTCAATGGAATACAGACATCTGGGTGCATCGGGTTTCAAAGTGCCGGTGCTGAGTCTCGGCACCGGTACGTTCGGCGGCAAGGGTGAATTTTTCCAGGCGTGGGGCGCGACCGACGTCGCCGAAGCGCGGCGTCTGATCGACATCTGTTTCGACGCGGGCGTCACGTTGTTCGACACCGCCGACATCTATTCGAAGGGCGCGTCCGAGTCGGTGCTCGGCGAGGCGCTGAAGGGCAAGCGCGACAAGGCGATCCTGTCGACCAAGGCGACGTTTCGTTTCGACGACGATCCGAACGGCGTCGGCTCGTCGCGCTTCCATCTGATCCAGGCGGTCGATTCAGCGCTCAAGCGTCTGCAAACCGATTACATCGACCTGTTCCAGCTGCACGGCTTCGACGCGAAAACGCCGATCTCCGAAGTGCTGTCCACGCTCGACGACCTCGTGCGCGCGGGCAAGATCCGCTATATCGGCGTGTCGAATTTCTCCGGCTGGCATCTGATGAAGTCGCTCGATATCGCCGACCGTTACGGCTATCCGCGCTATGTCGCGAATCAGACCTACTACTCGCTGGTCGGGCGCGACTACGAGTGGGAGCTGATGCCGCTCGGCGTCGACCAGGGCGTCGGTGCGGTGGTGTGGAGTCCGCTCGGCTGGGGGCGCTTGACCGGCAAGCTCAAGCGCGGCCAGCCGCTGCCGGAGACGAGCCGTCTGCACAAGACCGCCGACATGGGGCCGCCGGTGCCGGAAGACTATCTGTTCCGCGTGCTCGACGCGCTCGACGAAATTGCCGCCGAAACCGGCAAGACCGTGCCGCAGATCGCGCTGAACTGGCTGCTGCAACGGCCGACCGTCGCGACGCTGCTGATCGGCGCGCGCAACGAGGAGCAACTGCGGCAGAACCTCGGCGCGGTCGGCTGGAATCTGACGCCGGACCAGGTCGCGAAGCTCGATGCGGCCAGCACGGTGCGGCCCGCGTATCCGTACTGGCATCAGGAAGGCTTCGCGGAACGCAATCCAAAGGCGGTTTGAGCGCCGGGTCGACCACGTTCCAGGCGCCGCAGCCGGCGCAATGCGCTGGTCCAGCGCGGCCGCACGCTGGACCAGCGCATCCCATCAGGCCAAACCGCCATTGGCCCGCAATACCTGCCCATTGACCCAACCCGCATCCGGGCCGACCAGAAACGCGACCACGCCCGCCACGTCTTCCGGCTCGCCGAGGCGCTGCAGCGGCGGCATCTTCGCGAACGTCTCGATCTGCTCGTCGGTCTTGCCTTCGAGGAACAGCGCGGTCGCGATCGGTCCCGGCGCGACCGCATTCACTGTGATGTTGCGCCCGCGCAGTTCCTTCGCGAAGACACGCGTGAACGCTTCGACGGCTGCCTTGGTCGCCGTGTAGATGCCATAGCCGGGCAGGTTCAGCGCGAGCACGCTGGTCGAGAAATTGACGATGCGCCCGCCGTCGTTCAGGCGCGCGGCCGCTTCGCGCAGCGTGTTGAAGGTGCCGCGCACGTTGATGTCGAAGATTTGGTCGTAGAGTGCGTCGGGCGTGTCGGCGAGCGGCGTGGGCTTCATCACGCCCGCGTTGTTGACGAGCACATCCACCTTGCCGAGTTCGCGTTCGGTGATCTCGAACATGCGACGCACGTCGTCGGGCTTCGACACGTCGGCTTGCACCGCGACCGCCTTGCCGCCAGCTTCGCGGATCGCGCCGACGAGCGCGTCGGCTTCGCCCGCGCTCGATGCGTAGTTGACGGCGACCGCGTAGCCGTCCTTCGCGAGCCGCTGTGCGATCGCCGTGCCGATGCCGCGCGATGCGCCCGTGACGATGGCGACTTTCGGTTGTGGGTTCGTGCTCATGATTGGTTTCCTCATGGAAGGTGGTGAATCGGTGAGGTGAATCATGAACGCTTTGCGCGCAGGGATAATCCGGTTAGACTCGCCATCATCATTCCATCTGCTTCAATAATCCGTCGTATGGACCGTTTCGAGGAAATGCGCGTATTCGTGCGGATCGCCGAGCGCCAGAGCTTCACGCGCGCCGCCGACGATCTGCAAATTCCGCGCGCGACCGTCACCAACCTGATGAAGCGCCTCGAGCAGCGGCTCGGCGCGCGGTTGCTCGAACGCACGACCCGCACGGTGCGGCTCACGCCCGACGGAGAAGCGCACTACCAGCGCTGCGTGCGCCTGATCGCCGATCTGGAGGAGGCCGAGGGGGCGTTTTCCAATCTCGCGCCGAAGGGGCTGTTGCGCGTGAACGTGCAGGGCACGCTCGCGCGGCACTTCGTGGTGCCGGCGCTGCCCGCGTTTCTCGCGCGCTTTCCCGACATCGAGCTGATGATCGGCGAGGACGACCGGCTCGTCGACCTCGTGCGTGAGGGCGTCGATTGCGTGCTGCGCGCGGGCGTGCCGCAGGATTCGTCGATGGTCGGGCGGCGCGTCGCGCAACTGCAGCAGGTGACGGTCGCGAGTCCCGCGTATCTGGCCGCGTATGGCGAGCCGGCCGATCCTGACGCGCTGTCGACGCATCGCGCGGTCAACTACGTGTCGAGCGCGACCGGCAAGCCGGTGCCGCTCGAATTTCGCGTCGACGGGCGGGATACCGCGCTCGTGCTGCCGTCGGCGGTGTCGGTCAGCGGCGCCGAACTGTACACGGGCGCGGCTCTCGCCGGGCTCGGCATCGTGCAGGTGCCGCGTTACCGCGTGGATGGCGAGCTGGCGGCGGGGCGGCTGCGGGTCATTCTGGCGGACTATCCGCCGCCGCCGATGCCGGTGTCGGTGCTGTATCCGCAGAACCGGCAGTTGTCGTCGCGCGTGCGGGTGTTCGCGCAGTGGCTGCGGGAGATTTTCGCGCCGGTGAACTGAGGGAGCGAAAAACGCAAAGTAATGCTTTTTCGTGGTTAACCACTGGACATGTGCGCCTCGCATAATGTCATTCTCAAGCGCACAGAAAGCCGCCCTGATCGAGGGTGGACGCACAGAACGACCGGGGGATCTGATCATGAATCGTTTTCGTTCGCTAGGTGTGGCGACGGGCGCGGCGCAGTTCGCCAGTGCCGACATCCTCAGCCGGATGAGCACGGTGTCGCGCCTGCCAGGCGCCGCGCGCCCCTTCGATCTGATCTTCGAACCGCGCGCGTGGCAGGGGCCCGCCGCGCCCGCGGCGACGGACCCGCAGTTCAAGATCCACGTGTTCGACACGATGCGCGCGTTCGAAAAACGCGGCGTCGACGCGATCGTGCTGCCATGCTTTCTGAGCCACACCTTCATCGACGAACTCGCGGCCAACGTCACCGTGCCGGTCGCCAACATCATGACCGCGCTGTCCGCGCACGTGCGGCGCACCTATCCGTCGGCGCGCCGAATCGGCGTGCTGACGTCGGCGGCGATTCGCGCGAACGGCCTGTTCGAGCGCTACTTCGAAGCCGGGCAGTTCGACGTGTGCTATCCGCGCAACGACACCGGTTTCGACGGCGTGACGAGCGCCGTCTTTGGTGTCGGGGGCATCCGTGATGGGCGCCTGCACGGGCGGCCCGTCGAGCTGTTGCGCGCGGCGTGCGCGGATCTGGTCGCGCAGGGCGTCGACGTGATCGTGCCGGGGCTCGCGGAGATCGGCCTCGTGCTGCGGGCGCTCGGGCGCATCGAGGTGCCGCTCGTCGATACGAACCAGGTGTATGCGCGCTATGTCGCGGCGGCGCAGTACACGCAGCCGGAGCGGACGTTCCGCCTCGGCGTGGTCGGCGGCATCGGGCCGGCCGCGACCGTCGATTTCATGGCCAAGGTCGTGCGCAACACGCCGGCCGCGCGCGACCAGGACCATATCCGGATCATGGTCGAGCAGAATCCGCAGATCCCCGATCGCACCGCGGCGCTGCTCGAGCGCGGCGACGATCCCACCCTCGCGCTGTACGCGGCCTGCAAGACGCTCGAGGACGGCGGCGCGGATCTGATCGCGATTCCGTGCAATACCGCGCATGCGTTCGTCGAGCGGCTCCAGCCGGCACTGCGCGTGCCGATCGTCAATATGCTGACCTGTACCGCCGATTATCTGCGCGAGACCTTTCCGGGTCTGCGCGAAGTGGGCGTGCTGGCCACCTCGGGCACGCTCGCGAGCCGCGTCTACGAACAGGCGCTCGACGCGCGCGGCCTGGTGCAGATCGCGCCGTCCGCCACTGCGCAAGCGCGTCTGATGAACGCGATCTACGGCCCGCGCGGCGTGAAGGCGGGGCACGCGTCGGGCGAATGCTGCGAGGACCTCGCGGCGGCTGTCGACGATCTGCTCGCGCGGGGCGTGCAGGTCATCGTGCTCGCGTGCACCGAGTTGCCGTTATTGTTGCGTGAGCCGGTGCTCGCGTGTCCGGGCGGGCGGGTGGTGCGGCTCGTCGATCCGACCGAGGTGCTGGCGAGGCGTTGCGTCGCCTATGCGCTCGGCGACGGTGCCGCGCGCGGAACCCCGGCGGGTTGCGCGACACTGGATGCGGCCGGGTGCTCGCGGGTCGAAAGCGCGCTCGGCTAGTCAGGCGGTGTGACCGCGGCGCAGCCGTTTGCGCATCGCCGCCGATCAAGAGGTCAAGGCGCGCCTGCGCCTGTCATGGAAAACTGTATAAACATACAGTATAGTATCCCCCTACAGCCAGGCTTCCGGGCGCTCCTCGCGCCGACCCGGCTGCACCGAACTTGCGCGGTCGCGAGAGCCGGCCGTGAGAAGTGACCCACTCCTTCAGACGGTCGGAAAAATTGTCCTCCAACGACGCAACCCCTGACACCCTCGCTGACACTCCCCAAGGCGGCAACCCGAGCGGCAACAAGATCCAGGGCACGATCCGCATTCGCGGCGCCCGCCAGCACAACCTGAAAAACGTCGACCTCGACGTGCGCACCGGCGAAATGACGGTCGTCACGGGGCCGTCGGGTTCGGGCAAGTCGAGCCTCGTGTTCGACACGCTGTATGCGGAAGGCCAGCGCCGCTACGTCGAAACCTTCAGTGCGTACGCGCGGCAGTTCCTCGACCGGATGGATCGGCCACAGGTCGACCGCGTCGACGGCGTGCCGCCCGCCATCGCGATCGACCAGACCAACCCGGTGCGCAGTTCGCGCTCCACGGTCGGCACGATGACCGAGCTCAACGATCACCTGAAGCTGCTGTACGCGCGCGCGGCCGAGCTGTTCGACCGCCAGAGCGCGTATCTGGTGCGGCACGACACGCCGGAGACGATCTACGCGGAACTGCTCGAGCGCACCGCGCAGGAGGAGTTGCGGCTCGTCGTCACGTTCCCGGTCGAGCTGCCGGAGTCGGCATCCGCGCAGGAGGTCGAGCAGTGGTTGTCGGCGAGCGGCTATACGCGCGTGCAGGCGCAGCGCGAAGTCGATTCGCCGACCGGCAAGCGCAAGTTGCTCGACGTCGTCGCCGACCGCTTCCGGCTGCGCTCGGTGGATAAAGCACGCGCGATCGAGGCGATCGAGGCATCGCTGAAGCGCGGCGGCGGGCGCGTCAATATTTACGTGCTGCCGGCTACCTCGGACGAGCCGCGGGCCGAAGCCGCCGAGCCGCGCATCTGGCGTTTCTCCACCGGCTTGCACAGCCCCGAAAGCGATCTGCGCTATGCCGATCCGCAGCCCGCGCTGTTCTCGTTCAACTCGGCCTATGGCGCTTGTGATGCCTGCCGCGGTTTTGGCCGCGTGATCGGCGTCGACCTCGGTCTCGTGATCCCCGATGCGCGCAAGACGCTGCGCGAAGGTGCGGTCAAGCCGATGCAGACGCCCGCGTGGAAGGAGTGCCAGGACGACCTGATGCGCTACGCGGCGAAAGCCGACATCCGCCGCGACACGCCGTGGGGCGAGCTCAGCGAGCGCGAACGCAACTGGGTCATCAACGGCTCGCCGGACTGGAACGGCAAGTGGCAGACGCATTGGTACGGCGTCAAACGCTTCTTCGACTATCTCGAATCGAAGGCGTACAAGATGCATATCCGCGTGCTGCTGTCGAAATACCGCAGCTACACGCCGTGCGAAACCTGCGGCGGCGCGCGTCTGAAAACCGAATCGCTGCTGTGGCGCCTCGGCAGCAAGGCCAACGCGAACCAGGTGCTCGCGCCCGCGCAGCGCTTCATGCCGCGCGGCGTGAAGTGGTCGCGCGCGCAGCTCGAAGCGTTGCCGGGCCTGACCGTGCACGATCTCATGCTGATGCCGATCGAGCGCATCCGCCGCTTCTTCGACGACATCACGCTGCCGAGCGCGTTGCTCGACGACGCGCTGAAGCTGCTGCTCGCCGAAGTGCGCACGCGCCTCAGGTATCTATGCGACGTCGGTCTCGGCTATCTGACGCTCGACAGGCAAAGCCGCACGCTGTCGGGCGGCGAGGTGCAGCGTATCAACCTGACCACCGCGCTCGGCACGTCGCTGACCAAGACGCTGTTCGTGCTCGACGAGCCGAGCATCGGCCTGCACCCGCGCGACCTGAACCGTATCGTCGAGGCGATGCACCGGCTGCGCGACGCGGGCAATACGCTGGTCGTGGTCGAGCATGATCCGTCGGTGATGCTCGCGGCGGACCGGCTCATCGACATGGGTCCGGGACCGGGCGAGCGCGGCGGCTCGATCATTTTCGACGGCGCGCCCGAGGCGATCCGCTCGACCGGCACGCTGACCGGCGAGTACCTCGGCGGCCGGCGCCATGTCGCGGATGCCGCGCACTGGTCGCGTCGCGCGGTCGACGCGAGCACGCCGCGCATCGTGCTCGAAGGCGCGAGCGAGCACAATCTGCGCGACGTCACGGTCGAAATTCCATTGCAGCGGCTCGTGTGCGTGACCGGCGTGTCGGGTTCCGGCAAATCGACGCTGCTGCAGGACGTGCTGTATCCGGCGATGGCGCGCCACTTCGGGCTCGCCACCGAAGCGCCCGGCGCGTTCAAGGCGCTGAACGGCGCGGACCAGGTCACCGACGTCGTGTTCGTCGACCAGTCGCCGATCGGCAAGACCGCACGCTCGAATCCGGCCAGCTACGTCGGCGCGTTCGACGAAATCCGCAAGCTGTTCGCGAAGGCACCGCTCGCGCAACAGCGCGGCTACGGCCCCGGCATGTTCAGCTTCAATTCGGGCGACGGCCGCTGCCCGACCTGTGGCGGCTCGGGCTTCGAGCACATCGAAATGCAGTTCCTCTCCGACGTGTACCTGCGCTGCCCCGATTGCGACGGGCGTCGTTATCGCGCGGAAATGCTGGAGGTGAAGATCGAGCGCGGCCAGCCGGCGCGCGCGTTGAGCATTGCCGACGTGCTCGAACTGACCGTCAGCGAGGCTGCCGCGTACTTCGCGAAGGACGCCGAAGTACTGCGCGTGCTGCAGCCGATGGTCGACGTCGGGCTCGAATACGTGAAGCTCGGCCAGCCCGTGCCGACGCTGTCGGGCGGCGAGGCGCAGCGGCTCAAGCTCGCGGGCTTTCTCGCGGAATCGGCACAGGCGCGCGGCGCACGCGGCGCGAAGCAGGTGATCGCGAAGCGTCTGTTCATGTTCGACGAACCGACCACGGGTCTGCATTTCGACGACATCGCGAAGCTGATGCAGGCGTTCGGCAAGCTGCTCGCGAGCGGTCATTCGCTGATCGTGATCGAGCACAATCTCGACGTGATCCGCGCGGCCGACTGGATCATCGACCTCGGTCCCGAAGGCGGCGACGGCGGTGGCCGCGTGTTGTGCGCGGGCACGCCGGACGAAGTGAAAGCGTGCGTCGAATCGCATACCGGCGAGGCCTTGCTGCAATACGATCGCGCGATGGACACCGCAGCCGCGGCGGAGCCCCAGGGCATCCCGCTGCAGAAGGCCCTGAGCGCGGCCCGCGCACGTCGCGCGATCGAAGGCGAGGACGTCGTGCGCATCGTCAACGCGCGCGAGCACAACCTGAAGGCGCTCGACGTCGACATTCCGCATGGCAAGTTCAACGTAATCACCGGCGTGTCGGGCTCCGGCAAATCGACGCTCGCGTTCGACATCCTGTTCCACGAAGGTCAGCGGCGCTACCTCGAATCACTGAACGCGTACGCGCGCTCGATCGTGCAGCCGGCCGGCCGGCCCGAAGTCGATGCCGTGTACGGCATTCCGCCGACCGTCGCGATCGAGCAGCGGCTCTCGCGCGGCGGTCGCAAGAGTACCGTCGCGACGACCTCGGAGGTGTGGCACTTCCTGCGTCTGCTGTACGTGAAGCTCGGCTTGCAGCACTGCATCCACGACGGCACGCCGGTCACGTCGCAAAGCGCCGAATCGATCGCGGCGCAGTTGCTGCGCGATCACAAGGGCCAGCACGTCGGCTTCCTCGCGCCGCTCGTCGTGAACCGCAAGGGCGTCTACACCGACCTCGCGAAATGGGCAAAGGCGCGTGGCAATACGCATCTGCGTGTGGACGGCGAGTTCGTGCCGGTCGATCCGTGGCCGAAGCTCGACCGCTTTCGCGAGCACACGATCGAGCTGCCGGTCGCTGACCTCGTCATCTCGGCCGATCACGAAGCGGAGCTGCGCGAAGCGCTCGATCAGACGCTCGACATCGGTAAAGGCATCATGCATCTGCTCGCGCCGCTCGACGGTCTGCACGACGCGCTCAACGGCGGCGAGTCCACCGCGAAGCTCGGCGACGTGAAGGTGCTGTCGACGAAGCGCGCGTGTCCGGTGTGCGGCACGAGCTACCCCGAGCTCGATCCGCGCATGTTCTCGTACAACAGCAAGCATGGCTGGTGCACGAGCTGCGTCGGCACGGGGCTGTCGCTGACGCGCGAGCAGCGGGCCGCGTACGACGACACGGTCGTCGTCGACGACAATCGCGGTCGCGAGCAGAGCCTGCCGTCGGAGGAGCAGGAACCGGAAGGACTCATCGACGAGCCGTGTCCGGATTGCGCGGGCACGCGTCTGAATCCGGTCGCGCGCGCAGTCACGTTCGACTCGCAGGCGATCGTCGATGTCGCGCAATGGACCGTGTCCGACACGCGCGCGTGGATCGATACGCTGCAGATGACGGGCCGCGCCGCCGAAATCGCGCGCGACGTGGTCAGTGAAATCGGCAGCCGGCTGCAGTTCCTCGAAGAAGTCGGGCTCGGCTATCTGAGCCTCGATCGCGCGGCGCCGAGTTTGTCGGGCGGCGAAGCGCAGCGCATCCGGCTCGCCGCGCAGCTCGGCAGCAATCTGCAGGGGGTGTGTTACGTGCTCGACGAGCCGACCATCGGTCTGCATCCGCGCGACAACCAGATTCTGCTGAACGCGCTGCGCAAGCTCGGCGAGAAGGGCAATACGCTCGTCGTCGTCGAGCATGACGAAGACACGATCCGGCGCGCGGATCACATCATCGATATCGGGCCGGGCGCGGGCAAGCGCGGCGGCACGCTGATCGCGCAGGGCAGCGTCGCGGACCTGTCCGCGCAGCCCGATTCGCTGACCGGGCGTTTCCTCGCGCAGCCGATCGTACATCCGCTGCAGCCGCGTCGCGAGGTCGTCGCGCCGGACAAGCGTGCGGCCGCGGTGCCGGACAACTGGCTGACCGTGCATGGCGGCAAGCTGCATAACCTGCGCGACGTGACGGTCGGCATTCCGCTCGCGCGGCTCGTCGCGGTGACGGGCGTCAGCGGCTCCGGCAAATCGACGCTCGCGCGCGACGTGCTGATGACCAATCTGCTCGATGCGGTCGGGCGCTCTGTGTTGTCGTCTCCGGCCACGCGCCGCGCGCGCGCGGCCGCCGAGGAGAAGCCGGCCGCGAACCGGCGTTCGAGCGTGCTCGCGCGCTCGGCGCCGCGCGCGCCGCTGAACGTCACGCACATGTGGCAGGGCTGCGATTCGGTCACCGGCTGGGAGAGCATCGACCGCGTGCTGGAAGTCGATCAGACGCCGATCGGCAAGACGCCGCGTTCGTGTCCCGCCACCTACATCGGCGTGTGGGATGCGATCCGCAAGCTGTTCGCGGGCACGCTGGAGGCGCGCGCGCGCGGCTATACCGCGTCGCGTTTCTCGTTCAACACGGGCGAGGGCCGCTGCCCCGCATGCGAGGGCCAGGGTGTGCGCACGATCGGCATGAGCTTCCTGCCCGACGTGAAGGTGCCGTGCGACGTCTGCCACGGCCAGCGCTTCAATCCGGAGACGCTCGCGGTCACGTGGCGCGGCAAGAACATCGGCGACGTGCTGACCATGGAAATCGACGAAGCGGTCGAGTTCTTCGCGTCGATTACGAACATCGGACATCCGCTGCAACTGATGAAAGACGTAGGGCTCGGCTATCTGACGCTCGGTCAGCCATCGCCGACGCTGTCGGGAGGCGAGGCGCAGCGCATCAAGCTCGTCACCGAGTTGAGCAAGGTGCGCGACGACATCACGCGGCGTGGCCAGAAGCCGCCGCACACGCTGTACGTGCTCGACGAGCCAACGGTCGGCCTGCACATGGCGGACGTCGCGAAGCTGATTCGCGTGCTGCATCGGCTCGTGGATGGCGGGCATAGCGTCGTCGTCATCGAGCACGATCTCGACGTGATCGCCGAGGCGGACTGGATCATCGACCTCGGTCCGGAGGGCGGCGTGGGCGGCGGTACGATCGTTGCGGCAACGGATCCGGATAGCCTGTCGCGCGTGGCCGCGAGTCACACGGGCGCGGCCTTGCGGCCGGTGCTCGCGCGCTCGGCCGCTGCGGCGACGCTGGCCGGCGAAGGGACGAATGGCTGAGGCAAGGTGACGAGCGGTGGCGCGGCCGTTGCGCGCCGCGATTCGGTTCCCCAGCCGACTGTTTGCTCACATTCCCAGGCGCGCGCATCAGGTATGCCGTTGCAACTTCGCAGGTTGCAACGGCCGGTGCCTCGTCGCGTGCTGCACCGCATCAATCATCCGAGATTCGATCAACGCGGCGCGTGCGAGCGTTTAAATCATACGAAAGGGGCCAGCGATGTTTCAAAATAGAAACATTTTTAGAACCGCCGATAAATCAGCATTTGGATATTAATTTGTGGCCCGGAGCGAATGCCACGGAAATGCCTAATGCCGCGGGCAATAAATTTACGCTTTGCGAATAAACTACCGAATTGCCCCGACATAATCGCGCGATAAGCAGTTCACAATTGAAACATTTTTGAACCGCGCAAGAAACGTACTCGGTAACGCGGAATGGCCAGGCTTCGCATTACCGGCAACTTTGTCCGAATGCGCGAGAGTGCCGTCCATCAAGGCTTTGCGGTAAGATCTCCCCCAAGTTCTTCGCGCGGCTTGCATAGTTGTCCGGCCTGCCCCGCGCTCATATCAATCGCTGAATAACCGCTTTTCCTCAGACAGGGGCTGTCGTGATGAAATTCGTTTTTCAAATTTACTATAGCGATCCATTCCGCTAACATCACGCTTAATCCCTTATGCGGCGTTGGTCTGTTTTTCCGCCGTAATAACGCATTTTCTCGTTCCGTCTGATGGCGGGGCAAATCGGGGTCCGCAACGTATGACCGTTTGGGGAAGATCATGCCGCACATGCACCTTGATACAACGAGAATTACGTGGCTACATACGCCCACTTTGAACGTCCGTACTGCAGCGCGGCGAATCGGCATTCTGCTGTTCGATGGCTTCTGGCTGCTCGGCCCCGGCACCGTCGTGGAAATGTTCCAGACCGCCAATGAGTTCGCGGGCACACGAGCGGGCGAAGATCCGCCCTACGAAGTGCAGTTCCTGTCGATGGACGGCGGCAATGTCGCCAGCTCGTCGTCGGCGCGCGTCTGGACTGACCGCATCGACACGCGCTTTGGCGGTGGTTTCGACGTGCTGTTCATCGCTGGCGGCTACGGCGCCCACGTGGCCGCGCGCGACGAACGCCTGCTGAACTGGCTGCGCGCCGTGCAATCGCGCACACGCGCGATCGAAACGATCGGCGAGGGGCGCCTCGTGCTCGAAGCGGCCGGCCCGACCGAGCATGACGGCCTGATGAGCCGCTATCCGGGCGCGAGCGCGAGCGAAGGCGCGTTCAGCGCGGCCAACGACCGTCACGACTGCGCCCGCAGCGCGCTGATGTTCATCAAGCGCGACCTGGGCGCCGAGCTCGCGCGCAGCGTCGCCGATCGCGTGATGCCCGGCATGGCTGCGACGTGGGTACCGCTGCCGGCCGAGGGCGGCACGCTGAGCGTCGCCGAAAAGATTCGCGCAGCCGCGCGCTGGATGGAGGCCAACTGCGACCGTCCGGTCTCGGTCGCCGATGCCGCGCAGGTCGCCGCAATGAGCGAGCGCAATTTCCTGCGCCGTTTCAAGCACGAGATGCAGGTCACGCCGTCGGACTACCTGCTGCAGGTGCGGTTGCGTATCGCGTGCAACTTCCTGACCGAGACCGAATTGCCGGTCGACAAGATCGCGCGTCGCAGCGGCACCGGCAACGGCGATCGTCTCGCGAAAATTTTCCGCAAGCGCATGGCTTTGTCGCCAACCGAGTATCGCGCCCGCAGCCGGGCGGCCAGTGAGGCGTAGCATGTATCTTTAGCATGCGATAGGGCGCCCGCGTTGCGGGCGCGCCTCGTCTGTCGGACGCGGTCGCGAGAGCGGCCGTATGTTCGCTGGCCAGCCTTTTTACGAGCACAGTGGCGATGGGCAACAGGGTCATTGCGACGGCATTGCCGGAGGTGAAACTCATCGAGCCGGAAGTGTTCGTCGACGAGTTCGGCTTCTGCTTCGAAAGTTTCAGTGCGGACGAGTTTTCGGACGACGTCGCGCAAGGTTTCAACTTCGTGCAGGACCGCCATCTGCGCGCCGTGCATGGCGTGCTGCGCGGCTTGCACTACCAGGTGCAGCGTCCCCAGGGGAGGCTGCTGCGCGTCGTGCGCGGCGAGATCTTCGATGTCGCGGTCGACGTGCGCCTGAACTCACCGAACTTCGGCAAATGGAGCGGCGAGCATCTGAGCGAAGCTAACCAGCGGCAGATCTGGGTGCCGCCCGGTTTCGCGCACGGCTTCGTCGTGCTGTCCGATGTCGCCGAATGCATGTGGAAGACCACCGAGTACTGGTTCCCCGAGCTCGAGCGCTGCCTGCTGTGGTCCGATCCCGACATCGGCATCGAGTGGCCGATCGATTTTCAGCCCATCCTCGGCAGCAAGGATGCGGCGGGCCGTCGTCTGTACGAGGCCGAAAACATCTCGTGAACGACGGCTGATCGGCCTGAGTATTTACGACATTTTTGCTCGAGACGCTCACGGGCCAACCCTGCACTTCGGTGCGTGGATCAAACCATCGAGACGACCCGCGAGCGCGTGCTGCGCGGCGATTGCCATGTCGCGGTGTATGAAGGACACATCGTCGGCACGATGACACTCCATGCTTCGGAGGGCGAAGCATCGCGCGAGAAGAAAAGCAGAGTTGAAGAGCCCGATGCTTCTGCAACTATTGCAATATGCTGCGGCAAGTATTGCAACGGCGACAGCAGCCGCGCAAACCTCAACGCGGCACCCACGCAGCGTGGCCGGTTCGCATCGGGCGAGGGTGAATTCACCGAACGCTGTATGCAGCCGTCAGCGTCGGATCACGCCCATCAGCAGGGTGACGAGGAAGATCACCAGGAAGATGAAGAACAACACCTTGGCGATTTCGGTTGCGCCCGCGGCAATGCCTCCAAAGCCGAACACTGCGGCGATGATGGCGATGATGAAGAAAATCACAGCGTATCGAAGCATGGTGCCTCCACCGGTGGATTGTTGAAATGACGTTTGAACGGCGCCCCGTTGCGTACGTCACGCGGCTTCACGGGTGAGATGCCGGCGAGCGGAATTCAGCAATAGATGTGCCATCGCTTGATTGACGCCAACGTTTGCGAAAGGGCTGCCTGGCGGCAAGCGAAATTGCCGTTGAACTCGCGCTAACGTTTGCACCCCTCGTTACTGGGCGCGCAACCATGCCAACCATGGTGCGGACACGTAGAACGCGTTGCGCCTCACCCACCGAACCAGCGATACGCAAGCGGCCCGCACAACACGCCCCACGTCAGCGCACACATCAGCAGCGCAATGGTCACGGCCGCGCTGCCACAGTCTTTCGCACGTTTTGACAATTCATGCCGCTCGAACGAGATCCGGTCGATGGCGGCCTCGATCGCCGAATTCAATAGCTCCACCAGCAGCACGAGCAGCACCGATCCGGTCAGCAGCACGCGCGCGATGGCGTCGACCGGCATCAGGAACGCTGTCGGCACGAGGATAGCCGCGAGCGCGGCTTCCTGACGGAACGCGCTTTCCGCACGCAATGTCGCGACGATGCCGGCGTACGAATGCCGCAGCGCGAACAACCCGCGCAGCGGACCGCTGCGCTTGGCGGGCGGCGCGATGGGTGAATGAGCGGGGGAATCGGCAGGATCGGCCATGTGTCGGGATGACTTCGAGTGCGGCAAATGACTGCGGATCTTACAAGATGTGAACAACGTTGCAAATTGTGATATCGTGGCGCCGCCCAACAGCGGCAGGCACCTGCACCTTCTCGCCTGACCGGCCGGCTTCGAAACATAAACAGAACGCATCATCGGTTAGGGCTGCTGCCGATTGCGCTCAGGTGTTGGCTAAGCCGTCGCTCGTTGCGCTCAAGGTTTCGCCGGATTTTCCGTATACCAGGCATAGCGCGCCGCCGCCTGTCTCGCCTGCTGCGCGCGCCCGCCAGTCCGTTTCCAACTTCGCGCGCTCGCGCGGCAGACCGGATTCGCACCGTAGTCGGCGCACTCGAGCGCGCACGGTCGAGGTCCAACAAGCTGAGCTGTTCATGAAACCAGTTGTGTCGTTTTGCCTTTCGCTGACCGCCGTTGTCGGCGCGTTGTATGCCGTCGGTTCGGGCGCCGCGCCATCGGTGCCTGTCGTCGTCGCGGCGGCGAATGCGCCGAGCGCGCCCACTGTCGCCGGCGCGAGCGCCGTCACCGCCAACGTCAACCCTCACTACCTCGACAACGACGCCAGCGTCCCAACGCCGGCATCCGGCTCCAGCACATCGCGCGTTTCATTCGCGACCCTGGGCGCGTATCAGCCGTTGACGCTGCGCGGCGTCGAAGACGCGCGCACCGTCAATCTCGGCGTGCGACTCGATCGCGTGGTCACGGCCGCGCGCCTGCGCTTGCGCTACACGTATTCGCCGTCGCTGGTATTTGCGATGTCGCATCTGAAGGTGTCGATCAACAACGAAGTGGTCGCGACCGTGCCGTTCGATCGCGAGCACGCCGGCAAGCTCGTCACACAGGACATCGCGCTCGATCCGCGTTTTCTGACCGACTACAACCAGATCGGTCTGCGTCTGATCGCGCATTACACGCTCGAGCATTGCGAAGACCCCGAGAACTCCGCGCTGTGGGCCGACGTGAGTCCGTCGAGCGAATTCATCGTCGATACCGCGCCGATCCGTTTGCCCGACGATCTCGCACTGCTGCCCGCGCCGTTCTTCGATCACCGCGACGCGAGCCGGCTGCGTCTGCCGTTCGTGCTGCCGGCCGGCGCCGACAACGCGACGCTGCGCAGCGCGGGCGTGCTCGCCTCGTGGTTCGGCGCGCAGGCCGATTACCGGCAGGCGCGCTTTCCGGCGCTGTCGACGTTGCCCACCGACTCGCACGCGGTCGTCGTCGCGCGCAGCGAGCAGTTGCCCGCCGGCCTCACGCTGCCGCCGATCAACGGTCCGATGCTGATCGTCGCCGACAATCCCGTCGCGCCGAACCGCAAGCTGCTGATCGTGACCGGCCGCAGCGCCGCCGAAGTCGATCAAGCGAGCACCGCGCTCGTGCTCGGCACGACCGCGCTCGCGGGTCCCGCGGTGCGCATCACGCAGCTCGCCGCCGGCACGCCGCGCAAGCCGTACGACGCGCCGCGCTGGCTGCCGGTCGACCGGCCGGTCGCGTTCAAGGAGCTGGTCGACGATCCGTCGCAACTGCAGGTGCGCGGCAGCTCGCCCGACGCGATCCGCCTCAACCTGCGCGTGCCCGCCGATCTGTACTCGTGGAACGGCGCGGGCGTGCCGCTGAATCTGAAGTACCACTACACGGCGCCGACCGTGCAGAATAATTCGGCGCTCGCGGTGCAGATCAACGAGCAGCTGGTCAAGTCGTACCGGCTCGCGCTCGCGACCGCCGACGACGCGCAGGGCCGCCTGCAACTGCCGGTGCTGTCGAACAACGGCAACCGCTCGACGAGCGCGCTCGACATTCCCGCGTTTCGGATCGGCAGCTCGAACCAGTTGCAGCTGCGCTTCAATCTCGATTCGCAGAAGACCGGGTTATGCCAGGGCGTCGCCACGAATCCGGTGCAGGCCGCGGTCGATCCCGATTCGACGATCGACTTCTCGGACTTCGTCCACTTCGCGCAGATGCCGAACCTCGCGTTCTTCGCGAACAGCGGCTTTCCGTTCACGCGCTACGCGGACCTGTCGCAAACGGCTGTCGTGATTCCCGAGCATCCCGCGCCGCAGGAGCTCGAAAGCCTGCTGACGATGCTCGGCCACATGGGGCAGTGGACCGGCTATCCGGCGCTGCGCGTACAGGTCGCGCGGCCGCGCGAGCTCGCGCAGCTGAGCGGCAAGGATCTGCTCGTGATCGGCGGCGACGGCTCGGCGCCGTGGCTCGCGCGCTGGCCGCATGCGTTGCCGCTGACGATGGGCGCCCAGACCGGCGACACCGATGGCTCGAGCCCGCTCGCGCGCACCTCGTTCGCGGTCGACGAGCAGTGGCGCAGCGGCGCCCGGCGCAGCGGCGCGCATCGGCCGGATGGCGGCGCGCGCATCGAACGCGACGGACCGCTTGCCGCGCTGATGGGCTTCGAATTGCCGGGCAGCCACGGACGCAGCGTCGTCGCGCTGACCGGCACCGATCAACAGCAGCTGTCGCAACTGCTCGACATGCTCGAAAAGCCGGACCGCATCGCGCAATTGCAGGGCGACCTCGCGTTGCTGCGCGATGGCAAGGTGGACAGCATGCGCGTCGGCGACACCTATCTGGTCGGCTACGTGCCCTGGTATGCGCGGTTGTGGAGCAAGGCGATCCAGCATCCGGTGCTGCTCGGCGTGCTCGGTGCGCTCGCCGGCTTGCTGCTCGCGATCGGCGCGTTCACCGCGTTGCAGGAACTGGCCGCGCGGCGCCGGGGAGTCTGATCGATGAGTCAGGCGAAGGGCGGGGTGCTGCGGCGGGCAGCGCGCGGCGGCTTGGGCGTGCGAGTCGATGCCCGTGCCGGGGTGAGCGTTGAAAGTGGCGCGGGCCTGCGCGCGAGGTTCGCGAGCAGCCTCGTGCGAACAGCGGCGAGGATGCCAGCGGCGCTGTCAGCCGCGGTGCTTGCCACGATGCTGACGCTTGCGAGCAGTCACGACGCGTTCGCCACGCAAGCGTTAGAGCCGAGCCGCGCCGACGTCGCCGCTTGCACCGCCGCGCCCTGGCCGGGCTGGCAGCAATTCAAGCGCGATTTCCTTTCCGCCGATGGCCGCGTCATCGACGTCGGTTCCCCCGACGAGCGCACGGTGTCTGAGGGGCAATCGTACGCACTGTTTTTCGCGCTCGTCGCGAACGACCGCGCGGCCTTCGACGCGATCCTGCGCTGGACCGAGCAGCATCTCGCGCAGGGCGACCTGACCGCGCGCCTGCCGGCGTGGCTGTGGGGCCGTTCATCCGACGGCAACTGGGCAGTGCTCGACGCGAGTGCGTCGTCTGATGCCGACCTGTGGATCGCCTATGCGCTGCTCGAAGCGGGCGACGCGTGGCGCGAGCGCAGTTACACGGCGCGCGGCGCGGTGCTCGCCCGGCGCGTGCTCGACGAGGAAACGGCCAACGTGCCGGGGCTCGGCCTGACCTTGCTGCCGGGCCCGGTCGGCTTTCATCCGGACGCGGATGTGTGGCGCGTCAATCCGAGCTACACGCCGCCGCAGGTGCTGCGCGGCCTTGCCACGCGGCTGCCCGGCGATCCGCGCTGGCCGCGTTTGCTCGCGAGCACGAGCCGCATCCTGATCGACACCGCGCCGCATGGCTTCGCGCCGGACTGGGCGTTGTACCGCGCGCGCCGCGGCTTCGCGCCCGACGCGCAGACCGACGCCGAGAGCGCCTACAACGCGATTCGCGTGTACCTGTGGGCCGGCATGCTCGACCAGCGCGATCCGCTCGCGCCGACGCTGCTCGCGCGCTTCGCGCCGTTCGCGAGCTTCATCGCCGCGCACGGCGCGCCGCCCGAGAAAGTCGACGCGACCACTGGCCGTGCCGGCATCAACATGGGCAACGCGGGTTTTTCGGCGGCGGCCGTGCCGTTTCTCGATGCGCGCGGCCAGCGCGCGCTCGCCGATGCGCAGATCGCCCGCGTCGCCGCGCTCGATCGCGAGACGGCCGCCGGCTATTACACGAGCGTGCTGAGCCTGTTCGCGCTCGGCTGGCGCGAAGGCCGCTATCGTTTCGCCGCCGACGGCACCCTCGATCCGCACTGGAGCACGTCGTGCCGCGCCGCGCCGCAGTAATGCGCGCGGCGCGCATTGGCGTGCTCGCGTGCGCGTGGCTCGCGGCGATGACGCGACACGTATACGGCAGTACCAGCGAAGCCGAAGTGATGCGCACGACGGCCGCGCGCACGGCTGCCATAAGAACACTGCCAGCGCCCGCTGCTTTGCCAGCCATAGCGCCGCCATACGACGCCGCCGCGCAACGCCTGCTCGCGACCGCGCGCATGTGGTCGACCAAGCATCGCGACGACCTCGCCTTGCAGGCGATCGACAAGGCGCTGCTCGCCGCGCCCGGCGATCCGGCCTTGCTTGCCGAGCAGGTGCGCATCGAATTGCGTCTCGGCCAAGCGCAGGCCGCGCAGGCGACGCTTGCGCGCTTGCGCGCCAAGGCGCCGGACAGCGCGGCGATCCCGCAGCTCGACGACGAATTCCGCGTCGCCACGAACGGCCGCGAGGAATTCGCGACCGTGCGTCTGCTCGCGCGTAGCGGCCAGTCCGCCGAAGCGGCGCGGCGGTTGCAGCTGCTGTTTGCGCACGGTGCGCCGTCGGGCTCGCTCGGCGCCGAGTACTACCAGATTCTCGCGGGCACGCCCGAGGGCCGCGAGCAGGCGCTCGTCGCGCTGCATCGGCGGATCGCCGCCGATCCGTCCGACGTCGACGCGGCGCTGGTGCTCGCGAATCTGCTGAACACGCGCGGCGACACGCGCGCGGAGGCTAACCGCATCGCCTGGAATCTGGCGACGCGGCCCGACTCCGATCGCACGGCCTCGCTCGACACGTGGCGTCACGTGCTGCAATCGGCGGGTGTGGACCTCGCGTATCTGCCGGCGTTGCGCGCGTATCTGCAACTGGCGCCGGACGACACCGAATTCCGCGAGCGCGTCGCGACGCTCGAAGCGCGCCTCGACGCGCAACGGCAACTCGAACGCAACCCCGACTACATCGCGCAGCAGCGCGGTCTGCAGGCGCTTGCGCGCAACGATCTCGCGGCCGCCGAGCCGCTGCTCGCGCGCGCCGCGAGTGCGCGTCCCGACGATGCCGACGCAGTCGGCGGTCTCGGCATCGCGCGCATGCGGGCCGGGCGGCACGACGAAGCGCGCACGCTGTTTCTGCGCGCGGCCTCGCTCGCGCCCGACAATCGCGCGAAATGGCAGGGTCTCGCGCGCACCGCGCAATTCTGGGGAACGCTCGCGCAAGGCCGCGCGGCCGCCGCGGCAGGCCACCCGCAGGATGCGGAGCGGGCGGCACGCGCGGCGCTCGCGATGGAGCCGGACAACGCGGACGCGAAGCTGATGCTCGCCGACGCGCTGCTCGCCCAGCACGACTGGAGCGCGGCCGAGCCGCTGCTGCGCGAGATGCTGAGCGGGCATGCGGCGAGCGTGGCGGCGCTGCGCAGCACGCAGACGCTTTTCGAAAACACCGGCCGCGCGGCGCAGGTCGAGCCGCTGATCGATGCGTTGCAAAGCCGCTTCACCGCCGCCGACGATCGCCAGAGCCTCGCTCGTCTGCGCGCCGATCTGCTCGCCAGCCAGGCGGACCAGTTGCTCGCCGACGGCGCGCGCGGGCCCGCCGCGCAGCGCTACGAAGCGGCATTGCGCAGCGAGCCCGACGCACCGTGGACGCGTTTCGCGCTCGCGCGTCTGTACCGCGATCTCGGGCTGCCGCAACTCGGCCGCATCGTGATGGACGAGGGTCTCGCGCTCGCGCCATCGGCCGAGATGCGCTATGCGAGCGCGCTTTACCGCAATTCGCTCGATGACCTGAGCGGCGCGCAAGCGGCGCTCGCACTGATCCCGGAGCAAGACCGCACTGATGGTATGAGGGCGCTCGATCGCAATCTGCAAACGCAACGAAGGCTCGCCGACGCGCGCGCCGCATTCGCGCGCGACGATCGCGCAAACGCGGTCCGCCTGCTTGACGAGGCACGCGCTTTGGCCGGCGACGATCCGAATCTGCTCGCGTCGGTCGGCGCGCAGTGGATCGACGCGGGCGATGCCGGGCGCGGCCTCGCGTTGTTGCGCGACTGGATCGACGCGCATCCGCACGAGGCCGACGCGGACGTGCGGCTGCGCTACGGCGATCTGCTCGGCGGCGCGCGACGCGACGCGGAGCTGTCCGCATGGCTTCGGCAGTTGCGTGGCGATCCGCAACTGAAGCTGGACGCCGCGCAACGCGCGCGCCTCGAGGACCAGGCGCTGCGTGCGACGTTGCGGCAAACCGACGAAGCGATCGATCGTGGGGATTACGAAGCGGCCCGGCAGCGACTCGCGGCGGTCAGCCCGGCCGGTCGGCGGGACAAACGCTACGCGCTCGAACTCGCCGATCTGCAGCGCGTGCAGGGCCACTACGCGGCCGCGCGGGCGACGCTGGCGCCACTGCTAGCCGCGCAGCCGAACGATGCGGACGCGCAACTCGCGCTGGCCCGCGTGCTGGAGCAGAGCGGCCAGCGCGGGGCCGCGCTGCGCGTCGTGCATGACGTGCTCGACGGCGCCGCGCCCGATGACGTCGACACGCGGCTCGCGGCCGCGCGCCGGCTCGCCGCGTTGAACGAAGCGCGCGACGCGCAGCGGATCACGGCGGCGTTGCGCGTCGCGTATCCAACGCGGCCGGACGTGACGGTGCAAAGCGGCCGCATCGCCGAAGACCTCGGGCAGTACGAGGATGCCGCTTCGCTCTATCGTTTGTCGCTCGCGCAGGAACGCTCGGCGGGCGTGAGCGCAGGACCCGATGGCACGCCCGCGCGGGCCGCGCTCGACGATCTCGAACAGCGTCGCAATCCCTCGATCGAGACCGGCTGGCTGCCCGCCTATAAGTCCGGCGACGCGGGCATCTCGCAACTGCGCGCGTGGCAGGTGCCGGTGTACGTGCAGATGCCGTATCGCTACGACGGCCACTTCTTCGCGCACCTCGATACCGTGCGTCTCGATGCGGGCACGCTCGACGTCAGCGACGCCAACGCGTCCACACGCGATACCTTCGGCACCTTCGGCGCGGCCGACAAGCTCGGCACCTCGCTCGGCTTGTCGCCACAGCAACTCGCCACGCTGGCCGCGCGCTTGCCGTATCTGCATCAGCCGGCCACCGGCGTCGCGCTCGGCGCGGGCTACACGTCCGATGCGTGGCGCTTCGACGTCGGCACGACGCCGCTCGGTTTCCCCGTGTCTTACCTCGTCGGCGGCGTGCGCTATCGGTTCGACGCGGGACCGGCGAGCTTTTCGCTGAGCGGCTCGCGCCGTCCGGAAACGGGCAGTCAGCTGTCGTATGCAGGCATGCACGATCCGGTGACCGGCGCGGTGTGGGGCGGCGTGCGCCGCGACGGTATCGACCTGCATTCGTCGCTCGATATCGGCGCGGCGAACCTGTTCGCCGATCTCGGCGCGGGCGAACTGAGCGGGCGCAACGTCGCGAGCAATCAGGAATTCACGCTGCGCACCGGCTTCACGATGCCGGTCTATCGGCGCGCGAATGCACTGGTGAGCACCGGCCTCGTCGGCAACGCGTGGCACTACACGAACAACCTGCGCTTCTATTCGTTCGGGCAGGGTGGCTACTACAGTCCGCAGCGCTATCTGTCGCTCGGGGTGCCGCTCGAATGGCTGGGGCGGCGCGGCGCGCTGAAGTGGGATCTGAGCGCGACCGTGGGCGTGTCGAACTCGTACGAGCGGAATTCGCCGTACTACCCGAACGGTCTGCCCGCCGGGCTCGGCGCGGCGCCGGGGCTCGAGAGTCTCGTCAATGCAGGCAGCTCGACACGCGGCGTCGTGTTTTCGTATGGGCTCGCGGGCGTCGTCGAGTATCGCGTCGATCCGCATCTGGTGTTGGGCGGGCAGTTGAGCATCGATCGTTCGCATGACTACGCACCGAGCGCCGCGCTCGTCTATCTGCGCTACACCTTCGATGCGCGCAAGCAGGACAACAGTCTGTCGCCGCAGCCGGTACGGCTTTATTCGAGCTATTGAACGGCGATGCAACGAGACCGGGGACAGCAGACGTGAACACCGATTCGAATCCAACCCAAACTCCCGTGCGCGCTTTTCTGCGACGCTGGCGGCGCATGTTCGGCGGCGATGCGCCGCGTCGCGCACAGCAGATCGGCCGTCTGGCGATCGAGGCATTGCCAGACGAATGGGCCGCGCTCGAAGCGGGCAAGCTGTATGCGATCTACGCGGCGCCGCGCACGCCGGGGGCCGACACGCCGGGCGTCGATACGCCGGGCGTCGATACATTGATCTGGGAAAGCGCTCGCGCCGCGCTCACTCGCGACGTGACGGTCGTGCTCGCGCGTGAGCGCGCGGCCGTTGCCCGGCGTTTGCGGGAGTTGGGTTTTAGCGCCAGCGCACCGGCGGCGGGCTGGCCGCGCAATCTGAACGTGCTCGCGATGCCGCCAGTCGATGACTCGCAAGCGCAGGAGCAGCACGCCGACAGCGCTGCGACGCACGGCAAACTGTTCGGCGGTCTGCGCGCGCTGAAGCGCTTTGGCTTTCGTGCCCGCTCGCTGTATTTCATCGAAGGCGCCGAGCGCTGGTTCAACTGGCACGACGCTGCCGCGCTCGCGCACGCAGCCCGCATGCTCGCGAACTGGTGTGCGGCACGGCGTATCACGCTGGTGCTGCTGCTCGGCATCGATGGAAATGGCGACGACGATTCACTCGACCCGCGCGGCGCCCGGGACGGTGCCGTCGATGCGCTGCACCGCAACGCGTTCCATGCGGCATGCGCGGGCGTCGCACGGATGGAGCGCACGCACGGCGAGCTGCTGTGGCATGCCGACTTCTGGCGCGCGGATCGCACACTGGTGACGGGCGAAGTCCGCTCGCTGCGCTTTACCGATAGCGGTCGCCTCAGCGTCGCGCCCGACACGGCAGCGGACAGCGTCGCGCGCGGCCAACGCCTGCTTGCGCGCGACGAGCAGCGCGTCGTCGTGAGCCGCGCGGTGGTGCGCGGTCAGGAGGCATGGCTGCCGCCGCATTGGGAGGTGTGCGCCGATCAGGCCGCGGTGCTGAGCGCGTGCGCCCATGCGCAGGCCGCGACCGTGGTGCTCGATTACGCGGGCGGCGCGCAACTCGACGCGTTGTGCGCGACGGTTCATGCGCTGCGCCGCCAGGCCGGGCGCGCGCTCAAGATTGTCGTTGTCGAGCGGGGAGAAGTGCTGCGCCATCAATACGAGCTGCTCGTGCTGACGCTCGGCGCGAACCTCGTGCTCGGCCGCGACCTGCCGTTCTCGCGCATGCAGTCGCTGTTGCAGTCGTTGCAGGGGCAACTCCATACGCGTCCGGTCGCCACCGACTATCGCAGTGCCTTGAGCGCCGCGTTGAGCGACGACGTGCGCGGCTATCTGCCGGTCGGCGCGTTCTGCGAGCGCGTGCGCCTCGTGCTCGCACGCAGCGCCGTGCTGCAGTTGCCGCATGTGCTCGTGAAGCTGTCGCTGCTGCCGCAATGCGCGCACGTCGATGCACTGAAGCACTGCGTGCCGCGTCGCGCGGGCGACGTGCTGACCGTCGACGCGTCGCATCTGTATGTGTTCCTGTTCGCCTGCCGGCTCGCCGATGCGGACGCCGCGCTGGCTCGGATCATCGATGTGCCGGTCGAACGGCTCGCCGACACGCTCGTGCATCTGGCGGAGCAGAGCATCGGCGCTGAACTCGACGCGCTGGAAGCGGCCAACCGGCGTAATCGGATCGCCGATTACAGCGATATGTTCGCGGCGTCCATGCGTGATGGCGCGCCTTGGCGCGCACCGCTCGCCGCAGCACCGGACGAAGCCGCGCGCGAAGGGGCGCACGTGGCCGCCGTGCAACTGGCGCGGGTGGAAGAGGTGTTGGTTCATGCGCGCGCCGAGCTCGAAGCCGACGCCGCGGTGGCGGCAAGCGCGGCCGCGCCAACGACTGGACCCGCCTGGCCTATCGAATCAACCGTAGCGAAGCCGCCCGCTGCTGAGCGCCTCCCATCCCATTCCACGCCGCGGCGCGGTCGCGCGGAACCCAGCGCGATGCCGCTGCGCGCGAGGAGCATCGAATGATCGAACTGGTTCTGATCTGCTTCGTGGCCGGCATGCTCGTCGCGCTGCCGGTGTGGGTCGTCTGGCAGCGCGGCGGCGTACGGCGCGGTCTCGCGGCCATGCGCGGCTTCGATCCGCGCGACGCGGTGCCGTGCGGCATCGAGCCGGTCGCGCTGCGCGCGCGTCTGCTGCCCGCGCTCGATACGACGCAAGACGAGGTGGCGCGATGAAAACGATCGCCGTCGTCTCCACCGCGGGCGGCACGGGCCGCACGACGTTGACCGCCGCGCTCGCGGTACTGCTCGCGCGCCGCGGCCGCCAGGTTGTCGCGCTCGACTTCGATCCGCAGAACATGCTCGGCGCGCAGCTCGGCATCGACGGTCTCGCGGCGACCGGTCTGTCGCAGGCACTGCTCGACGCGGATACCGCATGGCATGCCGACACATGGCGCAACGCGGACGGCGTGCTGTTCGTGCCGTACGGCGCGGTGTCCGCCGCGCAAAGCACGCAGTGCGACGCACGCCTCGCCGCCGATCCGCGTTGGCTCGCCGACGCGCTCGCCGAACTCGATCTGCCACGCGATGGCGTCGTGTTGATCGACACCGCGCGCTATCCGTCGCAGCAGGCCGAGCACGCGCTGCGTTGCGCGGACCTCGCGCTGTGCGTGACGCCGCCCGAGCCGGCCGCCTGCGCGACGCTGGTCGCGCGGCTCGCGGCGCTGCGCGATGCGTGCGCGCAGTTGCGGATCATCGTGAACCGGCTCAATCCCGCGCGCGACATGCAGCGCGACGTGCTGGCGATGCTCGGCGCGGCGCTCGGCGACAAGCTGCCGCTCGCGCAGCGCGTGCATTTCGATGGCGCGTTGCCCGAGTCGTTCGCGCGCGGCACGTGGCTGTTCGACGACGCCCCGCATTCACAGGCGTCGCACGATCTGCAGGGGCTCGCGAATTGGCTCGACGCGTGGCTCACTGAAGCCACGGCGCCGCTCGATCGGCGGGGCGGCGCCTCATGAACGCGCGCGAAATGCGGTCGATGCGTAAGCGCGCGCTCGACTGGCTCGCACACGGCCTCGGCCTGCGCGCGACGCGCACGCCGCTCGACTGGTTCGTGCGGCTGTTCTTCCAGCCGGCCGCGCCGGGCAAGCCCGACTACGCGCGCCGCTGGATTCGCGCGGCCGTGCTGCATTTCGCGCTGCAGTGGGGCGTGCTCGAGCCGCATCGGTTGCGCGCATGGCTGTGGCGCGCGTTCGTGCGCGCGCCGCGTCCGTCGTCGAGAAGCGCGGCGGCGACGGTACGGGTGCTAGCCGCGTGGATCGACCGTTGGCTCGTGCCGCTATGGTTGCTCGGGCGGCGCGGGCGCGAGCGCATCGACGCGCTGCTGGCGAGCTTGCCGTGGCAGCGCTGGGGCATGCGGCTCGAAGACGCGACCCAGCGCGTCGGCCACATTCGCTGGCTGCTGCCGCTCATGGTTGCCGCGGGTGCGGGTTTGTGGGCGGTGATCGGCACGGCGCCGCTGCAATCCGATGGTCAGTTCGCGTTCTTCGCGGTACTCGTGATCGTCGCGCTGATCGTGCGACGCTTTCCGGGCCGCATGCCCGTGCTGATCCTGACGACGCTCGCGCTGCTCGCGATGGTGCGCTACGTCTGGTGGCGCGTCACGCAGACGTTGTCGTTCCAGACGCCGGGCGAGGCGATCCTCGGCTATCTGCTGTTCGGCGCCGAAGCGTATACGTGGGTGATTCTGCTGCTCGGTTTCGTGCAGACCGCGTGGCCGCTGAATCGCGCGGTCGCCAGTCTGCCAGCTGATACGTCGAGCTGGCCGAGCGTCGACATCTATATCCCGACTTATAACGAGTCATTGGCCGTCGTGCGCTCGACCGTGTTCGCCGCACAAGGCATCGACTGGCCCGCCGACAAGCTGCGCGTCTATCTGCTCGACGACGGCCGCCGCGAGGAATTCAAAGCGTTCGCGCAGGCGTGCGGGATCGGCTATCTGACGCGCGACGACAACCGTCACGCGAAAGCCGGCAACATCAATAGCGCGCTCGCCAGCACGCAAGGCGAGTATGTCGCGATCTTCGATTGCGATCACGTGCCGACGCGCTCGTTCCTGCAAACGACGATGGGCACGTTCCTGCGCGACGCGCGCTGCGCGATGGTGCAGACGCCGCATCACTTTTTTTCGCCGGACCCGTTCGAGCGCAACCTCGGCACGTTCCGCCGCGTGCCGAACGAGGGCAATCTGTTCTACGGACTCGTGCAGTCGGGCAACGATCTGTGGAACGCGTCGTTCTTCTGCGGCTCGTGCGCGATCCTCAAACGCGCGGCGCTCGAAGAAGTGGGCGGCATCGCGGTGGAGACCGTCACCGAAGACGCGCACACCGCGCTGAAGCTGCACCGGCGCGGCTACACGACCGCCTATCTGCCGACGGTGCAAGCCGCCGGTCTCGCGACCGAAAGCCTCGCGAGCCATATCCGGCAGCGCACGCGCTGGGCGCGCGGCATGACGCAGATTTTCCGCATCGACAATCCGTTCGTCGGCCGCGGGCTGAGCTTTTTTCAGCGGCTCTGCTACGGCAACGCGATGCTGCATTTCTTCTACGGCGTGCCGCGGCTCGTGTTCCTGACGATGCCGATGGCGTACCTGTTCTTCCAGATGTACTTCATCAACGCATCGGCGACGACGATCGCGGGCTTCGTGCTGCCGTACATCGTGCTTGCGAACGTCGCGAACTCGCGGATGCAGGGCAAGTACCGTCACTCGTTCTGGGCCGAAGTCTACGAGTCGGTGCTAGCGTGGTACATCGTGCTGCCGACGACCGTTGCGTTCTTCAGCCCGAGGCACGGCAAGTTCAACGTGACCGACAAGGGCGGGCGCATCGGCGAGGGCTATTTCGACTGGTCGACCTCGAAGCCGTATCTGGTGCTGCTCGCACTGAACACCGGCGCGCTCGCCGCCGGCGTGTACCGGCTCATGTTCGGGCAGGGCGGCGAAACGGCAACGATCCTGATGAACGTGTTCTGGACGCTCTACAACCTCGTGATGCTCGGCGCGGCCGCGAGCGTCGCGCGCGAGGCGAAGCAGGTGCGCGTCACGCATCGGATCGCGATGCGCGCGGCGGCGACGCTGCTGCTCACGGACGGCTCGACGCTCGCCTGCACGACCAGCGACTATTCGACCGGCGGCCTCGGTCTCGACGTCGAGCCGGGTTTGAATCTCGCGCCGGGCGACAGCCTCGGCGTGTGCCTGAGCCGCGGCGATCGCCAGTTCCATTTTCCGGTGTACGTGAGCCGCTGCGTCGGACGGCACCTCGGCGTGCGCTTCGACGGTCTCACGCTCGAACAGGAGCGGCAGCTCGTGCAATGCACGTTCGGCCGCGCCGACGCGTGGCTCGACTGGGATGAGCAAACGATCGAGGACGCGCCGCTGCGCGGTTTGAAGGAAGTGCTCGCGATGGGCGTCGAAGGCTATTCGCGACTGTGGGGCGGGCTCGCGCGTGCCTGCGAGACGCTGCTCGCGCTCGACCGCACCCGCTATTGATGCCGCCTGCGCGCATCGTCTCGTGCGCAGGCCAATGAGAGAACCCGTTCATGACTCTGTGGAACCTGTACTTCATCCTCAAGCTGTATCTATTCGCGGGCGGCCATCTGCAGCCGCTGTGGCTCGCGAATCTCGGCTTCGCGCTCGCGCTCGTCGTGAGCTCGACGCTGCGCCGGCGCGCGCTGCGCATCGTGCGCAATCTGGTCGGCCTCGCGCTCGGCGTGCCGCTGATGTACCACGAAGCGAACGTGCCGCCGTTCTCGCGTCTGACCGAGGAGTTCGGCAATCTGACGACATTCAGCTTCGGCTACTGGCTCGAACTTGCGCAGCGCTTCCTGCCGCCGATGCTGCTGCTCGCCGCGCTGGGCGCGCTCGTCGGCTATCTGATCGTGAATCGCTGGGTGCGCGTCGCGACCTTCGTGCTGATCGCGCTGGTCGCGATTCCGCTGTGGCACGAGGGCGGGGTGGTGCTCGCGCAGCTGCGCGGTGCAGCGGCGAACGCAGCGGCGAATGCCGGCGCGAGTGGCGCGAACAACGCGCTCGCCGCGCAGCCGCTCGACCATAACGCGACGCTTGCCGCGTTCCGCACGAAGGAGTCGCAGCGGCAGGTCAGCTTCGGTCATCTGGCCGCCGATCCGAACGCTCAGTTCGATGTGATCGTGCTGCACATCTGCTCGTTGTCGTGGGACGACCTCGATGTCGCGAAGGCGCGCAATCATCCGCTGCTCTCGCACTTCGACTATCTGTTCACGAACTTCAGCACCGCGGCGAGCTATAGCGGGCCGGCCGCGATTCGTGTGCTGCGCGCGAGCTGCGGCCAGCAGGCGCACGCGGACCTGTACAAGAACGCGCCGCCGCAGTGCTATCTGCTCGCCGATCTCGCGCAGGCCGGCTACACCCCGCAGACGATGCTGAACCACGACGGTCACTTCGACAACTTCCTGGAACTGGTCCACGACAACGCCGGCGCGCCGAACGTACCGCTGATTCCGAACACGAGCGTGCCGGTCGCGATGCATGCGTTCGACGGCTCGCCGATCCGCGACGACTACGAGACGCTCGCGGCCTGGTATGCGCAGCGCGCGAGCATCGCGGGCCCGGTCGCGCTGTACTACAACACGATCAGCCTGCACGACGGCAACCGGTTGCCGAACAGCAGCCTGTCGAGTATCGATTCGTATCCGCTGCGGGTGAACAAGCTGATGAGCGACTTCGACCGCTTCGCCGATCTGATCGCGTCGTCGGGGCGGCGCGCGGTGATCGTGTTCGTGCCCGAGCACGGCGCGGCGCTGCGCGGCGACGCGAACCAGGTCGCGGGCCTGCGCGAGATTCCGACGCCGCGCATCGTGCATGGGCCGGTCGGCGTGCGCATCGTCGGTTTCCAGGGCAGTCATGGGCCAACCACGGTGATCGACAATCCGTCGAGCTTCCTCGCGGTGGCGCAGCTGCTGTCGAACCTCGTGTCGAACAGCCCGTTCAAGGCGGGCGTGAGCTTGTCGCAGTACGCGACGAATCTGCCGCAAACGCAGATGGTCGGCGAAAACGAGGGGACGGTGACGATGAAGACCGCATCCGGCTATGTGGTGAAGACGCCGGACGGCGTGTGGGTGGACGGCAAATGACGAACCCGCCGAACGCCTCGACAAACGCCGCGCGCGGCGGCTGGCCCGTCGACGACATCAGCGGCCTCGCGCTGCGTCTGCCGGAGGTCGAGACGGCGCGCTATTTCGATGCCCAGGCGAAGGAGGCTTACCAGCAGTCGCTGCTGAAGTGGCCGGTGCTCGCGCGGCTGATGAACCTCGTGCCGCGCGACGAAGCCGATGCACCCGCCGCGCGAGGCGAGCCGCAAGAATCGGCGCTGAAATAAGGCTCGCGTCGAACGCTCAACGCAATTGCGTGAACGCGAGCAGCAACACCATGCTGCCGATCGCGCCATCCAGCACGCGCCACGCAGTTGCGCGGCGAAACAGCGGCGCGAGCATGCGAGCGCCATAGCCGAGCGCGACGAACCACACCGCGCTGACCGTCATCGCGCCGAGCGCGAAGGCGACCCGCGCGCCTTCCGGTTCACGCGCGCCGGCCGTGCCGATCAACAGAAACGTGTCCAGATAGACGTGCGGATTGAGCCACGTGAACGCAAGCGTCATCAGGATGATCGGCAGCGCGCGTTGCGCAGGCGGCGCCTGATCGCGGGATGCGCCGGCCGAGCCATCGAGCACCGCGTGTCCGGGCCGCACCGCGCGGCGCAGCGCGCTGATGCCGAACCAGGCGAGATACGCGAGCCCAACATAGAGCATCGCGTGCACGAAGCGCGGGAAACGCTCCATCAGCGCCGCGGCGCCGCCGACACCCGCGCCGATCAGAATGAAATCGGACAACGTACACAACAGCACGATCTTGCCGACCTGCGAGCGCATGATGCCCTGCCGCAGCACGAACGCGTTCTGCGCGCCGATCGTAACGATCAGCGACGCGCACAGCGCCGCGCCATGGGAAAAAGACAACCAGTTCATAAGTGGTCCGGAAAAAGGAAAGCAGCGGGGATAGACGGGAAAATCCAACAGCGCTAGTCTGCGGGTTGGCATCTCATAAGAGAAGCTAATTTACTTAATGCCGATTAAGGAACGCTAATGCTCGACTACGCCTTGCTCGACGCGCTGGCCGCCGTGGTCCGCCACGGCTCGTTCGACCGTGCCGCAAGCGAGCTCAATATCACGCCGTCCGCGGTGTCGCAGCGGGTCAAGCTGCTCGAGGAGCGGGTCGGCAGCGTGCTCGTGAAGCGTGGGCAGCCGTGCGTCGCGACCACCTCGGGCGCGCTGCTATGCCGCCATACCGAACGCGTGCAACTGCTCGAAGCGGAGCTGAAAGGCCGCCTGCCGGCACTGCCCGGCGCGCTCGTCGAGCAGTGGCCGGCACTGCGCGTCGCGGTCAACGACGACAGTGTCGGCACCTGGTTCATCGACGCGGTCGCGCCGTTCTGCGTCGAACGCGAGATGCTGCTCGACCTCGTGATCGACGACCAGGACTACACCGCGCAGCGCATTCGCGACGGCAGCGTGCAGGGCGCGATCACGACGCAGGCCGAACCGGTGCAGGGCTGTCGCTCGACGCGCCTCGGCCGCATGCGATACCTGGCGGTGTGCTCGCCGGCGTTTTTCGCGCGCTATTTCGCCGACGGCGTCACGCGCGACAGCCTGCGGCGCACGCCGTGCGTCGACTTCAATCCAAAGGATCAACTGCAAAAGCGCTTCATGCGGCGCATTACGCGCGCGGAGCTCGATCCGCCGCTGCACTGGATTCCGCACGTCGCCGGTTTTTTGCGCGCGTGCGTGATGAGCCTCGGCTGGGGCATGTGTCCCGAGCGAATGATCGCCGGGCATCTGCAGCGCGGCGAACTGGTCGAGATCGCGCCGGGCAAGCATATCGACGTCGATCTGTACTGGCAGAGCTGGCGTCTGTCGATCGGCTGGCTCGACGATTTCAGCGCGATGCTCAGAAAGCGGGCCGGCGAGTTTCTCGATTGACTACGCGGCGGTGCCGCATGCAGAAATGCGGCTGCTGCGATAGCAACAGCTCGATCGAATGAATCAGGCGGCGCTGTTCCGGGTCCTGCGAGCGCGCGCCTTCGTCGATCGTCTCGCGCAGGCAGTCGAGAAAGCAGGCGGTCGCCCGGCTCGTGGGCGCGCCACGCCGCGACGTGATGCTGATGATGGTTTCGTCCAGCGTTTCACGCAGCGGCAGGGTCCACAGGTTTTCCTTCGCGCGTATCACCTCGACGAGCGGCCACGGAAAGATGCTGACCATATCCGGCATGCCGCGCTTGACGAACAGATTGTTCGACATCGACTCGCGGCTCGCCGGGTCCCAGTTCGTTCGTCTCAATTCGGGCCACAAGCAGCCATTCCACCTGATTACCACACGGACGTTTGAAGGTCTGCTTCACGCTGACTATCGGATCTTGATGACAACCTTACCCTTGGTACGTCCGGTTTCGACGTAAGCCAAAGCCTCCTGGGTCGACTCGAACGGAAAGACCCGATCGATGACGGGTCGTATCGCTCGCGCGTCGATCAGTGCGGCAATCCGGCTGAGCTGTTCTCCGCTGGCCCGCATAAAGAGAAATGTATAGCTGACGTCATGACGTTTCGCGGCCTTCCTGATGCGATAACTCAGAAAGCGCATCACCGTTTTCAGGAACCACGACGCACCGATCTCTTTCGCAAATTCGGCATCAGGCGGACCGGCGATCCCGATGAGCTTGCCGCCGGCCTTGAGCACACGCAGCGACTTCTCGAGCGCATTGCCGCCTTGCGTATCCAGTACCAGGTCGTAGTCCTTCAGGATGGTCGCAAAGTCGTCTTTCCTGTAATCGATGACGATATCCGCACCGAGTTGCTTCACCAGTTCGATATTCCGCGCGCTCGCCGTTGTCGCGACGGTCGCGCCCACATGCTTCGCCAGTTGAATGGCGAAGCTGCCGACACCGCCCGAGCCGGCATGTATCAGCACTTTCTGCCCTTTCTTCAATTGCCCTTTTTCGATCAGCGCCTGCCAGGCGGTCAATCCAACCAGCGGGATTGAAGCCGCTTCCTCCATCGTGAGTGCTGTCGGCTTGAGAGCCACGTCATCTTCTTTGACCGCGATGAATTCCGCGAAGGTGCCGATGCGATCCTTGTGCGGGCGCGCGTAGACCTCGTCGCCGGGCTTGAAGCGCCGCACGCGCGATCCGACGCGCACGACAACCCCTGCCAGATCGTTGCCCAAAATCAGCGGCAAACGATAGGGCAAAATGAGCTTGAACTCTCCGTCTCTGATTTTGGCATCGAGCGGGTTCACGCCCGCGGCGTGGATCTGGATCAATACGTCGTCCTCGCGCGGCTCTGGAACCGGCATATCGCCGGATCGTAAGCCATTCTTGCGTCCATATCGATCGACGACGAATGCTTGCATCATGGTTCCTTGTCAGTTGCTCGTTAAGTCTGGTTGTTTCGCTGGCAATAGCACGGATGCGGAGCCTTTGAACAGGGAGGAGACAGTCACGTCGTCTACGTTGCCAGCCGCAGATCTTTGCGGATACCGGCGTCCACCAGTCCAGCGGGCGCAAATCTGCGCAGCAATCGCAATCGGGCGGCGAGTCCGCCAGCGGTATAGCGGAGTTTCGGACGAGGCGCGATGGCGGCCTGCAGTACGGTTTCGGCCACGACCTCGGGACCGTCGGCGCCCTCGACCACTTCCTTCACTCGCTTGTCCACGGCCGAGCGCACCTCGCGGTATTCGTCGAGAGGGGCGTCGGGCGCGATGAAGTTCGCGTCGAAAGGCGTCTTGATGTAGGCAGGTTCAATGACCGATACGCGGATGCCCAGCGTACGCAACTCATGGTCGAGCGACTCCGAATAACCTTCCACCGCGTGCTTGGTGGCGGAATACAGCGCCATATAGGGCATTGGCAGAAAACCGAGCACGGAACCGATGTTGACGATGCGGCCGCTGCGTTGTCGCCGCATATGAGGCACGACAGCACGCGTCATGCGGATGATCCCGAAGAAGTTCGTATCGAAGATCGTGCGTGCCTGGTCGATCGAACTCTCTTCCGCGGCGGCAGGGGCGACGCCGAAACCGGCGTTGTTCACCAGCAGGTCGATGCGGCCCTGCAGGCGCAGCACTTCGCTGACGGCGGCTGCAACGGATGCATCGCTGGTCACATCGAGCGGCAGCATGTCGAACGACTGTTGGCCGGCTCGTTGGCCGCGCCGACTGGTGCCGTAGACCGTGTATCCGGCCTTCGCAAGCCGCTTTGCGGTGGCTTCGCCGATTCCTGACGAGGCGCCCGTCACGAGCGCTATTTTGGTTTGCATGATGTTCTTCCCAAGATGTCTTTGCGTGGTTGGTCGAGCATTCGTTTCACTAAAATATGATGACGGTCATATTTGCGGTCCAACGAAAACCGGCACAGGGCCGGCGTATTTACGCTTCAGTCGGTGCGAGTTTTTTCAATGCCGCTTCAAGGAAACTCTCCGATAGTTTGGGGTCGTCGACGGCACGCGCCATCACCATCGTGCCAACCATTGTGGCGACCATCAAAAGCGCCTGTTCGTGCGCGCCTGGCTGACCCCAATCGGGCAACTGGCGCGCAACGACATCGATCATCTCCTTGATGCGGCGGGTGGCCGCGCGCCGTACGGCCGGCGCCTGACGCGGCATCTCCGAGCCGAGGGCAGAAATCGGGCAACCCGTCTCGATGCTCTCGCAATGCTCCTTCGACAGATAGGCGCGCATCATCGCCGGCAACGCCTGTTCCGGCGGCACGGACGCGGCGATACGCTCCGACAGCGCCACGGATTCAGCTCCGGCGCGGTCAGCGGCTTCGGCAAGCAGCACCTCGCGCGACGGGAAATGGGCATAGAAGCCGCCATGCGTCAGACCTGCCTCCTTCATGATGTCAGCCACGCCCGTGCCGTCGTAGCCGCTGCGCCGAATCGCGCGTGCGGCGACCTCGACGATGCGCTCATGCGTGATTTCCTTGCGGCTGGCTGGCTTCCGGGTGATGGGTGGATTTTTCATGACGACCATCATATATCATTCCGGCGGGATCTGCAGAGGCCATCCAGAGACCGACGGTTCAGGCGGTAACCGCTAGAATTGCGGCTTTAGCCCGGAATACGCCAATGTCTTTTGCCTCGCTTGGCCTGATCGATCCCTTGCTGCGTAATGTGCAGGACCTCAATTACCAGACACCTACGCCGGTGCAGGCCAAGGCGATTCCTGCTGTGCTCAGTGGCAAGGACGTCATGGCTGCGGCACAGACCGGCACTGGCAAAACGGCGGGTTTTGCGCTGCCGCTGTTGCAACGACTGGTGCAACACGGCCCGGCAGTGTCCAGCAACCGCGCGCGTGTTCTGGTGCTGGTGCCCACGCGTGAACTGGCCGAACAGGTGCTGCAAAGCTTTATCGATTACGGCAAAGGCCTCGACTTACGATTTCTGGCCGCCTACGGCGGTGTGAGTATCAACCCGCAGATGATGAAGTTGCGCAAAGGCGTGGATGTGCTCGTCGCCACGCCGGGCCGTTTGCTAGATCTCCATCGCCAGAACGCAGTGCAGTTTGATCAGGTACAAACGCTGGTGCTGGATGAAGCTGACCGGATGCTGGATCTGGGCTTTGCGCGCGAACTCAACGCCGTCTTCGCTGCCTTGCCCGCCCAGCGCCAGACCCTGCTGTTCTCCGCCACGTTTACCGATGATATCCGCGCCATGGCGGCGGGCATTCTGCGCGGCCCGGTCAATATCAGCGTCAGCCCGCCCAATGCCACGGCCAGTAAGATCAAGCAGTGGGTGGTGCCGGTGGATAAAAGGAACAAGCCCGACCTCTTCATGCACCTTGTGGCTGAGTACGACTGGAAGCACGCGCTGGTGTTCGTCAAAACCCGCAATGGCGTGGACTACCTGGCGGCCATGCTGGATGAAGCGGGCTATGCAGTCGACACCATCCACGGCGACAAACCGCAACCCGCGCGCCTGCGTGCGCTGGAGCGCTTCAAGACGGGCGAAGTACATATGCTGGTAGCCACCGATGTGGCTGCGCGCGGGCTGGATATCGACGACCTGCCGCTGGTGATCAACGTTGATCTGCCGATCGTGGCGCATGACTACGTGCACCGTATTGGCCGTACCGGCCGAGCGGGCGCCAGCGGCGTGGCGGTGTCCCTTGTGTGCGCCGATGAAGCGCCGCAACTGGCCGCGATTGAAGCGCTGATCCGGCAAACGCTGCCCCGTGAAGAAGAGCCCGGTTTTGAAGCCGAACACCGCGTGCCGCAAACTAGCGCGACGGGCCAGATCATCAAGAAACCCAAAAAGCCTAAGAAGCCCCAAGGGCCGCAAGCTGCGTCGGGCGCCATGCAGGTGCTCAGCAAAAAACCGCGCCCGCAAAGTGGCGAAAACAAACGCAAGCCTGCAGCGCAACGCGCTGTGGCCGCGGGTAAAGGCACAAGCTTGTCCAGCGGTAGCCCATTCAGCGTGCAAAAGCCACGCAGCAAACCCGCCAGCAAGCCAGTTGCGGGTTCACGTAAGCCGGCTGGCAAACCCGCTGGTGGCCGCGGCAAACGCCAACCCTGATCCGTGCGGTCGAGTAACGCCAGCCCTCGAACCGGTCGCTAAATTATTTGCGGCGGGCGGATTCCGACCTTAGCGGATTCCGCGTTTGATCAACGGGATGAGCGAGTCGATCGTCGCAGGTGTTTGGACACCTGCGCCGGTGTTGATGGTCAGTCCCGCGAAATGATAAGCAGCGGAGAGCACGCATTGCGTGACCGGCAGGAAGCCTTGCAGATAAAGTTGCTGGTCGAGCGTCGCGGTGATGTATTTGCTCTGCAGCCCCGAAATCGTGGCCGGTGCCAGATCGATGCCACCAATGATGATTTGCCCCGGCTTCTTGCCAGCCTGCTGGAGCGCCTGCGGAATGAACCCGGTTACGCCGCCGTGCTGAGTCCCAATCGCCCTCAGATTCGGGTGCGCCTGGATGAAGGCGACCAGGATCGGCACGGCGAGCGATGAATCGGAATCCACCTGAGGTGAGATATTGAGTCTGGTCACCTTTACGCCGGCCTTCTCCAGCGTTTCGGCAAGGCCACGGTCAGACTGACTTCGTACACTCTCGTTGAACACGCCGTATTCCAGCGCCTCGTCGCCCTTCTTGATCCCAGCGTTGAGCATCGCCTGCGCGGTGATCTGCCCGCCGACGTAGAGTTCGACGCCGGCGTAGCCGAAGCCCTTCGCGTCGTAAAGTTTCTGGTTCTCGGGTAGCGGCGTGTTGCCGACGGTAACGATGATGCCCTGGTCTACCGCCTGTTTGATCAGTGGCGCGAAGGCTGGGTCGCCCGGGTGGCCCATGATGCCGATGCACGTCGGATGCGCCGCCATCGCCTGGCGAAACTGCGCAAGCATTGTCTCTGGGCTCCAGGCCGAGAACTGCTCGATCACCTTGATGCCTAAGGCATGCCCCGCGTCCGCAGCCCCGGTCTGACGTGGCAGCGTCGCGCCGTCGCCAGGGTTTCCGCCCATCTGCATATACATTGTCATACCGGCGCCGAGCGGCCCCGTCGTGGTCGGCTCGGTGGCACCGGCCGTCTGCGCGAGGCCAAACGCGAGAATACTCGCCCCCAGGAGGGATCTCGTCATGATCTTGATCATTTCTGCTCCTTGCTCCTGATTTAACGGCTTTATCGCCCCCCAAGCCTGAACCTTTCGCGCAACACGCGCAGCTTGGCGGGATTCTCTACCAACAGATGCAGCGTCACAGCGACGATGAACACCACCCCTTCGATCGCCTGTACCCAGAAGCCGGCGATACCTGTCGCAACGATTCCGGCCTCCAGCATGCCTATCACGAAAGTGCCGAAGAAGGTACCCACGATCGTCGCCGTGCCACCAAACACCGAGGTTCCGCCGATGAACACGCCGGCCAGCGCCGGCAGCAGATAGCCCTGCCCCTGGGTTGAAAAATAGTTCAGATTCTCGAGCGTGAGCAGCACCGTGGCGAAACCGGCCAGCACACCCATCAGCGTGAACAATTTCACCGTCTCACGCACGACATTGATGCCCACGACCTTCGCCACGTTTCGGTTGTCTCCGATGAACAGCAGGTGCTCGCCAAAACGGTGACGATTGAGGATGAACCACATGAACACTGCGAGCCCGAGCGCCCAGAGCGCTTGCATCGGGATCACACCGAACAACGTGCCCGCGAATACTGCATAGGCTGAACCGTTGGCGAGCTCCTGGAGCGCATTGGAGAGGCCGCCGGACAGGATCGACGCAACACCGGCCCAGAGGAACTGCGTGCCGATTGTCACGATGATCGAAGGCACACCGACCACCGCGACCAGCACCCCGTTCACCACGCCGACCAGCGCGCCGCCAGCCAACGCCGCGATCACGGCTAGCCAGGCGGATCCCGTGGTGTTCACGCACCAGGCGAACAGAAAGCCCGAGAATGCCATCACGGAGGGGAAGGACAGATCAATTTCCCCCGCCGCAACCACCAGAGTGAGCCCGATCGCCAACACCGCCAGCGGTGGCACGGTGGTCAGGAAGGAGAAGTAGATTGGCCAGCCTAAAAAGACGCGCGGTGCGGTTGCCATGAACAGGCCGACCACCAACACGAACACGACCAGGCTCGGGATTCCCTCGATGCGTGCAAAACCCGGCAGGCGAAAACCCACTAGCCGGGCCGGCTGTTCGTCTTTTATCGGATCACTCACGTCCTTGCCCCGCAGCCAGCGCCGGCCCGTGCCCGCTCTGCTGTAGCGAAATCAAGAACCGGGTGAGTTCCTCGAGGCTCATCTCACCCGACTTCATATCCGCGACGACCCGGCCACGATCGAGCACGACGAGCCGATCGGCGAGCTCGTGCACATGGGCGAGGTTATGTTCGATGTAGATGCAGGCGCGGCCGGACGCCTTGATCGACTGTACGAAGTCGAGAACCTTACGCACCTCGCTGATGGCAAGCGCAACCGTTGGTTCATCGAGAATGATCAGATCGCTGTCGAAATACATTGCCCGTCCGATCGCGATGCCCTGGCGCTCGCCACCGGAGAGTTTCGCAATCAGCGAATCCGCGTCGATCCCCACGCCGCGGAAACCGAGCTGGCGCTTCAAAATATCGTTGGCAATGCGCCGCTGTTCGGCAACCTTGATGAAGCCGAACCGGTTGGTGATCTGCCGGCCGACAAAAAAATTACGCCACAGCGGCTGCTTCTCGCCCAGCGATTTTTCCTGATAGACCGTCTCGAAGCGCAGTCGGTGCGCCTCGCGCACCGAAAAGCGGCTCCAGTCGACCTCCTCGTCCCGGATGAACAGCTTGCCCGTGCTCGGCCGCACGACACCGGTCAGTACCTTGATGAGCGTCGACTTACCCGCGCCGTTATCACCGATCAGGCCGACGATCTCGTTGCGCCCAATGGCGAGATCGATGCCGGAAAGCGCCCGTATCTTGCCGTAGGACAGGCTGATACCTTGGGCGCGCACGATATGCTGATAGGCGCACGTACCGGGCGCTGCCTGGTTCGCCATCACGCCACGCTCCAGCTCGAATGACCCACAGCAAGGTTGTGAACGACGACAGCCATAGATCTTTCCCCTTTGCTTATCGATCGCCGCATCAACTTACATCGGAAATGTCCCTGAAATTTAGCAAGCCTTAGAGTCCAGTTCAAGAATCGCTTACGAGACCGCTTATATTTCATCGGGAAAATATTAGTCTGGGGCACTTGAACGACGCACAACCTAAGGGATAGAAGAAGCGCGTCAGAAGGGTCCCCACAGGACGGGCCACAAACGCCCGGTCAAAAAGGCGCAAAAAGCAGAGGTATCGGCACGCATCCGCCACTTCAGCGGCTATTCTTTAGACGCTGCGACTAACGCGTTTCAGGCCGGCTCTGCGGGTCGTCGTCAGCCATTCCGCGCCCCCACGCGGAAAGGGGGTGTATGTCACGTCCAGAACTACCTCGGCCCGCGCGACGCGCGCTGCGTCGTCGGCAGTCAAACGGACGCCTGTGGCTCGTCATCGGCAGCGCGCTCACCGGACTGTCCTTTGCCCATGCGACGCTCGCGGCGGGCACACTTCCACAAGGCGGCACTTACGTGGCCGGCGCCGGCGCGATAGCAAGCCATGGAGACGGCCTCGTGGTCACGCAACCGGGTTCGACGCGCGGCGTGATCGAGTGGAACAGTTTTTCGATCGGCAGGAACAACAGCGTGACGTTCGACAACGGCTCGGGCGCGACGCTGAACCGGGTGACGGGCGGCTCGCCCTCGGCCATTCTCGGCAGGCTCAGTGCGACGGGCAGCCTGTATGTGATCAATCCGCAAGGCATCGTCGTGGGGCCATCGGGCGTGATTAGCACCGGTGGCCGTTTCGTCGCGTCAACGCTCGATGTCTGCGACTCCGCGTTCATGCAGGGCGGTGGTTCCCTCACGTTATCGGGCGACCCGAACGCAAGCGTGATCAATCTCGGCAAGATCAGTTCGAGCAACGGCGATGTGTTCCTGATTGCGCGGCGTGCCGTCATCAACGCGGGCACTATCACAGCGCCCAACGGCACGGCCGAACTGGTTGCAGGCGAACAGGTGTTGTTACAGGATTCGGGCAGCAGCAGACAGGTGTTCGTGCAGACGGGCGGCCTGGGTACCGTAGTCAACAAAGGGCGCATCAACGCCGCGCAGATCAGCCTGCAGGCCGCCGATGGGAACGTCTATGCGCTTGCTGGCGGCGGCACGCGCATCCGCGCGACGGGTACGGCGGATCGTTATGGCCACGTGTGGCTCGTCGCCGATGGCGGCCGTGTCAGTCAACTCGGCAAGATCTCCGCGAGCAACGCGGATGGCAGCGGCGGAACGGTCGACACGCGAGCGGCACAACTGGCCTTTGGCAAGCATGCCGCCGTTCACGCGGGCCAATGGAACCTGTTGACGCCCGCTTTCACGATCGATGATGCCGCCGCGCGCGCGTTGCAGCGCAGCCTGAATTCGGGCACATCGGTCGCGGTCACGACCACAGGCGCGAACGGCGCAACGGGCGACCTGGGCATTGCTTCGAGCCTGAACTGGAGCGGTCCGGCTTCGCTCACGCTTGCCGCGTACCACAACGTCTCCGTGACGACGGGCACGACGATAGCGAACCGCGGTGTCGGCAATCTGACCGTGCGCGCTGACGCAACGGGCAGCGACAATGGAGGCAGCATCGCGAATAACGGCATCATCGACTGGTCGGCAAGCACGGGTATCGTCAGTGCGCTGTACGACATCGGGGGCAACTACAGCGCGGGAACAATTCTGTTGAATCAGGCGTGGACGGCGCCACCTGACAGCGGTCTCGTCACGCAGTCGACCGCCTATGAACTTATCAACTCGCTCGCCGACCTCCAGAAAATCAACCGGGACCTTTCGGGCATCTACGCGCTAGGCAAGGACGTGGATGCAACGCCGCCGTCGGGCACGTTCAATGCGCCGATTGGCGCTTTCCCAGCGAGTCCTTTCACCGGACAGTTCGATGGCATGCGCCATACGATATCCAACCTCAAGATTCAGGCATCACCGTCGGACATCGACCCGGGCGTAGGTTTGTTTTCCGCCATAGGAGCTGGCGGTGTCGTACGCGACCTGACGGTGCAAGGCGAGGTCAGTGGCACGGCTAACGCCGGCTACTACGGGATTCTGGCCGGCCTGTTGGATGCTGGGCTCAACACCAGCACCATTGCGTCCGTCCACACCAGTGGTACGGTCGCGGTCCAGAACGCTCAAGAGGCGGGCGGCCTCGTTGGCTGGTCCAGTGGCACTATCACACGGTCCTCCAGCAATGCTGACGTGTCGTCGTCTCAAGGTTTCTCCGCTGGTGGACTCGTCGGCTACAACGCGGGAGTCATCAGGCAGTCTTTCGCAGCGGGGAGTGTTAGGGGAATTTCGACCTTTTCCGGCGGACTGGCCGGTCAGAACGCTGGAACTGTCACACAGTCGTACGCCACGGGTGCAGTCAGCGCGACTGATGCAGCCGCGGGAGCGCTAGTGGGAGTGAATCTATATAGCAGTGTTGAGCAATCATTTGCCACTGGCAGCGTTCAAGGGTCGGGAGGCGGAGGTGGCATCGCGGGCTTCAACTACGGGCCAGTGACCATAAGCGGCGACGTGTTCTGGAATACACAGACGACCGGCACCACCGTCGCTGTAGTGAGTGTGGCTAATGGCGCCCAGGTTGGCAACGCCCAGGGCCTGACCACCGCTCAGATGAGCAACCCCGTCAGCTTCGGTCCCACATACGACTTCGGACCTGGCGGGGTATGGGCCATGCCCGCCGGAGCAACGCACCCCGTGCTGCGGTGGCAACTGGGTCAGTAGATGGCGAAGGCTTGTCGGCAAGGGGGAACTCGACACGACGCAGATGCTGTCGGGAAAATCATTTGGGCGGGACAACTCCGGACTCGGGTGATGGAGGTCTCGCGAAAGCTTCAACGAACGATTTGATGAGCTCTGGGAGCAACGCGGCCGAAATGCATCGCCGTCGGCAGCCTCACCAAAACTGAGCCAGCTACAAACCACCTCGGTGGGCAAAGCTGATCTTTACTTCTCCCGATCGACCACTCAAACCGACTCCCGCAGCACCAGCTGATGCTGCAGGATGCGCGACGCCGGGCGTTGGCCGTCGAGCAGCGCCAGCAGCATTTCGGCCGCCGCGGCGCCCAGCTCGACCATGGGCTGGGCCACGGTCGTCAGCCCCGGCTCGAAGATGCCAGCGATGGGCACGTCGTCGAAGCCCATTACCGCCACGTCGTGCGGCACCCGCCGGCCGGCTTTGCTAAAGCCCTTGATCGCGCCGATGGCCAACGTGTCCGACACGGCGAACACGGCGCTCGGCGGATCCACCACCGCCAGCAGCTTTGCCGCCGCCTGGCTTCCGGCGGCGTAACTATTGTCGCCGGTGACGCAGACAAGCTCGGGCGCAGGCGCGAGGCCGGCGCGCAGTAGTGCTGCGTCATAGCCCTCGCGGCGCTGACGCGCATACAGGAAGCGCTCATCGCTGGTGATGAAGCCGATGCGCCGGTGGCCCTTGTTGATGAGGTACTGCACGGCATCCGTACCGGCCTGGCGGTGGTCGATGCTGACATAAGGCACGTCGCTACCGGGCAAGAATTCCGAGCAATTGACCCATGGCTTGCCGTTCGCCGCCTCGCGCCGGGCTGCCGGGTCGGACATGGGCACGAGATTGATGACGCCGTCGCTCAGACTGCCAGCCAGCGTCGGCAGCGAGGCGTCCGCCGTGCCAGTCCAGGCTTCCAGGTCCGCCGGAAGCAGCGTGTAACCGGCCTGGCGACTGACCGCGCCGGCCCCGCGCACGATCTCGGCGTAGTAGGGGTTGGCGAAATCCGGCATGAGCATCAGCAGAATGCGACTCTGACCGGTACTCAGGCTGCGGCCGAACGGATTGGCCCGGTAGTTCAGTGCCCTTACGGCTGCCTCGACCCGCTCACGCGTGGCCGCCGTCACGGCCTTCGTCCCGTTGAGCACACGCGACACCGTGGCAATGGAAACGCCAGCCTCGCGGGCAACGGCTTCGATGGAGGGTTTGCTTCGCATGGGTTCGTTCAGGCAGCGGCGCGTCTGTTACCAGCAGGAAGGTAACGATCTTAGCATCACGGGAAAAGTTTTTCCCATCATGCGTCGTTGAAGGTCGAAACCAAGCGGGGATTCGGACTCGCCTTGCGGGAATCCATGGTGTTCTGCAAACCGCGGCATTATGCAATCCGCTTATCCGAAGCTTCTCGCGTACTCCTGTTTGTGCCGGCTCCTGCTGCATAGGGTAAAGCCCGTGTTCCAAGTAAACGGGAAAGCGCTTACCTTTTGGCTTGCGCCCAGCTCCGTAGGCCATCCGTGCCGGATCCACCTTGACTCTTTGGATTGACGACCATGAATCAAGCCTTGCCCATTTCCATCCAGATATACAGCCTGCGTAATGCGGGCGAACTCGACCGGCAGTTCGACATTGCCGCCCAAGCCGGATTTCGCCAGGTGGAGCTGATCGGGTCCTTGCTCGAAAATGCGGCCGACACCCGGAACAAGCTTCAGGCGCGCGGCCTTGGCGCTTCCTCCAGCCACCTCAGCATGGCCATGCTGCGTGAGCGTTTGCACGAAGTGACCGCGGCCTGCGAGACCCTCGGCATCACCCAGTTGGTCATGCCCGCGGTGCCGCCCGCCGAGCGCGACAGTGACGCCGCATACTGGCGGGCGCTCGGCAACGAGTTGGGCAGCCTCGCCCATCGGCTAGCCGCTCAGGGCATCGCCCTCGCGTACCACAACCATGATTGGGAACTCAGCCCCAAGGAGAACGGCGCAACGGCGCTGGAACTGCTGTTCGAGTCCGCCGGGGCAAGCCCGCTCGGCTGGCAAGTGGATGTAGCCTGGCTCGTGCGCGGCGGCGCCGATCCTCTGCCATGGCTTCGTCGTTATGCGGGCCGCGTGGTCTCGGCCCATGCGAAAGACCTCGCGCCCGCGGGTGAAAAACTGGACGAGGACGGCTGGGCCGACGTCGGTCACGGCGTCATGGATTGGCCCACACTGGCCGCCGCCTGCCGCGAAGCGGGGGCGCGTTTCCTCGCCGCCGAGCACGACAATCCCAGCGACGGCGAGCGCTTCGCCCGCAATGCCTTTGCCTATCTGCACCAGCTCGGAGCCTGATCCATGAAACCTGTCTTCGTCGGCATCATCGGTTGCGGCAACATCAGCGATGCCTATTTCACCGGCGCGGCGAATTCGGAATTCGTCCGCATCAAGGCTTGCGCCGACTTGCGTCCGGAGGCCGCCCGGGCCAAGGCTGCGCAGCACGGCGTTGCCGCGATGACGGTGGATGCGCTGCTGGCCGACCCCGACATCGAAATCGTTATCAACCTTACGGTGCCGCACGCGCATGTGCCGGTCAGCCTGCAGATTCTGGAGGCGGGCAAGCACGTCTACCTCGAAAAGCCCCTGGGTACCGACTTCGCGTCCGCACGCGCGATGCTGGCGCGAGCCGAGGCTTCGGGATTACGCGTGGGCTGCGCACCGGACACCTTCTTCGGCGCGGCCCATCAGGCGTGCCGCGCGGCGCTCGATGCGGGCTGCATCGGGCGTGCCATTGGCGGGGCCGTGGCCGTGTTGTCCCGCGGCATGGAGTCCTGGCATCCCAATCCTGAGTTTTTTTTCAAGCCTGGTGGCGGCCCGATTCACGACATGGGCCCGTATTACGTGACGCAGTTGGTCAATCTGCTTGGGCCGGTGGCACGCGTGTCTGCTTGCGCCACCATCGGTTTTCCCCAGCGCATCATCTCCAGTGAGCCGCTGAGGGGCCAGGTCATCGAGGTCGAGGTGCCCACCACGGTCAACGGTATCCTGCATTTTGCGGGTGGGGCCAACGTGGTGATGAGCGCCTCCTGGGACGTGTGGGCCCATCAGCGTGCGCCCATCGAGATCTATGGCACGGAAGGTAGCCTGTTGGGCGTCGATCCCAATTTCTTCGGCGGGAGTCCGCGCGTGGCTGAACGTGATAGCGGCTTTAAGCCGCTTGACACACAGGTCCATGCTTTTGGCGTCGACAACTTCACGTTGAGGAGTGGTGCGCGGGTGGCCAATTACCGCGCTGTGGGCGTGCTGGACATGGCCATGGCGTTGCGTCGAGGTCGGCCGCATCGCGCGAGCGGCGAACTGGCGTTACACGTGCTGGAGGTGCTGGATGCCTTCGAACGCTCGTCGCGCGAGGGGCGGCACGTCGATATCGAGACCGTCGTGCAGCGACCGGTCGTCGTGCCATTGGGTCGAGGCGAAGAGGTGTTTCTCGCCGACTGACTGACCTGACTTCCGCAGTGATCAGGCCGGTTGCGACGTGATCCGACTGCGACCATCAGATCACGCCCCGGCTCATACAGCTCGCGCGACTCACCTCGCCGCCGACTATCCACGACCGGGCACAGCCGCGCCGTCGCCGTTGCTGGCCGTCGCCGCGTCGCGGGTCTCGGGCATCGCCGCCCACACCAGCAGCACCGCGAGCGCACCGGCCGCCGCGAGGCAGAAGAAGCTCACCGTGTTGCCGAAACGATCGGCGACGAAGCCCGCCGCCGTCGTGCTCAACGTCGCGCCGATGCCGGCCGCGAGCCCGAACAGGCCGATACACAGGTTATAGCGGCCCTTGTCGCCGGCGACGTCGGCGGCGATCAGCGGCAGCATCACGCCGAACACCGCGGCGCTCAAGCCGTCGAGCATTTGCACCGGGACGAGCAGATAGGGGCTGCTGATGCCCGCGAACAGCAGCGCGCGGATCGGCAACGCGGAGAAGCCGAGCAGCAGAATCGGCCGGCGGCCCCAGCGTTCGGCCGAGCGCCCGACCCACGGCGACATCATCGCGACGATCGCCTGCGGCACGATGATGCACGCCGCGATCACGAGCTGCACGTTGTCTCCCATGCCGGCCGTCACTTCGCCGGCGGCCAGGTTCAGCATCGCCGCGTTCGACAGATGGAACAGCACGATGCACGCGGCGAACAGCAGCATGCGCTTGTCGCGCAGCAGCTCGCGCAGGCTTTCGCGCCGCTCGAGCTGCTCGGGGGTGGGCGTCGCTTGCGGCAGCTCGATCGTGTCGGTGCGCTGGATCATCGCGAGCGCGATCAGCGCCGGAACCGCGAGGCCCGCGGTCAGGACGAACACCGCGCGCGGCGAGTAGTACTCGCCGAACAGTCCCATCAGACCGGCCGCGACCGCGCTGCCGATCGACGCCCAGCGCGCATTGCGGCCGAGCCGGTCGCCGAGATTCGCGCGACCCACCAGCGCGAACGAGATCGCCGCGAGCGCCGGCGTCAGCATGCAGCTCGCGAAGCCGTGGAACACCTCGGCGGCGATCACCGGCAGCACGGTCGGGCTGATCGCGAGCAGCATCGCGCTGAGGATGATCGCGCCGATCGCCCACGCGGCCGCCGCTTTCTTGTTGCGCAACGCGTCGACCGCGGCGCCGCCGGGTACCTGGCTGACCATCGCGCTGATCGTGCCGACCGACAGCACCATGCCGATCTCGCCCTGGGTCCACTTGTGCGATGCGAGGTAGGACGCGATGAACGGCCCGAAGCCCGTCTGTACGTTGGCGACGAAGAAGTTGAGCCAATCGAGCGCGCGCAGACTTCGCGCCGTGACCATAGTACGCACCGTCATCGGACCGCCCGTGCGTTGGAAACCGCGACGGCCGACGATGCGGGCGGCGGCGCCGAGGCCGCCGGCGCGGCGCTGGCGGCAGGCTGCGCGGGCGGCGCCGGCGACACCGCGCGAATCGGCTTGTCGCTCGCGTAGAGCGGCGTCGCGTTGATCTGCGCGTCGCTCAGATCGACCTGCGGATGCAGTTCCTTGTCGCGCGTGACGAAGCGCAGCGCCGACCAGTTCGCGGCGATCGTGCGCCGGTCGGTGCTGACCATGCCGCCGACGTCGAGGACGATCGCCTGCGGCTGCGCGTTGCCGTCGATCAGCACGTCGACCACACGGCCCACCTTGGCGCCGTTCGCGCGCTCGACGGTCGCATCGAGCAGCGGCAGTTCCAGCGGGTTCGATTTGTTCGCGGTGCTCGGCACGGCCGTCGGGTTCAGCGTGATCGGCGCCCCCTTCGCGGTCGGCGCGAAGTGGAACGCGCCCCACGGGAAGTTCACCTTGCGGTCGCCGACGCCGAGAAAGCCCTGCAGATTGACGACCATCTCGCGCGGCTTGCCGGCCGCGTCGGCGATCAAGTCGACCGCGCGGCCGACCACCTTGCCGTCGGGCTTCTGCACCTGGCTGTCGAGCAGCGCGTGCGCGTCGCTGCGCTCGATCGTGCGCAGCACGATCAGCGGGGGCGGCGGCGGGGGCGGCGGCGGAGCCGGCACGACGACGGGCGGCGGCGGTTCGACCTTGTGCGGCTTCACGACCGGCTTCTTCGGTTTCTTCGGCTCCTCGGGCCCCTCGTTCGCCTCGCTCTCGACCGGCTCGGACGCGGACGCGGCGACCGGCGCGCTTGCCGGCTCGACCGGCATCACCGTCGCCTCGACGATCGGCGCCTGCTGCGTACCCCACAGCAGGCTGCTGCAGCCGGACAGCGCGGCGAACGCGCACACCGCGGCCACGGTGCACAGCCAGCGGAACAGTCGAAGCACATCGAGCGAATCAGGCGAATCGAGCGGGCGAAGCGATCCAAGCGGTCCAAACGGGACAATCGGCAGGCGCCCGGCGGGGCGCGGAAAACCGCCAGTCATCAGGAAAAACTCCACGGGCAGGTGCGGACGGGCGCGATGAGCCGCCGCGGTTGGATGGGGTACGGCCCAGAGTTTAACCTGCGCTGCCGCGCGGGCAGCCTTTCGCCGGTTGCGTTGCAGGCGGTTTCGCCGATGCACTGTCGCTATATGGATGCACGCCGCGTGCCTGGAACGCGATCACCGAGGTGGCATCGGCGCGTTTCGTGGCTGCTCGTGTGCCGTAGGTGTAAACGCGCGCAGCGCTCGCGCGAGCGACGGTCGCGCAAAAGATATAAGTCGCGCGACATGTCCGGCATGCCATTCATGCGATTGGACACATAGCTCGCTTCACCTACATTTCGACTCAGAAAAGCGTTACCCACACCAACAAATCCACGAGACGAACCTGATGACGGCCGCTTTAGCGGCCGTTTCAGCGCGCTGATAAAGGAGGCACTCATCATGATGGAACCCCAGGCCCTCGCGAATTCCGACGTCGCGAGCGAATCCTTCGACACCGAATCATTCCGCGGCAAGGGCTTTCTCGACCGCTACTTCGACATTTCAGCGCGCGGCAGCACGCAGCGCCAGGAGATCGTCGCGGGCATCACGACCTTCCTCGCGATGGTCTATTCCGTGTTCGTCGTGCCGGGCATGTTCGGCAAGGCGGGCTTCGATACCAGCGCGGTGTTCGTCGCCGTGTGTCTGACCACGGCGTTCGGCTCGCTGCTGATGGGCGTGTGGGCGCGTCTGCCGATCGCGATCGGCTGCGCGATCTCGCTGACCGCGTTCACCGCGTTCGGCCTCGTGCTCGGCAAGGGCCTGCATCCAACCGTTGCGCTCGGCGCGGTGTTCCTGATGGGCGTCGTGTTCACGACGATTTCGGTGACCGGCGTGCGCTCGTGGATTTTGCGCAACCTGCCTGTCGGCATCGCGCACGGCACCGGGATCGGCATCGGCCTGTTCCTGCTGCTGATCGCCGCGAACGACGTCGGGCTCGTGGTCAAGAATCCGGGCGCCGGGCTGCCGGTGTCGCTCGGCAATATTACGGCGTTGCCGGCGCTGATGTCGGTGGCGGGACTCGCCGCGATCGTCGGGCTCGTGCGACGCCGGGTGCCGGGCTCGATCCTGATCGTGATCGTCGCGATCTCGGCGATCGGGCTCGCGATCGATCCGGCCGTGGCGTTTCACGGCATCTTCGCGGTGCCGTCGTTGAGTGCGCCGGGCCATGCGTCGCTGATCGGCGCGATGGACGTGAAGGGCGCGCTGTCGATGGCCGTGCTGCCGAGCGTGCTCGCGCTCGTGATGACCGCCGTGTTCGACGCGACCGGCACGATTCGCGCGGTCGCGGGCCAGGCGGGGCAGCTCGACGAAAACGGCCGCATCATCAACGGCGGCCGCGCGCTGACCGCCGATTCGCTGAGCTCGATCTTCTCGGGCCTGCTCGGCGGCGCGCCGGCGGCCGCGTATATCGAGTCGACGGTCGGCGTCGCGGCGGGCGCGAAGACGGGGATGGCGGCGGCGGTCGTCGGTCTGTTGTTTCTCGTCGTGATGTTCTTCTCGCCGCTCGCCGCGCTGGTGCCTTCGTATGCGACCGCGCCCGCGCTGATGTACGTGGGGCTGCTGATGCTGTCGAACGTCAGCAAGCTGCATATGGACGACATGGTCGACGCGATGGCGGGACTCGTGTGCGCGGTGTTCATCGTGCTGACCGCGAACATCGTGACCGGCATCATGCTCGGCTTCGCGACGCTCGTGATCGGACGCGTCGTCAGCGGCGAGTATCGCAAGCTCAATGTCGGGACCGTGGCGATCGCAGTCGTGCTGGTCGGGTTTTATGTCGGCGGCTGGGCGATCTGAGTTTCGTTGCGGCTCCTTGACTTTCACGTCAGCGTCTCTAAACCTTAACCTTGAGGTCAAGCCCTGCATCCGCAGGAAAGGAGACGCAGATGGAACCGCAACATCGCATCGGCAGCCGGGAAGAGTGGCTCGCCGCGAGCCGCGCGCTGCTCGCCGACGAAAAAGCGCATATGCGCGCCGGCGACGAACTCGCGCGCAAGCGCCGCGAATTGCCGTGGGTCAAGGTCGACAAGGTTTATACGTTCGATACGCCGGAAGGTCGCAAGACGCTCGCGGAGCTGTTCGACGGCCGCAGCCAGCTGATCGTTTATCACTTCATGCTGGGCCCGGACTGGGAGGAGGGGTGCGTCGGCTGCTCGTTTCTGTCGGACCATATGAGCGGCATTCTCACGCATCTGGTCCATCACGACGTCAGCTATGTGACGGTATCGCACGCGCCGCTCGAGAAGATCGACGCGTTCAAACGGCGCATGGGGTGGGCCTTTCCGTGGGTGTCGTCGAGCGGCAGCGATTTCAATTTCGACTACCACGTGTCGTTCACGCCGGAGCAACTGGCGAGTAAAAAGGCGTTCTACAACTTCACCGAGCAGGACGTCGGCATCGACGAACAGCACGGCCACAGCGTGTTCTACAAGGACGCAAACGGCGACGTGTATCACACGTACTCATGCTACGGACGCGGCGACGAGCGCTTCGTGAACACCTACGCGCTTCTGGACATCGCGCCGAAAGGCCGCAACGAGAACAGTAATCTGACCGACTGGGTCAGGCATCACGACCGCTACGACGACCACGCGCGCGCGGCTTGCCCGGCGTGCGGATCGTACACGGTGTGAAGCGGTGAAGCGGGTCGACGAACGGGGCGAGGGGCGCGCGCCGCGCTAGCTGGCGCGCCGCCTCCGTGCTGCTCGAGCGCTGCGTCAGCTCGCTACAGCGCCATCTCGAAGGCGGGTCTGAGGAACATTTCCATTGCCATCACGATGAGGCTCATCGCCGCGGCGGCGAGCGTCAGCACGCCGTATTCGTCGTAGCGCGTGTCGTACAGACACGCGACGACGAACAGAATCGCCATCAGGTTGGTCAGCCAGTCGAAGTTCAGCGCAAAGCTCATCGGTCGAATCGGGGCGTGTGTGCGACGGTGGAATCGCACCGTCAGGTGCCCGCGATTCTATCGAAAGGAGCTTACGGATTCGCAACGACCGACGCTTACACAGCTTACGTCGCGCGGCGCGCAAAGCCGCGTCAAACGGTGCTTTGCGGCCCCATCATGTCGCGTACGATCCATTCGATCACCGACGTGCGACGCGGTTGCCAGCCGAGCAGTTTGCGCGCGCGTTCGCCGCGCACGCGGCTGTTCGAGCCAAGACCGTACGAGGCCATTTCGTAGCCCCATTCCTGTTTCGCGTCTTCGAGCGGCCAGTCCCGCGGCGCGCCGAGCTTCATCGCGCGTGCGATCGCGGCGCTCATGTCGCGGAACGACGCTTCGCCGCTTTCGACGAAATAGAACGTGCCGGCAGGGGTTTTATCGAGCGCGAGGCGATACAGTTCGGCGACGTCGTCGATATGCACGTTCGACCAGACGTTGCCGCCGCTGCCTACATGACGCACGACGCCGCTTTTCTGCGCCTGGCGCACGAGTCGCGGCAACTGCACGCTCGCGCTGCCGGCCACCGCGCCGTGACCGTAAATCAGCGTGTTGCACAGCACGGCCGAGCGCACGTTGCGTTGCGCGGCGTCGAGCACCAGTTGATCGATCGCGACGCGCGCGGCCTTGTCGGCGGTCGGTGTGGGCAGCGCGTCTTCGTAATAGATGCGTGCTTCACCCGCTTCACCCGCTTCGCCGCCCGACGCATCGCCGACGATGCTCGACCCGCTCGTGTGCAGGAACACCTTGCCCGAACCGGCGAGTCCGTCGATCAGCGCGCGTACCGCGCCTTCGTGATCGCTGCTCGCGGCGTTGATCACCGCGTCGGCCGCTTGCGCTTCGGCGATCAGCAACGCGCGGTCGTCGAGCGTGCCGGGCACGGGCTCGATGCCGAGCCGCTGCAACCCGGCGCTGTGTTCGGGTTGGCGAATCAGCCCGCGCACCTGATGGCCCGCGCGCGCCAGATACGCCGCGATCGAGCCGCCGATAAAACCGCTTGCGCCAGTAACGAAAATCTTCAAGACGTTCTCCTGAGGGAAATGTCAGACAGGCACGCAGTATCGCTCGCGCCGATTCTCGCAAAAAGCGTGTTAGTCTCAAATCAATCTTGATCTGAAATCAACAATGAAAACCTCCACCGACGAATTGCTGGTGTTCGTCACCGTGATCGACAGCGGCTCGATTACCGCGGCGGCCGAGAAGCTGGGGCAGACCGTCTCCGGCGTGAGTCGCGCGCTCACGCGCCTCGAGCAGAAGCTCGACACCGCGCTCGTGCGGCGCACGACGCGGCGTCTGCATCTGACCGAGGAAGGAGACGCGTTCCTGCGGCGCGCCCGCGCGATCCTCGACGCGCTCGAAGAGGCCGAGGAGTCGGTCGCGCGCGGCCGGCAACGGCCGTCGGGGCGCTTGCGCGTCGATGCGGCGTCGCCGTTCATGCTGCATTGCGTGGCGCCGCATATGACCGCGTTTTCGACGCTGTATCCGGAGATCCGGCTCGAATTGACCAGCAACGAGCGGATCGTCGATCTGCTCGAACAGAAGGTCGACATCGCGATTCGCATCGGCGCGCTGCAGGATTCGACGCTGCATGCGCGCGCGCTCGGCGAGAGCAGGCTGCGCGTGCTCGCGAGCCCGGCGTATCTGGCCGAGCACGGCGAGCCGACCACGCTCGACGCGCTGCACGCGCATCGGCTGATCGGTTTTACGGCGCCGGAGCATTTGAATCGCTGGCCGTTGCGGGAAGGGGGCAGGGGAACGAAGCGCGCCAAGGGGCAGCGGGACGAAGCCGCGCTGCTGAAGATCGAACCGTCGATCACCGCGTCGAGCGGCGAAACCTTGCGGCAACTGGCTCTCTCCGGCTGGGGCGTCGCCTGTCTGGCCGACTTCATGACCGCCGGCGACGTGCGCGAAAACCGCCTCGTGCCGATCCTCGGCAACTTGCTCGTCGATGAACGGCAGCCGGTGCATGCGGTGTACTACCAGAGCGCGTCGCTCGCGGGGCGCGTGCGGTGTTTTCTGGATTTCATCGCGGCGCGGGTCAAGCTCTGATCCGCGTCGCAGGGCCTTCTGTCCTATAACCCAGATATCGGCGGAGCCGGCGTGTCCGGCTTCCCGCCAGCGAGAGCGCGCCAATTTTGGCCAGATGGCGACCCACGCCGCGAAAGTGTATATACAACTGCGGGCTAAATCACGGCGCCACGCCGAGGAACCGCCGCCTACGACGCCCGGCCAACACCGCCGCGCTCCCACCGGGCCACGTGCCAAATAATGGAAATTCCCAGGCACGAAATCTCGAAAAATAAGTTGTATATACAAGGCTCGCCGGCTAGACTAATTTGAACTTGTATAGACAGGACGACAACCATGATTCTGAAGCCCGGCTACCTGACCCTCCCGCAACTGCGCCAGATCGCGCGTGAGCAGCTCACCCTTGAACTCGATCCTGCGAGCCACGCCGCCATCGACGCGTGCGCGCAGGCCGTCGCCGACATCACCGCCAGGGGCGAGCCGGCTTATGGCATCAATACCGGCTTCGGCCGCCTCGCCAGCACGCACATTCCGCGCGATCAGCTCGAACTGCTGCAACGCAATCTGGTGCTGTCGCACGCGGTCGGCGTCGGCGAGCCGATGTCGCGTCCGGTCGTGCGTCTGTTGATCGCGCTGAAGCTGTCGAGCCTCGGCCGCGGTCACTCGGGCATCCGCCGCGAAGTGATGGAGGCGCTGATCGCGCTGTTCAACGCCGACGTGCTGCCGGTGATCCCGGTCAAGGGCTCGGTCGGCGCGTCGGGCGACCTCGCGCCGCTCGCGCATATGTCGGCGACCCTGCTCGGCGTCGGCGAAGTGTTCGCGAAGGGCGAGCGCATGCCGGCCACCGAAGGCCTCGCGCTCGTCGGTCTGAAGCCGCTGACGCTGCAGGCGAAGGAGGGTCTCGCGCTGCTGAACGGCACCCAGGCTTCGACCGCGCTCGCGCTGTACAACATGTTCGCGATCGAAGACCTGTACCGCACGGCGCTCGTCGCCGGCGCGCTGTCGGTCGACGCGGCGATGGGTTCGGTCAAGCCGTTCGATGCGCGCATCCACGAACTGCGCGGCCATCGAGGCCAGATCGACGCGGCCGCGGCATATCGCTCGCTGCTGCAGGGCTCGGCGATCAACGTGTCGCACGCCGACTGTGACAAGGTGCAGGACCCGTACAGCCTGCGCTGCCAGCCGCAGGTGATGGGCGCGTGTCTCGACCAGATGCGCAATGCCGCCGAAACGCTGCTGATGGAAGCGAACGCGGTCTCCGACAATCCGCTGATTTTCCCGGACACCGGCGAAGTGCTGTCGGGCGGCAACTTCCACGCCGAGCCGGTCGCATTCGCGGCGGACAACCTGGCGCTCGCCGTGGCGGAAATCGGCGCGCTCGCCGAACGCCGCATCGCACTGCTGATCGACGCGACGCTGTCGGGCCTGCCGCCGTTCCTCGTCAAGGATGGCGGCGTGAACTCCGGCTTCATGATCGCGCACGTGACGGCCGCCGCGCTCGCGTCGGAAAACAAGACGCTCGCGCATCCGGCTTCGGTCGATTCGCTGCCTACGTCCGCGAACCAGGAAGACCACGTGTCGATGGCGACGTTCGCCGCGCGCAAGCTCGGCGATATCGCCGACAACACCGCGAACATCCTGTCGATCGAACTACTCGCCGCCGCCCAGGGCGTCGATCTGCGCGCGCCGCACAAGACCAGCCCGAGCCTGCAGAAGGTGATGGACCTCGTGCGCAAGGACGTTGCGCACTACGAGATCGATCACTACTTCGCGCCGGACATCGCGGCGGTTACGAAGCTCGTGCAGGCCGGCGCGGTCGCGAAGCTGAGCCCGTTCTCGTTCGCGTCGGAACAATGAGCTGTCGAGAGCGCGAACCACACCGATGAACGCACCCGCTTATCAGGGCATCAAGGACTTCATCCTCGCACGCATTCATGCGGGCGAGTGGGCCGAAGGCGACCAGGTGCCATCCGAAAACGAGCTTGCACGCGAGTTCAGCGTCGCGCGCATGACGGTCAACCGCGCGTTGCGCGAGTTGACCTCGGAGCAGGTGCTGACACGTGTACAAGGCTCGGGCACTTTCGTCGCCCGTCCCAAGTACGAGTCGACCCTGGTGGCGATCCGCAGCATCTCCGATGAAATCGTTGCGCGCGGTCATCGCTATCAGGCGAAGGTGTTGAACATCGGCGCCAGCATCGCCGATGCGGCGCTCGCCGAAGAGATGCAGGTGAGCGCGGGCAGCCCCGTGTTTCATTCGCGCCTGCTGCATTTCGAAAACGAGGAGCCGGTGCAGCTCGAGGAACGCTGGGTCAATCCGGCCGTCGCACCCGAATACGCGCTGCAGGACTTCACGAACACCACGCCCAACCAGTACCTCGTGCGCGTCGCGCCGCTGCAGCGCGTCGAGTACCGCATCGAGGCGCTCGCCGCCGACGACATCACGCGCGAGCTGTTGAACATGAGTGAACGCGAGCCGTGTCTGGTGCTGCACCGGCGCACGTGGTCGCAAGGCGAGGTCGCCTCGATCGCGAATCTGTGGCATCCGGGCAGCCGTTACCGCTTCACTGGGCATTTCTGAATTCGCTTTTTCGTCTTCGCCGAATCTTTATCGAACCTCTTCACGCATGATTAGGGACACCATGAACAATCCGAAACACATCGATCCGCGTCTTGATCCGACTCGCACGATCCGCGCACCGCGCGGCGCGGAAAAGACCTGCAAGACCTGGATCGCGGAAGCCGCGTACCGGATGATCCAGAATAATCTGGACCCCGAAGTCGCCGAGCACCCGCACGCGCTCGTCGTGTACGGCGGCATTGGCCGCGCCGCGCGCAACTGGGATTGCTTCGATCAGATCCTCGCGTCGCTGAAGGACCTGAACGAAGACGAAACGCTGCTGATTCAGTCGGGCAAGCCGGTCGGCGTGTTCCGCACGCATGCGGACGCGCCGCGCGTGCTGCTCGCGAACTCGAACCTCGTGCCGCATTGGGCAACGTGGGAACACTTTCACGAACTCGACCGCAAGGGCCTGATGATGTATGGCCAGATGACCGCGGGCAGCTGGATTTACATCGGCAGCCAAGGCATCGTCCAGGGCACCTATGAGACCTTCTTCGCGGTCGCGAACCAGCACTTCAACGGTGACCCGAAGGGCCGCTGGATTCTGACCGGCGGTCTCGGCGGCATGGGCGGCGCGCAGCCGCTCGCGGCGACGATGGCGGGCTTCTCGATGATCGCGGTGGAATGCGACGAGACGCGCATCGACTTCCGTCTGAAGACGCGCTACGTCGACAAGAAGGCAAAGACGCTCGATGAAGCGCTCGCGATGCTCGACGAAGCGAAGCGCGCCGGCAAGCCGATCTCGGTCGGTCTGCTCGGCAATGCCGCCGACGTGTTCGCCGAGTGCGTCGCGCGCGGCATCACGCCGGACTGCGTGACCGATCAGACGAGCGCGCACGATCCGATTCACGGCTACCTGCCGCAGGGCTGGACGGTCGGAGACTGGCGCGAGCGCATGAAGACCGCGCCGGAAAGCATCGTTACGCCGGCCAAGCAGTCGATGGCCAGGCAGGTCCAGGCCATGCTGACGCTGCAGGAACGCGGCGCGGCAACACTCGACTACGGCAACAACATTCGCCAGATGGCGCTCGAAATGGGCGTGGAAAACGCGTTCGACTTCCCGGGCTTCGTGCCGGCGTATATCCGGCCGCTGTTCTGCGAAGGCAAGGGCCCGTTTCGCTGGGTCGCGCTGTCGGGCGATCCCGAGGACATCTACAAGACCGATGCGAAGGTGAAGGAACTGATTCCCGACGATCCGCATCTGCACAACTGGCTCGACATGGCGCGCGAGCGCATCGCGTTCCAGGGTCTGCCGGCGCGGATCTGCTGGGTCGGCGTGAAGGATCGCTATCGTCTCGGCCAGGCGTTCAACGAAATGGTCAGGAACGGCGAGCTGAAGGCGCCGATCGTGATCGGCCGCGATCACCTCGATACCGGTTCGGTCGCGAGCCCGAACCGTGAAACCGAATCGATGAAGGACGGCTCGGACGCGGTCAGCGACTGGCCGCTGCTGAACGCGCTGCTGAACACGGCGGGCGGTGCGTCGTGGGTGTCGTTGCATCACGGCGGCGGCGTCGGCATGGGCTTCTCGCAGCACGCGGGCGTCGTGATCGTCGCGGACGGCACGCAAGCCGCGCACGAGCGCCTCGGCCGCGTGCTGTTGAACGATCCGGCCACCGGCGTGATGCGTCACGCGGATGCGGGCTATGAACTCGCGCGGCAGACGGCGCGCGAGGCCGGTCTCAATCTGCCGATGCTGGGCCGCTGATCGTGACCATGGCCAACCACGCGGGCGGCGTTCCAGGCGTCACGCTGATTCGCGGCGCCGATCTGGTGGCGGCGCCGTGGAAAAACGGCGGCGGGCTCACGCGTGAGGTCGCGGCGTTTCCGGCGCACGGCGGCGGGCAGCACGCGGTGAGCGCCGACTTCGTGTGGCGCGTGAGCGTCGCCGAGGTTGCGCAGGCGGGGCCGTTCTCGCGCTTCGACGGCGTCGACCGGACGCTGGTGTTGCTGTCTGGCGCGGGCATGCTGCTCGATGAGCTGGGCGACGCGGGCGTCGCCTCGACGCAGGTGTTGCGGCAGCCGCTCGACATCGCGCGCTTCGATGGCGCGACGCGCATCGACGCGCGGCTCGTCGACGGCGCGACGCGCGACTTCAACCTGATGGTGCGGCGCGACGTGGCGCAGGGCGCCTTGGACGTGTGGCGCACTGGCACGCAGCAGGATGCGCCGCGCGTGCTCGACGGCGACGTGGCGCTGCTGTTTTGCGCGGGCGGCGCGGTCACGGTCGGCCTGGCGGCGGACCACGCGCAACCTGTGCGGCTCGACAACGGCGACACGCTACGCGTCGATGGGCCGAACGCGCTCGCTTGCACGCTGACGGGCGACGGCGCGGTGCTCGCGATCACGATCCGCTACACGCGATGACGAATCAACCGTGATAGGGCATCACATGCACTCCATCACGGACAACCCATCCTAGACACGCACCGAGCGGCAAAGAGCACGCGATGAAGCAAACCGTCTGGCATCACCTGAATTTGTGCCCGCAGGGCGATCCTCGCCACACGCTCGCCGATGCCGCGGTTGCGGTCGACGACGGCCGTATCGCGTGGCTCGGCGCTTTCGCCGATTTACCTACGCCCTATGCCGCATGGCCGCGCGAAGATCTGCGCGGCGCATGGGTGACGCCCGGCCTGATCGATTGCCATACGCACCTCGTGTACGGCGGCCAGCGCGCCGACGAATTCGCGCAGCGGCTGGCGGGCGTCAGCTACGAAGAGATCGCGCGACAGGGCGGCGGTATCGTGTCGACGGTGCGCGCGACGCGCGCCGCGGACGAAACGTCGCTTTTCACGCAAGCGGCCGCGCGGCTCGAACCGCTGCTCGCCGAAGGCGTGACGGCGATCGAAATCAAATCGGGCTACGGCCTCGATCTCGCGAGCGAGCGCAAGATGCTGCGCGTCGCGCGGCAGCTCGGCGAGCGCTATCCGGTCACGGTCTATACGACCTTTCTCGGCGCGCACGCGTTGCCGCCTGAATTCGCGGGCCGAGCGGACGCGTATATCGACGAAGTCTGCAACGCGATGCTGCCCGCGCTCGCGGACGAAGGCCTCGTCGATGCGGTCGACGTGTTCTGCGAGCGCATCGGTTTTTCGCTGGAACAGAGCGAGCGCGTGTTCAACGCGGCCGCGCGCTACGAGCTGCCGGTCAAGATGCACGCCGAGCAGTTGTCGAACGGCGGCGGCACCGCGCTCGCGGCACGGCATCGCGCGCTGTCGGCGGATCACCTGGAGTTTCTCGACGAAGCCGGCGTCGCCGCGATGAAGGAAGCGGGCACCGTCGCGGTGCTGCTGCCGGGCGCGTACTACTTCATCCGCGAGACGCAGTTGCCGCCGCTCGAACTGATGCGGCGCTACGAGGTGCCGATCGCGATCTCGACCGACAGCAACCCGGGCACCTCACCGGCGACTTCGTTACTGCTGATGATGAACATGGCGAGCACGCTGTTTCGCATGACCGTGCCCGAGGTGCTGCAAGGCGTCACCACGCACGCTGCGCGCGCGCTCGGCAAGAGCGATCGGCACGGTGCGCTGCAGGTCGGTCGCTCGGCCGACTTCGCGGTGTGGTCGGTCGATTCGCTGGCGGAGCTCGCTTACTGGATTGGCCGGCCGCTCTGCGCGCGCGTCGTGCGCGCGGGCGAAACCGTTTATACGCGGCGCGAGTCGCGTGTGACCTGAACTAGAACCTGAGAGATGACGCAATCCAATCAATCGCTGTTCGCCGCTGACGCGTATCTGCCTGAGGGCTGGCGCCGCAATGTGCTGCTCGAATGGGACGCTCACGGCACGCTGACCGCGGTCACGACGGATCGACCCGAGGCGCCGGCTGGTGTGCCGAAGACGGCGGGCCCGCTGATGCCAGGCATGCCGAATCTTCACTCGCACGCGTTTCAGCGCGCGATGGCGGGGCTCACCGAATATCGCGCCAACGCGACGGATAACTTCTGGTCGTGGCGCGACCTGATGTATCGCTTTGCCGCGCGCATCACGCCGGAAGACCTCGCGAGCGTCGCGCAGTGGCTCTACATCGAGATGCTGAAGGCGGGCTATACGTCGGTGTGCGAGTTCCACTACGTGCACCACGCGCAGGACGGCCAGCGCTACGCGAATCAGGCCGAGCTTGCGCAACGCGTGGTGGACGCGGCATCGGCGAGCGGTATCGGCATCACGATGCTGCCGGTGCTGTATCAGTACAGCGGCTTCGGCGCGCGCGCGCCGCGCGACGATCAGCGGCGCTTCATCAATACGCCTGAGAGCCTGCTCGATCTGCTCGGCACGCTACGCGCCGCGCGCCCCGAACATGCGGCGCTGCGTTACGGCGTGGCGCCGCATTCGCTGCGCGCGGTATCGGAGGCGTCGCTGCGCACGTTGCTCGGCGGCATCGACGCAACCGTGCCTGTCCACATTCATATCGCCGAACAGACCGCCGAGGTCGACGCGTGCCTCGAAACCGAAGGCACGCGGCCGGTGCAATTGCTGCTCGATCGTTTCGATGTGGACAGCCGCTGGTGTCTCGTGCACGCGACCCACGTCGATGCGAATGAAACGCTCGCGCTCGCGAAGAGCGGCGCGGTCGCGGGTTTGTGTCTGACCACCGAGGCCAATCTCGGCGACGGCATTTTTCCCGCGCAAGACTATCTCGACGCGCACGGCCGCATCGGTGTCGGCTCGGATAGCCATGTCGGCGTCGACTGGCGCGCCGAGTTGCGTCTGCTCGAATACGGCCAGCGTCTGACGCGCCGGCAGCGCAACGTGCTGGCGTCGGCGCAAGCTCGGCATGTCGCGGATCGTTTGTACGCGGCCGCGCTCGACGGCGGCGCGCGTGCGACCGGCCGCGCGGTCGGCGCGTTGCAGCCGGGCCATCGCGCCGACTGGCTCGTGCTCGACGCCGACCATACGAGCATCGCCGGGCATGAGCGCGAGGCGTGGCTGTCGGGCGTCGTATTCTGCGAGCACGGCGATACGCCGATCCGTGACGTCTACGCGGGCGGCGTCAAGCTCGTCGACGATCGCCGGCATCGCGACGAAGAGGGTGCCTATGCGCGCTATCGCGCGGCGCTCGCGGAACTGCTCAAATAACGGCCATGACCCGCCGAACTGATTCTCCGATCCCACTGATTCCGGACTGACATGACTGCTTCGAACCTCACGCCGGTTTTCTCGCTGCATCGGGGAAGCCTGCCGCTGCTGATCTCGATCCCGCATCTGGGCACGCAAATCCCCGCCGACATCGCCGTGACGATGACACCGGTCGCGCAACGCACCGACGATTGCGACTGGCATCTCGATCGCCTGTACGCATTCGCGAAGCGCCTCGGCGCGTCGATCCTGACGCCGACCTACGCGCGCTACGTGGTCGACCTGAATCGTCCGCCCAACGGCGCGAACCTGTACCCGGGGCAGGACACTACGGGTCTGCTGCCGGTCGATACGTTCGACAAGGAGCCGCTCTATCGCAATGGCCATCTGCCCGACGACGCCGAGATCGCGCGCCGTCGCGACGCGTACTGGAAGCCGTATCACGACGCGCTGACCGGCGAGCTCGCGGCGCTGAAGGCGAAGCACGGCAAGGTGCTGCTGTGGGAAGCGCATTCGATCCGTTCGCGCGTGCCGCGTTTTTTCGACGGACGTCTGCCGGATTTCAACTTCGGCACGTCGAACGGTGCGAGCGCCGCGCCGGGCCTGGCTGACGAACTGGCCGCGCTGGTCGGGCGCCACGGCGGCTATACGGCGATCGCGAATGGCCGCTTCAAGGGCGGCTATATCACGCGGCAATACGGGCAGCCCGAGCAGGGCGTGCATGCGGTGCAACTCGAACTGTCGCAGATCACGTACATGGAAGAGCGCCTGCCTTATGCATACGATGAACACCTCGCCGCGAAGGTCGAGCCGCTGCTCGAAGCGCTGGTAACGACGGCTCTCGCTCGCGTGAAATCCGCCTGAAGCTTGTATTCCTTTCTCACCACGCGGATCACGATTGCTGCAAGAACGCGCGGCATCGCGGTCCGCGTCGGCCTGCATCGGTCAGCGTATCGCGAAGGTGTAACAGCATGTGTCCGTGATTGCGTGCCGGCGCGTTCATATGGAATGGTTTGAGCGTCGAGCGCGCACAGCGTATCGTGCGCCGGCTGTTTCACGACGCGGCGCGCCATGAAAAAAGCCCCGCGAAAGCAGGGCTTTTTGATGTGCACCGCGTCCATCGGACACGGTTTCACCGCCATTAGTGGCAGCGCTTTTCCCAATGATGATGCACGTGCACTTTATGGCACTCGAGGTGATGCTCATTGGCCTGAGCGGGAGCGATCGCGCTCAGGGTGGCAACGGCCGCGGCGATGGCGAGAACGATTTTCTTCATTACAAAACCCTTAAGTCAGTGTTGTGGAGCAACCGATGCGGCACGACGCGTGCCGCATCGGCATGCAAGCATGCCATATGAAGCGGCCGCAGGCAGGAACGGCGCGCGAATACGTGTGTCAATGCAACACGCGATGTGTCATAAGCCCTGTTTCAACGCGCTTTGCGCTGAATTGGCCGGTATGTACCGCGTCAAATGTGTAGCTTCGGCATCTGGGCCCCAGCGCACGCAAAGCGGCATCGCGGCATTGCACGCGACACCGCGCGACGACTACCCTTTCAAAACGATGACGTGCGCGACGCGATCATCGATTCATCAGGCGAAAAGATGGAAGACCCAGCGATGGAAGATTCCGACGAATTGCTGCTGCCAGTCTGGCGCGCGAACCTGGTGTTGCTGACCAGCGAGGTCGGCGCCGCGAGCCGGCTCGCGCGCATGATGACGTTTTCCGCGAGCTACCTGAAGCTGATGCTGTCCGGGCAACGCGAATTCAGCGAGGAATTCGTGCGCGGCGTCGAGGCCGTCACCGGTTTGCCGGGCGGCTGGATGAACGTGCCGCACACCGGTCAGGAGATCCCGCCGAATGCGCGCGAGGCGATCGACAACGAGCTGCCGCTTGCGCGCTTTCGGGGCACCGCGCATCCGGTGCGCAAGAAGACGGTGTTGCGGCCCGAGCCGATTTTTGGGCAGCCGCCGCCCGCGCGACGCCTCGAGGAAGAAACGCTCGATGTCGAGGCGCACCGCCGTCACGCGCATTTTCGCAAGGTGCGCGATCTCGCGATGCAGGAAGTGCGGCGCTTCGAGCGGCACCTGCTGCACGCGCCGGTGGAGCTTGCATCGATGCGAGCGAAGGTCGAGGACGTCATGGCCGCGGCCGAACTCGACGACCGCATTCAAGCCGACCTGGAGGGCCGGCTCGAACAGATCGACAAGCACCGGCACATGCTGCTGCGGCACGTGGAAAAACTGCAGGCGCTGCTGAGCCAGCTCGACGACGGCGAGTGAAGACGATCGACGGCGGCCGCTGCATCGCGGGTGCGCCTGTGACTTCAATGCCGCTCGAGCTCGACGCGGCAACGCCGACTCCGGCCCGAAACGCACGGGTCGGCGATGTGCTACAACGACGACACGAACCTGTCCGAGGTGGATCTTGGGGAACATCGTCGTCACGTTGGCGCACACGTCGATCGCGATGATCGGGCTCGCGTGCCGCGTGCGCAGCGTGCGCGCCGCGGCGTTGCTTGCCGCGCTATCCGCCGCGAACGGCATCGCCTTGCCGCTTTGCGCGGCAGCCGGCGAAATCGCCACCTCCGCCAACGAACGTGCCCCTGCGACGATCGAGCGCGACGTCCATTTGTTCGTGATCCAGAAAGACGGTTCCGTCGAGGAACACGACGACACGCTGATGCGCGCGGACACGGCCAGCGGCGTCGACGCGATCGCGCAACGCTACGTGTGGTTCAACAAGGACATCGAGCAGGTGCAACTGCTGGCCGCCGAAACGATCGACCCCGACGGCACCGCGCATGCGGTCGGTCCCGAGGCGATCCGCGACGTGCAGGAGCCGCGCTCGTCCGGCGCGCCGAGCTTCGAGGACGGTGTGTTGCGCACCGTGATCTTCCCCGGCGTCACGACCGGCTCGCGCGTGCACCTGGAATTTCGCAAGACCCGCGCGAAGGCGCTGCAAGCGGGCACCTTCGCCTATCTGGTCGAGCCGTCGCTCGAACCCGTCGACGAGCAGCGTCTGATCTTCGACCTTCCCGCCGACGTGCCGCTCTATGCGGACGCGCGCGGCTACGTCGCGACGCCGCCCGTCACCGCGAACGGCCGCACGCGCTATGAGTTCGACTACCGGCATGGCCCCTATGCGCGGCTCGAAGCGGGCGCGGTCGGCTACGCGAACTGGGGCGACCGGCTGATGGTGTCGACGGTGCCGGACTTCGCGAGCTTCGCCGCGCGCTATCGCGGTCCCGCCGACAACGACGCGACCCGCGACGATCCCGCGATCGTCGGTCTCGCACAGCAACTGACTGCCGGCCTTACCGATCCCCGCGACAAAGCCCGCGCGCTGTACGACTGGATGCGTCTGAACATCCGCTACGTCGCGCTTTTTCTCGGCGAGACGGCGGCGATTCCGCACAAGGCGGCCGACATCCTGCGCAACCGCTATGGCGACTGCAAGGACCACGTCGCGCTATACGGCGCGCTGCTCGCGGCCGCCGGCATTCGCAGCGAGCCGGTGCTGCTCAATCTCGGTCCGTACTACACGTTGCCCGAGGTCCCCGGCTACGGCGCGAGCGCGATTAATCACGCGATCATCTGGATTCCCGAGCTGGCACAATTCGCGGACACGACGGCGGGCGGCACCGCGTTCGGCTATCTGCCTGGCGGCGTCATGGACCGGCCGGTGCTGCTCGTCGACGACGGCGTGCTCGCGCGCACGCCGGCCACTCAACGGCGCGAACGCAAGGCGCGCGTGCAGATCGACATCGACGAAAACGGCAGCGCACATTATGCGTACCGGGTCGAGGACCGGGGCTATACCGCGGAGCTCGAACGCAACACGTTCCGCCGCGCGACGCGCCAGGGCGCGCAGCAGCTTGCCGCCAGGCGTCTGCTGCAAACGGGCTTGCACGGCTCCGCGCAATTGCAGACCGACGACGTCGCCGTGACCGGCGGTCCGTTCGCGACGACGATGCAGGGCAGCGTGCCGCATCTGATCTGGCCGGACGGCACGACTGCCGTGCCGGCGCTCACGAGCCTCGCCGGCGGCATGGGCTCGCAGGTCGAGGCGTGGCTCGCGGAGCCCGTCAGAACGCAGCCTTGGGCGTGCATCGACGGGGAGTTCGATGAAACGCTGGAAATGAGCTTGCCGCGCTTCGTGCGCGTGACGGACCTGCCGACCGACAGCACGGTCGAGGACCCGTTGCTCACGTTTGCGTCGCGCTACGTCTTCGATCCGGCGACGCGCACGTTGCAGGTCAACCGGCATCTGCGCGCCGCGTTCGGCCATCGGATGTGTACGCCAAACGAATTCGCGGCGATTCGCGACGCCCTCGTGCGCATCGAGCGCGATCTCGATGCCGAGGTGGTCGTCCGGGCGGCGAGCGCGCGGCAGTAGCGCGCCCGGCGCCGGCCGCGCGCCGGGCAGGGCCGCCACGATTTACCGGACGTGGAGCTTAGGTGCCGCTCTTCGTCACGACCGGCACCCACGTGCCGTTCTTCACCTGATACAGCGTCGACGCGCCGCTCTTCAACGCGCCGGTGCTGTCGAACGAGATCTTGCCGGTCACGCCGTCGTAGTCGATCGACTTGAGCGCCGGACGGTACACGTTCGGCGAGTCGGATTTGGCCTGCTGCATCGCCCTGATCGCGACCCACGCGCCGTCGTAGCCGAACGGCGCATACGACAGCACATCCGCGCCGAAGCGCTTCTTGAACTTCGCGTTGAAGTCCTTGCCGCCCGGCAGTTGCGCGAGCGGGCGGCCGTATTCCCAGGCCATCGCGCCGTCGGACGCATCGCCCGCGAGCTTGATGAAGTCCTCGTCCATCACGCCGCCGCCGCCGACCAGCTGTGCGTTCAGGCCGAGCTGCTTCATGCGCCGCGCGAAACCCGCCGCCTGGCTGTCGAGGCCGGCGAAGAACACGAGGTCGGCGTTGGCGCCCTTGAACTTGGTGATCTGCGTGCTGAAGTCGACCGCGTGGTTGTCGGTGTATTCGCGCGCGACGATGTTGCCGCCGTGCGCCTTCACGGCCTTCTCGAACTCGTCGGCTTCGCCCTGGCCGAACGCAGTGCGATCGTCGATGATCGCGATGCGCCTGGCCTTCGTCACCTCGACGGCATAGGCGCCCGCATTGCCGGCGTTCTGCGCGTCGGTCGAAATCACCATGAAGGTGTTCGCGAAGCCGCGGCCCGTGATGATCGGATTGGTCGCGGCGGGATCGAGCACCGGAATGCCAGCCTGCTCGTAGACCTGCGAGGCCGGGATCGTCGTGCCCGAGTTGAAGTGGCCGACGACCACCGCGACGCCCGAGTCGACCAGCTTCTGCGCGGCCTGCACGCCGACGCGCGGGTCGGCCTGGTCGTCCTGCGAGACGATCTGGAAATGCGCGACCTTGTCGCCGATCTTGATCTTCTGCGCGTTGGCTTCGTCGATCGCGAGCCGCACACCGTTTTCCAGATCCTTGCCGTAGCCGGCATTGGCGCCCGTCAGCGGCGCGGCAAAGCCGATCTTGACCGGCAGGTCGTCGGCGAAACTGGCAACAGGCGCGACGGCAAACATCGCACCCACGAGCATGGCCAGCGGTTTCAGCGTGTTGCGAAGACTCATGGTCTCTCCTTGCATCGACGGTTGTTATGAAAGCGGTACGGCAGCAAAGCGGTACGACACGTGAGGCCGAGGCAAGCCCTCGCGCATCGCAAGACTACGAAGGATCGCTCGCCGCTCGCAATGCTGGAATACGCGCAATGCGTTGGGCTTCACAGCGTGTTCGCGCGGTCGATCTGGGGCGAATATAGAAAGCCAAATTGCCGTCGTCTTGGCAATTCGTGGCGTTTTGGATGAGCATTTCGGCATAAGCCGCAACAGGTGCATGTGGTGCACACGGAGCGTGCGTCAGGCATGCAAGCTGGCTTGACGTGCGAAAGTCCGCCTCGGCTGCGGATTACGGCATATGCTTAAGAAGCCGGCGCGAGCGCGCCGGCCGGTGTTGCGGTGTTGCGTTGTCGGAGGAGATTCGAGCCTTTTGCCTAGCGCTCGCCTTGCTGACGCAGCAGCTCTTCACGCAGACGCAAAAGCGGCGCCTTCGTGTCTTCGTCGGCCCACGTGTCGAGATCGTCGATCGCGCGCTGGCAGCCGTCGAGCACCACGTCGAGATCGACCGGCACGCCGTTGTTCAGCGCGAATTCGATCGTCTCGGCGAACTGCTGGCACTCGTCCTCGCCGTACGAGATGTCGAGATTGTCGGCGATGATTTCGGCGATGTTGCTGCGTGCCTTGTCGTCGGCCGTCACCATGTCGACGATGCCGCGCGCGACGGCGGCCGAGTAGTAGAGCGCGATATCGAGCCATTGCGCGGGATCGAAGTCGGGCTGGTCGAACTGGTTCTCGAAGAACTCGATCGCTTCCTGTTCGTGCGCTTCGTCCGCGTCGACGCTGATGCACAACTGCTCAAAAACTTCTTCCCGCTCGCTGCGGATATAACCGTCCATCGAATGCCTCGTCTGCTGAATGCTGGATGCTGAAATGCCGTGGCGCGAGGGCGCAAGCCCTGGTCCACGCGGCAGGCATTATAGGACGGCGGCCAGCAGGGTGCTGGCGAGGGCGCTCGGCAACCAGCGACGTGCCCAAGTTATCTAAGCCGTCTCCGCGACCCACGCATCGAACCACTCGCGCGGCTGGGCGATTTCATTTTGCATCGCCACCAGTTCGAGTTCATAGCGTCCGGCCTGCCAGGTCGCCTTGACGACCGCGTTGACCGCGGCGAGCGTGTGCTCGAAGGCCGAGCGGATCGAATCGCCGAGCAGCGTGCGCGCGACGAAGACCGCGCTCGTCAGATCGCCGACGCCGACCGGCTGGCGCGCGAACGGATAGAGCGGACGCTGTCCCATCCACGCTTCGCGCTCAGTGACGACGAGCATGTTGAAACGGTCGGCCGGGCTGTTGCGATCGAGCAGATGCTTGACGAGCACGAGCTTCGGCCCACGCGCGAGCAGCTCGCGGCACGCGGTGACGGCTTCCTCGAGCGTCTCGATCTCGCGACCGACGAGGCGCTGCAATTCGATGTGATTCGGCGCGATCCCGTCGGCGACTTGCGGCATTTCTTTCACGAGGAATTCCTGGATGCCCGGCTCGACCTTGTAGCCGCCCGTGGCGCCCATCACCGGATCGCAGAAGTACCAGGCGCGGGGATTGGCCGCCTTCACGGCCTTGACGATGTCAATCACCGCCTGCGCCTGTTCCTTCGTGCCGAGATAGCCGGAGAGCACTGCGTCGCAGCGCGGCAGCATGCCGATCGCGCCGATGCTGTCGACGAGATCTTCCATCTGCGATGCGTCGATCGCGCTGCCGCTCCAGTGTCCGTATTGCGTGTGATTCGAGAGCTGCACCGTGTTGAGCGGCCACACGTTGACGCCGAGCCGGCACATCGGAAACACGGCCGCGCTATTGCCGGCGTGACCGAACACGACATGGGACTGGATGCTCAGAACGTTTTTCGTCATGGTAAGGCTCGCGCGACCGGTCATGCGCGATCAAAAAACACTGGAAGGGGAGGCTCGCGCGGGCTGGCCGATGGCCCGGGCGCCGCGCGGCAGACATGCCTGATACAGATGGTGCAGGAAAAACCCACGAACTGCATAGCCGGCAAGTTAGCAAACGATACAGGAGTTTGACAGCCGCGAGTTGATCCGTCCCCGTGCTGTTGCGCCGAACCATCAAACGCGCGTGAAGATTAACGAAACCTGACAGTTCAGCGTGCGGCGGATGCTTCAGACGGGGTGAGCTCGCGATACAAGGCCAGATAGCGGTCGGCCGACGCGCCCCAGCCGAAGTCCTGGCGCATCGCGCGCCGCTGCGTGGCCTTCCATTCGGTGCGGCGTCCGTACAGCGAGAACGCGCGGCGGATCGCCGAGGCGAGTCCCTTCGGATCGAAGCGTTCGAACACGAAGCCGGTGGCGAAATCGTCGGCGAGGTTTTCGAGCGATGCGTCGGCGACCGTATCCGCGAGACCGCCGATGCAGTGCACGAGCGGCAGCGACCCGTAGGCGAGCGCATAGAGCTGGGTGAGCCCGCACGGCTCGAAGCGCGACGGCACCGCGACCACGTCGCTGCCGGCGATGATCGTATGCGCGAGGGTTTCATCGAAGCCGAGCTCGACCGCGACCGATTCCGGATGCGCCTGCGCGACCATCCTGAGGCCATTCTCGAGCGCCGGATCGCCGGTGCCGAACACGACCAGTTGCCCGCCGCGCTTGACGATCTCGGGCACCGCGCCGAGCAGCAGATCGAGGCCTTTCTGCTCGGTCAGCCGGCTCACCACGCCGAACAGCAGCGCGTCGCTTCTCTGCGCGAGGCCGAAGCGCTTTTGCAGCGCTTCCTTGCAGGCGAGCTTGCCCGCCAGCCTCGACGCGCTGTAGTGCGTCGCGAGCAGCGTATCGGTGGCGGGATTCCACACCGTGTAGTCGACGCCGTTCAGGATGCCGCTCAGATCGTGCGCGCGATGGCGCAGCAGCGCATCAAGCCCGCCGCCGTGCGCGAGCGTCTGGATTTCGCGCGCGTAGGTCGGGCTGACGGTCGTGATGCGGTCGGCGTAGTAGAGCCCCGCCTTCAGGAACGACAACTGACCGTAAAACTCGACGCCGTGCATGTTGAAGAAATCGTGCGGCAGGCCGAGCAGGCCGAACTGATGCGCGGGAAAAATCCCCTGGTAGGCGAGGTTGTGGATCGTGAACACGCTGCGCGCGGGCGCGCGGCCGTGCTCGCGTTCGGCGGCCTTCAGGTAGGCGGGCGCGAGCCCCGCGTGCCAGTCGTGCGCGTGGACGATCTGCGGCGACCACGTCGGGTCCATTTGCTGCGCGAGTTGCGCGGCGACCCAGCCGAGCAGCGCGAAACGCTGTGCGTTATCGCCGTACGGCACGTGTTCGTCGTTCAGATACGGGTTGCCGGGGCGATCGTACAGCGACGCGGCGCGAATCACGTAGACGGCGAGCCCGTTGGTGGGCAGCGTGCCGCGTTCGAGCGTCACGCTCGGCGCGCCGAAGCGGCTGCCCAGTTGCGCGACCGGCTGCAGATCGCGCAGGCCGGCGAGCACGGCCGGAAAGCCCGGCAGCAGCACGCGCACGTCGGCGCCGCGCTCGATCAGCGCGGACGGCAGCGCGCCCGCGACGTCGGCGAGACCGCCCGTTTTGAGGAGGGGATACAGCTCGCTTGCGACGTGCAGGGCGCGAATCGTCATAGGCCGGGTCTCTGTCGGGGTGGCAGGGTTGCTCGGGGTCGGCAAATAGTCAGACGTGGTTCGGGCGACGCCTGGCCGGCGGCGCGTGGCCGCCGGCGCTGGCATGCGGCGGGCACGCTACTCCGGATGCTTGCGCAACGCCTCCTGCGTGACCAGCACGACGCCTTCGTCGGTGCGATAGAAGCGCTCGGCGTCGCGCGCCGGGTCTTCGCCGATCACCGTGCCTTCCGGAATCGTGCAGCCACGGTCGATCACGACCTTCTGCAGGCGGCAACTCGCGCCGACCGTGACCTGCGGCAATAACACTGCCTCATTGATATTACAGAACGAACTCACTTTCACGTTCGAAGACAGCACCGAGCGCGAAATCTGCGAGCCGGAGATCACGCAGCCGCCGCAGACGATCAGATTGTTGCCCGAGCCCTGCAGCCCCTTCATGTCGCGTACGAACTTCGCGGGCGGCAGTTGCTCCTGGTATGTCCAGATCGGCCATGACTCGTCGTACAGGTCGAGCGTCGGTATCGTCGACGCGAGGTCGAGGTTCGCGGCCCAGTACGCGTCGATCGTGCCGACGTCGCGCCAGTACGGCTCGACGCTCGGGTCCGACGACACGCACGACATGCTGAACGGATGCGCGATCGCCACGCCCTGCGTGACGACGCGCGGCAGGATGTCCTTGCCGAAGTCGTGATCGGTATCGATCGCGGCGATGTTCTCTTCGAGCTGCTTGTACAGGTAGTCGGCGCTGAACACGTAGATGCCCATGCTCGCGAGCGCCGTGTCGGGGCGACCGGGTATCGCAGGCGGGTCGGCCGGTTTTTCGACGAAGCCGGTCACGCGGCGATTTTCGTCGACCGCCATCACGCCGAACGCGACCGCGTCCATGCGCGGCACCTCGATGCAGCCGACCGTGCAGTCGGCGCCGCTGTCCGCGTGATCGGCGATCATGCGCGTGTAGTCCATCTTGTAGATGTGGTCGCCCGCGAGCACGACCACGTACTTCGGGCGGATCGAGCGGATGATGTCGAGGTTCTGGAACACCGCGTCGGCGGTGCCGCGATACCAGTGCGCGCCTTCGACGCGCTGCTGCGCGGGCCACAGGTCGATGAACTCGCCCATCTCGCCGCGCAGGAAGCTCCAGCCGCGCTGCAGATGCCGCAGCAGCGAGTGCGCCTTGTACTGCGTGACCACCGCGATGCGGCGGATGCCGGAGTTCAGGCAATTGGACAGCGCGAAGTCGATGATCCGATATTTGCCGCCGAAGTGCACCGCCGGCTTCACGCGCTTGTTCGTGAGCGGTCCGAGCCGGGTACCGCGTCCGCCGGCGAGGACGATCGCGAGGGTAGTGCGCTGTAGGTCGTTCAGCCGTGCCGGAGTATTCATATTTGTCTCCTGTCGATCGGAGTGGCCCTTCAGCACTCACTCCGACCGCATGCAAGATGGTTGCTTGATTGATATACCCCCGGGGATGATCTGGTCGCTTCCTCTGCGCTGATGATTCGGGCTGCCTGGCAGTCGTGCCGCATTGCCGTTCTTCGCTGCCTGTTTTCGCGGGTCCGTCAGTCAGTTCTAGCACCGAATGGACGCGAGCGAACAATGTTTATTGCGGGGGCCGCGTGGCGCACCATCCTCGAACGATCGCCTGTTACGGCGCGTTTTTCGGTGCGGCGCAACACATTGGCCACGAGGTCGTGTGCGGACGATGCTTGAGCCCAGAAGGCGCAATATGCATGCCATCTCGCCGCGGCCGTGTGCCGTGCCCTCAGTGCGCGACTGGCGGCGGAGTTCGGCGGCGCATCGTAGAATCGTGCGCTCCCTGCCTCGTGCATCCCTATTGCGTTTTTTGCAGAGCATCCCGATGAATCTTCACCGCCCATTCCTGCTTGCCCTGTCGAGTGTCTGCGCCTGTGCGATGCTGTGCGCGGCGTCCGTCGCGGTGGCCGCCACGCCGGCGGGCGCGCCGGTCAGCGAGGCGAGCCCGACCGCCGCGAGCGCCGCGGCCGCGTCTTCGCTCGACGATTCCGGCCCGGCCTACGGTCCCGAGCTGCAGGGCTTCAGCTACCCGGCTCCGGTCGAACGCTTCGAATTCACCTCGCAGGGCGTGCCTTTGCAGATGGCCTACATGGACGTGAAGCCCGCGCATGCGAACGGCCGCACCGTGGTGTTGCTGCACGGCAAGAATTTCTGTTCGGCGACGTGGGACGCGACGATTCGCCGGCTGAGCGATGCCGGCTATCGCGTGATCGCACCGGACCAGATCGGCTTTTGCAAATCGAGCAAGCCCGAGCATTACCAGTACAGCTTCCAGCAACTCGCGCGCAATACGCATGCGCTGCTCGATTCGCTCGGCGTCAGCGAGGTGACGGTGGTCGGCCATTCGACGGGCGGCATGCTCGCCGTCCGCTATGCGCTGATGTATCCGCGCGAAACGCAGCAACTGGTGCTCGTGAACCCGATCGGACTCGAGGACTGGAAGGCGAAGGGCGTGCCGTCGCTGTCGGTCGACCAGTGGTATCAGCGGGAGCTGAAGACGACCGCGGACGGCATCCGCCGCTACGAGCAGGCGACCTATTACGCGGGGCAATGGCGCGCGGACTACGAACCGTGGGTGCAGATGCTCGCGGGCATGTATCGTGGGCCGGGCAAGCAGATCGTCGCGTGGAATTCCGCGCTGCTCTACGACATGATTTACACGCAACCGGTCGTCTATGAGCTGGGGCAGCTCGGCATGCCGACGCTGCTGCTGATCGGCCAGAAGGACACGACGGCGATCGGCAAGGACGCTGCCCCGCCCGAGGTGCGTGCGAAGATTGGCCATTACCCCGAATTGGGCCGCGCGGCCGCGAAGGCGATTCCCCATGCGACGCTGGTCGAGTTCGCGGGGCTCGGTCACGCGCCGCAGATGCAGGACCCGCAGGCGTTTCATAAGGCGCTGTTGGAGGGGCTGACAGCGGCGCCGGAAAACCGTTGATCGATTACGTGGGTTTCTGTCCCGCAGTCATAGTCCTGCGTCGCTCTGCGTTAAGCGAAGCTGCCTGGGGCTATTTTGCGGTCCATCGCGGCGTTTCGGAGAGGGCCGGATGTGGACAGGCGGTAGTCGGCCACTTTATGCCCTTTGCATGAAGTACGCACCCGATACCATCGTCGCACTCGGCCGTCAGACGCTAGCCGGCCATCAGTTGCCATTCAGCATGCGTGCAGCCTAGACGCTCACACAGTTGCCCCTCCAACCCTCGCTGCAACCGCTGACGGCTACGCTGCGCTCATGCCTTGGTACATGCCGGCAGCTCAAACGTCCTGAGCCTGGGAGGCGTCATTCACTGATCGCTTACTGTCAGGATTGCGCTCGCGATGATCTGAAAGAGATGATCGGCTCGTGGCGCAAATGAGGGTAGGTCGATGAGCCAGCCGAGCGCCGCCATCAGACCGAACAGGTCGTCCCCATTCATATCGGTGCGCGCCGTACCTTCGGCCTGAGCACGGAGCAGCAGGCGCGCACTCGCCGAGTGCACCGCTGCGCATGACGCATAAAGAGCAGAGTCCGGGTTCGTGTGGGCGGTCGCCATCAGGGCGACAACGCCCCTGTGGCCTTGGGCGAATGCCTTCCATTCGCGAAACCAGGACACGAGCGCTTCGTCAGGTGAATTCGACGTTTCAAGTTCGTCTGCCTTCTGCGTAAGTGCGTCCAGATTCGTGCATAGCAACGCTTCAAACAGAGCTTCCCGTGTCGGAAAGTGACGAAGCAGCGTAGCCAACCCGACGTTGGCTCGGCGAGCGATATCGCGCATCGAGGCATCGGCACCATCTTCGATCAGAACCTCACGCGCGATCGTGAGGATGTGGCTGTAATTTTTTTTTGCGTCGGCTCGCATGGGCGTTGACAAGTGGATCATTGATCCATATATTTGGATCAATGATCCACATGGTACAGCAAACCGTACGATTTGGAGAGTACCGGCGTTACCCAACCCATGAAAAGACTGCACATGAGCAACATCAGCATTATCGGAGCCGGCGGCATGGCCGCAGCAATTGGTGGCCTTGCTATCAAGGCTGGGCACATCGTTGAGGTGATGAGTCGCGATGCCGCGAAGGTGCAGATGCTGGCCGAGCAGCTCGGAACTGGCGCGGCGACTGGGAGGTTCGGCAACGCGCCGGCCGGCGACATTGTCATCCTGGCGGTTTCCTACACTGCCGTTCTCGACGTGGTGAAGCAGTACGGCGAAAAGCTGGCGCGCAAGCTCCTCGTCGATATCACCAATCCGATCAAATCCGACTTCACGGGCTTCTTGACGCCTGATGACAGTTTCGGCTCGCAGGAGATCGCCATGGCCACCCCTGCCAATGCGGACATCGTCAAGGCGTTCAACACGCAGTCCTCCCACGTCTTGGCTTCCGGTCCAGTCGAGGGTCACACATTGGACGTGTTCATTGCCGGGGGCGACGTGCAGGCGAAGGCGCGCGTCTCGACGTTCATCGAGAGCCTCGGACTACGTCCGATGGATACCGGGCCGCTGACTATGGCACGGACGCTGGTGCATGCCTGCATGTTGTGGCTGAGCCTCATGACTCACTCCATCAAGCACGCCAACTTCTCACCAGGCGTCAGCCTTCTCGGCTGAGAGTGCCCGTAGCACTACTTCTCGCATCACATCAACTTAAAGGAACTGCAACATGCACATTTTCGTCACTGGCGGGACCGGCCATTCCGGTCCGTACATCATCTCCGAATTGATCGCCGCCGGACACGAGGTCACTTGCCTCGTCCGGTCGGACACGGCCGCCGCGGCGGTGTCCGCGCTCGGCGCGAAGGTACGTCGCGGCAGCCTGGAGGATCTCGATGGGCTCAAGGAGGCGGCTGCGGACTCCGACGGCGTCATCCACGTCGCGCACAGGCAAGACCTGCTTCCATCCGGCGGACTCGCCGCCGTGGCTGCCGCGGAGGTGCAGATCATGCTTGCCTACGGCGAGGCACTGGCAGGGACCGGAAAGCCGCTGGTCGTGTCGGGCAGCATTGGCTCGCCCGGGTGGGAGGGCTTAGGCCGGCCAGCCACCGAGGAGGACCCGCCCCTTCCCGGCGGCGATGCGTACAAGGGCACCCTGCGGGTTCGCAACATCGTGGAGACGACCGCAATCGGCCTCGCTGAGAAGGGTGTGCGATCGTCGATCGTGCGGATTCCTCCCATCATGCACAGCACGACCGACAAAGCCGGCTTCCTCCCGCTGCTGATCGGGATCGCGAAGGAGAAGGGCGTCATCGGCTATCCCGGAGACGGCACGAACTTGTGGCCGGCCGTGCACGCCCGCGATCTTGCCTCCTTGTTTCGCCTGGCACTGGAGAAGGGTCCGGCTGGCAAGAACTGGCACGCGATTGCCGACGAGGGTATTCCGTTCCGCAAAATCGCCGAGGCCATTGGCAGCCGTCTGAACCTGCCTGCCGTGCCGATTCCCGCGGACGTACTGATGCTGCCGGGATATTTTGGGTTCCTCGCGAATTTGGTCACGCTGGACCTCCCAGCGTCCAACGCCATCACCCGCCAGACCCTCGGCTGGGAGCCCACCCAGCCCAGCCTGCTCGCCGATTTGGACAACGGCCGTTACTTCCCTGCCGGCTGAGTTGAGCTGAGGCAGTGAGCCGGGCTGCAACGGGCCTTGTGGAGAGACTACGGGCAATACCCCAACTTACAAGGAAACAGCACATGAGCACTATCAGCATCATCGGAGCAGGAAGCATGGCCGCGGCGATCGGCGGCCGTATCGCCAAGGCTGGACATACCGTCGAGGTGGTCAGCCGCGACCCCGCCAAAGCGCAGGTGCTGGCCGACCAACTCGCAGCCGGGGTGACCACAGGGACGTACGGCTCTGCACCGTCGGGCGACCTCGTCATCCTTGCCGTGCCGTACGCCAATGCGGCGGCGGTGGTGGCCGATTACGGGGACGCGCTCAATGGCAAGGTAATCATCGACATCACTAACCCGGCCGCTCCCGACCTGTCAGGCCTCCTCACCCCCCACGGCAGTTCTGCTGCGCAGGAGATCGCCAAGGACCTCCCCGCCGGCGCGCATGTCGTGAAGGCGTTCAACACCATCTTCGGCCACATCCTTGCCAAGGGTGGACGCCTCGATGCGTTCATCGCGGCCGACGATGCAGAGGCGAAGGCGCGCGTCTCAACTTTCCTCGAAAGTCTCGGGCTGCGTCCGTTCGATGTCGGCGGCCTGCGGATGGCCCAGACGCTAGAGGCTCTCGGCCTGATGATGATCAGCCTTGCCAAACACGGCGCCGGTACCTGGAACTTCGCGATGAAAGTCGATATCGGCTGAATCGCCGACACCAGGTCCTGACCGGCGCGGATACGACGCACGCGCTCAGTTCGAGCGTGACCCGACCCGTGCGAAATGGAGAAATTCCTATGAGTACCGAGAAGAACGTCCTGGCCGTGAAGAACTTTTTCGCCGCGATTGGCCGAGGCGACAGGGAGGGTCTGCTGGCGCTGGTCGCCGAAGACATCGAGTGGATCATTCCGGGTGAGGACTGGCCGCTGGCCGGCGCGTATTGCGGACACACCGGATTGGCAGCCTTGCTTCAAGGGCTTCCAGTGAAATGGAAACCTCATTCCCAGACCCCCCCGAGTTCGTAGCCGAGGGAGACGGGGTGCTGGTTGTTGGCTTCGCCACTGGGAAAGTCAAAGCCACGAACAGAACCTTCGAGGACCATTTCGTCTACGTCATCACTATTTGTAACGGTAAATTGAAGAACATCCGGGAGTACATCGACACGCAAGCACTGGCGCGGGCCTCCGAGATGGCGTGAGCTCTGGGCCCTGGCCCATGAATACCGGCGGCTCCCGCCCCGGAGCGAGACAGACTCAGAAGGAGCGATACGATTGGAGCTTCGACATCTTCGCTGCTTTATCGCGGTTGCTGAGGAACTTCATTTTGCGCGAGTAGCGGAGCGCCTGCACATTGAACAGTCGCCGCTGTCTCGCGCGATCAGGGAGTTGGAAGAAGACCTTGGCGTCCAGCTCTTTGCGTGTTCTACGCATAGCACTCGCTTAACTCGTGCAGGCACGCTATTCCTCGAGCATGTGCGTTCGTTCGACGTGAACGTGACGGCTTCATGCCTCCGTTCGCGATTTGACGAGCGGCCGTTGCGGCCTCCAAAACTGCCTTGCAGATCGCGTAGATCAACTGCCCGCTTGGGGTCGGGGTTATGCTTTTTGCATCGAACGCAAGGCCCAGACGATCATCGCGTTCGGCCGTGGGCGCTGGTCGGCCATGAACGGCCCCTCGTCCGATACGTCGTCGAGACATTCCAATGGCTGCATCGCCTGGAAAACCGCCTTTAATGTCGCGCGGTGGCTTGCAGTGGGTTGGCTTCAGTCTAACGGATGACGCGCGGCCCCTGACTCATGCGGCGGTTCACTCAATCGTGGCCGCCCGTTACAGGTCGCGAACGAGCCGCCGCCACGGCACGTCGCAACAATCTCGGGGTGAACTGTCAGAACCGCCGCTGCACTGAAGCGGCGCATCGACGCCTTTGCAAACGGACGTCATATCTGGATTCCGCCCGCTACTTCGATCCGCTGTGCGTTGACCCATCCGAACTCGTCCGAGAGAAGTGCCGCGACCACCGGCCCCACATCGGTCGGCAACCCTACGCGGCCAAGCGCTGTGTGGTCCGCGACGGCTTTGTTGACCTGTGGATTGTCACGCACGATGCCGCCGCTAAAGTCGGTCGCTATCGCGCCCGGCGCGACGACGTTCACGGTGATCCGGCGCGGCCCGAGTTCGAGCGCCATGTAACGCGTCAGTGCTTCGACGGCCGCTTTCATCGGGCCGTAGATGGCCCGCCCTGGAAACGCGAAGCGGGCGAGGCCCGACGAGATATTGACGATGCGTCCCCCGTCGCTGATCAACGGCAGAAGCTTTTGGGTAAGCAGGAACGGCGCCTTGAAATGGACCGCGAACTGTGCGTCGAGCTCGGCTTCAGTGCCCGCTTCCAGGGTTGACGCGGAAGACGTGCCAGCATTGTTCACGAGATAGTCGAAGCGCTTCGCACCCAAGCTATCGAGTGCTTCTCGCACTCGCGTGACGAAAGCGTCGAACGTGGCGGCTTTATCTGCGCTGAACTGCAGCGCAATCGCCTTCGCACCCGCCTCGGTCACGAGTGCTCGGACGTCATCGGCTTCGGCCTGATTGGCGTTGTACGTGAAGATCGAGTTGACGCCGCGGGCGGCAAGCCGCAGTACCGTATCGCGGCCGATGCCTCGGCTACCGCCGGTAACGATCGCAATGTTCGAACCGGCGCGTTGAGCGTTCGCTGTTGTCATCTGACACCTCCTGTTGGCTGGGATACGTTTGATTGTCCGCTCCCGTTCTTGCCGTGAGAATGTCCGAACCTGCCGAGTTATTGCCTGATCCTGCTCGGTTATCCTATGATGTACCAACCTCATTCTTATCATACCGTTCAGCATGCCCAGCAGACTTGCCGCCGCCGTGCTTCGCTACACCGACAGATGTCCGGGCACGAGCCCGTACGCGACACCGCTCGAAGGCGTGTTCATTCTTCGCTCAGATCAGCCGAAACCGCCGACGCTGCGCTCCGCGAGTCCCGCCTTGTGCATCGTCGCTCAAGGCGCGAAGTGGGCGAGTTTTGGCGGCGCACGGTTGGAATATCGGGCGGGGCAGGCGCTGGTCGTCGGCGTCCAAACGCCGTCCCGGGGGCAAGTGTTCGAGGCCAGCCCGGACAAACCTTGCCTGGTTCTGCTTTTGCAGCTGGATCTGTCGATGATCCGTGCGGTCGCCAATGACATGCCGACTGCCCCAGTGCCGTCGGGCGATGCAAGCTGCGGCGTGTTCGTCGCCAATTTCGACGGGCCTTTGATGGATTGTGCACTGCGCATCGTGCATCTGCTCGATACGCCCGATGCCGCCGCCGTCCTCCAGCCCATGATCATGCGTGAGATCGGCTACTGGCTCCTTGCGGGAACAAACGGCCCCAAAGTTGCGAAGCTCGCGTCGATCCAGAGCCCTTCGCACAAGCTCGCGCGCGCGGTAGACAACATGAGGGCGAATTATGCGCAACCCATGAGAGTGGAAGACCTTGCCAGAATCGCGCAGCTCAGCGAGTCGGCGTTTCATCGGCAGTTCAAAGCGCTCACCGGCTTGCCGCCGTTGCAATACCAGAAGCAATTGCGCTTGCTGGAAGCTCGCAGACTGCTGCTGTCGCAGTCCATGAGCGTGCAGGCCGCCGCATTCGAAGTCGGCTACGAAAGTCCGTCGCAGTTCAGCCGCGAATATGCGCGGATGTTCGGCGCTCCGCCAAAAAGGCAGTTGGCACATTTGAAGACGATTGGCGAGGCCGCATAGGCCGCGCGTCCAGCGGACCGCCTTAAATTGCCGCGCAACGTCGCGGCCGCAGGACAGGGTCCGCCCGAAATTCGCCGACTGCTGATGACGCTGGGAAGGGCACGACCAACCGACCGTTGCTATTGCTTAAGAGACATTCGGCCTATCACGTGTCGAATGGCCGAGTGGGTCGATCAGCGACGCTCGGGACGCACGCCCTGAGCGCTTGGCGTACGAAAAAATCCCTTTATTGACGGCACCCCTGATGGCACATGGCGTGATCCTCCGAGATTCGGCCCGCTGGATTAGCATGAACGATTCCTGCGCGGATTTAGCGGTGCAACGAAGGCACGTGTGAATACCGCAAACGCAAGACTGGCAAGCCTTTCGGCGCTTTTCGTGGATTGTTTATAGTCGACACGCCAGCACGCAGCCTGTTTATGATGAATTGAGCCAGTTGCGGATGCCGACGCTGCTGCTGATCGGGCAGAAGGACACCACCGCGATCGGCAAGGACGCTGCGCCGCCGGAAGTGCGTGCGAAGCTCGGCCATTATCCGGAACTCGGCCGCGCGGCCGCGAAAGCGAATCCGCATGCAACCCTCGTCGAATTCGCGGGGTTGGGGTACGCGCCGCAGATGCAGGATCCGCAAGCGTTTCATCAGGCGCTGCTGGATGGGATGGCGGCGGTGCCGGCGAATCGGTGAGCGTTCAAAAGGCTTTCTGTCCCGCCACCGTACTCCTACGTCGTTCACCGCCAGGCGAAAGTATCGGCCAACTTGAGACCGCTCGATAATCTCTTGTGTCCCGCGTCGTGCAACTTGCATATTGAAGGGCGGCCGGTTGATCCGGCATTGGAACAGACGCCAATCTTCGTTGCACCGACTCGTATGCTTTGACGGGATAGTAGGCCGAACTGCCCGTCAGTTTGCCGCTCTATGCGCAACTCGCAGCATTGTAGTTCGGCGAGCAGGCCCGACGGGGCTGCCACGGTGGCCAAGGTGGTGCGGTGCCCGATCATGTCGACCCTGTCTGACGACGTAAATCACGCAGGCCTGCATGAGAGAGGGATCGGCGAATCATCATCTGCTCGAAAGCGTCCACGATGCGTTGTACGTGACCGTTCTTGTGTTTCAGCGGACCGTCGTCGCGTTCGTAATGCACCAGCATCGTTGCATTGGCTTCGAAGACGAACACGCGGCCGTCCGGCAAGATCGTGAAGTCGATGCCGGCGTAATCGAGCGCGAGCCGTTCGCCGATGTTCGCGATGGCACGTAAAGCGCGGTCGCCGATCGCGCCACGCGGATCGGCGAGAAACCGGCGCTCTTCATCGAGCTTCCACGCCTGCGCCTCCATATCCGCCGAGAAGTAGTGGACCATCCAGTGTGGCGAGATCGCGAGGTGATACGCGAACGGCTCGCCGTCGATAAAGATCATCCGGTACTTGCGATAAAACCCATCCGCGTCGCGTGTATTGTGGAACGCGCTCAGGTAATGCGCGCCGTCCATTACGCGTAAATGAGCGTTAAGTGTGTCGGGGTCGTCGCAGCGCACGAGGCCATCGCCGCCATGCGAGGCGACCGGCCGCAACAACAGTGGAAACGTCAGCCCGTTATCCGCGACGCGGCGCGCGAGCGGTTCTTCGGCGCCAGTCGGTGCGATGCCGAGCACGCAATGCGCGCTTACCACGTCGGTCAGGCCACGCAGCAATTCGGGCAGCCAATGCCGCCGCGTGCGCGCCACTACGGCCGAGCGGTTGAGCACGGGCCGCGATGAGCGCGACTCGAACCGAGCGAGGCGCTGGGCAATCGGCTCCGCGATGTCCGGATCGCCGAGCGCGTTGAACACGATGTCGAATGGCGGAAGATTAGCGTCTTCTTCGTCGAGGGCGTGATCGATTGCGTATTTAATGCGGCAATTGACCGTACCGGGCAGCAACGCTGCGAACGGCACGTTGCCGGTGCCGCTGCCGCTACAAAGAACCAACACGCGGCGCGTCTCGCCGCCCGTCTGTTCGATGAACACGCGCTGAGACTTGTACGCGCGCTCGCGGCATGCCGCGGCCTCGTGTTCGTCGTCCTGTTCGGCGTGGATCGCCGCCAGGTTCAACCAGGCGACGGCGGTATCGGGATCGATATCGAGCACGAGACGATACCAATGCGCAGCGGCCTCGTAGTCGCCTTTCATGAAATAGCCGGTGGCGACGTCACACAGATTGCGCGTTTGTGCGACGGACGGTTGCGCGGCGAAAGCGTCGAGCGTTCGAGCGGCGATCAGATTTGCGAGCGCGGCGAGTTCGTCGCCCGCCGTGCGACAGACCTCGGCCTGCCTACGGTAGAACTCTGGATTGAGCTCGCCCGGCGCGCGGGGTTCTTCGATGGACATGGGATCTCCGTCAGCTCAACACGGGCGCGGCCGGTGTCTGGATGTGCGCGGCGAGGGCGCGTTGCCGACGCTGCACGGTCAGCACATCGGCGATGGCGTAGCCGGTCGCGAGGATCAGAATCATCTGCAACGCGAGGCCGGGGATGTTGAACGTGCCGCCGTGCAAGGCAGTGGGCATCGTCGGCAGCGATGCACACGGCGCGAAGAATGTGGCCAGAAGGTAGACCACCAGCGACAAGCCGATTGAAAGCACGAACGGGTTAGGCATGACCTGTTCGAACACATAAACCAGCGATGCTACGAACCTACGGCTCGGCACGGCGTTCTCCGTGGTGGCCGACGAATTGCTGTTTCTGTTTTCCATGGCGTGTCTCCTGCAATTGCATGTCGTTATGCAGCTTACGCTGGTGTGGACCATCGGCGCTGCATCGCGGGCACGCCACCGATCCCGAGCATTACAGGTAGGTTGCGTAACCACCACAACGCCGTGCGCGACGCAGCCAACAGAACGTTGGAAATTTTAATAGTCGAAGCGCTCATGCGCACCTAAACAATCAATGCAGATCGTTACTCATGCTTCAGGGACGCTACTGGAGTCTCTACCTGGAATGGCTGTTTTTGGGCGAGCTGCAGGGCGGTTTGGGGTCGGCGACTTGCGACGATTATCCGCTGCGGGCCGGCAAGCGGTTCTCAATTCATCTATCGGACCGGGTTCGCGACCAACAACGGACCTTCGCCCACGCTTGTACACGGACGTTCGAGCGTCGGCTTCGCCCCGGGCAACGGACGTTAGCGTGCCAATTGCGTCGGTTGTGTCGTCGGCCGAAGCCGACATTGGGGGCCGAGCGGTGCGACATTATGGAGTGTCCGCTATCAAGATACGGAATGCGCTCGACTGTTCAGCGTGAAGCCTGCGGAGAAACTCAATCTTTGCCTTCCGGTGCTGCCAGCCCACGAAGGTTCCACAGGGGAACAATGACTGTCTTGTCTTCGCTATTTTCCGTTGAATGATGAGCATCAACGGAACGCGACAATAATAGGGCCGCCTTTTGGGCAGCCCTATTCTCTACCTGGAGAGCGCACGATACGGTTTGAACGCCTCTTGCAACTCAGCAGACAGCCCGTCAGGTCGACGAGTTGCTTCAACGGTCGTCGCTATCGCGACCCGCAGACGCCGGCCGAGGCGGGCTGACGGTCATGGCGGCACCAGTCAGTACCCAGGCCCGCTGGCTGGGTGCGAACCGCGGTGCCAGCAAACCGTCATTGATTTCGCGCGTCACGGCAAAGCGACGGAACGAAGTCACCGGTAAGAACAGGCGGGAATTGTCCGGGAACCCATCGCTGGCAGTATCCACGTCTCCCTCGCGTGCCGATATGACGCCGTCGCCATTGGTATCGACCCGTCTGACTTCGGCCACATAGGCGTCGTACAAGCGCTGCGGGAATGGCGTGCCCGGCTCGAACGATGCCACTCGTACATAGGTGTCCAGGTAAATTTCGTGGGCCAGCCCGCTCGGGATGAAGCGCTGACGGTATTCCCGCTGGTTATCGACGTCCGCGTCGAATCGGTCGGGGTCGCGCGGACCCGCACCACCCAGCGGAGCCGCATTGTTCGGATCGTCACCATAGTCGATCGGACTGTTCTTCACGCCTGCCGGTCCAGAGCCCGGAATCAGTGACGAGAGCGCGCCAAGTTTGCCCGCCTCAAAGGTACCGGGGATACCGCCGGTAAAGGGCAACTCGTAGGGTGGATGGATCCAGTTGGTCGTGTAATTGAATTCCCAGTAGCCGTGACAATCAGACTGCTGCATGCAGTTAATCGCCCCCATGCTTAGCTGGATCGGCACGATATTGGTCTGGCGGTCGGGGAAGTGATCAGAAGCGTCGGGGAAATGCGGTGCCCTGCCATCCATTGTGAATAGCCGGCCTGGCGCGTTGTTGTGTGTGCCCATCGCATGCAAGGCGGCCGCGTCCGCGGTTGTCATCGTGCCGAACTCGGCGTGCCCGTCGGGTCGGGGCGGTGCGATATCCGGCACGTGTAAATCGTGGATCATCCAGCCCTCGTACCAGCCGCTTTCGTTGTTAATCACAAACAGATATGAGAGGTCGGTAAATACATCGATGAAGGCGCGAACGTTGTTCGGATCAGTGGGCAGCCCAGGCTTCGGCTCGACCACAACGCGCACGGCACCGATGGTTGGCAAGCCGCAGTCGGCGCCACTTGCCGTCAGCATCGCCTTGTCGTTGATGCCGGGGAATCGTGCCGTGAACGGATTGGGTTCGAATCCTACTGTGGACAGCAGGTAATACTGGAACAACTGGCTCGGTTTGTCGGCCTCGGCATAGGCCTGAATCGGCAAATAGGTATGGGGCCGCTCGGCTATCCTTTGGAGGAGATCCTGCAGCGGATCCGGCAGGTGCGCGATGTCGCCGCGCTGACGCACCAGCGCGCCGTCAGCGGCACCGTTCGGATTCGGATGGCAAGGTGGTGGCGGCTGTTCCGCGCATGCCTGGCCTGCGGCCAACGCGCTGATGAAGGCGGCAGCGGACAGACTGGCAGCTCGAGAAGCCAGTGGTCTGAAGCTGCGGGGCTTGAATAGCGATTTCATGACTGCTCCTGAGGTTGACCCGCTTCGACGGACAGATCTGCAGTTAGGTATTGATGTGTGGCTTGACCTCCTTTGAAAGTTGAGTCGCGGGTTGTCCATGGCCGGGCAGCGGGTCGCCTGTCTCGACCATGACGCTGCCTCGCGGTGGGCAACCCGCGAGGCGATGTGACTGGGTGAAATCGGCAAATCGGATGCCGCGAGAGAAGTGTCGAGTAAACGGGTTGGAGGAAGAGATATTCCGGGCGCAGCTAAAGAACGCAGCGGCAGTCATGCCTGGCGGATCCATTGCGCGCGTACTAGCCGCAACATCCGGCTGTATTCGCGCACTACCTTAAGGCAGGCTGAAGAAGTCGCCGTTCGTCGTTGCCGCAGCAGCAAAGTTGCGTCAGGTTGCAGGCGTAACGGCATCGCCGTCGTTTGATCGCGCCACGCCGCCCTCGAAAGGCCGATGGCGTCCAATAGCGCATTTGCGCGCGCGGTGAAATCCGGACTTGCTTGTCCCGCGACTCATTTTCGTCGCACCGCCAGAGCGGACGCTCGACATGGGTTGTTACGGTCGTGCAACCAACGACCGCGATGGCCGTTCATGTCGCTCAGCGCGGGATGTCGGATGATCGCCGTTCCAGAGTAAGCTGCCGTTGAGGTGACGGAGCTTCGAACGACGACAGTGGGTCGTGTGCTGCCGATCGCAGCCTCGCGAGGTTGACGTTGTGTATGCAAATTGCATGGGTCGGCACACGGCCATCAAGAGGCGTTCGTCCTTCCTACAGCCGGGACGTTCCAACGTCGGCTCCGCCGTTGAGACAGGCCACTCGACCGCGCGTCTCGGGCGCAAAATGGGACCTTGGAAAGCAACGGCTACAACGGTACTGCAACCGGTCTATGCCGTACCGCAGCAGACGTGCCCGTTCAATGGTTCGAACCGGAGGCGAAGATGATCCCGAGCCGCAAAGCCGCCGCGCTGGTGTTACTCGCTGCATTGTCGCTGCGCATGTATGACGTACACGCGCAACACTCTGACCAGCAAATCGCCGCCATCCTCATGGTCGCGAATCGAGCCGAAATCGAGGCGGGCAACCTCGCGCTAAGCCGAAGCCAGAGAAGAAGTATCCAGAATTTCGCTGGACAAATGATCGCAGAACACAGGGACTTGTATCAGTCAGCCGTCGAATTGACGCAGAGGCTGATGCTCTACCCCGAAAATAGTAGGATGAGCGAGGCGTTTCGGAACGAAGGGGATGACAACCTCGCCAGGTTGAATGCGGCCGATGGGTATGCGTTCGACGGAGACTACCTCTATCAAGAGATCGCATATCACCAGCAATTGGTTCATGCAGTGGACAACACGCTGCTTCCCGCCGCGAAGAACGCGGAACTGAAGGCGCTGCTCGTCAGAGCGCGCGTGATTTTCATCTTGCATCTCGACCATGCGATTCGACTGCAATCGGCACGGGTCTGGTAATCCCCAGGGATTCGGGTGAACCAGCCTCGCTTGCGGGTGCACCTTCGTTGATGCCGACAATGCCGGCTTCGAGCTGATGTGCGACGCGCTCGATACTGCGCACGTCCCGATGCATTTCAGGTGGCGTCCGCTGATTAAGTAGCGCCCGTAGGCACACTTTTTGCGCCACCGACACCAACGAATTTCACTGCGGAGCAAGTCATGCCGGCCCGGGTGAAGGCATTCGTCGACTTTGCGACGGAATACATGGCAACGGTGCTCAAGCCTCACAGCACGCAGTGACGAAGCGCCCCTGGCTGTGGCGACGTGCAGATTCCGTCGGTGAGCGACCGAGGCGGCCGATGCGCGCCCCTGGGCGAATGGCCGTCGTAGCTAAGGAAGCGCCGCTAGAATCCTCGCGACCAAACGGCCGGGTTGGGTCGGCACATGCCTTCTGCATGAAATCCGCTGCCGAGGCGATCGCCGCTCTTGGCCGTGGGGCATCAGGCGGCCACAAGGCGACGTTCATTTGTGGCATAGAGCCGACATGCCCGTGCCGGCTTGACAGCAAGTTACCCGCCGTTCGGGCGGCGATGATGCATCGAACGCAATGAACCGTTGTGGTCGGCCGAAGAGCCTCTCGCTGTTACTGACATCTAAGCGTCACCACTTACCTCGCATTCAAACCTTAACCGTGAATAAGTTAAAAACGATATTTTACCTTTATACCAATCGCTTTACGTACATGCTCAGGTTGCACCACCGTCCCGACTGGAGAACCGCCTTTACTCAGTATCGCATCGTCACTGCGACCGATACGCATCCATTCGAAATCACTCTCGACACTGACGTGGGGAACTGCTTTTGGCCGTACTTCGAGTGCGAACCGTGCACCGATTGCAGATCTAGTCGAGAAATTTACCTGGTCAAATAACTGATTATCGAAGTTCACTTCGAGATGCTCGGGGGATGACGCGACGAGCAAGCCGGTCAGATAGATATCTGACCATGATGCCTGCAAAACACGTGCTTGCGCTCCCGCCAGAAATCGCCAGGAGTTGTATTCTTCCTTCAGTCCTAATGTGGCGCCTTGTCCCAGAATATCTCGCTTCCAATAATCCCATTCGGTGCCCGCAAGGAGTAACACTGCGTCGGAGATGTATCGCCCCACCTCGGTCGTCATGCGAAACTGTCTGGTTCTCGTGTTTGTTGAAAACGCCATTCCGCTCTGCATCTGGCCGTCGTAGGTAAGATTGCCTCCATAAATTTCACCGCTCAAGCTGACAAGCCAGTCGCCTCTTTGGTAATTAGCCTTGAATTCAAGGCCGGGAAGGAAGCCGTGCTCTTTTACTAGCTGCTTTCCGTTGATGTCAACTTCATTCGTGGTTGCGTACCGTATTCCCCCGGCACCGTAAAATTCCCACTGCGCATAGGCCGATCTACCGGAAACTAATCCAGTGATCAAAACGATAAATAAGACAACTTGCCTCATGGGATGCAATGAATTTGTGTTTATCCGAGCGAAGAAATAAAAAATGGGCGCTTAAACGCGCCCATTAATAATGAACCGTTGCTTAAATCCGGTTCATCAAATCCGCCCAGGTGGTATTGATCGTTTGATCGATGACCCCATCGCCATTGCTATCGATATCGATCCTGACATTGGTGCTGTCAATTGCGGTAAGCGTGGCGCTGCTCCTATCTGCTGCAGTTACCGTCATTGATCCAGTCGACGGACTCGCCGCGCCAATGGCTTGGAACGGTGCGTTGGTCTTCACGCTGAAATTGACGCTACCAAGCTTGGGCGAACTGCCAGTCAACGTAAAGTTTGCGCTTGACATGTTACTGCTGCCATTGATTGAACCGTTAAAACTATAGGCCGTCAGCTTACGGCTAATGACGGTTCCGTCGCTCTCAGTCAGATTCATCTGGAGTGACGATCCGCTGACAGCAGCAGTGGCAACTTGGGAACCAGATTGTTGGTAGCTTAGAGACATATCACCGTTGGCACCGATAGTGACGCCGCCGCTTTGCAGTGTCATATTGGCGTAATTAAGGGTGAGCGTAGCACCCCACGACGTGCTCGAACCAATCGTACCGGAAAGGTTGCTAAATCCATAAGTGATCTGGCCGTTCATTACCTCGCCATTTTCCGAACAATTATTGGCGGTAATCGACATACTATCGCCGTTGCTGACTGTCCCCGGATTCGCTTCGCTGACAGATACCGAAATTGTCCCTCCACTTGCACATGCACCTGTGCTCGAGGCCGTTACACCGGTTACGAGGTTATTGACCGGCTGTACAGCAACGCCTTTATAAAGCTGCGCAAGCGACGCCGTAATGAGGCCAGCTGTTGGGGTCTCTACGGACACGCCTGTTGCCAGCGATGCTCCGGTATTACTTTGAGTGCCTAAGTCCTGTACCCCGGAATACGCATATGCCACGGTATCCGGAGCGTTAGTGGAGGTAATAACACCTACAGGAGCGGAACTTGAATTTGAATTTGCCGCCGAAGTACCGCTGTCTCCGCCACCTCCGCCGCCACACGCAGCCAATAAGCAAGCACTGATCAAACCAGCAACGACGCTTTTCGTAAAGCCGACTGACATAGTTTTATCCTTTTATTCATAAATTATTATGGTGCTGCGGCCACCAACTGACCCCCAGGGTGACTTCTTGCGATTCTATCAGTCGGTTTGACAAATTGTAACGTTTTGTAAGTGCCTTCATCAATCCGAGAAGAATGCCGCGTACCGTTATCTCGCATCGCAACCAGGCGGTGCGCGACAAATAGGTTAGTGGTATGAAAACGCAAAAGTACTCGGTTTTCGGGTGTCGCTTTACCCTTCCCAAATTTCTGCCAAGCCGATACGGCGCGATCTGAACGGTCGGTTTTTCAGAACGCCGCGTTCAGCACGCGTTTTGGCCGCGTCCATACGCCCGCTTTCACGCGAACAGCAGGCGATCAGGTCGATATAGCTTGAAGGAACCGTTACGCCGAGAATCCGCAATGTGTCGATGAATCGCCAACGCTCGCAGCAACATACCCTCACCCAATTTCGACGACTACGCGCGGCCGGGTCGACACGCAAGGACCTCATTCCGGAACTGCTGAGAACGGCTGCGGCTATCAACCCGCTTACTGCGGCTGCGTCAAATCCTGCCCAATTGCTGCGACGACCGCCTGTTCGCAATCCTTGAGGCCTGCCACCGACTGATCGAACTGGTCGGTCAACGTGCCGAAGCTGCCATAACGATATTTGGCGTCCGCTTCGATATGAATCGAATTGGCCTTGATGTCCCAGCCGCAAGCGAATGTCTTAAAGTACATGTCCTGCTTGGACTTCGAATCGAGCAGGCGCGCACGGATGACGACCCACGGAATGAAGTCGCCTGTATCCGGTGGGGATGCATAGCCAAACGAAGTAATCCACACGCTCAGGATGGCATCCGCGTCGGTCTTGACATCTGAGAAGTCGTCTGACTTGCCATCGCTTGAGAGCTTCACGTTCTGGCCGTGCAACGCAACGATCTGATAGCCGGAACTGGAAAGTCGCGCTGTAAGGCCATCGTCAACAACGGGAGCGAAAACGATCTTTTCGCTCGCCACACGTTGCGTGTACGTACTCGTATGATTGGCGTTGACCCCGGCTTGCACCAATCCACCAATCAATCCAAATGCTCCGGCAGCGCCACCGAAGTTGACCACGCTCTCCCCGCGCGGTTCCTTTACGTCCATCATGGCGATCGTATGGAGCTTTTGTCGATTGCTGGCGGCAAGGTCGGTTTTCGGAAGCGAAGCACAGCCCGTGAGCAGTGTTGTGACAACAAAACCCGCGGCGAGCACGGACTTTGAAAGTGCTTTGGTCTTCATGATTCTTTATCTGTGGATGGAGAGCGTCGACGCGCAACAGCCCAGCGCCTTTGAATAATGGCCATCCCTGGCAATCAGGGACCAGCAAGCCATTTATCGGCACCACTGGTATGAACTTTAGAATTGCAACCGAGCCAAGCCCGCTTTTTGATCCACGAAAACCTCGAGCACTATTGCGCGCGTCCGTAGTCGACAAGCGGCAGTTTTACGAGGCACGGCGTCGAATTCATCCGTACGATGCAACTTATACGAACGGCTGCATTTGCCGACTTCGGAGGCACGTGCCGACGCATGCAGAGCGTCCGGATGGGGTCGTAGAACAAACCTAAACGCATGCTGCCGGTCGACGTCAGGCTGAGACCGGCCAACATGCGTCGTTAGATGGGGCGTGTACGCCGTTGCTCGCGCGACCATTCTCGCCGCCGAAGCGGCCCACGATCCGGCGATAACAAAGGACGTCGGTGCACTGAGCGGGCGCAACGCTCGCGCAGCGGATCTTGCCCGCGCGCGATGCGGCCAAGGATCTATATGAAGCTTGCGCCTCCGTTGACGGGGATCGTTTGGCCCGTGATGAATGCGTTGCCGACGACCATCAGCACGACCTCCGCGACCTCGCTTGCTTCGCCCAAGCGTCCGACGGGCAGCCTTTCTGCGACATTGGATGCCTTAAGCGGTCCAGCCATTTCGGTGTCGATCGGTCCCGGTGCAACGGCGTTGACGGTGATCCCTTCGCGAGCGAGCCGTGCAGCATAGCCGCGCGTCAAGCCTTCGAGGCCGGCTTTCGATGCGTTGTAGTGAACGCCCACCAAGCCGGGGCCTCGGGCGGCGGCCGACGAGACGTTGACAATGCGGCCCCAGCGCCTCGCGCGCATGCCGGGCAGCACTGCCTGCGTGCAGAGAAACGCCGATTTCAGATTGACGGCGAGCGTTCGATCGAACTCCGCTTCCGCGAGATCGTCGACATCGACGATCGTCGCGGTGCCCGCGTTGTTCACGAGCACGTCGATCGGGCCGAGGCGGTTTTCCACCTCGGCGATCATCGCTTCGACGTCGTCCCCGACCGATACGTCGGCGCATACCGCGATCGCGCGGCCTCCGGCGCGTTCGATTTCCGCGACGACGTCGGCCGCGTCGTTCTCGCGTTGCCGATAGTTGACGGCGACTGCTGCGCCGGCTGAGGCAAGCGCGATCGAAATGGCGCGTCCAATTCCGCGCGAGCCGCCGGTCACCAAGGCGACACGATCGTTTAAGTTGAGCGAATGAGCTGGCATCGTGGAACTCCTCAGTTGCGGGGGGGCAGAACCGGTTGTGGCCTCGTCTACGAGGCGTGGTGTCGCTGAGCGAGGCGTTGCCGGAAAGCCTCCTAGTTTGCCCCCTTCAAAGCGTCTTCGCCGGAAAGTTGCCCTGCTGCTTTCATCGATCTTTCGGCCGTCCTGGCTTCAAAGCCGCCGTTGCAGCTAGACTGGGCCGAAGGGCGGCTCAGGGGCTTGAGGACAGGCTTGTAGTCGGCCAGGAGCTGCTTGCGACCTAAAGACAGGCTAACCGTCGACCGACGTTGCGGGATGCATTTCGAACGCCGCGTTGGCGTCCCTTTTAAATGGAACCGCCGCCAGCACCGATGCAAGTACCATCAGACCTCCGCCAAACCATGCCCAGCCAGAAAGATGCTCACCGAGCCATACGTATGCGAATAGCGCACCGAACGCAGGCTCGCTTCCCATCAGCAAAGCGACGCGCGTTGGGTTGCTGCGCTTGACGGCGAAGTTCTGTGCGAAGAAAGCGAACAACGTACAGGCGAGCACGAGGTAAGCGATGCTCGCCCAGAAGTCACCGTGCCCACTGAGCGACGGCAGCGCATCCCAATGTTGTGACGGCAACACGAACGCCGCCAGGACACTGCCCAATGCAACGACGCCTGCCTGGACCGCCGTCAACGACAGCGGAGCAAGTTCCGATTCGCGCATCACACGCTTGGTCACGCACACCATCAGCGCACGCAGTAACGCCGCAAGAAGAATCAGCGCGTCGCCCGCGGTCGGAATGATCACGCCTGCGCTCACGAACGCGGCGCCCGTCAGCGACAGCCCCACGGCGATCCATTCGCCACTCGACGGCTTTCGTCGTAGCAACACCCATTCGACCAGCGGCGTAAGCGCGACACACAGACTAATAAGGAACGCCGCATTCGACGCGCGTGTGTGGGCTATCCCGAAAGTCTCGGCCAAAAAGATGCTGAGCAGGATTGCACTGGAGCCGAGCGCACCCAGCAAGGCGGACGCTTTGACGTATCGGAGCGAGCGCAACGCCGGCGACAACACGAGGAACGTCAGCCCGAAGCGCAACGCCAGCAGACCGAGCACGGGATAGATCGTGAGCGCGCCTTTCACGACCCCATAACTCGTGCCCCACACCATCGCGACCGCAAGCAGCATCAGGTCGGATATCCATAACGGGCTCTTTTGCTTCGACATGACGGACCTTCTGTTTTCATTCGAACGGCCCAAATTGTCGGGTATTGCATTGACAAATATAATCCGGGTCAGCGGAACATCTTTTATGTTTGACATGCACAAATCACTAGGGTCTGTTTACATTTGACGAAATGTGTTTACATCTTGTTTTTTGCAATTGCAAGACGGGATGATTCGCACGTTACTAAGCGACAAGGTATGG
>NZ_JACHDK010000014.1:0-148560 GCF_014201005.1 Paraburkholderia lebeckiae | reverse complement strand
CTGGAACTCGTCGAAATGGAAGTTCGCGAACTTCTGTCGAAGTACGACTTCCCGGGCGACGACACGCCGATCATCAAGGGTTCGGCCAAGCTGGCACTGGAAGGCGACAAGGGCGAACTGGGCGAAGTGGCGATCATGAACCTGGCCGATGCGCTGGACACGTACATCCCGACGCCGGAGCGCGCGGTTGATGGTGCGTTCCTGATGCCGGTGGAAGACGTGTTCTCGATCTCGGGTCGTGGCACGGTGGTGACGGGCCGCGTCGAGCGTGGCGTGGTCAAGGTCGGCGAGGAAATCGAGATCGTCGGTATCCGCGCAACGGCCAAGACGACCTGCACGGGCGTGGAAATGTTCCGCAAGCTGCTCGACCAGGGTCAGGCAGGCGACAACGTCGGTATCCTGCTGCGCGGCACGAAGCGTGAAGACGTGGAGCGTGGTCAGGTTCTGGCCAAGCCGGGTTCGATCAACCCGCACACGCATTTCACGGCTGAAGTGTACGTGCTGAGCAAGGACGAAGGCGGCCGTCACACGCCGTTCTTCAACAACTACCGTCCGCAGTTCTACTTCCGTACGACGGATGTGACGGGCTCGATCGAACTGCCGAAGGACAAGGAAATGGTGATGCCGGGCGACAACGTGTCGATCACGGTGAAACTGATCAACCCGATCGCGATGGAAGAAGGTCTGCGCTTCGCAATTCGCGAAGGTGGCCGTACGGTCGGCGCTGGTGTCGTCGCCAAGATCATCGAGTAAAATCGCGCATTGCTGTAACAGTCTGTAGCGCCCGGGCTCGGGCACTCGCTCTTCGCGAGCGTCCGAGCCTACGTTCTTTTTCTAATCGGCGGTGCAATATCGCCTCGCTCTTTTTAAGGAATTTGTCATGCAGAACCAGAAAATCCGCATTCGCCTGAAGGCTTTCGACTATCGCCTGATCGACCAATCGGCAGCTGAAATCGTCGATACGGCGAAGCGGACTGGCGCAATCGTTCGTGGTCCAGTGCCCCTGCCGACCCGCATTCAACGCTTCGACATCCTGCGTTCGCCGCACGTCAACAAGACGTCGCGTGACCAGCTCGAGATCCGCACGCACCAGCGTCTGATGGACATCGTCGACCCAACGGACAAGACTGTCGACGCGCTGATGAAGCTGGATCTGCCGGCTGGCGTGGACGTTGAAATCAAGCTGCAGTAAGGCTTCACCCTTTGTCCGGCAAGCCGGGCAGCGCTAAGTCATTGATTGCTTGCGAAAAACGAAAAGACTCGCTATCATAGTAGGCTTTTCGCGCATTTGCGCAAAAAAGTCGGCGTGCTGCAGCATGGTTTCATGCCCGAAACAGCGCCGACATTTTGTAAATTAGCCCCGACCAATCGCAGTCGGGAATGGAGAAAACGATGAGCCTTGGACTCGTAGGTCGCAAGGTTGGCATGACCCGTATCTTCACGGCTGAAGGGGATTCGATTCCCGTCACCGTGCTGGACGTGTCCGACAACCGCGTGACGCAGATCAAGACTGTTGAAACCGACGGCTACACGGCCGTGCAGGTTGCCTTCGGTACACGCCGCGCATCGCGCGTGACGAAGCCGTTGGCAGGTCATCTCGCCAAAGCCGGCGTTCAGGCCGGTGAAATCCTCAAAGAGTTCCAGATCGATGCCGCTAAGGCTGCCGAGTTGTCGAGCGGCACCGTGGTTGGTCCCGAGCTGTTCGAAGTGGGCCAGAAGGTCGACGTGCAAGGCGTGTCGATCGGTAAGGGCTACGCCGGTACCATCAAGCGTTACAACTTCTCGTCGGGCCGTGCGTCGCACGGTAACTCGCGCTCGCACAACGTGCCGGGCTCGATCGGTATGGCGCAGGATCCGGGTCGTGTTTTCCCGGGTAAGCGCATGACCGGCCACATGGGTGACGAGAAGGTAACGGTGCAAAACCTCGAAATCGCTCGTATTGACGCTGACCGCAAGCTGCTGCTGGTCAAGGGCGCCGTTCCGGGTGCGAAGGGTGGCAAGGTATTCGTTACGCCGGCCGTGAAGACACGTGCCGTGAAAGGAGCGAAATAATGGAACTTAAGCTCCTGAGTGCCAATGGTCAGGAAGGTGCGGGCGTTAGCGCGTCGGACGTCGTGTTCGGCCGCGATTACAACGAAGCCCTGATTCACCAGGTGGTGGTGGCGTACCAGGCGAATGCCCGTAGCGGCAACCGCGCGCAGAAGGATCGTGAGCAGGTCAAGCACACGACCAAGAAGCCGTGGCGCCAGAAGGGTACCGGCCGCGCCCGTGCCGGTATGTCGTCGAGCCCGCTGTGGCGCGGCGGTGGCCGTATCTTCCCGAATTCGCCGGAAGAAAACTTTTCGCACAAGGTCAACAAGAAGATGCATCGCGCAGGTCTGTGCTCGATCTTCTCGCAGCTGGCCCGCGAAGGCCGCATCTCGGTCGTCGACGAGCTGACGCTCGAAGCGCCGAAGACGAAGCTGCTGGCCGAAAAATTCAAGGCGATGGGTCTCGACTCCGTGCTGGTGATTACCGACACGGTTGACGAAAACCTGTACCTCGCGTCGCGCAACCTCGCCCACGTGGCGGTTGTCGAGCCGCGTTACGCCGACCCGCTGTCGCTGATCTACTTCAAAAAGATCCTGATCACGAAGGCTGCGGTCGCCCAGATCGAGGAGTTGCTGTCATGAGCGAGATTCGCAAGAACGATCATCGTTTGATGCAGGTCCTGCTCGCGCCGGTGGTCTCCGAAAAGGCGACGCTGGTTGCCGACAAGAACGAGCAAGTTGTGTTCGAAGTCGCGCCGGATGCCACGAAGCAGGAAGTGAAGGCTGCAGTCGAGCTGCTGTTCAAGGTGGAAGTCGATTCCGTCAATGTGCTGGTCGCAAAGGGCAAAGCCAAGCGCTTTGGCCGCTTCATGGGCAAGCGCAAGGATGTGAAGAAGGCGTACGTCTGCCTGAAGCCCGGCCAGGAAATCAACTTTGAAGCGGAGGCCAAGTAATCATGGCAATCGTGAAAGTTAAGCCGACTTCGCCGGGCCGCCGCGCGATGGTCAAGGTGGTCAACAAGGAACTGCACAAGGGCAAGCCGTTCGCAGCGCTGCTCGACACGCAGTCGTCGACCGCCGGCCGTAACAACAACGGTCACATCACCACGCGTCACAAGGGTGGTGGTCACAAGCATCACTATCGTGTCGTCGACTTCCGTCGCACGAAGGATGGTATTCCCGCAAAGGTCGAGCGTCTCGAGTACGACCCGAACCGTAGCGCGAACATCGCACTGGTTCTGTACGCAGACGGCGAGCGCCGCTACATCATCGCTCCGAAGGGTATCACTGTTGGTCAACAGCTGATGTCGGGTTCGGAGGCGCCGATCCGCGCAGGTAACACGCTGCCAATCCGCAACATCCCGGTCGGTACGACGATTCATTGCATCGAAATGCTGCCGGGCAAGGGCGCGCAAATGGCGCGTTCGGCGGGTACGTCGGCGATGCTGCTGGCTCGCGAAGGCATCTACGCGCAGGTTCGTCTGCGTTCGGGCGAAATCCGCCGCGTTCACGTTGAATGCCGCGCAACGATCGGTGAAGTAGGCAACGAAGAGCATAGCCTCCGTCAAATCGGTAAGGCTGGAGCGAACCGCTGGCGCGGTATCCGCCCGACGGTGCGTGGCGTTGCAATGAACCCGGTCGACCACCCGCATGGTGGTGGCGAAGGCAAGACTGCGGCAGGCCGCGATCCGGTGAGCCCGTGGGGCACGCCGACGAAGGGCTATCGCACCCGCAGCAACAAGCGCACGACGAGCATGATCGTCCAGCGCCGTCACAAGCGTTAAGGAGTAGGCAATGGCACGTTCTATTAAGAAAGGTCCGTTCTGCGACGCCCATTTGCTGAAGAAGGTTGAGGCGGCTGCGGCATCGCGTGATAAGAAACCGATTAAGACCTGGTCGCGTCGCTCGACGATCCTGCCGGACTTCATCGGCCTGACGATCGCCGTTCACAACGGCCGTCAACACGTTCCGGTGTATGTCACGGAAAACATGGTCGGCCACAAGCTTGGCGAGTTCGCACTGACCCGTACGTTCAAGGGTCACGCGGCCGACAAGAAGGCCAAGAAATAAGGGGTATCAAGATGGAAGTGAAAGCAATTCATCGCGGTGCCCGCATCTCGGCGCAGAAAACGCGCCTTGTGGCTGACCAGATCCGCGGTTTGCCGGTCGACAAGGCGCTGAACGTTCTGACGTTCTCGCCGAAGAAGGCTGCGGGAATCGTGAAGAAGGTCGTGCTGTCGGCGATCGCGAATGCGGAGCACAACGAAGGTGCCGATATCGACGAGCTCAAGATCAAGAGCATCTACATCGACAAGGCAGCATCGCTGAAGCGTTTCACCGCGCGCGCTAAAGGCCGCGGTAACCGCATCGAGAAGCAATCCTGTCACATCACTGTGACGGTCGGGAATTAAGGGGTCATACGATGGGACAGAAAATTCATCCGACTGGCTTCCGTTTGGCCGTCAGCCGCAATTGGGCGTCGCGTTGGTACGCGAACAACAACAATTTCGCGGCGATGTTGCAGGAAGACATCGGTGTTCGTGAATACCTGAAGAAGAAGCTGAAGAACGCGTCCGTCGGTCGCGTTGTGATCGAGCGTCCTGCAAAGAACGCCCGCATCACGATTTTCAGCTCGCGTCCGGGTGTCGTGATCGGTAAGAAGGGTGAAGACATCGAACTGCTGAAGTCCGAGCTGCAAAAGCGCATGGGCGTTCCGGTTCACGTCAACATCGAAGAAATCCGCAAGCCGGAGACCGACGCGCAACTGATCGCTGATTCGATCACGCAACAGCTCGAGCGCCGGATCATGTTCCGTCGCGCGATGAAGCGTGCGATGCAGAACGCGATGCGTCTGGGTGCTCAAGGCATCAAGATCATGAGCGCTGGCCGCCTGAACGGTATCGAAATCGCCCGTACGGAATGGTATCGCGAAGGTCGCGTGCCGCTTCATACGCTGCGTGCGGATATCGACTACGCAACGTCGGAAGCAAAGACGACGTACGGCATCATCGGCGTGAAGGTGTGGGTCTACAAGGGCGACACGCTCGGCCGCAACGACGCGCCGGTGGTCGAAGAAGTCGCCGAAGAAAAGCGTCCGCGCCGCAACGCGCGTCCGGGTGGCGATCGCCGTCCGCGTCGTGATGGTGAAGGTGGTGGCCCGGCAGGTGCACGCCGTGGCGCTCCTCGTCGTGCTGGCGGTGCTGGCGGCGACGGGAAGACTGGAGAATAACGATGCTGCAACCGAAACGCAGAAAGTATCGCAAAGAGCAGAAAGGTCGTAACACCGGCGTTGCTACCCGCGGCAACGCGGTGTCGTTCGGTGAGTTCGGCCTGAAGGCTGTCGGTCGTGGCCGTCTGACCGCGCGCCAGATTGAAGCGGCGCGTCGTGCAATGACGCGTCACATCAAGCGCGGTGGCCGCATCTGGATCCGGATCTTCCCGGACAAGCCGATCTCGACCAAGCCGGCGGAAGTGCGTATGGGTAACGGTAAGGGTAACCCGGAGTACTACGTCGCTGAGATTCAACCGGGCAAGATGCTGTACGAAATGGACGGCGTAACCGAAGAACTGGCGCGCGAAGCGTTCCGTCTGGCTGCAGCGAAGCTGCCGCTCAAGACGACGTTTATCGTGCGTCAGCTCGGCGCCTAAGGAGCAAATGATGAAGGCTTCCGAACTTCACCAGAAAGATCAGGCCGCGCTCAACAAGGAGCTGTCGGACCTGTTAAAGGCGCAATTCGGCCTGCGCATGCAACTCGCGACCCAGCAGCTCACGAACACGAGCCAGCTGAAGAAGGTCCGTCGCGACATCGCACGTGTGCGGACCGTCCTGACTGAGAAGGCGAACCAGAAATGAACGATAGCGTAAAAACCTCGCTCAAGCGGACGCTGGTCGGCAAGGTCGTCAGCAACAAGATGGACAAGACGGTTACCGTGCTGGTCGAGCACCGCGTGAAGCACCCGATCTACGGCAAGTACGTCGTGCGGTCGAAGAAGTACCACGCGCATGACGACGCGAACACGTACAACGAGGGCGACCTCGTTGAAATCCAGGAAACTCGTCCGATTTCGAAGACGAAGGCTTGGGTTGTGGCTCGCCTAGTCGAGGCTGCTCGCGTCATCTAATGTCGCCAAGCTTTAGAAGTAGTTGAAATCGCAGTAAGTTTCGCTTGCAAGACCGAGATTATTTGATATAATTTCGGTCTTCCCTCTTTATGGGAGCCCCGTCGCGGGCGAAGTTGGTGGGGGAAGCGGTTCAGGCGCCAGCCTAGACCGAAGGATTCACCGGATTGCGATGGCGGGTTTCGTTTGCCGTCGCTGCTGTTCTAACCCAAGCAGCCGATCGGCTGACGGGACCAAGACTGACCGGGAAGCGCCATGGTGGTGTGACCGGATTAAGTTGGGAAAGATAAACCATGATCCAGACCGAAACTCGGCTTGAAGTGGCCGACAACACGGGTGCACGTGAAGTCATGTGCATCAAGGTGCTCGGCGGCTCGAAGCGTCGTTATGCCAGCATTGGCGACATCATCAAGGTGACTGTCAAAGAGGCAACGCCGCGCGGGCGCGTGAAGAAAGGCGAAATCTACAACGCCGTGGTGGTTCGCACCGCCAAGGGCGTGCGCCGTCAGGACGGCTCGCTGATCAAGTTCGACGGCAACGCAGCTGTGTTGCTCAACACCAAGCTCGAACCGATCGGTACCCGTATTTTCGGGCCTGTCACGCGCGAGTTGCGTAGCGAACGATTCATGAAGATCGTTTCGCTGGCGCCTGAAGTGCTGTAAGGAGTCGCGATGAACAAGATTCGCAAGGGTGACGAAGTTATCGTCATCACCGGCAAAGATAAGGGCAAGCGTGGCGTAGTGCTGGCCGTTCACGGCGAGACCGTGACTGTCGAGGGCATCAATCTCGTCAAGAAGCACGTCAAGCCGAACCCGATGAAGGGTACGACGGGCGGCGTGGAAGCCAAGACGATGCCGCTGCAAATTTCGAACGTCGCATTGGTGGACGCGAATGGCAAGCCATCGCGTGTAGGCATCAAGGTCGAAGGGGACAAGAAGGTCCGTTTCCTGAAGACGACCGGTGCCGTACTGAGCGCCTGACGCTGCGGAGTAAAAAATGGCTCGTTTGCAAGAGTTTTACAAAGAGAAGGTTGTACCCGGCCTCATCGAGAAGTTCGGTTACAAGTCCGTGATGGAAGTGCCGCGCATCACCAAGATCACCCTGAACATGGGCCTTGGCGAAGCCGTCGCTGACAAGAAGATCATCGAAAACGCCGTTGGCGATCTGACGAAAATCGCGGGCCAGAAGCCGGTGATCACGAAGGCACGCAAGGCAATCGCTGGCTTCAAGATCCGTCAGGGCTATCCGATCGGTGCAATGGTCACGCTGCGTGGCCAGGCAATGTACGAATTCCTGGACCGTTTCGTGACGGTTGCGCTCCCCCGTGTGCGCGACTTCCGTGGCGTGTCGGGCAAGGCGTTCGATGGTCGCGGCAACTACAACATCGGTGTGAAAGAGCAGATTATTTTCCCCGAAATCGACTACGACAAGATCGACGCACTGCGTGGGCTGAACATCAGCATCACGACGACTGCGAAGACTGACGACGAAGCAAAGGCTCTACTCGCCAGCTTCAAGTTCCCGTTCAGAAACTGAGGTTACCGTGGCTAAACTGGCACTGATCGAACGTGAAAAGAAGCGTGCTCGCCTCGCCGCCAAGTACGCTCCCAAGCGTGCAGCATTGAAGGCAATCATTGGCGATGCGAGCAAGTCGGAAGAAGAGCACTACGCAGCACGCTTGGAACTGCAGCAACTGCCGCGAAACTCTAACCCGACCCGTAAGCGCAACCGTTGCGCAATTACCGGTCGTCCGCGCGGCACGTTCCGTAAATTCGGGCTGGCGCGTAACAAGATTCGCGAAATCGCGTTCCGCGGCGAGATCCCTGGCCTGACCAAGGCGAGCTGGTAATAGGAGAAACATAAATGAGCATGAGTGATCCTATCGCCGATATGCTGACTCGCATCCGCAATGCGCAGATGGTCGAGAAGGTTTCGGTGACTATGCCCTCGTCGAAAGTCAAGGTTGCAATTGCGCAGGTCCTGAAGGACGAAGGTTATATCGACGATTTCGCAGTGAAGTCCGAAGGTGCGAAGTCGGAATTGAACATCGTGTTGAAGTATTACGCTGGCCGTCCGGTCATCGAGCGCATTGAACGCGTCTCGAAGCCTGGTCTGCGTGTGTACCGCGGCCGTAACGACATCCCTGTGGTCATGAATGGCCTGGGCGTGGCAATCGTGTCGACGCCGAAGGGCGTGATGACGGACCGCAAGGCACGTGCAACGGGCGTTGGCGGCGAAGTCATCTGCTACGTCGCTTAAGGCCGAAAGGAGAGAAACATGTCTCGAGTAGGTAAGAGCCCGATCGCGCTGCAAGGCGCGGAGGTGGCCCTGAGCGCCGACAGCATTACTGTCAAGGGTCCGCTGGGTACGATTTCGCAGGCTGCCAACAGCCTCGTGAAGGTAGTGAACGACAGCGGCACGCTGAAGTTCGAGCCGGTCGATGAAAGCCGCGAAGCAAATGCGATGTCGGGCACGATGCGCGCGCTTGTTGCGAACATGGTGCACGGCGTGACGAAGGGTTTCGAGCGCAAGCTGACGCTGGTTGGCGTCGGTTATCGCGCACAAGCGCAAGGCGACAAGCTGAACCTGTCGCTGGGTTTCTCGCACCCGGTGGTGCACCAGATGCCGGCTGGCGTCAAGGCAGAAACCCCGTCGCAAACCGAAATCGTGATCAAGGGGATCAACAAGCAACAAGTCGGTCAAGTCGCTGCAGAAGTGCGCGGCTACCGTCCGCCGGAGCCCTACAAGGGCAAGGGCGTGCGTTACTCCGATGAGGTTGTGATCCTCAAAGAAACGAAGAAGAAGTAAGGGTGCGCAATCATGGATAAGACTCAATCTCGCCTGCGCCGCGCTCGTCAGACGCGTATCAAGCTCGCTGAGCTGCAGGTCGCACGTCTCGCCGTGCATCGCACGAACACGCACATCTATGCGCAAGTGTTCTCGCCGTGCGGCACCAAGGTGCTCGCCAGCGCGTCGACGCTCGAAGCCGAAGTGCGTGCGCAACTGGCCGATCAATCGGGCAAGGGCGGCAACGTTGCTGCTGCGACCCTGATCGGCAAGCGCATTGCTGAAAAGGCTAAGGCTGCCGGCATCGAATCCGTCGCCTTCGACCGTTCGGGTTTCCGTTACCACGGCCGCGTGAAAGCGCTGGCTGATGCGGCGCGCGAAGCCGGACTCAAGTTCTAAGGGAAGAATTCGTCATGGCAAAGATGCAAGCTAAAGTTCAGGCTGACGAACGCGACGACGGCCTTCGTGAAAAGATGATCTCGGTCAACCGCGTGACCAAGGTCGTGAAGGGTGGCCGTATTCTCGGCTTCGCTGCACTGACCGTGGTTGGCGACGGTGATGGCCGCGTCGGTATGGGCAAGGGCAAGGCGAAGGAAGTGCCGGTCGCTGTTCAGAAGGCGATGGAGCAGGCTCGTCGCAACATGTTCAAGGTGCCGCTGAAGAACGGTACCCTGCAACACGAAGTGCACGGTAAGCACGGCGCATCGACGGTTCTCCTCGCTCCGGCGAAGGACGGTACCGGCGTGATCGCTGGGGGCCCGATGCGCGCAGTGTTCGACGTGATGGGCGTGCAGAACGTCGTGGCCAAGAGCCACGGTTCGACGAACCCGTACAACCTCGTTCGTGCGACGCTCGACGGCCTGCGCAAGCAGTCCACGCCGGCCGACATCGCTGCGAAGCGTGGCAAGTCCGTCGAAGACATTCTGGGCTAAAGGTGGACACCATGTCTGATAAAACTGTCAAGGTCCAGCTCGTCAAGAGCCTGATCGGCACCCGTGAATCGCACCGTGCAACGGTGCGTGGCTTGGGTCTGCGCCGACTCAATTCGGTTAGCGAGTTGCAGGACACGCCGGCTGTGCGCGGCATGATCAACAAGGTTTCGTACCTCGTTAAGGTCATCAGCTAAGCGGCTGACCAGGACTCAAGGAGTTGATAATGGAATTGAATAACCTGAAGCCGGCTGAAGGCGCGAAGCACGCAAAGCGTCGCGTTGGTCGCGGCATCGGCTCCGGCCTCGGCAAGACCGCTGGCCGTGGTCACAAGGGTCAGAAGTCGCGTTCGGGCGGCTTTCATAAGGTTGGCTTCGAGGGCGGTCAAATGCCGCTGCAACGTCGCCTGCCGAAGCGTGGCTTCACCTCGCTGACGAAGGAATTCGTCGGTGAAGTGCGTCTCTCGGATCTGGAGAAGCTGCCGGTCGACGAAATCGATCTGCTGGCTCTCAAGCAAGCCGGCTTGGTCGGCGAGCTGATCCGTAGCGCCAAGATCATTGCAACGGGCGAGCTCAAGCGCAAGGTCGTTGTGAAGGGTCTGGGTGCGACCAAGAGCGCACGTGCTGCTATCGAGGCAGCCGGTGGCTCTTTTGCCGAGTAACGCGCAAGTTATTTGCCGTCACTAGCATTTGCATCGGAGAAGGTACTTGGCTAACAGCCCGAGTCTCGCAAAACCCGGTCGCAGCGCGGCGAAGTTTGGTGATCTGCGCCGGCGAGCAGTGTTCCTGCTGCTGGCCTTGGTCGTCTACCGAATCGGCGCGCACATTCCGGTGCCGGGTATCGACCCGGACCAACTGGCGAAGCTGTTCCAAAGCCAGTCGGGCGGCATCCTTGGCATGTTCAACATGTTCTCGGGTGGCGCACTTTCGCGGTTCACGATTTTCGCGCTTGGGATCATGCCGTACATTTCGGCGTCGATCATCATGCAGTTGCTGGCGATTGTTTCGCCGCAGCTCGAAGCGCTGAAAAAGGAAGGGCAGGCAGGTCAGCGGAAGATTACGCAGTACACGCGGATCTTCACGGTTGTGCTGGCGACGTTCCAGGCCTTCGGTATTGCCGTCGCGCTGGAAAATCAGCCGGGCCTCGTGATCGATCCGGGGATGGTTTTCCGCTTGACGACGGTCGTGACGCTAGTGACCGGCACGATGTTCCTGATGTGGCTGGGTGAGCAGATCACGGAACGCGGGCTTGGTAACGGTATCTCGATCATCATTTTCGGCGGTATTGCGGCAGGTTTCCCGAACGCAATCGGTGGTCTCTTTGAACTGGTGCGAACCGGCTCCATGAGCATCATCTCGGCGATTATCGTCGTCGCGCTGATTGCGGCTGTGACGTATCTGGTGGTGTTCATCGAACGTGGCCAGCGCAAGATTCTTGTGAATTACGCGAAGCGGCAAGTGGGCAACAAGATTTACGGCGGCCAGTCTTCGCATTTGCCGCTGAAGCTGAACATGTCGGGTGTGATTCCGCCGATCTTCGCATCGTCGATCATTCTCTTCCCGGCAACTATCCTGAACTGGTTCAGTTCGGGTTCGCGTACCAGCTGGTTCGCAGACACGTTGCACAACGTGGCCGAAGCCCTGAAGCCCGGTCAACCCGTGTACGTGTTGCTGTACGCGTTGGCGATCGTCTTCTTCTGTTTCTTTTACACCGCACTGGTGTTTAACAGCAGGGAAACGGCCGACAACCTGAAAAAGAGCGGCGCTTTCGTCCCTGGCATCCGCCCGGGCGATCAGACGGCGCGATATATCGACCGCATCCTAACGCGTCTGACGTTGGCCGGTGCGATCTACATCGTGTTCGTTTGCCTGCTGCCCGAATTTCTGGTGCTGCGCTGGAACGTGCCGTTTTATTTTGGTGGAACGTCGCTGCTGATCATTGTCGTCGTCACAATGGATTTCATGGCACAGGTGCAGTCGTACGTTATGTCGCAACAGTATGAATCGCTGCTGAAGAAAGCTAACTTCAAAGGCGGCGGCGTCCCGATGCGTTGAAAGGACTTATGGCCAAAGACGATGTTATCCAGATGCAGGGCGAAGTAATCGAGAACCTGCCTAACGCTACCTTCAGGGTGAAGCTGGAAAACGGCCATGTCGTGTTGGGACACATATCCGGCAAAATGCGGATGCACTACATCCGGATTTTGCCGGGCGACAAGGTGACGGTTGAATTGACGCCTTACGATCTGTCGCGTGCGCGGATCGTGTTCCGGGCGAAGTGATTTGAAAAAAGGGTAATATCATGAAAGTGATGGCATCGGTTAAGCGCATTTGCCGCAATTGCAAGATCATCAAGCGCAAAGGCGTTGTGCGCGTGATTTGCAGCTCTGATCCGCGCCACAAACAGCGTCAAGGCTGAACGCCGCGCTTTTGCTTGCGCTTTTTGTTTGAGGAAAAACAATGGCTCGTATCGCAGGGGTTAACATCCCGAATCACCAGCATACTGAAATCGGCCTGACGGCTATTTACGGTGTCGGTCGCACGCGCTCGCGCGACATTTGCGTCGCTGCTGGTGTGGCATTTTCGAAGAAGGTCAAAGACCTGACTGACGCAGACCTCGAAAAGCTGCGTGAAGAAGTCGGCAAGTTCATCGTTGAAGGCGATCTGCGCCGTGAAACGACGATGAACATCAAGCGCCTGATGGATCTCGGCTGCTATCGTGGCGTGCGGCATCGTAAGGGTCTTCCCCTGCGCGGCCAGCGTACGCGTACGAATGCCCGTACGCGCAAGGGGCCGCGTCGTGCAGCGCAATCGCTGAAGAAGTAAGCGGAACTGACAGTTACAGGAAAACGTAATGGCTAAGGCTTCGAACAACTCCGCGGCGCAACGCGTTCGCAAGAAGGTCAAGAAGAACGTCGCCGAGGGCGTGGTTCACGTTCACGCGTCGTTCAACAACACCATCATCACGATTACCGACCGTCAAGGCAACGCGCTTGCTTGGGCAACGTCAGGCGGTCAGGGCTTCAAGGGTTCGCGTAAGTCGACCCCGTTTGCAGCTCAGGTCGCAGCTGAGTCGGCAGGCCGGGTGGCGATGGAATACGGCGTTAAGAACCTCGAAGTGCGGATCAAGGGCCCCGGTCCTGGCCGTGAATCGGCGGTGCGCGCGTTGCACGGTCTTGGCATCAAGATCACCGCGATCTCCGACGTGACGCCGGTCCCGCACAACGGCTGCCGTCCGCCGAAGCGTCGTCGTATCTAAGACGCTGGGATTGCGAGCGCCTGTTGCCGCCTTGCGCGGTGGCGGGCTGCGCGCGTTATTGAATTGACTAAGCCCACCGTTCGACCCAAAGGGTTCGGACTAGCGCGAGTGGAAGCATTCGCGTGATAAATCACAGAAGGAATCAACGTGGCACGTTATATCGGCCCCAAGGCCAAGCTGTCCCGCCGTGAAGGCACTGACCTCTTCCTGAAGAGCGCGCGCCGTTCGCTCGCCGACAAGTGCAAGCTTGACAGCAAGCCCGGCCAGCACGGCCGTACCTCGGGCGCACGTACGTCCGACTATGGCACTCAGCTGCGCGAGAAGCAAAAAGTAAAGCGTATCTACGGTGTCCTCGAGCGCCAGTTCCGCCGCTACTTCGCTGAAGCAGACCGCCTGAAGGGCAACACGGGTGAAAACCTGCTGCAACTGCTCGAATCGCGTCTGGACAACGTCGTGTATCGCATGGGCTTCGGCTCGACGCGCGCTGAAGCACGTCAGCTCGTTGGCCACAAGGCAATCACGGTGAACGGCGTCGTGACGAACATCCCGTCGATGCAAGTGAAGGCTGGGGACGTCGTCGCCGTACGCGAACAGAAGCGCAAGCAGGCTCGCATCGTTGAGGCGCTGTCGCTCGCTGAACAAGGCGGCATGCCGAGCTGGGTCGCGGTCGACGCGAAGAAGTTCGAAGGTACCTTCAAGCAGAAGCCGGAACGCAGCGACATCGCTGGCGACATCAACGAAAGCCTGATCGTCGAATTGTATTCGCGGTAAACGGATTGACGGCCGGGGCGCCCTGATTGCGTTGCGCAAGGGGGTGTCTCGGCTGTTTATTTTTCAGGTTGTTACCGGTCAGCCTTATCGGTGTAACGAGCCGAGGGTATTGAAAAGGAAAACCTATGCAAACCAGTTTGTTGAAGCCCAAGATTATTGCAGTTGAATCGCTTGGCGAGAGCCACGCGAAAGTGGTCATGGAGCCGTTTGAACGCGGTTATGGCCACACCTTGGGTAACGCGCTTCGGCGCGTGCTGTTGTCGTCGATGGTGGGCTACGCCCCGACCGAGGTGACGATTGCAGGCGTCGTGCACGAGTATTCGACGCTCGACGGTGTGCAAGAGGATGTGGTCAACCTGTTGTTGAACCTGAAGGGCGTCGTCTTCAAGCTGCATAACCGTGACGAAGTGACGGTTACACTGCGGAAGGAAGGCGAAGGCGTGGTCACGGCCGGCGATATCGAACTCGCACACGATTGCGAAGTCATCAATCCCGATCACGTGATTGCGCATCTGTCGAAGGGCGGCAAGCTCGACGTGCAGATCAAGGTCGAAAAGGGCCGCGGGTATGTGCCGGGCAATGTACGTCGCTACGGTGAAGAGTCGGCCAAGATCATCGGCCGGATCGTGCTGGACGCCTCGTTTTCGCCGGTTCGTCGCGTGAGCTACGCGGTCGAAAGCGCTCGCGTCGAGCAGCGCACCGACCTCGACAAGCTCGTGATGAACATCGAGACCAACGGTGTGATTTCGCCGGAAGAAGCGATCCGTCAATCGGCGCGCATTCTGGTCGATCAGCTGTCGGTGTTCGCGGCGCTGGAAGGTACCGAAGCAGCGGCGGAAGCGCCGTCGCGCGCACCGCAGATCGATCCGATCCTGCTGCGTCCGGTCGACGATCTCGAACTGACGGTTCGTTCCGCGAACTGCCTGAAGGCCGAGAACATCTACTACATCGGCGACCTGATCCAGCGTACCGAGAACGAGTTGCTCAAGACTCCGAATCTGGGTCGGAAGTCGCTGAACGAGATCAAGGAAGTTCTGGCATCGCGTGGTCTGACGCTCGGCATGAAGCTCGAAAACTGGCCGCCGGCTGGTCTCGACAAGTAAGCGGACAACTCGGTCGGGTGTAACCCGCGAATTGCGCCGCTGTACTGTACTGGCAAAGACGCGGATTTTCCTTTAAAATCCGCGTCTTGTCTGTTGTCACTACCGGCCCGTGCGCTCGCTGTTTGTTGTTGATGCTGCAGAACGAGTGCGATAGAAGAGCTGGACCAAAACTTTGAACTGAAGGAATTAACATGCGTCACCGTCATGGTCTGCGGAAACTGAACCGCACGAGCAGCCACCGTTTGGCAATGCTCCGTAACATGTCCAACTCGCTGATCGAGCACGAAGTCATCAAGACCACGCTGCCGAAGGCGAAGGAACTTCGTAAAGTCGTCGAGCCGCTGATCACGCTCGGCAAGAAGCCGTCGCTCGCAAACCGTCGTCTGGCGTTCAACCGCCTGCGCGATCGTGACTCGGTCACGAAGCTCTTCGACGTGCTCGGCCCGCGCTACGCAAACCGTCCGGGCGGCTACCTCCGCGTGCTGAAGTTCGGCTTCCGCATTGGTGACAATGCGCCGATGGCACTGGTCGAACTGCTCGACCGTCCGGAAGTTGAAGAAACGGAAGTGCAAGAAGCTGAGTAAGCTTTCTGCTTCGACAAAAAGCCAGGCGCATCGCCTGGCTTTTTTGTTTTCTGCGACTCATCCTGAAATACGCTAACGTATCGGGCCACAGTCGCCCAATTGAAGGCTGAGCGTGGGGCGGAACGCCCAGAACCCTGTCTCGGGCAATCTGTTTGTGTTCGTCGGCCGGGACCGCTCGAAAGTCAAATGCCTTTACTGGGATCGCACCGGCTTCGCGCTCTGGTACACGCGCCTTGAAAGGGCCGCCTTCCGTCACCGCTGGCGCTCGCGCTACGCGGCTTCACACCTCGCCGAGCTCAACGCATGGTTCGAAGGCATTGAGATCCCGGCGCAGGAGCCGCATCGCGCCGTCGCAGTGACGCGCGTGAGCTGAACTGGCTATTGCCTGCGCAGATACAACGCTCTCCGATCTTGTAAACGTCGCGCGAGTTGGGCATCATGATAGCCATGTCGCCCACCGCCATCACTGTCGCGGATTTGCCGGTCGAGCCCGATGCGCTGCAAGCCTTCGCGCTCGAACAGAACAGGCTGGCATGCGTGCTGTGGGAGCAGCTGGAAATCCTGCAGCACCAGATTGCCCAGGCGAACCGCGCGCGCTTCGGTGTCAGTTCCGAGCGGCTGTCGTGCCAAGCGGAACTGTTCGATGCGACCACGGAGTTGCCCGTCCCACCTGAGTCCGTGGAGGTAGCGGTCGCGGGCCACACCCGCAAGGGGCGTCCGACGCTGCCGAAGAATCTGCCGCGCAGGCGAGTTGAATACGATCTGAGCGACGAACAGAAAGTCGCATTCGATTCGCTCGAGAGTATCGGCGAAGAGCGCAGCGAGACGCTGCACTACGAACTGTCCAGGCTCACCGTCATCGAGCACATCCGCTTCAGGTACGCGGCAAGGAAAGACGGTGAGTCGACCATCGTAACCGCAAGCGCACAGCCTTCGCCGCTGCCGAAGAGCGATGCGAGCGCAAGCCTACTGGCTAACGTCCTGGTCAATACCTACGTCGATCATCTGCCTTTGAACCGGCAGGAAATGCGCTATGCATGACGTGGTGTGCATCTGCCCCGGGCAACGCTGTGCGAATGGAAGCTGGCGGCAGCCGAACTGCTCGAAGTGCTGCTGCCACCGCGACGGTCTCACCAGTTGCGAGCCCCGCGCATGCACGTGGACGACACGACGTTGCCATTGCTCGAGAAAGGTCGCAAGGCGACGCGCACGGCGCGATTATGGGGCTATCTGGGCGCCGGCCAACGCGAGGAGAACGGCGTCTGGGTCGACCACCCGCCGGCGGTGGTGTTCGAGTTCGCCGAATCGCGCGCGGGCTCGCATCCGCTGCGGTACCTGCAAAAGCACAAAGGTTATCTGCAGGCGGACGCGTACAGTGGGCATGACGCGCTCTACGAAACAGGAGACATCGTCCCGAGATCGGATGTTGGGCCCATTGCCGCCGACGCTTCTTCGAAATCGCGAAGGCGCAAAGCAAACCCGGACTTGCAGCGCAAGCGCTGCAATGGAGCGCCCGACTGTATGCGATCGAGTCGCGGATCAAGGATCACACACCCGACATCAAATATGCGGCGCGGCAAACCGAGGCGCTGCCGGTGCTCAAACAGTTCCGGCAATGGCTGGAGGGCAACGTCATCGGTTTGCCGACTCAGGCGCCACTCGCGAAAGCCTTCGGCTATGCATTACGTCATTGGCCAGCGCTCGTCGCTACACTGAGAACGGTATTCCGCTACCGGACAACAATGCGCTGGAGCGTCAGATTCGCCCGATTGCCGTCGGAAGATCGAACTGGATATTCGCAGGCTCGGCGCGTGGCGCTCGAGCGGCCGCCACGATGTATTCCCTGATCGGTACAGCTCGCCTGAACGCAATCGAGCCCTATTCGTGGCTTCAGCGCACGCTTGAGCAGTTACCATCGTATCCTGTCAACCGGGTGTACGAACTGTTGCCGTTCGCCCGATAAACACCTCACCGCCCATGGACATTCTCGACTCGCTTCGGCAGGCGCCCAGCGCCGAGTTGTATCGCCTCTATCTCGCCATCGGCAAAATGCTGGACGACCCGCGACGGATTCTCGAAGTGCGTCAACGCCTGCACCTGGGAATGGAGGTTAGCTATATCGGGGGTGATCCGCTCGGACCACCTTCGCACGGAACGGTGGTGGAGTTGCGGCAATCCCAGGCGGTGATCCAGGATAACCAGAGCCGTCAGCGTTGGTCGGTGCCATACGCGGCGGTTATCCCTGACACTGTGAGCGGCCCGACTCGCGCGCCCGCGTCGCCGCCACCGCGAGCACAACGCGAGGAATTCTTCATTGGCGACACCGTTGGCTTCACCGACAAACATCTGGGCGAACGAGTCGGCGTCATCGTCCGGTTGAATGCGAAAACTGCGTCTATCGCCGTTAATGATTCGGAAGGCCATTGGCGAGTCTCGTACGCTCTGCTGCGAAAGATTGTCGACATCTAACCCGGCGATTCCGTCAACACGGGTTCCGCTGACGGATACCAGCTAAAGATCGACACCGGCCTAGCAATTTACTTCTCCGATCCACAAAGCCCGTGGCAGCGCGGATCGATGAGAACACCAACGGCCTACTTCGACAATACTTTCCAAAGGACACCGATATCAGCCGATACTCGGAGCGTGAACTCGACGCGGTCGCCAACGCGCTAAACCGCCGACCACGCAAAACACTCGGATGGAAGACGCCAGCAGAAGCGCTAGAGGAGTTACTATTCGCAGCTTGATGGCGGGTGTTGCGACGACTCGTTGAACCTAAGCAGTACTGTTCGACCTACTATCAGGGTATTCATCGGCGCCACGGCTTGCGATGTTCGATGACGGACGGCTACGACTACTATCGGAACGCCTTGGCCGAACGAATCAAAGCCATTCCTGAAGGCGACTTCTTGCTGCAGCGTCCTGCCGATCTCAAGCAGGCGGCAAAGATGGTCGAACAGTCGGTGCGCACCTACAACTATGAGCGGCCACATGCCGAAATACAAAACGCTCGATGCGGTGCGTCGGGCACTCTAGCATCTGAATACTGTCAACCTATTCCAGGATTTGACACGGCGGCGGATTTTTCATCGATGTCGAAAGCCGCGTCGCAGTGACCAAATGTCGCGGCCGCACTGCGTGGCGCCATGCAGGGCGACAGGGCCAGGTGATACGATATCGGGATCGAAATCCTGCGCCGCCGGAGCTTGGTGTGAGTGTGAGTGTGAATGTGACCTTGGTGCTGACAACGGTGCCGGATGCGGCCGTCGCTCAAAAGCTCGCAGCCGACGCGCTCGCTGCTCGCCTTTGCGCGTGCGTCACCCAGCTAGGCAGCGTGCAGTCGAGCTATCACTGGCAGGGCGCGATTGAAACCGCGCAGGAAATCCAGCTGCTGTTCAAGACCAGCGCCGCTCGCGCGCTCGAACTGGAGCAATACATTCAGGCTCACCATCCGTACGGCACGCCGGAAATCCTCTCATGGCAAGCGATTGCCTCCGCCGCCTACGGCCAGTGGATCACTGCTGAAACCCAACGCTCTCTTCATGTTTAACGGTCTCGACCGGCGCGCGCGCGCTGCGCTGCGCACCGCATTCTTTCTGCTCGGCTGGGTGTTCCTCGCGCAAGTCGCCACGCTCGCACGCGCCGCGGACGACTTCCTCGACCCGTCTGTCGCGTTCCGGTTCAGCGCGACCGAGGCCCCCGGCCAAGTCGTCGTCACCTACAAGATTGCAGACGGCTACTACATGTACCGCGAGCGCTTCGCGTTCGCGACCCGCAACGGCACGGCGACGCTTGGCGAGCCTGAACTGCCAGGCGGTCACGTGAAGTTCGATCAGACATTCAACAAGAATGTCGAGACGTATCGCAACAAGGTGACTATTCGTATTCCGGTCAAGCAGGCTGCCGAACCGTTCGATCTTGCGGTGACGTCGCAGGGCTGCGCCGACGCGGGCATCTGCTACCCCCCGATGGAGCGCGTGTACCACGTGAGCAGCGAGGCGCTGCAGCTGGCTGGCAGCGGGGCGGCGACCCCAACCGCGCAACAATCCGCCGCCACTGACAACGAACCCTGGTACGAACGCGCCACCAGCGCTGATTACGCGCAGTCGCTGCTGCAGCGTGGCGGTTTTTTTGCGATCGTCGGGCTTTATTTCGTTGCCGGCGCCATTCTAAGCTTGCTGCCGTGCTCGTATCCGATGATTCCGATTCTGTCGGCGATCATCATCGGTGAGGGAGCGCGCGTCACGCGCAGGCGTGGCTTCGCGCTGTCGCTCGCGTATGTAGTCGGGATGGCGCTCGTGTACACGGTGCTGGGTGCCGTGGCGGCACTCGTCGGGCAGAGTCTCGGCGCATGGCTGCAGAACCCGTGGGTGCTCGGCGCGTTCGGCGGGCTTCTTATGATTTTCGCGCTGCTGCTGATCGCCGGTGTGGATCTCGAACTGCCGCCGCGCTGGCGCGAACGCATGTCGAGCGCGTCAGCGGGACGCTCGGGTGGCAAATTAACCGCGGTCGCCGTGATGGGCGCGCTGTCGGCGCTGGTTGTCGGCGCCTGCATGACCGCGCCGCTTTTTGCGGTGCTCGCGTTCATCGCGCATACCGGCAACGCCGTGCTCGGTGGCGCGGCGCTGTTCTCGATGGGCATCGGGCTCGGGCTGCCGCTGCTGATCATTGGCCTCGGCGCGGGTACGCTGCTGCCGCGCGCGGGCAAGTGGATGGACAGCGTAAAAGTGTTCTTTGGCGTCGTTCTGCTGGCCGCGGCGCTGTGGATTGTTTGGCCGGTGCTCGGCGGGGCGGCGTCGATGCTGTTGAGCGCGCTCTGGCTGCTGATCGCCGCGGTTGCGCTCGGCCTGTTTTCCAAGTCGGTTGCGGGCGCCTCGATATGGCACCGGCTTGGGCGGGCGGTCGGGGTCGTAATGGCAGTTTGGGCAGCCGCGCTTCTAGTTGGCCTCGCGGCGGGATCGTCGGATCCGCTGCGACCGCTGGCGGTGCTCGCGGCTCGCGTCGGCAATCAGGCAGGCATCGGGAAGGATGGCTCCAGCGCGGCCGCAACGGCGTCGCAAAGCGATTTGACGTTCGCGCCGGTACGTTCATCGGATCAGCTCGACCAGGCCGTCAAAACGGCGGCGCAGCCAGCCATGCTCGATTTTTACGCGGACTGGTGCGTGAGCTGCAAGGAGATGGAGAAATTCACCTTCAGCGACCCGCGCGTTCAGGCGAAGCTGAAGCAGATGAATCTGCTGCGCGCCGACGTCACTGCGAACAATACCGACGACCAGGCGCTGCTCAAGCGCTTCAATCTGTTCGGGCCGCCGGGGATTATTTTTTTCGATCAGGGTGGCAAGGAAGTGTTGCGGGTGGTCGGCTACGAATCGGCGGATAAATTCCTGCGCACACTGGATCGGGCGAGTGCGTCGGGGGTGTAATCGAAGGCCGCGGGGCATTGCAAGGTCGCCGCTTCGCCAACGGCAGCACAAAAAAACGGAGGCGAAACCCTAAGGTTCGCCTCCGTTTTTTTTTCGACAGCCGCGCGCTAAACCGCGCCAGGCTTACTTCTACGAACGCAGGATCTTCGCTGCATCCAGCGCGAAGTACGTCAGCACGCCGTCCGCGCCTGCACGCTTGAACGCGAGCAGCGATTCCATCATCACCTTGTCGTGATCGAGCCAGCCATTCTGCGCGGCGGCCTTCAGCATCGCGTATTCGCCGCTTACCTGGTACACGTAGGTGGGGAACTGGAACTCGTCCTTCACGCGACGCACGATGTCCAGATACGGCATGCCCGGCTTGACCATCACCATGTCCGCGCCTTCGTCGATGTCGGCCTGCACTTCGCGCAGCGCCTCGTTCGAATTGGCCGGGTCCATCTGGTAGGTCATCTTGTTGCTCTTACCTAGGTTCGTCGCGGAACCGACGGCATCGCGGAACGGGCCGTAGAACGCCGAAGCGTACTTTGCCGCGTACGCCATGATGCGCGTGTGAATGTGGTCCTCGCTCTCGAGCATTTCGCGGATCGCACCGATGCGTCCGTCCATCATGTCCGACGGCGCGACGATGTCGACGCCGGCTTCCGCCTGCGCACGAGCCTGCTCGACGAGGATCTCGACGGTTTCGTCGTTGATCACGTAGCCGGCTTCGTCGAGCACGCCGTCCTGACCATGGCTCGTATACGGATCGAGCGCCACGTCGGTGAGCACGCCGAGCTCCGGAAAATTCTTCTTCAACTCACGCACCGCGCGCGGGATCAGGCCCGCCGGGTTGGCCGCTTCACGGCCTTCGGGTGTTTTCAGCGAGGGCTCGATCGCCGGAAACAGAGACAACACCGGCACGCCCAGTTCGACGCACTGCTCGGCGACGCCCATCAGCAGATCGACCGACACCCGCTCGACGCCCGGCATCGACGGCACGGCTTGCCGCACGTTGGTTCCCTCGACGATGAACACGGGGTAAATCAGATCGTTGGTCGTGAGGATGTTTTCGCGCATCATGCGACGAGAGAAGTCGTCACGGCGCATGCGGCGCGGACGGTAGTGAGGGTAGAAGCTCATATCGAATCGAAGATCATGGATAGGTGGAGTGGACAAATAGCACCTGGCTCCGCTCCCGGAAACTTTTCGAGACAATGGTATATCATACCGATCGAGCAAGGCGCCTAGCGCTGACCTCCCCGCTTCTCCTCCCTGAGCGGGTGCCTGTCGTTTTTCGATTAGGCTGTTTGACCCGCCGTTCAAGCGGCGGGTTTTTTTATGCGCGGCCGCAAACGCGCTCTGACGCGTGTTTTACAGGCATATCACGCGTGTCGCGGGATTCCTGCATTGATATGCGTTCAGCCCGCGGCCGGCATTTCGCCTGTTTCGCCCGCTGCCTCCGGGATCAGCCAGCTCTCGATCAGCTCATGCGCTTCATCGAGCCCCGTTCGCTTGAGCGCCGAAAACAGTTGCGCGGTGAGTTCGCCGCGATAGCCCGCAGCCCGATATTCGGCCAGTCCCTTCTGCGCGGTGCGCAACGCGTTCGTGCTTTCCTGGCGCGTCAATTTGTCGCATTTGGTGAGCAGCGTGTGGATCGGCTTGCCGGTCGGCGCGAACCACTCGATCATGCGCCGATCGAGATCCGTCAGAGGGCGGCGCGAATCCATCATCAGGATCATGCCGCGCAGTTGCGAGCGCGATTGCAGATACGTGGACAGCAGCGCCTCCCAGTGCGCCTTCGCCGCTCCCGGCACTTCGGCATAACCGTAGCCCGGCAGGTCAACAAGATAGGCGGTCGGCTCATCTGCCTTGCCAACCGAAAAATAATTGATGTGCTGCGTACGGCCTGGCGTCTTACTCGCGAACGCAAGTCGCTTCTGATTGCAGAGGATGTTGATCGCGGTCGACTTGCCCGCGTTCGAGCGTCCCGCGAAAGCGATCTCGGGCTGCGCGGTGGCCGGCAGGTCGCGCAGATGATTGACGGTGGTATAGAAGCGGGATTCGTGGAGCAGGAAGGGCATGGTGGAAGCCAGATGGAGAAGCTGCGGAGCTCGCAGCGGGAACGGGGTCAAGCCCGACTGGCGTCTAAGCGATTAGCGAGTTATTGTACAATACGATGGTTTACTGAATACCTTAGGAGGCCGCCCCACGTGCCTTGGCGGCTCCTGGCGGTCACTCGGTCGCCGTCGTCGTACTTTGCAGAACCTCTAAAATCCCACAAGACGAGACAGGGTGTGCGAATGAATCGACTGAGCAAGACTCTGATGGTGCTTCATGTAACGGCAGGTCTTTCAGGTTTGGCAATTCAGGCACGAGCAGCAGATCCGGCAAAGCCGGACATCAATCGGGGGCAGGCAATCGCGGTACAGGTATGCGCGTCATGTCACGGCGCAGACGGCAACAGTGCCGGCGGCGCATACCCGAAACTGGCGGGCCAGCATCCTGAGTATCTCGTCAAGCAGCTCAGAGATTTCAAGGCGCAGCCGGGCGCCAAACAGGCCGCGCGCAACAATGCGATCATGGCGGGCATGGCCGCCGCGCTTTCCGATCAGGACATGATCAACGTCGCGGCTTACTTCTCGACGCAGACGCCCAAGCCTGGCTATGCACACAACAAGAACACCGTCGCGGTGGGGCAGCAGATCTATCGCGGTGGGATTGCCGACCGCGGCGTGCCGGCCTGTGCGGCCTGTCACGGGCCCACGGGGCAGGGTATTCCGATCCAGTATCCACGCCTGTCGGGGCAGTGGGCCGAGTACTCGGTGACGCAATTGACCGCGTTCACGCAAGGTCCGGGCGCTCGTAATAACAACGACGCGATGCATGCGATAGCATCGCGTCTGTCGGACAACGAAATCAAAGCGGTCGCCGACTACATCGCGGGCCTGCATTAAGCGCTTCGTCCGCGCGAATCCAACCGGCCCGGCGAGGCCGGTGAAAAACAAGAAAAGGGTGAGGGTGTCGTCGCTATGACAGCCCTTCACCCTTTTTTGCTGTTCAGTCGGAGTTTGAATGAGCGTCACCACGTCGGGTCTGCAGTTGAAGTCGGGCAATCGCGTCATGCGCAGCGCCATCGAGCTCCTGAGCTCGATGCGTTTTGCCATTGCGCTGCTGGTGATTCTGTCGATCGCCAGCATCATCGGTACCGTCCTCACGCAGGACGATCCGTATCCCAACTACGTCAACCAGTTCGGTCCGTTCTGGGCGGACATTTTCCGCGCGCTGAGCCTCTACACAGTGTACAGCTCGTGGTGGTTCATGCTGATTCTCGGCTTCCTGATGGTGTCCGTGTCGCTGTGCGTGATCCGCAATGGGCCGAAGATGGTCGCCGACGCGAGGAGCTGGAAGGACAAGGTTCGCGAAGGCAGCCTGCGCGCGTTCCATCACAAGGGCGAGTTCGCGGTGCACGGCGCGCGCGCGCAGTCGGCGGCGGTGCTCGCAAGGTTGTCGGCGAAGCTCGGCTACAAGTTCGTCACGCGCGAGTCGGACGGCGCGACGTTGATCGCCGCGAAGCGTGGCGCGCTGACGAAGTTCGGCTACATCTCCGCGCACCTCGCGATCGTCGTGATCTGCCTCGGCGGCCTGCTCGACAGCAATCTGCCGATCAAGCTCCAAATGTGGCTGTTCGACAAGTCGCCGATCAACTCGAACACGGTCATCAACGAGATTTCGCCTGAGCATCGGCTGTCGCAATCGAACCCGACGTTCCGCGGCTACGCGTGGGTACCCGAAGGGCAGCACGTGTCGACCGCGATCCTGAATCAGCCCAATGGTTCGCTGATCCAGGACCTGCCGTTTTCGATCGAGCTCAACAAGTTCATCGTCGATTACTACTCGACCGGCATGCCGAAGCTGTTCGCGAGCGACATCGTCGTGATCGATCACAAGACCGGCGCGCGCGTGCCGGCGCGCGTCGAGGTCAACAAGCCGTTCGAATACGACGGCGTGTCAATTTATCAATCGAGCTTCCAGGACGGCGGCTCGCAGATGCAGATGACTGCCTTCCCGATGTCCGGCCCGAGTGCAAAGCCCGCGCCGTTTGGCGGCACGATCGGCGGCAGCGCGCCGTTGAGCTCGGCCACGCCGCTGGCCGATGGCCAGACCGTCGAATTCACCGACTTCCGCGCGATCAACGTCGAAAACATCTCGAACGGTAACGGGCAGAACGATGCGCGCGGGGTTGCCGCGCAGCACTCGCTGAAGGAAGCGTTCGACGAGCGCCTCGGCTCCGGCGCGAAAACGTCGAAGCCGCTCGATCTGCACAACGTCGGCCCGTCGGTGCAGTACAAGATTCGCGGCAAGGATGGCCAGGCGCGCGAATACAACAACTACATGCTGCCCGTCGACGTGAACGGCGAGAAAATGTTCCTCGCCGGCATGCGCTTGAATCCCGACGACCCGTTCCGCTATCTGCGAATTCCCGCCGACAGCGGCGGCACGCTCAAGGAATGGATGAATCTGCGCGCCACGCTGGAAGACCCCAACCAACGGGCCATCGCCGCTCATCAATTCGCGCAGCGTTCGGTGCCGGGTTCAAATGCGGAGTTGCAGCAACATCTGGAGGAAAGCGCCTTGCGGGTGCTGACCCTTTTTGCGGGCGCCGACAGCAGCATGAAGATGCCGAATGGCGAAACGCTCGGCGGCTTCCAGGCGGTCGCTGAGTTTATCGACCGCTCGGTACCGAAGGGCGAGCAGGAAAAGGCCGCGGGCCTGCTGCTTCGCATGCTCGAAGGCGTGACGTGGGACTTGTGGCAACAGTCGCGCCAGCGGCTCGGCGAGCCCGCCGCGCCCGCCGATGCGGACACGAGCCGCTTCATCCAGAGTTCGCTTAATGCGATTTCCGACAGCTTTCTGTATGGATCGCCGGTCTATTTGCAGCTTGACTCATTCAAGCAGGTGCAAGCTTCGGTATTTCAGTTGACGCGCGCGCCGGGCAAAAAAGTCGTGTATCTTGGCAGCCTGCTTCTCGTATTGGGCATCTTCTCGATGTTCTACGTTCGCGAACGGCGTCTGTGGTTCTGGCTCAAGGATACGGATCACGGCACGAGCGTCGTAATGGCGATGTCGAGCGCGCGTAAGACGCTAGACTTCGAGAAAGAGTTCGTCCAGACGCGCGCCGCCGTGAGCGCCGCACTGGGCGCGAAACTCATCGAAGCAGCCGATGCCAGCCCGACTGCTCAGGCCGCCGCTCCGTCTGCAAGCTCACAGGATTCGACCCGGTAAGATCATGGACTTGACTCAGGTTTCCTCCTCCTCTTCTTCTGCTTCACGCGCCGAGACGGCGTTTGCGAGCAGCACGCCCGAACTCCCGAATTTCGACGAACGGCCGTTCCTGAAACGCCTGGGTATCGCCGACTGGCTGTTCGCGCTCGCGCTCGTCGGGGGCACCGGGTTCGCGCTGTCGCGCTATTACCCGTTCATGAACTACTACGACAAACTGGTGCTGATGTGCTCGGTGCCGGTTTTCGTCGTGCTCGGCTGGCGCTGGAAGCCGGTGCGTCCGCTGATGTTGGGAATCGCCGCCCTGTCGCTGCTGGCGATCCAGATCTACGACGGCGATCTGAGCCGCGCCGACAACGCTTTCTTCCTCAAGTATTTCCTGTCGAGTCAGTCCGCGATCCTGTGGATGAGCGCGCTCTTCGTATTCGCGACCGTGTTCTACTGGATCGCGCTGCTGTCGCGCTCGCCGACCGGCGCCGCGATCGGCTCGAAGATGACGTGGGCGGCGGTGCTGATGGGCTTCGTCGGCATGATGGTGCGCTGGTACGAGTCGTATCTGATCGGCGCGGACGTCGGCCATATTCCGATTTCGAACCTCTATGAAGTGTTCGTGCTGTTCAGCCTGATCACCGCGCTGTTCTATCTGTACTACGAGCAGCACTACAACACGCGCGCGCTTGGCGCGTTCGTGTTGCTCGTGATCAGCGCAGCCGTCGGCTTCCTGATGTGGTACTCGGTCGCGCGCGACGCGCAGCAAATCCAGCCGCTCGTGCCGGCGCTGCAAAGCTGGTGGATGAAGATTCACGTGCCGGCGAACTTCATCGGCTATGGCAGCTTCGCGCTGTCGGCGATGGTCGGCGTCGCATATCTGGCGAAGGAACGCGGCGTGCTCGCGGATCGTCTGCCGGCGCTCGACGTGCTCGACGACGCGATGTACAAGTCGATCGCGGTCGGCTTCGCGTTCTTCACGATAGCGACGATTCTCGGCGCGCTGTGGGCCGCCCAAGCCTGGGGCGGCTACTGGAGCTGGGACCCGAAGGAGACGTGGGCGCTGATCGTGTGGCTGAACTACGCGGCCTGGCTGCACATGCGTATGATGAAGGGCCTGCGCGGCGCGCTCGCCGCGTGGTGGGCGCTGACCGGGCTGCTGGTCACGAGCTTCGCGTTCCTCGGCGTGAACATGTTCCTGTCGGGCTTGCATAGCTACGGCAAGCTGTAAGATCCGCCGCGCTGAACCGACTAAGAACCGCCGCGTGCTTTCGCACCGGCGGTTTTTTTATGGCCGATGGAATATTCGTTGCTCCCCGGTGTTCGCCAGTCGAGCACCTGAGCAACTACCCGTGGATGACAGACGCCCCCAAAGGGGCGATCATCAATAAGGCTCCGCAACGCGCGCGACGCGGCGGGCCGGCAAGGAGCAGCACGATGTGGATCAAGCGAAGCGACAGAATTCAACTGACCGGCGATGACATCGCGCGCAGCGAAATCGCGCCGCGGCACGTGTTCGAGAACCGGCGACGCATCCTCCAGGCGGCGGGCGCGATGGCGCTCGGCGGCCTGATCGGCGTGAGCGGCGAGGCGCTCGCGACCTACTCGTCGCCCGATCCGAAGGCGCAGAAGCTCGCGGCGAAAACCAACACCAGGTTCGTCGCGCTCGACAAGATCACGCCGTACAAGGACATCACAACCTACAACAATTTCTACGAGTTCGGCACCGATAAATCCGACCCCTCGCAGCACGCGGGCACGTTGCGGCCGCATCCGTGGAAGGTGAGCGTCGAGGGCGAGATCAAGAATCCGAAGGTGTACGACATCGACGATCTGCTGAAGCTCGCGCCGCTCGAGGAGCGTGTGTACCGGCATCGCTGCGTCGAAGGCTGGTCGATCGTGGTGCCGTGGATCGGCGTCTCGCTGTCGGAGCTGATCAAACGCGTCGAGCCGACCGGCAATGCAAAGTACGTGCAGTTCTTCACGCTCGCCGATCCGTCGCAGATGCCAGGGCTGTCGGCACCCATACTCGATTGGCCGTACTCCGAAGGCCTGCGGATGGACGAGGCGATGCATCCGCTGACGCTACTGACGATGGGCCTCTACGGCCAGGTGCTGCCGAATCAGAACGGCGCGCCGGTGCGCGTCGTGGTGCCGTGGAAGTACGGCTTCAAGAGCGCGAAGTCGCTCGTGAAAATCCGCTTCGTCGAGAAGCAGCCGCCGACGAGCTGGAACACGTACGCGTCGAACGAATATGGGTTTTATTCGAACGTGAATCCGAATGTCGATCATCCGCGCTGGAGTCAAGCCACTGAACGGCGCATCGGCGAAGACGGCTTTTTCACGCCGAAACGCAAGACACTGATGTTCAACGGTTACGGCGATCAGGTCGCGTCGCTCTATCAGGGCATGGACCTGAAGAAGAACTTCTAGGGCGAGCACGATGGTTTCCGATACGCAAACTGTCACCCGCACCGAGCCTGCGACGCGGCGGACGTCGTCGGCGTCGGCGGCGAAGCCGCGTTCCACCGGCGGCGCGCGCTGGGTCGTGCCCACGAAAGTCGCAGTCTTCATCGCGGCGCTCTATCCTCTCGCGCGCCTGATGCTGTTCGGCCTGACCGACCGGCTCGGCGCGAATCCGATTGAATTCATCACACGCTCGACCGGCCTGTGGACGCTCGTGTTCCTGTGCATCACGCTTGCGGTGACGCCGCTACGCCGTCTGACCGGCGTCGCCGCGTTCGTGCGTTTCCGCCGCATGCTCGGGCTCTACACGTTCTTCTACGCGACGCTGCATTTCACCACGTACCTGTGGTTCGACAAGTGGTTCGATGTTGCGGAGATTCTGAAGGACATCGGCAAGCGGCCGTTCATCACGGTGGGCTTCACCGCGTTCGTGCTGCTGATCGCGCTTGCGGTCACGTCGCCGCGCGCGATGGTGCGCAAGCTCGGACGTCGCTGGCAGACGCTGCATCGCGCGATCTACGTGATCGGCGCGCTCGCGATTTTGCACTTCTGGTGGATGAAGGCGGGCAAGCACGACCTGTTGCTGCCGAAGATCTACGGCGCGGTGATGATCGCGTTGCTGGGATGGCGGCTGGTGGTGTGGATACGTGAGCGGCGGATGGGAACGCGCCGACGATGATGGCGAGTTTATTGGCGTCACGCCGTTTCAAATAAAAATGGCGATGTCACGGTGGCATCGCCATTTTCGTTGCTGCGCTCGACCTTCGCGCTCTGCCGCAGGTACCGACGTTTACGCCGGCAGTATCGCTTCATCCGCAAACAGCTGCTTGACCTCTTCGCGCGCGCGAACCACATGCGCCTGTGTACCATCCACCATCACCTCGGCGGCGCGCGCACGGGTGTTGTAGTTCGAGCTCATCACGAAGCCGTACGCGCCGGCCGAGCGGATCGCGAGCAGATCGCCGGGTTCGACCGCGAGCAGCCGTTCGCGGCCAAGCCAGTCGCCGCTTTCGCAGACGGGGCCGACCACGTCATAGACGTGCGCGGGGACGTCGCGCTTCACGACCGGCTCGATGGCGTGATACGCGTCGTACATCGCGGGGCGCGCGAGATCGGTCATCGCCGCGTCGACGATCGCGAAGTTCTTGTCCTCGCCCGGCTTCAGAAACTCAAGACGTGTGAGCAGCACGCCCGCATTGCCGACCAGCGAGCGGCCCGGCTCGAAATAGACTTCGCGGTGACCGTGGCCGCGCGCTTCGATGCGATCGAGCAACGTGCGCACGAACTCACCGATTTCCGGCGGCGTTTCGTCGTCGTAGGTGATGCCGAGACCGCCGCCGACGTCGATATGGCGAATCGTCACGCCGTCCTGCTCGATCTGCTCGACGAGTTCCAGCACTTTGTCGATCGCGTCGAGATAGGGCGCGACTTCGGTGATCTGCGAGCCAATATGGCAGTCGATGCCGATCACCTCGAGATTCGACATCGCCGCGGCCGCCTGGTAGGTGGCACGCGCATCTTCGAACGCGACGCCGAACTTGTTGGTCTTGAGTCCGGTGGAAATGTACGGATGCGTTTTCGCATCGACATCGGGATTCACGCGCAGCGACACCGGCGCTTTCTTGCCCATCTCGCCCGCCACCGCGTTGAGGCGGTCGAGTTCGGGAATGGATTCGACGTTGAAGCATTTGACGCCCGCCGCGAGCGCGTCGCGCATTTCGCTTGCCTGCTTGCCGACGCCCGAAAACACGGTGTTTTCCGCTTTGCCGCCGGCCGCGAGCACGCGCGCGAGCTCGCCGCCCGACACGATGTCGAAGCCCGCGCCGAGGCGCGCGAAAACGTTCAGCACCGCGAGATTGCTGTTGGCCTTGACGGCCACGTGCACGCTCGCGCGACGCCCCCCGCAGGCGCCCGCATAGGCGTTCCACGCAGCGGTGAGCGCGGCGCGCGAATAGACGTAGAGCGGCGTGCCGAACTGCTCGGCGAGGGAAACGGCGGACACGCCTTCGGCGTGCAATACGCCGTCGACGTAGTCAAATGCGGATCGAGTCATGCGAAAGTCTTATTGAACGGAAGGGACGGCAGAGGCGGGCAGCGGGACTGCGGGAGCCGATGCCGCCGAAGCAGGCGGCACCGTGAGCTGGTCTTCGGGGGCGAGCGTGAGCGGCTTGCCCGAGGTGTCCGGGATCGATCCCATGTCGGCCGCGCTGCCGCTAGCCGGTTGCGTTTGATCGGTCGACGGTGTTTGCGTGCGGTGAGCCGGCGGGGCAGGCATCGGCGGTACGGTCGGCAGATAGAGCGAGCCGCGTTGGCCGCAGCCGGTGAGCGCACAACCTGCGAGAATGGCTAAAACCGCTACAATCGCGCGGCCGGGCGCTGCCGCGCGCATCCGAGTTACGACTCGCATGACTGTCCCTGAATGAATAATCGATGGAGTTTAGCATGTCCGATAGTGATTACCTGTCCCGTGCGGAAGCCGTGCTGGCCGCCATCGAGAGCGCGCTCGACGACACCGACGCCGACATCGAACTCGAGCGCAGCGGCAACGTTTTGACGCTCGAATTCGAGAACCGCACGAAGATCATCGTCAACCTTCAGCCGCCGATGAGCGAGATCTGGATCGCGGCGAAGGCCGGCGGTTTCCACTTCCGTTTCGTCGACGGTGAATGGCGCGACACGCGCAGCGGCGCGGAGTTTTTCGCGGCGCTGTCGCAGTATGCGACGCAGCAGGCTGGCGAGCCGGTGCATTTCGCCGCGCAATAAGCGCGAAGCGCGCTCAAAACAGAACCGCCGCGTATCGAACGCGGCGGTTTTTCTTTTCTAGCGGGACATCGACGCAGCCTCAGTGCCCGCGGAACAGATTCATGATGTCCTGCTTTTCCTGTTCGCCGACCTGTTCCGGCGCGGCGGCTGCCGCGCTCGCCTCCGCATCGAGCGTCGCCTGACTGACGCCGACCGTCGCGATGAAACCGTGGCCCGGCGTGAACTCGTCGAAATAAAGCTCCGAGCCGATTTCGCTGACGTCGTCGGGGCGTGCCATCTTGTACTCGGGCACCCCCTTCAGCGCGCGTCCCATGTACTCGATCCACACCGGCAGCGCCAGGCCGCCGCCGGTTTCCTTGTCGCCGAGGCTGCGCGGGTTGTCGTAGCCGATCCACGCGATCGCGGTGAGCGTGTGCTGATAGCCGGCGAACCACGCGTCGCGGGAATCGTTGGTCGTGCCGGTCTTGCCGGCGAGATCGGTGCGCTTGAGCACGTTGCTCTTCGCCCCGGTGCCGTGCTGCGCGACGCTTTGCAGCAGGCTGTTCATCACGTAGGCGTTGCGCGGTTGGATCGCGAACGGCGCGCTTTGCCCGGCCACGAGCGGCTGCGCGTGCGCGACGACGATGCCGCGCTGATCGGTGACCTCCGCGATCAGATACGGATTGATCCGGTAGCCGCCGTTGGCGAACACCGAAAACGCGCCCGCCATCTGCAGCGGCGTCACGAGGCCCGCGCCGAGCGCCATCGGCAGATAGGCGGGATGGCGGTCCGCGTCGAAGCCAAAGCGCGTGATGTATTGCTGCGCGTACTTCGGGCCGATCTGGTTCAGGATGCGGATCGACACGAGGTTCTTCGATTTCTGCAGCGCGGTGCGCATCGTCATCGGACCGTCGAAGCCGCCGCCGTAGTTTTTCGGCTCCCACGCCTGGCCGCCGGTTTCGGCGGCGCTGAAGAAAAGCGGCGCGTCGTTGATGATCGTGGCGGGCCCGAGGCCCTTTTCGAGCGACGCCGAATAGATGAACGGCTTGAAGCTGGAGCCCGGCTGACGCCACGCCTGCGTCACGTGATTGAACTTGTTCTTGTTGAAGTCGAAGCCGCCGACCAGCGAGCGGATCGCACCGTCCTGCGGCACCACCGAGATGAACGCGCCTTCCACCTGGGGCAATTGCGTGATCGACCAGTCGCCCTCATCGTTCTTCACGAGCCGCACGATCGCGCCGGGCCGGATGCGCTGAGTCGGTTGCGCGCGCGGACCGAGCGCGAACTGCGCATAGCGCAGGCCGTCGCCCTGAATGGTCGCGACATTGCCGTCGATGAACGCCGCCTGCACCTGCTTCGGACTCGCCGCCGTGACGACGGCCGCAATGATTTCGCCATTGTCGGGATGTTCGAGCAGCGCGTCGTCGATGGCCTGCTCGCGCTCGTCGGCGTCGGCCGGCAGATCGATGAACGCCTCCGGGCCGCGATAGCCGTGACGGCGCTCGTAGTCCATCAAGCCTTTGCGCACCGCGTGGTAGGCGACGTCCTGATCGGCCGAGTCGATCGTGGTCACGACGTTCAGGCCGCGCGTGTAGGCTTCCTCCCGATACTGCGCGTACATCATCTGCCGCACCATTTCCGCGACGTATTCCGCGTGCACGCTGTACTCCTTGCCCATGCCCTTCACTACGAGCCGCTGCCGGCTCGCCTCGTCGTACTGTTCCTGAGTGATGTAGTGCAATTCATACATGCGCTGCAGGATGTACTCCTGGCGCACCTTCGCACGCTTCGGATTGACGACCGGGTTATACGCGGACGGCGCCTTCGGCAGACCGGCGAGCATCGCCGATTCGGCGAGCGTCAGGTCCTTCAGATCCTTGCCGAAGTACACGCGCGCAGCACTCGCGAAACCGTACGCGCGTTGACCTAGATAGATCTGATTCATGTACACCTCGAGAATCTGATCCTTGCTCAGCTTCGACTCGATCTTGTACGCGAGCAGCATCTCGTAGATCTTGCGCGTGTACGTCTTCTCGCTGGACAGAAAGAAGTTGCGCGCGACCTGCATCGTGATCGTGCTCGCGCCTTGCGTCGCATGACCGTTGGTCAGCGCGACGAAGCCGGCTCGCGCGATGCCGGTGAGGTCGACGCCACCGTGCTCATAGAAGCGCGCGTCCTCGATCGCGAGGATCGCTTTCTTCAGGCTGTCGGGCACGTCCTGGATGTGCACGATGTCGCGCCGCTCCTCGCCGAATTCGCCGATCAGCACGTGGTCGGCCGTATAGATTCGCAGCGGCACTTTGGGCTGATAGTCGGTCAATGCATCGAGTGACGGCAGGTTTGGCGTCGCGACCACGAGCGCATAGCCGAGCACCAGCGCCACGCATACGATGCCCGCCACGATCAAGCCGACAAAGCCGAGAATCAGCTTCAGCCATAACGGACGTTTGCGCTTTTTCGGCGCGGGCGGTGGGGACGTAGGAGACGTGGCTTGCATAGGAGTACCGGAAAAACAGTCCCGCGATTATAGCCGCCAGGGTTTTTCTGCTTTCGACAAGCTTACGGATAACGTGCAATCGGCACACGCCAGGCGGCGCGGGAATGACTTCGCTGTAGTCCCAACTGTAGTCGCTTTGATGTCGCTCGGGGCGGCTTCGCATCCGCGTTAGCCATTCGGCTGAATGTCGTTAGGACGTGCGTCTGCCGACAATGATCCCTCGTTACTCGCGTTCGAATGGTTCGTCGCGTGAGTCAAAGGGAGGGCGGTATGGCCTATAAAAATTCGTGGCTTCAGGCGGTGCGGGAGGGCCGGCAGCGTTTCGCCGCAGGCATCGATGTCGGTTCGCAAAACGTGCGTCTCGTCGTGGTGAGTCAACGTGCCCGGGGCGCGCTGCATCTCGAATATATGAGCACGGTGCCGCTCGCGGCCGGCGCCATGGCGGGCGCCGAGATCGTCGATCGGCAGGCCGTCGCGCGGGCGTTGCGCGATGCGTTCGCCGGTTTGCCGCGCGTGTGCGCGACGCACGCGCTGCGCTGCGCGATGGCCGTGCCTTCGTCGGCCACGCTGACGACGACAGTGCCGCTCACGCGGCTCGCCGCTCAGAGCGACTGCGAGGCGGAGGACGGCGGCGTTGCGCTCGCTGGACTCGCGCCCGCCGTGATGGGAGAGGCGGAGCGCATCGCCGGCCTCGAGCGTCATGCGCTCGCGGTCGACTGGTACGTCGACGAGACGCCGTCGCCGGTGCGCTCGGTGAAGATCGCCGCGACCGCGCGTCAGCATCTCGAAGCGCGGATCGAATGCGCCGCGACCGCGGGGATTTCGCTGTCCGCGATCGATGGCGAACCGCACGCGGCATTGCGCGCGCTGCGCCACGCGGCCAGTCGCGAGCTCGACCCGAACGAGCCATACGCGGCGGTATGGGTCGGCACGGACGGCGTGTACGGCTGGAGCGTCGTCGATGGCGCGAGCGTCGGCGAGATGCGCTACCCGGCGCCCGAGCATGCCGATCTCGCGGACGCGTTGCGCGATCTCATGCGCGGGCCGGAGTTCGACTGCGCGCTGATCGGCGGCGAAATCGATCTGCTTGACGGCGTCGGCTTTTCACTCGCCGATATTGGCGACGTGCTCGGCTGCTCGGCGCTGCCGTTCGAATGCGCGCTGCTCGGCAGCCACGCGCGGCCGCTCGACGACGCCTTGCTGCACGAGCCGGCTGGCGCGGTCGCGTTTGGGCTCGCGTTGCGCGGGGTGCTGGAATGAGGGCCGTTCTGTCGTTTTCGTCTGGTGTCGCCGCAAATGCCGATCAGCGCGCCGCTGTACCGTGGCTGGGCGGCTTCAATCTGCTGCCGTATCGCCAACGCAACGCGCGACTCTCGCGGCGCCGCTGTATGCGCGACTGGGCTGTGGCTGCTTGTGTCGGGGCCGCAGGTGTGTTGCTCGTCGCCGGTTGGCAGAGCTTCGCCGCAGCGCGGCTCGATGCGCGGCGCGCGGCGGCCGGGCAGGCGCTGACTCCGCTCGCCGCGCCGCTCGCGGAGCACGCGAAGCTGTCGCGGGCCCAACAGGATCAGCGCGAAGCCGCGGCGCGCGCCGCGAGTCTCGCGAGGCCGCTCGCACATCTGCGCGATCTGCTCGACGCGCTGAGCTTCGAACCCGGCGATCGCGTCGTGTTGCGGCAGTTGCGTCAGCGCGAGTTCGAGACTGAATTGCTGGCGACTTCGAGTGGCCATATCGCGTCGGCTGAGTGGCTCAAGCGGCTCGGCGCGATCCACGGCGTGCAGGGCGCGGAGATGCGCGATCTGCATCGGCCGACGGGGAAGGGCGGCGCGTCGACGGAACAGACGATAAGCGGACCCGTGGAGTTCGATGCGCGGCTGCGCTGGGGTGATCCGCCGCACAAAGCGACACGCGCCCTGAAGGCCGCACAAACGGGAGGTGCGCGATGAACACGACCTTTTTCGACTCGGGTGGTGCGGCGCATGGGTCCGCGGGTTTTTCGCGCTGGGTCAAGCGAGCGCGCGTGCCGCTCGAGGCGTGGAGCCGGCGCCGTCGCTGGCTCGTCGCGGCGACGCTTGCCGCGCTCGTGTTCGGTATCGGCGCGTACGGCTGGAACGCGGCTGATCTCGCCGGACTGGAAGCAAGCCGCGCGGCGCTCGCGGTCAGCACGCAGCGTCTCTCGGACGCGCGGCACACGCTAGCACAGCTGCCGTCGCTGCGCCGTGCAGCCGCGGCGATGCCGGCCACGGCGCCGAGCGCCGTGTCGTGGAACTCCGCCGACGACGTGCGCATCGTCTCCGAGCTGGCCACGCAAAGCGGCGTCGCGCTGCTTGCGGTGGAACCGGGCGCGGCGAGCGGCGAGGGCGTCGAGCGGATGCGCGTGCTGCAGCTCACCGCGCGCACCGACTTCGTTCACCTGATGGCGTTTTTCCACGGGCTCGCACAACTGCCGGTGCTGATCGTTCCCGTCGACGTGACCGTCAAGCAGGACGGCAAAGGGCTCGCGGTGGCCGCGACGCTGCAGGTGTACGCCGCGCTGCGACCGGTGCCCGACACCCCGGCTGCGAGCGCCGACGCGAGCCCTGACGCCGACGAGGCTGCCGACGATGACGACGAAGGCGTCGTGTTCTTCGATCCGTTTGCGAAGTCGCAGATCTCCGCGAGCGGCGAGCTGGGCGATGCCTCTGACTTGCGCCTTGTCGGTTTGCTGCGCGATCGTACCCGCGGGCTCGCGCTGCTCGACGCGCCAGACGGCACGACGACGGTCGCGGCCGGGCAACGACTGGGCGTCGAGCGGGTCACACAGCTCGACGCGCTTGGCATTACGCTCGCGAACGGCGGCGCGACGCGCACGCTGACGCTGACGGAGCCGTCATGATGCGCCCGCTCAAGCGATGGAGCGTGGCGACGCTGGGTGTCGGACGCGAGGTCCGCGTCGTCTCCGGACGGTGTTTCGGGCTCTACGTCGCCGCGACGCTGGGTGCCGGCGTCGCGCAGGCAGCGACGCCACTGCTGCTGCCGCCGTTGCCGACTTACGCGGCGCTCGACGACCCGGCCGTATCGGCCAGCACCGCCTACGAGACGGCGCCGCTGCCGAGCGGCGGCATCGGCCAGGCGGCGAATCCGTTCGGCGACGTTTCCACGCCAGGCGCGGCCCAGGAGCCGGACACCCTCCAGCCGGCCCCGCGTTCCGCGATAGCACCCGACGCTTCCCCGGACGACGTCGCCAACGGCCCGATGCCGCCGCCTTCGCCAAACCAGCCCGCCACCCCGGCTCGCGACGACAGTGCCGGCACGCCCAGTCTCGAAGGCCCGCCGGTCCCGCTGCCGCCGCGGCCGCGCCTCGCCGACGCTGCGGCCGGTGCGGACTCGGGCCTTCCCGCCGGCAACAAGCCGATCTCGCTGAACTTTCAGCGTGCGCAACTTGGCGCAGTCCTGAAAGCGTTCGCCGAGTTCACCGGCCTGAACATCGTCGCCAGCGACAAAGTGCGCGGCGCCGTGTCGATACGTCTCGACAAGGTGCCGTGGCGCACCGCGTTCGACACCTTGCTCGACGTCAACAATCTGGCGATGGAGCGCCACGGCAACGTAATCTGGGTCGCGCCTGCCGCCGAGCTCGCCGCGCGCGAACGGCAACGCTTCGAAGCCCACGCGCGCGCCGCGGACCTCGAGCCGCTCGCGAGCCGCACCTTCGAGCTGCACTACGCGCACGCCGAGGACGTGCGTCGCCTGCTGACCGGTTCCGGCACCCAGCGCGTGCTGTCCAAACGTGGCGCCGTCACCGCTGATCCGCGCACCAACCTGCTGTTCGTCACCGATCTCGCGGGGCGGCTCGAGCAGATCGCGGCGCTGATCGCTTCCGTCGACCGGCCGACTCGCCAGGTGCTGATCGAGGCTCAGATCGTCGAAGGCGACCAGGGTTTTTCGCGCAATCTCGGGGTGCGGCTGTCGCTCGCCGGCACCAGCGCGGACGGTACGTCGAGGGGGCTGACGGGTGGCACGGACGGCTCCGTGTACGATCTGTCGGCCCGACCGATCTCCGGATTCGATGCCGCGACCGCTGGCCTCACGCTGTTCGCGGCTCACGCAACCCGGCTGCTGAATATCGAGCTCTCGGCGCTCGAGTCCGAAGGGCATGGGAAAATCGTGTCGAGCCCACGGGTCGTTACCGCGGACCGGATGAAGGCGATCGTCGAGCAGGGCACCGAGCTACCGTATCAGGCGAAGGTCGGCCAGGGCGTATCGGGCGTGCAGTTTCGCCGCGCGACGCTCAAACTGGAGGTCGAGCCGCAGATCATGCCGGATGGCCGCGTGGTGCTCGATCTCGACGTCGCGAAGGACAGCGTCGGCGAGCAGACCGACGCCGGGCCCGCGATCAACACCAAGCACGTGCAAACGCGCGTCGAGGTCGAGGATGGCGGTACGGTGTCGATCGGCGGAATTTACGAGACCGACGACCGTGACGACGTCGAGCGGGTGCCCCTCCTCGGCAAAATACCGGTTCTGGGCGCATTGTTCCGCCATCGGACTCATCGCGACACGCGTAGCGAACTGGCGGTTTTCATCACGCCGCGCGTGGTGCGGGAAAATTAGGGCATATAGGGCACGCATGCGCCGCCGTCCGCCGGCGGCGCGCAGGCTCGACAAGGCAGCCGCTTTGCCAGTAAGCTGCGGCACGAACTACACCGGATTAGCCAGAGGATACCGTTGCAAGCGCGGGACGCACACGCCAATGTTTTTTTCGTAGGGCTCATGGGGGCAGGAAAAACCACTGTGGGTCGGGCGGTTGCGCGCCGTCTCGAGCGCCCGTTCTTCGATTCCGACCATGAAATCGAGGCGCGCACGGGCGCGCGCATTCCCGTGATCTTCGAGCTCGAGGGCGAAGCGGGCTTTCGCGATCGCGAAGCGAGCGTGATCTCGGAGCTGACCGGGCGCGACAATATCGTGCTCGCGACCGGCGGTGGTGCAGTGCTGCGGCCGGAAAACCGCGAAGCGTTGAAAAGCCGTGGCCTCGTGATCTATCTGCGCGCCAATCCGCATGACCTGTGGCTGCGCACGCGGCGCGACAAGAATCGCCCGCTGCTGCAAACGGAAGACCCCAAGGCGCGCCTCGAAGCGCTCTATGAAGTGCGCGACCCGCTGTACCGCGAATGCGCGCACTTCGTGATCGAAACCGGCCGGCCCTCGGTCAACGGACTCGTCAACATGGTTCTGATGCAGCTCGAGATGGCCGGCGTCGCCAAACCTCCTGCGTCATAATGGACCGTATGATTACCGTCAACGTCGAACTGGGCGAGCGCGCCTACCCCATCCATATCGGTGCCGACCTGATCGGCCGGACCGAGCTGTTCGCGCCGCATATCGCCGGCAACTCGGTCACGATCGTCACCAATAGCACCGTCGATCCGCTCTACGGCGACAAGCTGCGCGCGGCGCTTGCGCCGCTGAACAAGCAGGTGTCCACGGTGGTTTTGCCGGACGGCGAAGCACACAAGAATCTGCAGACGCTGAACCTGATCTTCGACGCGCTGCTCGGCTCGCGCGCCGACCGCAAGACCACGCTGATCGCGCTCGGTGGCGGTGTGATCGGCGACATGACCGGGTTTGCCGCCGCCTGCTACATGCGCGGCGTGCCGTTCATCCAGGTGCCGACCACGTTGCTGTCGCAGGTCGATTCGTCGGTCGGCGGCAAGACCGGCATCAACCATCCGCTAGGCAAGAACATGATCGGCGCGTTCTACCAGCCTCGGGCGGTGATCGCTGACATCGGCGCATTGCGTACGTTGCCCGAACGCGAACTCGCGGCGGGCATCGCCGAGATCATCAAGACCGGCGCAATCGCCGACGCCGGTTTCTTCACCTGGATCGAGGCCAATATCGAGGCTTTGAACCGCTGCGAACCGCAGGCGTTGACGGAGGCAGTCAAACGCTCGTGCGAGATCAAGGCGTCGGTGGTGGCGCAGGACGAGCGCGAAGGTGGTCTGCGCGCGATCCTCAACTTCGGTCACACGTTCGGCCACGCGATCGAAGCCGGACTCGGCTATGGCGAGTGGCTGCACGGCGAGGCGGTCGGCTGCGGAATGGTGATGGCGGCGGATCTGTCCGTGAGGCTCGGCCATCTCGATGAAGCGTCGCGCAAGCGGCTCGTCGACGTCGTGCTTGCCGCGCATCTGCCCACTCGTGCTCCCGCACTCGGCGCGGATCGTTACATCGAGCTGATGCAGATCGACAAGAAGGCGGAAGCCGGCGCGATCAAGTTCATTCTGCTGAAGCGTTTCGGTGAGACACTGATCACCCGCGCGCCCGACGCCGACGTGCATGCGACGCTGGCCGCCGCCGTCTAGATTCGACACGGCCCTGCAGCCACGCTTCACGCCCCCGCGTCACGAGGCGCCGCCCATGTTTCGGAGGACCCGGTGACTGACAGGCGCAGCGACGATATCCAGCATGACACGACGAGCGCGCGCGCAGGCGCCGGGAACGGCGTCATCGCCGCCATGGCCAGCACCGCGGATGCCGCTGCCGCGGTTGCCACACCCGCCGTCCCCGCGCCGACCCAGCAGGCGCTCGAAGCGCATCTCGCGCCGTACGCGGCGCATTCGAGCCAGTCGCGTGGGCGTCGCTATGCGGAATCCGCGCCGAGCGCGCGTACCGAGTTTCAGCGCGATCGCGACCGCATCGTCCACTCGAGCGCATTCCGGCGGCTCGAATACAAGACTCAGGTATTCGTCAACCACGAGGGCGACCTGTTTCGCACGCGCCTCACCCATAGCCTCGAAGTTGCGCAGATCGCGCGCTCGGTTGCGCGCAATCTGCGCGTCAATGAAGATCTCGTCGAAGCGATTTCGCTGGCGCACGATCTCGGCCATACGCCGTTCGGCCATGCCGGCCAGGATGCGTTGAACGAATGCATGCGCGAGCATGGCGGCTTCGAGCACAACCTGCAGAGCCTCGCGGTCGTCGACGAACTTGAAGAGCACTACGGAGCGTTCAATGGGTTGAACCTGTGCTTCGAGACGCGCGAGGGCATTCTCAAGCATTGCTCGCGCGACAACGCGCGCCGGCTCGGGACGTTGGGCGAGCGCTTTCTCGAAGGGCGGCAACCGTCGCTCGAAGCGCAGATCGCCAACGTCGCCGACGAAATCGCGTACAACAATCACGACGTCGACGACGGTCTGCGTTCCGGTCTGTTGTCGCTCGAGCAGCTCGCCGAAGTGGAACTCTGGCAGATGCACTGCGAGGCGGCGCGCGGCGACTATCCGCAGATCGAGGGGCGTCGGCTGATTCACGAGACGGTGCGGCGCGTGATCAATACGCTGATCGTCGATCTGATCGAAACGACGCGGGCCAATCTCGCGCGCTATGCGCCGGCGTCACTCGACGACGTGCGCGCGGCGCCCCCGCTCGTCGCGCACAGTGATGCGATCGCCGCGCAGGCCGCGGCGCTCAAGCGCTTCCTGTTCAGAAACATGTACCGTCACTATCGGGTGATGCGCATGGCCAATAAGGCACGCCGCGTCGTGGTCGGCCTGTTCGACGCGTTCACCGACGACCCGCGGCTGCTGCCGCCGGACTATCAGTCGGCCGATGCGACGCGTCAGCCGCGTTTGATCGCGCATTACATCGCGGGAATGACCGATCGTTACGCGCTGAAGGAGTATCGGCGGCTGTTCGTGATCGACGATAACTAGGCGCTAGCGGCTGGGCGCGGCAAGCGGTGTAACGTTCAGCCTTGCCGCATCGAAGCGGCCGTCGCGCCCCCTTGCCAGCACCGTCAAACCGGGCAAGCCAGCGTCATCGCGAACGGGACGCGAACAGCGCGCCCGCCACCAGCGCAAGCCCGCCGACGATCGCAATCGTCTGCCACGGATTTTCATGCACGTAGTGATCGGCGTCCGAGATCGCGACGCCCGCACGATCGCGCATCGCGTCGCGCGTGTCGTTCAGCCGCTCGCGCGCGGCATCCAACTGTTTGCGCAGCCTGCCGCGCAGGGCCACGGCGTCGGCCTGCGTGCCGTCGGCCAAGGTCGATTCGAGTTCCGACAGCAGGGTGCGCAACTCGACCGCGATATCTTCGGCCGCGTGGCGGCTATGGCGAGCGATGCGCCGCGCGCGGCGACTCGCGCTGGTCCAGGATTCGCCGAGGGCGTCTCGCGTATTTGGAAGTGCTGTCATGGTCGCTCCGTCGATGAGTTGAAAGACCCCGCGCATCGTCGCGCGGACACGCTATGCGCAGACGCAGTATCACGTCGTCGCGTAGGAAACGCCATCTAAACGCAACTTCGATGCCAAGCGCTGCATCGCCGGCAACGCTGCACGCGTGCGGCTCGCGACAGGATGGGGCGTGCCCGTATGGTCGCCAGATTTTGCACACCGACGCGCCGAATTCGCGTCAAATTTACAAACGCTGATGCCGGATGACGTGGCCATCCCGATACAACAGAGACGCCAAATGCAAACGCCGTCATCGGTTCGATGACGGCGTTCCCCAGGTCGCGAAAATTCGACTACCCTAATTCAAGCTACCCGCTCTCGCGAAGCGTTAGAAACGGTAACCGACGTTGACGTAAGTGACGATCGGGTTCAGCTTGATCTTGGTTTGCGATTGCACGGTCAGCGTGCCGACTGGCGTGGTCGATGCCGAACTGAGCTTTGCGGTCGTGCTGAGCGGCAGGTACGAGATCGACACGCCGGCGAACCAATGCTGATTGAAGGCGTACGTGAAGCCCGCATTAAACACAGGTACCCACGAACTATCCGTCGACACACTGGTCGGACCATGCAGAACGTTGGCTTCGAATGCGCTGTTGGAAATGTGTGCGTCGGTGAACCAGATGCGGCTCACACCGAGACCGAGATACGGGCGGAACGAAGCAGTCGGCGCGTTGAAGTAGTACTTGAACAGCAGCGTCGGGCTCCACTGTTTGGCCTGCCCGAGCTTGCCGAACTGCGCGAAGCTGCCCGTGCCGTACAGATCGAAAGTAGGGGGGACGCCAATGACGAATTCGGTTGCGATATGGTCGGTGACGAAGTAGCCGGCGGTGAAACCGATGGTATCGGCCGAACTCAGCGAGGCGCCGGTGTTAGCTTCGGTGATGTTGGTGGGGCTACCGCCAATGCTGGTCACGGTCAGTGGGTCGCTGCTCGATTGGGGCGCCAGATGGAACCAGCCGGTCGAGAAGTAAATGGTGCCGGCCGATTGTGCGTGCGCTGCAGTGCTCATGCAGGCTAGCACTGCCATCCCCGTTACGGCCTGTTTTAATTTCATATGTGCTCCTCCAAAAAAGGCCCGCTCATTATGACTACAACGTTTGAAACAAACCATACGCGGCGGTTAGAGTTTTCTCCCTAAGCGCCGCGTGGTTTCTGGCTTGGCCGCATGGCGCCGAACCTTGCGCCCATGCGGCTCTTCGGACCTTCGGGTATATACCAACGCGACTATTGGACACTCCAGCATGGCACGGCTTGCACGTCTTTATGTCCCCGACCAGCCGCAGCACGTCATCCTCCGCGGGCTCGACCAGCAGCCCGCCTTCGTCGACGACCAGGACTACGAGCTTTTCATCGACTGTTTGAAGGCGGCCTCCCGGGACCATCACCTTTCCATCCACGCTTACGCCTTGATGCCGGGCGCCGTGCAACTGCTGGTCACGCCCACCGAGGAGTCGAGCCTGCCCAAGGCGATGCAGGCCGTCGGGCGGCGCTACGTCGCGCACTTCAACCGGCGCTATGCGCGCCGCGGCACCTTGTGGGAAGGCCGTTACCGGGCCACCGTGATCGAAGGTGAGCGCTACTTCCTGCTTGCGAGCCGGGTCGTCGAAATGTGTCCGGTGCGCTTGGAACTGGTCAACGCGGCCGAGGATTATCGCTGGTCGAGCTATCGTCATCACATCGGCCTCACCCTCGACAGTCTGATCACGGATCACCCCCTTTACTGGTCGCTCGGCAATACGCCGTTCGAGCGACAGCGTGCTTATCGCGAACTGTGCGAGCAGCCGCTCGACGAGCGCGAGGCAAGCCAGCTCCAGCAAGCCACGTTGAAGGGCTGGGTGCTCGGCAGCGACACGTACCGCGAATGGGCGGCGCGCGCCGCCAACCGACGTGTGTCGCCCCTACCGCGTGGCCGGCCACGCAAGGTGCGCGAGACGCCGCATACGCAGTGAGACGGCGCCGATAGAGCCGCTTTAAATCCGATTAAAGCGTTTTGCATCAAGGGACTGCATGAAGGCGGCATGTCGTATGCCGTTTTCTTTTGCCCCAAATTGATATGGCACCAATAAAAAATAATCGCGATGCACCAATTTGATAATCGGGGGCCGATCACTAGGTTTTATTTGCTATTTCCTTGATTCGTCGCGTATATTCCGATTTCCGGCGCTTTTTCGTCCCGCGCAGTCTTGCTGCGAGAAGAGCGCCGTCGCGGTCGCGAAGCGCACTGCGGCAAAAAACAATGGTTTAACGGCCTGTCCGGCCTCCTCACAGACGGTGTCCCCATGAACGACCACCAGCAACCGATTCACCCGGTTCCCGCCGCCCAAGGTCTGTACGACCCGCAAAACGAGCATGACGCCTGCGGCGTCGGCTTCGTCGCTCATATCAAGGGCCACAAGAGTCACGAAATCGTCCAGCAGGGCCTGAAGATTCTCGAGAACTTGGACCACCGGGGCGCAGTCGGCGCCGATCCGCTGATGGGCGACGGCGCGGGCATCCTGATCCAGATTCCGGACGGCTTCTATCGCGAAGAAATGGCCAGGCAGGGCGTGACGCTGCCGCCGGCTGGCGAATACGGCGTCGGCATGATTTTCCTGCCGAAGGAGCACGCGTCGCGCATCGCCTGCGAACAGGAGCTCGAGCGTACGGTGAAGGCCGAGGGGCAGGTCGTGCTCGGCTGGCGCGACGTGCCGGTCGACCACGCCATGCCGATCTCGCCGACCGTGAAGGCGAGCGAGCCGCTGATCCGCCAGATCTTTATCGGCCGCGGCAAGGACATCATGGTGACCGACGCGCTCGAGCGGAAGCTGTACATCATCCGTAAGACCGCGAGCCATCGCATTCAGGCGCTGAAGCTCAAGCACGGCAAGGAATACTTCGTGCCGTCGATGTCGGCGCGCACGGTCGTCTACAAGGGTCTGCTGCTTGCGGGTCAGGTCGGCGTGTATTACCGCGACCTGCAGGACGAGCGCGTCGTGTCGGCGCTCGCGCTCGTGCATCAGCGCTTCTCGACCAACACGTTCCCGGCGTGGGAACTGGCTCACCCGTACCGCATGATCGCCCACAACGGCGAAATCAACACGGTGAAGGGCAACGTCAACTGGCTGAACGCGCGTACCGGCGCGATCGCCTCGCACGTACTCGGCGACGATCTGCCGAAGCTGTGGCCGCTGATCTATCCGGGCCAATCGGATACGGCATCGTTCGACAACTGTCTCGAACTGCTGGTGATGGCCGGCTACCCGCTCGTCCACGCGATGATGATGATGATTCCGGAAGCCTGGGAACAGCACACGCTGATGGACGAAAACCGCCGCGCGTTCTACGAATACCACGCCGCCATGATGGAGCCGTGGGACGGCCCCGCCGCCATCGCGTTCACCGACGGCCGCCAGATCGGCGCGACGCTCGACCGTAACGGTCTGCGCCCGGCGCGCTACATCGTCACCGACGACGACCTCGTCATCATGGCGTCGGAAGCCGGCACGTTGCCTATTTCCGAGTCGAAAATCGTCAAGAAGTGGCGTCTGCAGCCGGGCAAGATGTTCCTGATCGACATGGAGCACGGCCGCATCATCGACGACAAGGAACTGAAGGACAACCTCGCGAACGCCAAGCCGTACAAGAGTTGGATCGACGCCGTGCGCATCAAGCTCGACGAGATCGAGGCGAAGGCCGAAGACGTCGTGACGGAACGCCGCGAAGCTGCTGCGCTGCTGGATCGCCAGCAGGCGTTCGGCTACACCCAGGAAGACCTCAAGTTCCTGATGGCGCCGATGGCGCAAGCGGGCGAGGAAGCCGTCGGCTCGATGGGCAACGACTCGCCGCTCGCGGTCATGTCCAACAAGAACAAGACGCTCTATCACTACTTCAAGCAGCTGTTCGCGCAGGTCACGAACCCGCCGATCGACCCGATCCGTGAAAACATGGTGATGTCGCTCGTGTCGTTCATCGGCCCGAAGCCGAATCTGCTCGACACGAACAACATCAACCCGCCGATGCGTCTCGAAGTGTCGCAGCCGGTGCTCGACTTCAAGGATATCGCGAAGATCCGCGCGATCGATCAATACACGGGCGGCAAGTTCAGCTCGTACGAACTGAACATCTGCTATCCGGTCGCCTGGGGCAAGGAAGGCATCGAGGCACGCCTTGCGTCGCTGTGCGCGGAAGCCGTCGATGCGGTCAAGTCCGGCTACAACATGCTGATCGTGTCGGACCGCAAGACCGACCGCGACAACGTCGCGATTCCGGCGCTGCTCGCTACGGCAGCGATCCACACGCACCTCGTTCAGCAGGGTCTGCGCACGAGCACGGGTCTCGTCGTCGAAACCGGTTCGGCGCGCGAAACGCACCACTTCGCGCTGCTCGCGGGCTATGGCGCGGAAGCCGTGCACCCGTACCTCGCGATGGAAACGCTGAGCCAGCTCGCGGCCGGCCTGAAGGGCGACCTGTCGGCGGAGAAGGCGGTCTACAACTTCACGAAGGCAGTCGGCAAGGGCCTGCAGAAGGTCATGTCGAAGATGGGTATTTCGACTTACATGTCGTACACCGGCGCGCAGATTTTCGAAGCGGTCGGTCTCGCCGCGGATCTGGTGTCGAAGTACTTCCACGGCACGTCGTCGAAAGTCGGCGGCATTGGTCTGTTCGACGTCGCGGAAGAAGCGATCCGTCTGCATCGCGAAGCATTCGGCGACAACCCGGTCCTCGCGAACATGCTCGACGCGGGCGGCGAGTACGCATACCGGGTACGCGGCGAAGAACACATGTGGACGCCGGATGCGATCGCCAAGCTGCAGCACTCGGCGCGCAGTAACTCGTACCAGACGTACAAGGAATACGCGCATCTGATCAACGATCAGACCAAGCGCCACATGACCTTCCGCGGCCTGTTCGAGTTCAAGTTCGATCCGACCAAGGCGATCCCGCTCGACGAAGTCGAACCGGCGAAGGAAATCGTCAAGCGTTTCGCGACCGGCGCAATGTCGATGGGCTCGATCAGCACCGAAGCGCACGCCACGCTCGCCGTCGCGATGAACCGCATCGGCGGCAAGTCGAACACCGGTGAAGGCGGTGAAGACGCGAACCGTTATCGCAACGAACTGCGTGGCATTCCGATCAAGAACGGCGACACGATGAAGTCCGTGATCGGCGATGAAGTGGTCGTCGACATTCCGCTCAAGGAAGGCGATTCGCTGCGCTCGCGCATCAAGCAGGTCGCGTCGGGCCGCTTCGGCGTGACGGCGGAGTACCTCGCGTCGGCCGATCAGATCCAGATCAAGATGGCGCAGGGCGCGAAGCCGGGCGAAGGCGGTCAGCTGCCGGGCCACAAGGTGTCGGACTATATCGGCAAGCTGCGTTACTCGGTGCCGGGCGTCGGCCTGATTTCGCCGCCGCCGCACCACGACATCTACTCGATCGAAGACCTTGCGCAGCTGATTCACGATCTGAAGAACGTGAACGCGTCGTCGAGCATCTCGGTGAAGCTCGTGTCGGAGTCGGGCGTCGGTACGGTTGCAGCGGGGGTCGCGAAGGCGAAGGCCGATCACGTCGTGATCGCCGGTCATGACGGCGGCACGGGTGCATCGCCGCTGTCGTCGATCAAGCATGCGGGCACGCCGTGGGAACTGGGTCTCGCCGAAACGCAGCAGACGCTGGTGCTGAACCAGCTGCGCGGCCGTATCCGCGTGCAGGCCGACGGTCAGATGAAGACCGGCCGCGACGTCGTGATCGGCGCGCTGCTCGGCGCGGACGAGTTCGGCTTCGCGACGGCGCCGCTCGTCGTCGAAGGCTGCATCATGATGCGCAAGTGCCATCTGAACACGTGCCCGGTCGGCGTCGCGACGCAAGACCCGGTGCTGCGCGCGAAGTTCCAGGGCCAGCCGGAACACGTCGTGAACTTCTTCTTCTTCGTTGCGGAAGAAGCGCGTGAAATCATGGCGCAACTCGGTATCCGCAAGTTCGACGACCTGATCGGCCGCGCGGAACTGCTCGACACGAAGAAGGGCATCGAGCACTGGAAGGCGAAGGGCCTCGACTTCTCGCGTGTGTTCTACCAGCCGCAAGTGCCGGCGCAAGTCGCGCGCAAGCACGTCGACGTGCAGGATCACGGCCTCGACCGCGCGCTCGACCACACGCTGATCGAGAAGGCGAAGGCCGCGATCGAGAAAGGCGAGCACGTGTCGTTCATCCAGCCGGTGCGCAACGTGAACCGCACGGTCGGCGCGATGCTGTCGGGCACGATCGCGAAGAAGTACGGCCACGAAGGTCTCGCGGACGACGCGATCCACATCCAGTTGAAGGGCACCGCGGGTCAGAGCTTCGGCGCGTTCCTCGCGAAGGGCGTCACGCTGGATCTGGTCGGCGACGGCAACGACTACGTGGGCAAGGGCCTGTCGGGCGGCCGCATCATCATCCGTCCGACCAACGATTTCCGCGGCAAGTCGGAAGAGAACATCATCTGCGGCAACACGGTGATGTACGGCGCGATCGAAGGCGAAGCCTTCTTCCGCGGCGTGGCCGGCGAGCGTTTCTGCGTGCGTAACTCGGGCGCGACGGCAGTCGTCGAAGGCACGGGCGACCACGGTTGCGAATACATGACGGGCGGCACGGTGGTCGTGCTCGGCGAGACGGGCCGTAACTTCGCGGCCGGCATGTCGGGCGGTATCGCGTACGTGTTCGATCCGGACGGCATGTTCGCGAGCAAGTGCAACAAGTCGATGGTCGCGCTGGAACCGGTGCTGCAACAGGCCGAACAGGAGCGCACGGTCGATCGGGGCGTGTGGCATCGCGGCACGACCGACGAAGCGCTGCTCAAGGGGCTCATCGAGCGTCACTTCCAGTTCACGGGCTCTCCGCGTGCGAAGGCGCTGCTCGAAAACTGGGACGCGGCACGCCGTCAGTTCGTGAAGGTGTTCCCGACCGAATACAAGCGCGCGCTCGGCGAACTCGCCGCGAAGAAGGCGAACAGCGAAGTGCTCGCCGCCTGAGCTGCCTTCACGGAAGTCAACTTTAGACGTACCCGCCGCGTTCCGACCAATCGACGCGCGGCGGGTCCAGATTACCCCTAGATACAGATAGAGAAGAGAACCACATGGGCAAGGCAACCGGTTTTCTCGAGTTCGAACGTCGCCACGAGACGTACGAGGCTCCGCTCACGCGTGTGAAGCACTACAAGGAATTCGTCGCGGCACTGACCGACGACGAAGCGAAGATTCAAGGCGCGCGTTGCATGGACTGCGGCATTCCGTTCTGCAACAGCGGCTGCCCGGTCAACAACATCATCCCGGACTTCAACGACCTGGTGTTCCGTCAGGACTGGAAGAACGCGATCGAAGTGCTGCACTCGACCAACAACTTCCCCGAGTTCACGGGCCGCATCTGCCCGGCGCCGTGTGAAGCGGCGTGCACGCTCGGCATCAACGACGACCCGGTCGGCATCAAGTCGATCGAGCACGCGATCATCGACAAGGCCTGGGCCGAAGGCTGGGTCGCGCCGCAAACGCCGAAGCACAAGACCGGCAAGAAGGTTGCCGTGGTCGGCTCGGGCCCCGCGGGTCTCGCCGCCGCGCAGCAGCTCGCGCGCGCCGGTCATGACGTGACCGTGTTCGAGAAGAACGACCGGATCGGCGGCCTGCTGCGTTATGGCATCCCCGACTTCAAGCTGGAGAAGTGGCAGATCGACCGCCGCATGCGCCAGATGGAAGCCGAAGGCGTGACGTTCCGCACCAACGTGTTCATCGGCAAGCCGGACTCGCTGCCGGCGCACATCGGCAACACGGCGAAGGAAACCATCACGCCGGCCGAGCTGAACGAACAGTTCGAGGCGGTCGTGATCGCCGGTGGTTCGGAAACGCCGCGCGATCTGCCGGTGCCGGGCCGCGAGCTCGAAGGCGTGTACTATGCGATGGAATTCCTGCCGCAGCAGAACAAGGTCAACGCCGGCGACAAAGTGCCGAACCAGCTCGTCGCGAAGGGCAAGCACGTCGTCGTGATCGGTGGCGGCGATACCGGTTCCGACTGCGTGGGCACGTCGAACCGTCATGGCGCGAAGAGCGTCACGCAGTTCGAACTGCTGCCGCAGCCGCCGGAAGAAGAGAACAAGCCGCTCGTATGGCCGTACTGGCCGATCAAGCTGCGCACGTCGTCCTCGCATGAGGAAGGCTGCGAGCGCGACTGGGCGGTCGCGACCAAGCGTCTCGAAGGCAAGAACGGCAAGGTCGAGAAGCTGATCGCCGCGCGGGTCGAATGGAAAGACGGCAAGATGGTCGAAGTGCCGAACTCCGAATTCGAAATGAAGGCCGACCTCGTGCTGCTCGCGATGGGCTTCACGCAACCGGTGTCGCCGGTGCTCGAAGCGTTCGGCGTCGACAAGGATGCGCGCGGCAACGTGCGCGCCACGACCGAGGGCGACAAGGCGTACTACACGTCGGTGAACAAGGTGTTCACGGCGGGCGACATGCGCCGCGGCCAGTCGCTCGTGGTCTGGGCGATTCGCGAAGGCCGTCAGTGCGCACGTTCGGTCGATGCGTTCCTGATGGGGCATTCGGAACTGCCGCGTTAAGCGTCTTCAGCCGGTGCGCGTGCCTGGAGTTCCAGGCCGCGCGCGCCGGCCACGATTTGCAGGAAGACGTGGAGACGACAAGGCGCCCCATGAAGGGCACCTGTAGCGGGAAAGCAATGCAGTAAAAAAGAAACCGGGCTCGCCTGAAAGGGGGAGCCCGGTTTTCTTTTATCTCGTCGCGGTGCGTTATGTCCGCCTCATTGGCGATAGCGCGCGAGCGTCAGACCGTCGAGATCGATCTCCGGATTGCGCTGCGCGATCAGATCCGCGACCACGCGCGCCGAGCCCATCGACATCGCCCAGCCCGTCGAGCCGTGCCCGAGGTTCAGCCATAAGTTGTCGATGTTGCACGGGCCGAGCAGCGGCGCGCCATCGGGCGTCATCGGCCGGCGGCCGACCCAGAAGTGCGCGGAAGTCGGATTGGCCGCGAACGGAAACCAGTCGCGCAGCACCGTGAGCAGCGTTTGCAGCGCCTGCTCGCGCAACGTCGTCTGGCGATTGCCGAGCTCCGCCGTACCCGCGATGCGCAAGTTGTTGCCGAAGCGCGTGATCGCCGTCTTCAGCGATTCGTCCATGAGTGCCGCCCGTGGCGCTTTTTCCTCGTCGGTCACAGGCAGCGTGGCCGAATAGCCCTTCACCGGATAGAGCGGCACCTTCACGCCGAGCGGCGCGAGCAGCGCCGCGCTATCGACGCCGAGCGCGACGACCACCGCGTCGGCCGGCAGCGTCTGCGCGCCCCGCTCGCTTTGAATACGCACGCCGCGTACCGTCGCTCCCTCGACATCGAGCGACGTGACGCGCGTGTCGAAGCGAAAGCTCACGCCATTGCGTTCACAGATCGCGCGCAGTTCGCGGGTGAAACGCGCGCAGTCGCCGGCTTCGTCGTCGGGCAGATAGAGGCCCGAGAACGGCGCCTGACGCGCCCAGTGCAGACCCGGCTCGATCTCCGCGCACTGCGCGGCGCTGACTTCCCGATGCACGACGCCCGCATCGCGCAGCACCGCGAGCGCCGGCTGCGCGAGTTCGACGTCGTACTCGCTGCGAAACAGTTGCAGATAGCCCTGGCTGCGGCCGTACTCGAACGGATGACGGCCGCGAAATTCGTGCAGGCAAGCGCGGCTGTAGTACGCGATGCGCTGCATACGCTGCTTGTTCACGCGAAAGCGGTCGAGGTCGCACTCGCGCAGCCAGCGCGCGATCCAGCGCCATTGGGCCGGATCGAGCGTCGGCCGGAAGATCAGCGGCGAGGCCGGCTTGAACAGGTACTTGAGGATTTTCGCCGGCATGCCGGGCGCGGCCCATGGCGTCACGTAGCCCAGCGCGATCACGCCGGCGTTGCCGAAACTCGTGGACAGGGCGACGTCGGGTTCGCGCTCGATCACCGTCACGTCGCAGCCTTGCTGGCACAGATAAAAAGCAGTGGCGACGCCGATGACGCCGCCGCCGAGTACGATCGTTTTCATGATTGGGAACTGCGGTGTCAGACGATCTCAAGCGGCGGAGCCGGCCGCCCCTAGCACCTTGCCCTTCGTTTCCGGCAGGCACAACGCGGCGACGATCACGAGCAGATACCCCGAGCCCGCGACGATGCCCATCGCCTTCACGAGCGTCATCGTCTGCGCGAAGGTGCCGACGAGTATCGGAAAGAACGAGCCGAGCCCGCGCCCGAGGTTGTAGCAGAAGCCTTGCCCCGAGCCGCGGATCTCGTTCGGATACAGCTCCGACAGATACGCGCCGATGCCCGCGAAAATCCCCTGCACGACGATGCCGAGCGGGAAGCCGAGCGCGAGCATCATCGCGTCGGTGATCGGCAGCATCGTGTAGACCATGCCGAGCACGAACGAGCCGACCGCGAACAGCACGAACGATGCGCGCCGGCCGATCCTGTCGCACAGAATCGCGCCGACGATATAGCCGGCGAACGAACCGACGATCAGCACGATCAGATAGCCGCTCGTATTGAACACCGACAGATGTCGCTCCGTCTTCAGATAGGTGGGCAGCCACGTCGTGATCGCGTAGTAGCCGCCGAGCATGCCGGTGCACAGCGCGCTGCCGAGCACAGTTGTCTTCAGATGCTCGGCTGAGAAGATCTGCATGAAGTGCGACGTGTTGATGCCGCTTTCGCGCGCGCGACGGGTCGCGACAAAGATGTCGGGGTCGCTGACATTGCGGCGGATATAGATGATCCATGCGGCGGGCAGCAGGCCAACCCAGAAGCACGCGCGCCACGCGTACTGCTCCGGCAGCAACGCGAAAGCCGCCCAGTAGACGATCGCCGCGGCCGCCCAGCCGAACGACCAGCTGCTCTGCACGGTGCCGACCGCCTTTGCGCGATGCTGCGGCGAGCGGATCGTCTCGGCCATCATGATCGTCACGACCGACCACTCACCGCCGAAGCCGATGCCCTGCAGCGTACGCGTGGCGAGCAACTGCCAGAACGACTGCGTGAAGCCAGACAGGAACGTGAAGATCGCGAAGGTGGCGATCGTCCATTGCAATACACGGATGCGGCCGTGGCGATCGGCAAGAATGCCGGCGAGCCAGCCGCCGATCGCCGACGAAATCAGCGAGCTGGTGGCGATCATGCCTGCTTCGCTTTTGCTCATGCCCCACGTCGCGATCAGCGTCGGAATGAGGAACGAGTAGATCATGAAGTCGAACGCGTCGATCGCGTATCCGCCGAAACCGGCGAATAGCGTGCGACGCTCGCGCGGGGTCAGCTCGGTGAACCATTGGAGAGAAGACATATTTTGTTGTGGTCTCCAGGTTTCTTGTGCCTGCGGGGGCCGGATGGGAGGGTGTCCGTATTATTCTACGGGGATGCGGCGTCGTGAGGCCAGTCGGGGTCAAAAAGGGCGTGCGCGAGGTAACGGCCGATAAGGCACCGCAAGGGAACGGAAATCAGTGGGCCAACCGTCCCTCTTTTTTTCTTACTAACCGCTACGATGTAACGCAAAACGTATTGGTCAACGTTAAACTGCGTCTGCAGCCCCGGCTGCCCCACTATCCTCCTATACACCTGTCGCCCCGATGTCCGTTACCGTGAAAAACCGTTCGCCTTTCCGCGCCCTTGCGAGCACGACCGTGCCCGTGGAGCGCGGCATGCCCGGCGAAGCGTCGGCGGCGCGGCGACGCTTTCTGAGGGGCTCGGCCGGTGCGATGCTGGCCGCGGGTTTCGGCAGCACCCTGCTGTCCGCCTGCGGCGGTAGTCTCGAAGCCGATCAGCCGGCTACGCCGCGGCTCGTGTCGGTCAGCAACTTCCGCGATGTCGGCGGCGCGGGTGCCGGCTACCTGACCGTCGACGGCAAACAGATGCGGCGCGGCGTGTTCTATCGCGCGAACGCGCTGACGCTGAGCGGCACCGACGCGGCGACGCTCGACAAGCTCGGTATCGTGTCGGTCTACGACCTGCGCACGCCCGCCGAAATCGCACGCACCGCCGACGTGCTGCCGAGCGGCGCGACATCCTCGACGCTGAACGTGCTCGGCATGAACGACTTCGTCGCACCCCCGGTCGATTCTCCCGTCAACGCCGTCGCGTTCATGCAGGCGCAGGCGCGCGGGTATGTGACGGGCGGCCCGCAGCGAGCCGCCTATGGCGCGTTGCTCGGCGCGCTCGCCGACGGCACGGGCGCGCAGCTATTCCACTCGAACGCGGGCAAGGATCGCGCGGGTTGGGTCGCGGCGCTGCTGCTCAGCATCGCCAACGTTCCGCTCGACGTGATCATGCAGGACTATTTGCTCAGCAACGTCTATCTCGCGCCATCGATCGCAGCGCAAACCACCACACTGCGCGCGCAGGAAGGCGCGGCCATTGCGACGGCGAGAGCGCCGTTGCTCGACGTCGACGAGAATTATCTGCAGGCGGGCTTCGACCAGGTGCAGGCGAGCTACGGCACGATGGCGAGCTACCTGACGCAAGGCCTCGGTCTTTCCACGGCGACGGTCGACGCGCTGCGCAATCGGCTCGTGCATTGACGCGCTTCGCTGGCACGCTTCGTTGGCCTTCCTGCAGCGCAAAAAAAAGTCCGCCGCAGAGGTGCGGGCGGACCGGGAAGGGCTGCATCGAGGTTGCCGAGAGTGACTATAAGGCCGCACCCCGCGCGACAGTCGATGCGGTAAGGGCAGGTAAGTGTCCGGTCCGCGCCGCGTTTGCCTGCGAGCATCCTTACGACAGCGCCGGGTCCACCGGCAATTCGATCCGCACTTCGAGCCCCCCCTGCGCGTGATTGCGCACGAAGCAGCGTCCACCGCGATCGTGTGCGAGCCGCGCGACGATCGCGAGACCGAGCCCGCAATGGCCTTCGCCGCCGCGCGCGGCGTCGAGCCGCACGAACGGCTTCATCGCCGCGGCAATGCGGTCGTCGGGAATGCCAGCGCCGTGGTCGCGCACGCTGATCGTCCAATGACGGTCGTCGCACGCGGTCGAGATTTCCACCGGCGGCATGCCGTGTTCGAGCGCGTTGTCGACGAGATTCGTCACCAGCCGGTCGAGCAGCGTACGCGGCAGCGTGAACGAGGGGCCGGCGCGCAGATCGAGCGTGAACAGCGGGGTTTCGGCGGGGTCCGCCGCTTCGGCGGTTTCAGCGGCCTCAGCGTAATCGCCTGAGGAAAACTGCTCGCGCAAGAACTCGTCGACTTCGACGGGAGGTCCGGCGTCCGCCGATTGGCCCGCGAATTCGAGGAACTGCTGGACGATGTTGGTCAGGGAATCGACGTCGCGGATCAGGCCCGCGCGCTCGTTTTCGTCGACCAGCACGCTTGCGCGCAGCTTCAGGCGCGTGAGCGGCGCCTTCAGATCGTGCGCGACGCCGGCGAGCATCACCGCCTGGTCGTCGCCGGCTTCGTTCAGGCGCCGCATCATGTCGTTGAATGAGCCGATCAGGTCACGCAGCTCGCGCGGGCCCTGCACCGGCACGGGTTCAGGCCGGCCGCCCGAGCCGAACGCGCGCGACGCATCGGCCACGCGCGACAACGGCCGTTGCATCTGCCACACCGCGAACAACGACAGGATCAGCCCGGCGACCAGCATCGACACCGATTCGATCAGAAAGCGCGGCGGCGGAGGTAGGTCGACCGGCACGACGACCCAGTTCGACTTGCCCGGGACCAGCACCCACAGTTGCGGCGGACGCAGATCGTCGACGGCGATCTGCGTGCCGGCCGGCAAGTTCTCACGCAGGTGCCGGCTCAGTTCGACCACCATATGCTCATGCGGCTCGCCCAGATGCACGCTGGTCGGCATGTTCCAGGTGGGCACCAGATGCACGCGCATCGCGGGCGCGAGCGCGGCGCCCTTGATCGGCTCGCCGTTGATCGCCTGCAGCACGAGCAGGATGCCGCGCGCGAAGCCGTCGATTTCATGGCGCGGCGGCTGCATCGTCACCAGCACGAACCAGCTCGCCTGAATCGCGAACAGCACCGCCGCCGACAGCAACGCCATTCTGCCGAACAGCGTGTTCAGCGGATTTCTCATGCGCTCGGGGCGGCCCCGTCCTCGAAGGGTGTGCCGTTGGCGTCGGGCACGAACACGTAGCCCTTGCCGCGCACCGTCTGCACGTAGCACGGGTTCGACGGGTCGTCCTCGATCACGCGGCGCAGGCGCCAGATCGGTACGTCGAGGCTACGGTCGCGGAACGCGAGGTTGTCGCGATGCACGAGATCGTGAATCAGCACGCGCGACAGCACCTTGTACGGATTGTTGACGAAGATCTTCAGCAGCGCGAATTCGCTGTCGCGCAGCGGCAGCTTGGCGTCGTCGCGGCTCAGCGAGCGCGTGGCGAAGTCCAGTTCGAATGGACCGAAGCGATAGCGCTTGCGTGCTTCGGGTGCGCTCGTGGTGGACGGCCCGCGCCGGCGCAGCACGGTCTGGATCCGCACGAGCAGTTCGCGCGGATCGAACGGCTTGGTCAGATAGTCGTCCGCGCCGAGCGACAGGCCGACGATGCGGTCGGCCACCGTGCCGCGCGCGGTCACGAAGATCACCGGGATGTCGTCGCCGGCGGCGCGCAACGCGGTGAGCGCGCGCAGGCCGTCGGTGTTCGGCATCATGATGTCGAGCACGACGACCGACGGCCGCTCACGCTCGAGACGACGCTGCAAATGGGTGCCGTCGTGCAGCACGGACGCATCGAAGCCGTTCGACTGCAGAAACTTGCAAAGCAGATCGCGTACGACCGGATCGTCGTCGACGATAAGGACCTGTGGATTCATGGCGAAATTCTAGACTGGCGCGCCCGACGCGCGACCGGGCATTTCCTTACCAACGCTTACTGTGTGCCGCTCGGCGCTGGCGGGCTCGCGCCGGGGCGGATCAGCGAAGGTGCAGCGCTTACTTTAGCACTGCCTGATCCGACTCTGCGCGACGACAGGCACGCGATGACAACAGTTGGCAAGCACTCGAAAGCCCTCGCAAGCCCACGGAACGGATCGTAACAACCGCGCGAAAGCGTGCTTTGCTTCGCCCATCGTCGGCACTCGCGCGGCGCGATGATTGGTTCCGCAGCAAGTCGCGCCGCACGCCGAACGAGGCCCGCTGCCTCGGACGACGGCGCGCGGCGTTCAACCGACACCGGTGCGCAATGCGCGCCTTCGCGAGGTCCATCATGACGATCCACAATACGCTCAGTTCCACGCCTTTCTCCTCGCTGGCGAATAAGCCGGCCACGGAGAAGTCCGCCAGTTCAAGCTCCACGGGCGCAGTGGCGAAATCGCAGCAGAGCGCCGGGCTCGGGCAGCCTGCACTGCCTGCGCCGGGCACGGGGCTCATCGGCCATCTGGTCAACACGACTGCGTGAATCGGCGAGGTCCGCGTGCCGTTATCCAGAACTACTGAGCAGCGGCGGCGCGCCGTGGCGTGGCTCGTTGCCGGCGCGCTGCTGTTGCCGCTCGGCGGCTGCGGCGCCGCTGCGCTGCCATGCCGGCTCACGGCAGCGACCCTGAAAGTGCTGCCGGTGGTCGGCCATGCGGCGGCGACGCCTTTCGACATGTGCGCTTCCGCGATCGATTGAATCATGACGCTCACCCGGATGGTTGGTGCACTGATGCTGCTCGGCGGCGTGCTGTCGTGCGCCGCGCATGCACAGCTCGTCGGGCGCAGTGCGAAGGCGGCCGGCGCGGCATCGAACAGCGTCGTCACCTACACGCGGCGGCGCTCGCCGGACGCGCCGTTTTCGTTTCGCGGCGTCGCGCTCGGCATCACGATCGACGAATTCCGCGCGGGCTCGACCGTGCGCGCGACGCCGGTCGGCAGCGTGCCGATCTGCGAGACGGACGTGCAGGCCGGAGCGCTCGGCATGCGGCTGAAGTCGCACGATAGCCTGAGCGTCGCGTGCCGCTGGGCGCATCGCGATGATGAACGCTGGGCGGTGTCGCAGGCCGTGGTCGATGGTGCGCCGGCGCTCGAACACGTGATGCGCTTCGCGCGCATCGACGGGCAGGGCGCGCTGCGTCTCTACGAGATGTCGTTCGTGATCGACGAGCTGACCGCCGAGGATCTGCGCGACGCGCTCGAGGATCGTTACGGGCCGCCGCGTCTCGCGACGCGCAACGCGGCGGCGCCGGGCGCGATGCCGATGTACGTATGGGAGAACGCGGTGAGTTCGATCACGCTGTGCTTTCTGCCCGGCAGCCGCAACGGCACGCTCACGTATCTGCTGAAGGGCTCGGATGCGTGGTTGAAAGCGGTCGTGCGGCAGTGGCAGGCGAGCGGCGCCGACGCGGGCTGACGATTGCCTGGCAACCCTGATTACCGGTGCGATCCCAACGCCGAAACCGGGCGGTGTCCGGATAGGCCGCCTCTCTTCGACTCCTTTCATCCTTTCCGCCACGGAGCCAGCATGACCGCGCTACGTCTCACCCTCGTGCTCGGCGCCGCGACCTGTCTCGCGGCCTGTTCGAGCGCGCAGACCAGGTCGATCGTCGAAACGCCGATGGCGCCGCCGCTCGCGTCCGCGCCGTTGAACGTCAACACGCAAGGCGCGATCTATCAGGCCGGCGCGCCGCTGCTGCTGTATGAGACGCCGCGCGCGCAGCACGTCGGCGACGTGCTGACGATCCGGCTGTCGGAATCGTATAGCGGCAACAACAGCGCGAGCGCGTCGGCGAACCGCGCGAGCAGCATCACCGCGACCGCCGCGGATCAATCGACGAATGCCGCCGCGCGACTCGCGAAACTGTTCAACATCGGCTCTGCCAGCACCGACTACAAAGGGCAGGGCAATCTGAGCGACATCAGCGACATGACGGGCACGCTAGCCGTGACCGTGATCGGCATGGTGTCGGGCGGCAATCTCGTCGTGTCAGGCGAGAAGGTGATCGCGATGAGCGGGACCCGCGACCGTCTTCGACTCTCGGGCATCGTCAATCCCAAGGACATCGAAGCAGGCAATTACGTCGCGTCGAGCAAGGTCGCGAACGCGCGCATCGAGCAGGCGGGCCTCGGCATGGTCAACGATGCGACGACGATGGGCTGGCTGCAGAGGATGTTTCTGAGTGTGCTGACGTTTTGACCGTCAGCCGGGTTAGCGCGGTGCGCGCGACACCGCGCTGCGCGTTACGTGCGACGCGTGGGCTGGATCAGCCGGCTTCGACCATCAGGCGCCGCTAACCGGGCGGCGGCGCAGGTCCGCGTTCGGCCGCGCCGATCTCGCCGTCCGGCACGAACACGTAGCCGCGTCCCCACACGGTCTGCACGTAGCGCGGTTCCGACGGGTCCACTTCGATCAATCGACGCAAGCGCCAGATCGATACGTCGAGACTGCGATTGCGATGCGCTTCGCTATTGCCGTGCAGTTTTTCGAGCAGCTGCGCACGCGTGAGCACGGTCATCGCGTGCGTGACGAACACCTTCAGCATCGCGAATTCGCTCGAACGCAGCGTGATGCGATCGCCGTCGCGGCGCAGTTCGCGCGCGGGGAAATTCACTTCGAAGCGGCCGAAATGATAGGGCGCGCGCTGTTCGGGCGCGCCCGGCGCGATCGAGCCGCGACGCCGCAGCACGGTGCGAATCCGCGCGACGAGCTCGCTCGGTTCGAAAGGCTTGCCGAGATAATCGTCGGCGCCGAGTTCGAGGCCGATCACGCGATCGATCGGGTCGGCGCGCGCGGTCAGGAGGATCACGGGAATGTCGTCGCCGGCGACACGCAAGGCGCGCAGCGCGCTGATGCCGTCGAGCTCCGGCATCATGATGTCGAGCACGACGAGCGCGGGCCGCTCGTGCTGCAATCTGCGCTGCAACGCCAAGCCATTTTCCAGCGTGGCGACCTTGAAGCCGCGGCCGTGCAGATATTCGCTGACGAGCTCGCGTACGACGGGATCGTCGTCGACGATCAGGATGGTCTGGTTCATTCAGGTCATCTTAGTGATGCGCACGGGCCGCGCAAAGCGTATACCGCTTTCCAATCCTTTCCCGTGTAAGGCGCTGCAAGCGAAAGCAAAGCCGCGGGCACTCAGTGGGCCGGCGGGAAGGCCTGCGAGGTTTGCAGGGTCGGCTGTTGCTGCGCTTGACGCGGGAAATCGGTCCGATCGATCACCATCCGCTCGATCAGTCCGCCGAGCTTGACCGAGGCCGACGAAAAACGGTCGGTGTTCAGGCCGCCGGTCTGATAGCGCGCGGTGACCAGAATGCGGCCGCTCTGGATCAGCGTCAGATCGATGATCGACAGGTACTGGATCGATTCGTCGCTGAACGAGCGGCGGCCATAGTCGATCGCGGCGTTGTAGACGAGCCGCGCTTCGCAGCCGGCCGGCGAGGTGCCCGGATTGTAGACGTCCGAACGAATACCGCGGCGCTCGAGCGCGAGCTGCAGCGCCGGCACGAAATCGCCGACCGATACCGTCGGGTTCACTTCGATGCAGACGTGCTGCAAATCCGCGGGCCGCCCGTTGACGAAGGTCGGCGACGAGTAGTTCGACGCGATCGCGTAACCGGCCTGGATGACGGAGCCGGTGGCGTCGGCGGCCTGGATCAGCGTCCAGGCGCAGCCGTCGAGCGCGAGCGTCAGCGTCGCGACGAAGGCGCCGAGGGCGCAACGACGCCGGCATATCAGCGAGGCGCCCAGACACAGGCGCCAATGCCTGGTTGCCGCTGGCGCGCGCACGGTCGGCGACGAGGTCATGAGGCAGCGCCCGATCCCGGTCACAAAATGCGATGGAGCATCAAAAGCAGCGACGGCCGCGCGCTCAGCGCGTCACGCGCAGTCGCAGTTCGTTCTGACCTTGCACGCTCGCGGTGACGTTCACGCGGTGGGCGTCGGTGGTCACGACGAAATGCTGGCGCACGGGTGTGTTGACGTCGTGCACGACGCGCGGAAAGCAGGCGGCGATGTCGGCGCCGAGTTCTTCGAGCGGATCGTTGATGACGCCGTCGGCTTGCCAGTGCGCGCGCCAGTGGCAGTCGTACGCGTTCGGGCCGGCGCGGCAATCGTCGGTACGGGAGACACCCGGCAGTTGCGCGGCGGCCTCGCCCGGCAGTTGCCGGAAATCGCTCGCTTCGACGATGTGCGTGAGCGCCGGGCAGATATCGGCGGGTTGGTTCGGCTCGGTCGTTTGCGCGGCATCGGCGGCGTTCGTGAGCAGCAGCGCCGCGCCGCAGGCGAGCGCGATGCGCGGGAGCAAAGACGGGAGCAAAGGTGAAACACGGCGAGCGAATGACATGGGCGAGGAGTCCGAAGAGCGGTTGCGATGAAAGACGTGACTGACATCAACGACGGCCGACGCATGGCGCGGCCCGTACGACTATCGTCGCTGCTCGCAGGCATTTTCAAAGCGCGGAACAGCTTGCGCGCTCCGCAAATGCTTTCGAACTCTTCTCGTGTCTTTCCGGATGTTGCGTCCGTAGGTGCCGGCGCGCAGGCGAGGCTTAACCGAGCGTCAAGCCGCCATCGATGTGAATCACCTGGCCGGTGATGTGGCGTGCCGCGTCGGACAGCAGGAATGCGATCAGCGCGGCGACGTCGTCCGGTTCGGCGACGTGACCGAGCGGCGTGGCTTCGGCGGCGTGCGCCCACACAGCCGCGTTGTCGGCGCTTGGGCCGCGATCCTTGCGCGTGTAACCCGGCGCCACGCAATTGACGGTCACGCCGAGCGGCGCGAGCTCCGCGGCCGCCGTTTTCGCAAGCGCTTCGAGTGCCGCTTTCGCGGCCGCCGTCGCGGCGAATGGCGCATCCGCGCGATAGCGATGCGCGACGAACGAACTCAAGGCGACCACGCGACCGCGCTTCGATATTTCGAGCGCGGGCATCGCGCGCCGCACGAGCGCGGCGAAGGCGGCCGGCATCGCGGCGAAGGCGGCGCCGAAGGTGTCGGGATCGAGCGCGGCCAGCGTTTGGCGCTGCGCATGGCCGGCGTTCGCGACCAGTTGATCGAGTGCGCCGAAGCTCGTGAGCGTCTGATGGATCACGTGCTCCGCCGCACCGCGCTCGGCGAGGTCGCCGAACACCGTCGCGCAGCGTGCGCCGCTTGCCGTGCAGTCGGCGGCAACCTGCACGAGCCGTCGACGGGACGCGTCGTCTGCGCCGCGCGCGTGCAACATCAACGACGTATGCGGCGCCGCGAGGCGCCGTGCGAGCGCCGCGCCGATGCCGGAACCGGCGCCCGTGATCAGCACGACGCGAGCGGCGGCGCCGTGCGCTTCGCTGGCGTGAGCGCCGCTCGCGTCGCTCACGCCGCTACCGCTTCGGCAGAACGCTCGACTTCGAGCGTTTCGTCATGGAACGCTGCGAGCGATTCGCGATGCGCGACGCTGACGATCGCCGCCTTCGGCAACCGCTCGGTGAACAGCCGATAGAGCCGCGACTCGTTTTCCGCGTCGAGCGCGCTGGTCGCTTCGTCGAGGAACAGGTAGTCCGGCTTGTGCAGCAGCACGCGAGCGGCGGCGAAGCGCTGCTGCTCACCCGGCGACAGCACGCGAGTCCAGTGCGCGGTTTCCTGCAGACGGTCCGCGTATTCCGACAGATGGCAGGTGATGAGCGCGTCGCGGCATTCGTCGTCGCCATAGGTGTCCGCCGCCGACGGATACGCGAGCGCCGCCTTCAGCGTGCCGATCGGCATGTAGCTGACCTGCGGGATGAACATCATGCGCGCGTTGACCGGTGCGTCGATCGAGCCGTCGCCAAACGGCCACAGGCCCGCGAGCGCGCGCATCAGCGTGCTCTTGCCGGCGCCCGACGGACCGCGCACGAGCCAGCGCGAGCCCGGCCGGATCGCGATATCGCGGATGCGCGACAGTGGGTTGCCATTGGGCAGCGCGAGCTGGAGGCTGTCGGTGGTAAGCGTGTTGCTGTCGACGAAATGCAGATTGATGCCGCCGTGTTCCGTGGCCGGCGACACCGATTCCTTCAGACGCGGCGAATGCACGACGCGCTTGAATTCGCGCAACCGGTTCACGGTCGCGCGCCATTCGACGAGGCTCGTATAACTGTTGATGAACCACGAGAACGAATCGCTGACCGTGCCGAACGCGCTCGAAATCTGCATCAGCACGCCGAACGTGAACGCGCCCGCGAAGTAGCGCGGCGAGGCGACGACGATCGGAAAAATGATCGCGATCTGGCCGTAGAAGCTCAGCACGAAGGTCAGGCGCTTCGTGTACTTCATTACCTGCCACCAGTTGTCGCGGATACGGCCGAACAGCGTGCGCGCGTTCGTCTTCTCGGTTTCCATGCCGTTGTAGAACGCGATCTGCTCGGCGTTCTCACGCAGCCGGATCAGACCGAAACGGAAATCGGCCTCGACTTTCTGCGCCTGATAGTTGATCGACACGAGCGGATGGCCGACCTTCTGCGTGATGAGCGAGCCGACCACCGCATACAGCGCCGCGGCCCACACCATATAGCCGGGGATCTGCAGCGGCATGCCGCCGAGCGAGATGCTCAACGCGCCCGCGAGCGACCACAGGATCGTGATGAACGACACGAGCGTGACGACGGTCGACAGCAGATCGAGCGTCAGCGACAGCGTGGTGGTCGCGAACGACTGCAGGTCGTCGCTGATCCGCTGGTCGGGGTTGTCGGCGAGACGGTCGCGCTCGATGCGGTAGAACGCGCTGTCGTTGAGCCACTCGTTCAGGTAGCGGGTGGTCAGCCACTGGCGCCAGCGGAAGCCGAGCATCTGGCGCAGATAGCGTCCATACACGGCGAGGATGATGAAACCGAACGCGAGTCCGGTAAAGATCATCAGCAGGTGCGGGAAGTCGTGGACGTTCTTCGCCTGCAGCGCGTTGTAGAAGTCCCTGCTCCAGCTATTCAGGCGCACGTTGATCCAGACGACGAGCAGATTCATCACGATGATCGTGACGAGCAGCCCCCACGCGATGCCTCGCTCCTCGGAAACCCAGTAGGGCTTGATCAGGGTCCACGCGGAGACCTTTTCGTCGGGCGGCAGCGCGGGGCTGGCGGAAGTATGTGGTGTCATGAGCGTCCTGATGAAGTGCTGACCCGAAGTGCCATTCCGGCGTACGGGTCCGATCTGGTTGACCCATGTCGGGCGATCCCGCGAGCAGCAGGCCCCTTTGCGAGGGCGTGGCTGCCGCGGGTCTGCGATGCCTGGCCGGGCATCGCGCTATCACGCTCGATGAACGCGAGCCCGGACGGGCGCCCGATTCTGGCGTGACGCCCTTAAGCGAAAATTAATTTTCGGGGCCGGCATCCGCTGGGGTGCCGCCGCCACGCATGCGGCCACGAGCACCGCGCGCGCCGCGTTTTTGCGGCACCGGTCACGGCATTGTGCCAGAGCGCCGGGCCGCTTCGCACCGGCATCTCGATAGACGGTGCCAGATCAAAACCGGGTGGCGACCGCGGGGCGCTGGTTTGCGGGCGCCGCGCCTTTTATGGTCTAATGACCTGCGACGAAACAGGGGTGCTTCGCCCACAGGCGGCATGACTTTCATGCCGGGGCGGCGAGGCTGAGAGAGACCCTTTGCACCCGATCCGGGTAATACCGGCGCGGGAAGTTTCCGGAAGCAACCATCTTCCATTCCCCGCCGGGCGGCGAGCGCAGCTCACATGTGCACGTCGTGACCGGCCGGCTTCACCCGCCGGTTTCGTCCTGGGTACGTGCGTTTTTGGCCGTACGGAAAGGACTCGATGACCGCCTATTCTTCAGACATGCATTTTTCCCTTCGTCACGCCGCCTCGGGCGAGCCGTGCCGCTTTGGTTTTGCCCACCGCAGTCGAACGGAGCGCGCGCGATGAACCGTCCCGCCCGACCCGATTTCGCCGTGCTCGGCGGCGGCCTGTGCGGCCGGCTGGTCGCGTGGCGCCTCGCTGGCGACGGGCATCGCGTGGCGCTCTACGAGCGCGGCGATGCCACCGGTTCGCAGGCTGCCGCGTGGGTCGCCGCCGCGATGCTCGCGCCGCTGGCAGAGGCCGCGAGCGCCGAGCTGCTGATCACGCGGCTTGGCGCGAGTTCGCTCGAAAGCTGGCCGCGCGTGCTTGCCGAACTGCCGGAGCCGGTGTTTTTCCAGCGCAACGGCACGCTCGTCGTCTGGCATCACGCGGATCGCACTGAGGCGCCGCTATTCGAGCGGCGCGTGCGTGCGAACGCGCCGGCGGAGTTGCTCGACGGCGGCTTCGTCGCGTTGGCGGGCGCGCAGCTCGGCGCCGCCGAACCCGCGTTGGCCGGCCGCTTCAGCCAAGGCTGGCTGCTGCCGCGAGAAGGCCAGCTCGACAACCGCCAGGTGCTGTCCGCGCTCGCGGCCGGGCTTGCCGAGCGCGGCGTCGACACGCACTGGAACACGCCGATCGACGACGCATCGCTGCCCGACGCCGGCATCACCATCGATTGCCGCGGGCTCGGCGCGAAGCCGGTGCTGCCGACGCTGCGCGGCATCCGCGGCGAAGTTGCGCGCGTGCATGCGCCTCACCTGCAGCTGACGCGCCCGGTGCGGCTACTGCATCCGCGTTACCCGCTGTATATCGCGCCGAAGCAGAACGGCCTCTACGTGATCGGCGCGACCGAGGTGGAGGGCGAGGACATGTCGCCCGTCAGCGTGCGTTCGGCGCTCGAGTTGCTGAGCGCGGCGTTTTCGGTGCACCCCGGCTTCGGCGAGGCGCGCATTCTCGAGCTGAATTCGCAGTGCCGGCCGACCTTGCCCGATCATCGTCCCGCGCTGCTGTGGGACGGCGCACGTACGCTGCGCGTGAACGGCCTGTACCGGCACGGCTACATGATCGCGCCCGAAGTCGCCGACGAAGCCGTGCGCTTCGCGAGCGCGCTGCTCGACGGCCGCGTCGGTGATGCCGACGCATTCGCCGGCTGGCGGCGCGACTCACGCTGGAGCGAGCTGTTCCAGCAGCATTTCGCGCGCGAGCCGGCCCGAGCGTAGCGGCCGACGTGCCGCGCGCGATGCCGCTTGCGCCATTGATTGAACCGTATTCGAACACCATGGACATTCATATCAATCAGAAGCCGTTGTCGCTGCCCGAGGGCGCGACTGTCGCCGATGCGCTCGCCGCCTTTGGCGCGCGTCCGCCGTTCGCGGTCGCGCTCAACGGCGATTTCGTCGCACGTGCGCAGCATGCGGCGCGCGCGTTGCAAACGGGCGACCGGCTCGACGTCGTGCAGCCGGTCGCGGGCGGCTGAGCGCGACCGCGCCAGTCTGTCGCTTACCGAACGCAACAACCGTCGCCGAAAACCCATTGCCGCAACGCGGTCGGTTCTAGCCGCGACGGCAAACCAGGATGATGCAAATGACTTCTCACGAGACCGCCGACGCGCTGACGCTATACGGTCAAACTTTTGCAAGCCGCGTGCTGCTCGGCACATCGCGCTATCCGTCGCTGCAATCGCTGTCCGATTCGATCGACGCCGCGCGCCCCGGCATGGTGACGGTCGCGCTGCGCCGTCAGATGAACGAGGGCAACGCCGAAGCGGGCTTCTTCGATCTGCTCAAGCGCCACGGCGTGCCGCTGCTGCCGAACACGGCGGGTTGCCTGAGCGTCGGCGAAGCGGTGACGACCGCGCACATGGCGCGCGAAATCTTCGAGACCGAGTGGATCAAGCTCGAACTGATCGGCGACGACTACACACTGCAGCCCGACCCGGTCGGCCTGATCGAAGCCGCCGCGCGTCTCGTCAAGGATGGCTTCAAGGTGCTGCCGTACTGCACCGAAGATCTGGTGATCGGCCGCCGTCTGCTCGACGCCGGCTGCGAGGCGCTGATGCCGTGGGGCGCGCCGATCGGCACCGGCAAGGGCGTGATCAATCCATACGGGCTGCGCGTGTTGCGCGAGCGGCTGCCGGACGTGCCGTTGATCGTCGACGCCGGGCTCGGCGTGCCGTCGCATGCGGCCCAGGTGATGGAGTGGGGCTTCGACGGCGTGCTGCTGAACACGGCCGTATCGCAGGCGACGCACCCCGACGCGATGGCGCGCGCGTTCGCGCTGGGCGTCGAGGCGGGTCGGCAAGCGTATCTCGCGGGCCCGATGGCCGAGCGCGAGAGCGCGCACGCGAGCACGCCGGTGGTCGGCATGCCGTTCTGGCATCAGGATGGGGGTGCCGCATGACTCAGACGTTGACGCTGAAGGACCGCGATCTGTTCTGGCCGACGGCCGACGAACTCATCGAAGCCGCCGAGCGCATCCGCGCACGTCTCGGCGACTGGCCGCCGACGCACGCGCCGTGGCGCATCTGCCTGATCGCACCCGACGAACCGAACGGTGGCGACCTGATCGTGATCGCCGACGCACAGCAGCACGGCGAGCAGATCGCGCGCTGGCTGACGCGGGGTGCGGGCGTGATCGTCGCCGCGGAAAACCGCGCGACGCTGCAACTGGGCGGCGAGAAGTACGGCCTCGAAGGCCATCTGGCGGAAGACTGGATTCCCGCGCTTGCCGCGTTCCTCGACTGCGGTTTCGATCCGCACGACGCGCTGGTGCTCGCGCTCGCGTGGCGCGATGGCGACGAAACCCGCGCCGACGATGCTTTCCCGGCCGACCTCGCTCGCTTTCCGCGCCTTACCGACCTGCCGGCGGCACCCGCCAAGGCGTTCCCGCGCTGCCCGGCAAGGCTCGGCCTGTATCCGGTGTTGCCGACCGCGGACTGGGTCGAACGGGTGGTCGGCTTCGGCGTGAAGACGGTGCAGTTGCGCCGCAAGTCGGCCGAACCGGCCGACGAGCTGAAGCGCGAAATCGCGCGCTGCGTGGCGGCCGGCCGCGCGCACGACGCGCAGGTGTTCATCAACGATCACTGGCTGGCGGCGCTTGAGGCGGGCGCGTACGGCGTGCACCTCGGCCAGGAAGACGTGCATACCGCGGATCTGTCCGCGCTGGCCGACGCGGGCATCCGGCTCGGTCTGTCGACTCACGGCTTCTACGAGATGCTGAAGGCGCTGCATTTCCGGCCGAGCTACATTGCATTGGGCGCCGTGTTCCCGACCACGACCAAGGTCATGCCGACCGCGCCGCAGGGCTTGCGCCGCCTCGCACGCTATGTGCGGCTGCTCGACGGCGTGGTGCCGCTCGTCGCGATCGGCGGGATCGATCTGCAGGTGCTGCCGGACGTGCTCGCGACCGGTGTCGGCTGCGCGGCCGTGGTGCGCGCGGTGACGGAAGCGGCCGACCCGGCCGCCGCCGTTTCTGCACTGCAACACACGTTTACGCAATAATCGTCAGGCATAGTCAAGGAACGGGGCACCTCACGGCAGCTTTTGCATGATGGCCCTATAATTCGGCCTTCCCTGTAAAAGGATCGTCAGTTTGGTGCCTTCCTATCCCGAGACCTTACTCGAGCTGCGCGACGTCGACTTCGGTTACGGCGACCGGCTCGTCCTGTCGAATCTGAATCTGCGCTTTCGTCGCGGTCAGGTCGTCGCAGTCATGGGCGGCTCGGGTTGCGGCAAGACCACGGTGCTGCGGCTGATCGGCGGCCTCGTGCGCGCCCAGCGCGGCCAGGTGCTGTTCCATGGCGAAGACATCGGCGAGCAGACGCGCGAAGGCCTTTACGCGCTGCGCCGCAAGATGGGCATGCTGTTCCAGTTCGGCGCGCTGTTCACCGACATGTCGGTGTTCGAAAACGTCGCCTTCTCGCTTCGCGAGCACACCGATCTCCCAGAAGAACTTCTGCGCGACCTCGTGCTGATGAAGCTCAACGCGGTCGGTCTGCGCGGCGCGCGCGACCTGCTGCCGTCCGAGATTTCCGGCGGCATGGCGCGACGCGTGGCGCTCGCGCGCGCAATCGCGCTCGACCCCGAACTGATGATGTACGACGAGCCGTTCGCCGGTCTCGACCCGATCTCGCTCGGCATCACCGCGAACCTGATCCGCACGCTGAACCGGGCGCTCGGCGCCACGTCGATCCTCGTCACGCACGACGTGCCGGAATCATTCGCGATCGCCGACTACGTGTACTTCGTGTCCAACGGCGGTGTGCTTGCCGAGGGCACGCCCGACGAACTGCGCGCGTCGACCGATCCGACCGTGCGGCAGTTCATCGACGGCGCGCCGGACGGCCCGTTCAGATTCCACTATCCGGCGCAGACCCCGCTCGCGGCGGACTTCGGCATTGGCGGAGGCAGGTCATGATCAGTACGATCGGTCGCTCGGTCATCACCGGGCTCGGCACCGCCGGCTACGCGACGCGCTTCTTCCTGCGGCTCGTGCTCGAATTTTTCCCGCTGCTGCGCCGCCCGCGTCTTGTCACGAAGCAGATCCACTTCGTCGGTAATTATTCGCTCGTGATCATCGCGGTGTCGGGGCTGTTCGTCGGCTTCGTGCTCGGGTTGCAGGGCTATTACACGCTGAACCGTTATGGCTCCGAGCAGGCGCTCGGGTTGCTGGTCGCGCTGTCGCTCGTGCGCGAGCTCGGGCCGGTCGTGACCGCGCTGCTGTTCGCCGGGCGCGCGGGCACGTCGCTGACCGCCGAAATCGGCCTGATGAAGGCGGGCGAGCAGCTCACCGCGATGGAAATGATGGCCGTCGATCCGGTCAAGGTCGTGATCGCGCCGCGCCTGTGGGCCGGCATCGTGTCGATGCCGATCCTCGCCGCGATCTTCAGCGCGGTCGGCGTTCTGGGCGGTTACGTGGTGGGCGTGCTGCTGATCGGCGTCGATGCCGGCGCGTTCTGGTCGCAGATGCAAAGCGGCGTCGACGTGTGGCGCGATGTCGGCGCCGGGGTCGTCAAGAGTGTGGTGTTCGGCCTCGCGGTGACCTTCGTCGCGCTGTTTCAGGGCTACGAGGCGAAGCCGACGCCGGAAGGCGTGTCGCGCGCGACGACCCGCACGGTCGTGTACGCGTCGCTCGCGGTGCTCGGGCTCGATTTCCTGCTGACCGCACTGATGTTCAGCTAAGACCGCGCAGCGTGCCGGGTGCCGGCGGTGCTTGATGCGCCGCGCACGGCGGGAAGTGGCGGCGGCGCGGCGGATTCACTTTGGGATGACGATGAAAAAGAATGTTCTCGACTTCTGGGTCGGCCTGTTCGTGGTGCTGGGTTTCGTGGCGTTGCTGTTTCTTGCGCTGAAGGCCGGCAACATGAGCTCGTTGTCGTTCCAGGCAACCTACCCGGTCAAGCTCAAGTTCGACAACATCGGCGGGCTGAAGCCCCGTGCGCCGGTCAAGAGCGCCGGCGTGACGGTCGGCCGGGTCGCGTCGATCGGCTTTGACAGCAACGCCTACCAGGCGCTCGTCACGATCGATATCGACAAGCAATACCAGTTTCCGAGGGACACTTCGGCGAAGATCCTGACCTCGGGTCTGCTCGGCGAGCAGTACATCGGGCTCGAGCCGGGCGGCGACTCGGAAATGCTGAAAGCCGGCGATACGATCTCGATGACGCAATCGGCGATCGTGCTGGAAAACCTGATCGGCCAGTTCCTGTATAGCAAGGCCGCGGATTCCGGCGCGGCGAAGCCCGCCGCATCCGCCCCTGCACCGGCGCCGGGCGCGCCGGCCTCCGGCGCTGCCGGCCAGTAAGGCCAACAAGGAGAATTAGATGCAGACCACACTGCAGACCCCGCGCAGCGGCGCGCGCGTCCTACAGTTCGGCAAGGTCGCCGTGGCGGCTGCGCTGCTCGCCGGTTGCACGACCGTGCAGACGCCTACCAAGGGCGACCCGTTCGAAGGGCTGAACCGTACAATCTTCACAGTCAACGACAAGATCGACCAGTACGCGCTGAAGCCCGTTGCGCAGGGCTACGTTTGGATCACGCCGCAGCCGGTTCGCGACAGCGTGACGAACTTTTTCTCGAACATCGGCGACGTCTATATCGCGGCGAACAACCTGCTGCAGCTGCGCATCGCCGACGGCGTGTCCGACATCATGCGGATCGTGATCAACACGTTGTTCGGCGTCGGCGGCCTGTTCGACGTCGCGACGCTCGCGAAGCTCCCGAAGCACGACAACGACCTCGGTCTGACGCTCGGCCACTACGGCGTGCCGGCGGGCCCCTATCTGGTGCTGCCGCTGTTCGGGCCGAGCACGGTGCGCGATGCGGTCGGCTCGCTCGGCAACTACTACGTGAACCCGATCAGCTACGTCGACCCGCCGGGCCTGAGCTGGGCGCTGTATGGCCTGAACATCGTCAACACGCGCGCGAACCTGCTCGGAGCGAGCAACCTGCTGGAAGGCGCGGCGCTCGACAAATACTCGTTCGTGCGTAACGCGTATCTGCAGCGCCGGCAGTATCTGTTGTCGGATAACCGCCGGCGTCCGCAGGAACTGCCGAGCTACGAAGAGGAAGCGCCGCTGCCGAAGTACGACGAAGGCGAGACGGGCGAGGCAGGTGCGCCGGCCAAGGCGGCTCCCGCATCCGGCGCGGCCGTGGGCACGCCGCAAGGCGCGTCGGCACCGGAGGCCGCGTCGGGCGCCGAAACACCGCCTCTCGACCTGAAAGGCGGCCCGGAAACGCAGATTCCGGCCGGTCAGTTGGTGCCGCCCTCACGCTTCAACTTCCCGTCCCTAAGATTGCATTGAACGTGCAGCCGTAACAGATCGATACGACTCTCGCAGTTTGCGCATGGATTGCCGTCGAACTCGCGTGATAAGGTCGGTCCAAACTGTTGCACTATTTTTGAGGCAAAGCTCGATATGAAAAAATTCTTCCTGATTCCGTTGTTTGCCGCGTTGTTTTCGTTCATCAGCGCGGGCGCATCGGCGCAAACCGTCGACACCAACGCGCCCGACGCGCTGATCAAGACCGTCACCCAGCAGGTGATGGACGCGATTCGCGGCGACAAGTCGATCCAGCAGGGCGACATCAAGCACATCACGGCGCTCGTCAACGAAAAGATCCTGCCGTACACGGACTTCCGCCGCACCACCCAGCTCGCGATGGGCCGTAACTGGCGCACCGCGACGCCCGAACAGCAGAACCAGGTGGTCGAGCAGTTCAAGATGCTGCTGATCCGCACGTACTCGGGCGCGCTCGCGCAGGTGCGCGACCAGCAGATCCAGTACAAGCCGTTCCGCATGAACCCGGACGACACCGACACGGTGGTGCGCTCGGTCGTGATGAACAACGGCCAGCCGATCGAACTCGACTACCGCCTGTACAAGACGGCGCAGGGCTGGCGCGTGTATGACATCAACGTGCTCGGCGCGTGGCTGATCCAGGCGTATCAGCAGCAGTTCAACGAGCAGATCCAGCAGAAGGGTGTGGACGGACTGATCCAGTTCCTCACGCAGCGCAATCAGCAACTCGCCGCGGGCAAGCAGTCGTGAACGACGTGCTAAACCCGGTTGCGAACCGCTTCGACAGCGGCACGACGCTGACCCACGAGAGCGCGAACGCCGCGCTCGCGGCGGGTCTGCAACGCATCGCGGCGGGTGCGGGCGGCGTCGATTGCGCGCCGCTCACGCAATTCGATTCGTCGGCGCTGGCCGTCCTGCTCGCGTGGGTGCGGGCCGCGGCGGCGCGCGGCGGCAAGTTCGAAGTCGTCAATCTGCCGGCTGGGCTCGCCAGTCTCGCGCAGGCCTACGGCGTCGATACGCTTCTCTCTTCTGGCGCCTCCAGCGTGGTTGCGTCAGCGCGACATTGACGCTCCTCTAGCGTCGTCTCCCTCCTTCCGGCCAGGCCGGGGTTTTCAGTTTTTGCCCTATAATCAAACGTTTTTTTGGGGCGTTGAACTGGCCCCCTAATCGGCCCCGGTTCCGTTTCTTCCAGCATTTGCGCGTCCCCAAGCTCCATTGGGGCTTCTTCAGGCGCCGCGACGCACGCGGCCCATAGTCATGTCAGCCATAGAAATTCGTAACGTCAAGAAGCGCTACAAGGACTTGCAGGCGCTCAAGGGCGTCAGCCTCACGGTCGAAGAAGGCGAGTTCTTCGGACTGCTCGGTCCGAACGGCGCGGGCAAGACGACGCTCATCAGCATACTCGCCGGTCTCGCCCGCGCCGACGAAGGCAGCATCGCGGTGCGCGGTCACGACGTCGTCGACGATTTCCGCAACGCGCGCCGCGCGCTCGGCGTGGTGCCGCAGGAGCTCGTGTTCGATCCGTTCTTCACGGTGCGCGAAACCTTGCGCATCCAGTCCGGCTACTACGGGCTGCGCAACAACGACGCGTGGATCGACGAGATCATGGCCAATCTCGATCTCACCGAAAAGGCCGATGCCAACATGCGCGCGCTGTCGGGCGGGATGAAGCGCCGCGTGCTGGTCGCGCAGGCGCTCGTGCATCGCCCGCCGGTGATCGTGCTCGACGAGCCGACCGCGGGTGTCGATGTCGAGTTGCGCCAGACGCTGTGGAAGTTCATTTCGCGCCTGAATCGCGAAGGCCACACGATCGTGCTGACCACGCACTATCTTGAAGAAGCCGAATCGTTGTGCGACCGCATCGCGATGCTGCGCCGTGGCGAGGTCGTTGCGCTCGATCGCACCGGCACACTGTTGCAGCGTTTCGCCGGCATGCAACTGTTCGTGCGCTTCGCGCAGGGCGTGCTGCCCGCCGAGCTGCGTCCGCTCGAGGCGGAAAGCGGCGCCGGCAACGGCAATGGCCGCCAGCATCTGCTGCGCCTGACGAGCTACGACGACGTCGAGCGCATCCTCGCGCAATGCCGCGCGGCCGGTTGTACATTCGAAGAAATCGAGGTCCGCAAGGCCGACCTCGAAGACGTATTCGTTCAGGTGATGAACGGTCCAGAAGTGATCGAGGGGCTTGCATGAGCGGGTACAGTGGATTTAGCACGCTGTTTTACAAAGAACTGCTGCGCTTCTGGAAGGTGTCGTTCCAGACCGTGCTCGCGCCGGTCATCACCGCGCTGCTTTACCTGACCATCTTCGGCCACGCACTGCGCGGCCACGTGCAGGTCTATCCGGGCGTCGAATACACGAGCTTCCTGATTCCGGGCCTCGTGATGATGAGCGTGCTGCAGAACGCGTTCGCGAACAGTTCTTCGTCGCTGATTCAATCGAAGATCACCGGCAACCTCGTGTTCGTGCTGCTGCCGCCGCTGTCGCACCACGAGATGTTCGCGGCCTACGTGCTCGCGGCCGTGGCGCGCGGGCTGTGTGTCGGCTTCGGCGTGTTCATCGTGACGATCTGGTTCGTGCCGCTCGCCTTCACCGCGCCGCTCTACATCATCGTGTTCGCGATGTTCGGCGCGGCGATTCTCGGCACGCTGGGTCTGATCGCCGGCATTTGGGCCGAGAAGTTCGACCAGCTCGCCGCGTTCCAGAACTTTCTGATCATGCCGCTCACGTTCCTGTCGGGCGTGTTCTACTCGACGCATACGCTGCCGCCCGTATGGCGCGAAGTATCGCGGCTCAATCCGTTTTTCTACATGATCGACGGCTTTCGCTATGGTTTTTTCGGCGTGTCGGATATCGACCCGCTGGTGAGCCTCGCGATCGTCGCCGGTTTCTTCGTGGTGCTGGCCGTCGTGGCGATGCGCATGCTCGCTACCGGCTACAAGCTGCGCCACTGACGAGGAGCTTCTCTCATGTTGCCGACTCCCGAACAGGTCAAGCAGTACATTGCAGCTGGACTCGCGTGCGAGCATCTCGAAGTCGAAGGCGACGGTCAGCATTTCTTTGCGACGATCGTCTCGCCGAACTTCGAAGGCAAGCGCCTGATCCAGCGTCACCAACTCGTGTATGCGGCGCTCGGCGACCGCATGCGCGAAGAAATCCACGCGCTCAGCATGAAGACGCTGACGCCCGCCGAATGGCAGAACGCGTAATCTGGAAATTTAGTGCGAATTACTCAGGAAGGGCGCGACGCCGCAAGCGGCGCGCCGAACACAGACAAGGCAGGTCCGGACGCGAACCTGACCGATCAGGAACCGACAGGCATGGATAAACTCATCATTGAAGGTGGCTACCCGCTCTCCGGTGAAGTTGTTGTCTCGGGTGCGAAAAACGCGGCATTGCCGATCCTGTGCGCGGGTCTGCTGAGCGCCGATCCGGTGCATCTGGAGAACGTGCCCGATCTGCAGGACGTGCGCACGATGCTCAAGCTGCTCGGCCAGATGGGCGTGCGTATCGAAGCCGGCGAAGGGCGCGTCGCGCTCGACGCGTCGAAGGTCGACAATCTCGTCGCGCCATACGAAATGGTGAAGACGATGCGCGCGTCGATCCTCGTGCTCGGTCCGCTCGTCGCGCGCTTCGGTCATGCGCGCGTGTCGCTGCCGGGCGGCTGCGCGATCGGCGCTCGTCCGGTCGATCAGCACATCAAGGGTCTGCAGGCGATGGGTGCCGAGATCACGATCGAGCACGGCTTCATCGAAGCGCGCGCGAAGCGTCTGAAGGGCGCGCGTATCGTCACCGACATGATCACCGTGACCGGTACCGAGAACCTGCTGATGGCGGCGGTGCTCGCCGAAGGCGAGACGGTCATCGAGAACGCCGCGCGCGAACCCGAAGTGGTCGACCTCGCGCATCTGCTCGTCGCGATGGGCGCGAAGATCGAAGGCATCGGCACCGACCGTCTGGTGATCCATGGCGTCGACAAGCTGCACGGTGCCAAGCACACGGTGATTCCGGACCGCATCGAAGCGGGCACTTTCCTGTGCGCGGTCGCGGCGGCCGGCGGCGACGTCACGCTGAGCAAGATGCGTCCGCTGCTGCTCGAAGCCGTCACCGAAAAGCTGCGCGAAGCGGGCGTCACGGTCGAGGAAGGCGACGACTGGATGCGCGTGCGCATGGACAAGCGCCCGAGCGCGGTCACGTTCCGCACCTCCGAATACCCGGCGTTTCCGACCGACATGCAGGCGCAGTTCATGGCGCTCAACACGATCGCGGACGGTACGTCGCAAGTCGTGGAGACGATCTTCGAAAACCGTTTCATGCACGTCCAGGAGCTGAACCGTCTCGGCGCGAGCATCACGATCGACGGCAACACGGCGCTCGTAACCGGCGTCGAAAAACTGTCCGGCGCGAAGGTGATGGCCACCGATCTGCGCGCGTCCGCGAGTCTTGTGATCGCCGCGCTGCGCGCCGAGGGCGAGACGCTGATCGACCGCATCTATCACCTCGATCGCGGCTACGACCGTATGGAAGCGAAGCTCAATGCGATCGGCGCGAAGGTGCGCCGGGTTTCCGGGAGCGGGGCATGAGTTCGATGCCGCAAACGTCGTCGTCGCCGGCGGTCAGCGCGCCGCTCACGCTCGCGTTGTCGAAAGGGCGTATCTTCGAGGAAACGCTGCCGCTGCTCGCGGCGGCAGGCATCGAGGTAGCGGAAGATCCGGAGAGCTCGCGCAAGCTGATTCTGCCGACCACCGACCCGAACCTGCGCGTGATCGTCGTGCGCGCGACCGACGTGCCGACCTATGTCGAGTACGGCGCGGCCGACTTCGGCGTGGCTGGCAAGGACGTGCTGCTCGAGCATGGCGGCAGCGGCCTGTATCAGCCGGTGGATCTGGACATTGCGCGTTGCCGCATGTCGGTCGCGGTCGCGGCCGGTTTCGATTATGCGAACGCGGTGCGCCAGGGCGCGCGTCTGCGGGTCGCGACCAAGTATGTTGAAACCGCTCGTGAGCATTTTGCCGCCAAGGGCGTTCACGTCGATCTGATCAAGCTGTACGGTTCGATGGAACTCGCTCCGCTGGTTGGTCTCGCCGACGCGATCGTCGACCTGGTCAGCTCGGGCAATACGCTGCGCGCGAACAATCTGGTCGAGGTGGAGGAGATCATGCAGATTTCGTCGCGCCTCGTCGTGAACCAGGCAGCGCTGAAGCTCAAACGCGCCGCGTTGCGGCCGATTCTCGACGCGTTTGCCAATGCTTCGTCGCAAACCGCCGCCCCGGCGGCCTGACTGACGATGGCAATGTGACGTTGCACCGATAGCGCGCCTTACCGAAACGGATACCTGTATGTCTACCAAGATTCGCAAACTCGATTCCACCGCTCGCGACTTCCACAAGTCGCTGCATGCGGTGCTCGCGTTCGAGGCGAGCGAAGACGAAGCCATCGAGCGCGCGGTCGCGCGGATTCTGAACGACGTGAAGGCGCGCGGCGACGAGGCGGTGCTCGAGTACACGAATCGCTTCGATCGCGTCGATGCGAAAAGCGTGGCCGAGCTCGAGCTGCCGATGGCCGAGCTCGAGGCGGCGCTCGAAAGTCTCGAGCCGAAGCGGCGCGCGTCGCTCGAAGCGGCGGCGGCACGCGTGCGCGGCTATCACGAGAAGCAGAAGATCGAGTGCGGCAGCCATAGCTGGCAGTACACCGAAGCCGACGGCACCGTGCTCGGCCAGAAGGTCACGCCGCTCGATCGCGCGGGGATCTACGTGCCGGGTGGCAAGGCCGCGTATCCGTCGTCGGTGCTGATGAACGCGATACCGGCGCGGGTGGCCGGCGTTCGCGAAATCGTGATGGTCGTGCCGACGCCGGACGGCGTGAAGAATCCGCTCGTGCTCGCGGCGGCTCTGCTGGGTGGCGTCGATCGCGTGTTCACGATCGGCGGCGCGCAGGCGGTGGGCGCGCTCGCGTACGGCACGCCGAGCGTGCCCGCGGCCGACAAGATCTGCGGCCCCGGCAACGCGTACGTCGCGTCGGCCAAGCGTCGCGTGTTCGGCACGGTCGGCATCGACATGATCGCCGGGCCGTCGGAAATCCTCGTGTTGTGCGACGGCACGACCGACCCGCGCTGGGTCGCGATGGACCTGTTTTCGCAAGCCGAGCACGACGAGCTCGCGCAGTCGATCCTGCTGTGCCCCGACGACGCGTTCATCGCGCGCGTGCAGGAAGCGATCGACGAACTGCTGCCCACCATGCAGCGCCACGAAGTGATCCGCACGTCGCTCGAAAACCGCGGCGCGCTGATCAAGGTGCGCGACATGGCCGAGGCCTGCGCGATCGCCAACGACATCGCGCCGGAGCACCTTGAAATTTCGGCGCTGGAGCCGCATCAGTGGGCGCAGCAGATCCGTCACGCAGGCGCGATCTTCCTTGGCCGTTACACGAGCGAGAGCCTCGGCGACTATTGCGCGGGCCCGAATCATGTGCTGCCGACGTCGCGTACCGCACGGTTTTCGTCGCCGCTCGGCGTCTATGATTTCTTCAAGCGTTCGAGCCTGATCGAGGTCAGCGCGGAAGGTGCGCAGACGCTCGGCGAGATTGCCGCGGAACTGGCATACGGCGAAGGTCTGCAAGCGCACGCACGCAGCGCCGAATACCGGATGCGGCAGAACAACAACGAACGCGGCTGAGGCGGAGCGCTGATCGCGCTGGCGCGCGGCGGAACTCAAGCAGGCGTAAGCGGGAGCAGGAGAAGCGGCGAGGGCGGCAACCGCCGCCGCATCGACCGGCTTCCATGTTTTCCGGCTTCCACCCGCTCGAGCGACGTATCGAGCCCACCCGCCCCGTTCAATAACGACGACAGAGACCAACCCCAGCGCCCCGCGCTGACGACGCCGACCCGGCGTCTTTCGCCCGGCCCGGCCCCCGAACCTATGACGACACCTCAAGACATCATCCGCAGCGACGTGCTCGCAATGACGAGCTATCCGGTTCCGGATGCCACCGGCTTCATCAAGCTCGACGCGATGGAAAATCCGTTTCCGCTGCCGTCGGAACTTGCCGCGCATCTCGGCCAGCGTCTGGCCGGCGTCACGCTGAATCGTTATCCGGCGCCGCGCCCCGAGCAGTTGATCGAGCGCATTCGTCACGTGATGGGCGTGCCGGCGGGGTGCGACGTGCTGCTCGGCAATGGCTCGGATGAAATCATCAGCATCATGTCGGTCGCGTGCGCGAAGCCGGGCGCGAAGGTGCTCGCGCCGGTGCCGGGCTTCGTCATGTATCAGATGTCGGCGAAGCTGGCGCATCTCGAATTCGTCGGTGTGCTGCTCAAAGCCGACTTCACGCTCGATACCGACGCGATGCTCGCGGCGATCGCCGAGCATGAACCGGCGATCATCTATCTCGCGTATCCGAACAACCCGACCGGCACGCTGTTCGATGACGCCGAAATCGAGCGCATCATCGCCGCGGCGGGCAAGAGCCTCGTCGTGATCGATGAGGCGTATCAGCCGTTTGCGCAGAAGAGCTGGCTGCCGCGCGCCGACCAGTTCGACAACGTCGTCGTGATGCGCACGGTGTCGAAGCTGGGCCTCGCCGGCATTCGCCTCGGTTACCTGGTCGGCAAGCCCGCGTGGCTGACCGAGTTCGACAAGGTTCGCCCGCCGTACAACACCAATGTGCTGACGCAGGCCGCCGCTGATTTCCTGCTGGACCACATCGGCGTGCTCGATGCGCAGGCCGCGCAATTGCGCGACGAACGCGAGAAACTCGCGCAGGCGGTGGCGGCGCTGCCGGGCGCCGAAGTGTTCACTAGCGCGGGCAACTTCCTGCTCGTGCGGGTGCCCGATGCGTCGGTATTGTTCGAGACCCTGCTAACGGCGCGGATTCTGATCAAAAACGTGAGTAAAATGCATCCATTGCTGGCCAATTGCGTGCGTTTGACCGTCGGTTCGCCGAACGAGAACGCCCAGTTGCTCGCCGGCCTGAAACTCGTGTTGCGGTAACCCGCCGCATTGAGCGGCGGCACTGAGCCGCTGCGTTGAACGGCTGCACTGAGCAGCCCGCCAGTTTGTCCACCCCAAATTACTAGCGCTTTTAAGCCAGATTCGAGGAATTGCCATGCGCCTTGCGGAAGTCGTTCGCAACACCAGCGAAACGCAGATCCGTGTGAAGATCAACCTGGACGGCACCGGCCAGCAGAAGCTGGCCACCGGTGTGCCGTTCCTGGACCACATGCTCGACCAGATCGCCCGCCACGGGTTGTTCGACCTCGAGATCGAAGCGCATGGCGACCTGCATATCGACGACCATCACACGGTCGAAGACACCGGCATCACGCTCGGCCAGGCCGTCGCGAAGGCGATCGGCGATCGCAAGGGCATCCGCCGCTACGGCCATTCCTACGTGCCGCTCGATGAAGCGCTGTCGCGCGTCGTGATCGATTTTTCCGGCCGTCCGGGCCTCGAATTTCACGTGCCGTTCACGCGCGCGCGCATCGGCACGTTCGACGTCGACCTGTCGATTGAATTCTTCCGCGGCTTCGTGAACCATGCCGGCGTAACGCTGCACATCGACAACCTGCGCGGCATCAACGCGCACCATCAGCTCGAAACGGTATTCAAGGCATTCGGGCGTGCGTTGCGCATGGCCGTCGAACTCGACGAGCGCGCGGCCGGACAGATTCCGTCGACCAAGGGCAGCCTCTAACGTAATGGCCGTAGCAGGCTTTAACACGGGTTTCACCGCCTCCAACGTCTTCAGGCCACTCACCTTCAAGCGACTCATCGGGCAGGACCGCATTTGCCGGCACGTCGTTTGACGCCGCGCGGCGGCAACGATGGATCGAGGGCAGAGCGGCCAAACTTGAAATGAAAACTTCGATAGCGATTGTGGATTACGGAATGGGCAACCTGCGCTCGGTTGCCCAGGCACTGCGTAGAGCGGCGCCGGAAGCGGACGTGGCGATCGTCGATCGTCCGGAAGCGATCCGCTCGGCCGACCGCGTGGTGCTGCCGGGCCAAGGTGCGATGCCCGACTGCATGCGCAGTCTCGGCGCGTCCGGTTTGCAGGAAGCGGTCGTCGAGGCGTCGCGCAGTAAGCCGCTGATGGGTGTGTGCGTCGGCGAGCAGATGCTGTTCGACTGGAGCGCCGAGGGCGACACGCCGGGTCTGGGTCTGTTGCCCGGCAAGGTGGTGCGCTTCGAGCTCGAAGGCCAGGTGCAGGACGACGGCTCGCGCTTCAAGGTCCCGCAGATGGGCTGGAACCGCGTGCGTCAGGCGCAGCCGCATCCGCTGTGGGACGGTGTCGCCGACAACGCGTTCTTCTACTTCGTGCACAGCTACTACGTGGTGCCGGACAACCCGGCGCATACGTCGGGCGAAACGGTCTACGGCGTGGCCTTTACCTCGGCGGTAGCGCGGGATAACATCTTTGCCACCCAATTCCACCCTGAAAAGAGCGCCGAGGCGGGTTTGCGCGTGTATCGCAACTTCGTGCACTGGAACCCGTGAACGCCTTTTTTCATCCCGTTGCCGCGCGCGCGTCGCGCGGTGCAGCGGTTCCGCATCCGACCGGCGCCCCACTGGAGCGCCGAACGAGTTGTACTAAACTAGCGAGACGGTATTGCGGCGGGCTGACTCGCCAGCCGCTGCCGCCGACCTTCAATCCACTCCCAGATAACACCCGATTGCTATGCTGCTGATTCCCGCCATCGACCTGAAAGATGGTCAGTGTGTACGCCTCAAACAGGGCGATATGGACCAGGCGACGATTTTCTCCGAGGAACCGGCGGCAATGGCCCGACATTGGGTCGACCGCGGCGCGCGTCGTCTGCATCTCGTCGATCTGAATGGCGCGTTCGCCGGCAAGCCGAAGAACGGCGATGCAATCCGGGCGATAGTCGATGAAGTGGGCGGCGCGATTCCGGTTCAGCTGGGCGGTGGGATCCGCGACCTGAACACGATCGAGCGCTATCTGGACGACGGTTTGTCGTACGTGATCATCGGCACGGCCGCGGTGAAGAACCCCGGCTTTCTGCAGGACGCGTGCACCGCGTTCGGCGGTCACATCATCGTTGGTCTCGACGCGAAAGACGGCAAGGTCGCCACCGACGGCTGGAGCAAGCTGACCGGTCACGAAGTGGCCGACCTCGCGCGCAAGTTCGAGGACTACGGCTGCGAGTCGATCATCTACACCGACATCGGCCGTGACGGCATGCTGCAAGGCATCAATATCGAAGCGACGGTGCGCCTTGCGCGCGCGGTCAAGATTCCGGTGATCGCGAGCGGCGGCCTGTCGAACCTCGCGGACATCGAATCGCTGTGCGAAGTCGAAGGCGAGGGCATCGAGGGCGTAATCTGCGGCCGCGCGATCTATTCGGGCGACCTCGACTTCGCGGCCGCGCAGACGCTCGCGGACAAGCTGCGCGAAGCCGACGACGCTTAAGCACGGCGTCGGCCGCGCGTGCTGGGCAGGTTGCGCTCGCCGCCGGCGTTGCGCTCACCTCGGCTTGCGGCACTCGCTCGACCGATGGCTTGCCTGTAACGCGCGTCGCACGATTAAGCGCCCGGAACCTCGCCAGCTTCCGGCCGGCACCTCACTCGCGGCGCGACGCAACCGCTCGCGCCGGCACCGTGCCGCTTGCTCGCAAGCGAGCGGCCTCATCAGCGGTATAGGCAGAATTGCACGATCATGGCTCTAGCTAAACGCATCATCCCCTGTCTCGACGTCACCGCGGGCCGCGTGGTCAAGGGAGTCAACTTCGTCGAACTGCGCGACGCGGGCGACCCGGTCGAAATCGCGCGCCGTTACGACGATCAGGGCGCCGACGAACTGACGTTCCTCGACATCACCGCGACCTCGGATCAGCGCGACCTGATTCTGCCGATCATCGAGGCGGTCGCTTCGCAGGTGTTCATTCCGCTGACGGTCGGCGGCGGCGTGCGCGCGGTCGAAGACGTGCGGCGCCTGCTGAACGCGGGCGCCGACAAGATCAGCATGAATTCGTCGGCGGTAGCGAATCCGCAACTCGTGAAGGACGCGACCGCCAAATACGGCTCGCAGTGCATCGTCGTCGCGATCGATGCGAAGCGCGTGTCGGCCGACGGCGAAACGCCGCGCTGGGAAGTGTTCACGCACGGCGGCCGCAGGGCCACCGGTCTCGATGCGGTCGAATGGGCGCGCAAGATGGCCGAGTTGGGCGCGGGCGAAATCCTGCTGACCAGCATGGATCGCGACGGCACCAGGAGCGGCTTCGACCTTGCGCTCACGCGCGCGGTGTCGGACGCGGTGCCGGTGCCGGTGATCGCCTCGGGCGGCGTCGGCAATCTGCAGCATCTCGCCGACGGCATCAAGAGCGGTCACGCTGACGCGGTGCTCGCCGCGAGCATCTTCCACTATGGCGAACACACGGTCGGCGAGGCCAAGCGCTTCATGGCCGACCAGGGCATTTCGGTGAGGTTGTGACGTGATGAATCCCTCGGCAGTGAACTGGCTCGACAAAGTCAAGTGGGACGCGAACGGCCTCGTGCCGGTGATCGCGCAGGAAGCGTCGACGAGCGACGTGCTGATGTTCGCGTGGATGAACCGCGAGGCTCTCGCGAAGACCGTCGAGACCGGCCGCGCGGTGTATTTCTCGCGCTCGCGCCAGCGCCTGTGGTTCAAGGGTGAGGAGTCGGGCCACGTGCAGCATGTGCATGAAGTGCGACTCGATTGCGACGAAGACGTCGTGCTGCTGAAAGTCGAGCAGGTATCGGGCATCGCGTGCCACACCGGCCGCCACTCGTGCTTTTTCCAGAAATTCGAAGGCTCGGTGGACGACGGCGACTGGCAGGCCGTCGATCCCGTGCTGAAAGACCCCGAACACATCTACAAATGACGCAATCCACGCAAAACCCGTCGCCCGCCACGGCTTCCACGCTCGACACGCTGCTGCGCCTCGCGGCGGTGATCGACAGCCGCAAAGGCGGCGATCCGGACATCTCGTATGTATCGCGCCTGTTCCACAAGGGCGACGACGCGGTGCTGAAAAAGATCGGCGAAGAAGCCACCGAAGTCGTGCTGGCCGCGAAGGACGTGCGCCAGGGCGGCGCACCGAAGGCGCTGGTCGGCGAGGTTGCGGACCTGTGGTTCCACTGCCTCGTGATGTTGTCGCATTTCGATCTGAGCCCCGCCGACGTGATCGCCGAACTCGAGCGTCGCGAAGGCCTGTCGGGCATCGAGGAAAAGGCGCTGCGCAAGAGCCGCGAGCGCGAGGAAAACGGCGACTGAGCAGCCGGAGCGGAAATCTGGCGTTTCCGCTTGAAGTCGCGCGCGCCACCAATATAGCGGTAACCGCACCTCCGGGAGGACGCAAGCATGGAACAGCCGCAAGGAAGCTATCCGCCGCCGGTCTACCGCCACGCGATGGAGCCTGAGCGCGAGCGCAGCCTGCGCACGCTCACGCACGTGCTGTACGCGCTGTATGCGGTCCACTGGCTGACCGGCGGGCTCACCATTCTGATCGCGATCATCATCAACTACGTCAAACGGTCGGACGTGGCCGGTACGCCGTACGAAGCGCACTTCGAATGGCAGATCCGCACGTTCTGGCTGGGCCTCGTCGGTTACGCGATCGGCGCGTTGCTGCTGCTCGTCGTGATCGGCATTCCGGTGCTGTGGGCAGTCAGCATATGGATGTTGTACCGTATTATCAAAGGCTGGCTGTATCTGTACGATAACAAGCCGTTCGCGAATCCGGCCAGTTGGGTCTGAACGCTAGCCGGTCCGTATGGGCGGGCCGGCTTTCGGATCGAACTTCGGCGCGGGCGGCTTCGCTCGCCTAAGTCATACCGCGTCAGGAAAACGATGAGTCACGATCCGAACTGCCTTTTCTGCAAGATTGCCGCTGGCGAAATCCCGTCGACCAGGGTCCACGAAGACGACGAGTTCGTCGCCTTCCGCGACATCCGTCCGGCGGCCGAAACGCATGTGCTGGTGATTCCTCGCAAGCACATTGCAACGCTGTCGAACTGCACGGAAAGCGACGCGCCTCTGCTTGGTAGAATGCTTATCCTGGCCGCGCGACTGGCCGAACAATTGGGGGTCGCGTATAACGGCGGCGAAACGGGCTTTCGCACGGTAATCAATACCGGTCCGGGCGGCGGTCAGGAGGTGTATCACCTGCACGCGCACATTCTCGCGGGACCGCGTCCCTGGCAACGCATGGGCTGAGCGCCGGTTCATGCGCGATGCGTGGCAAGTGCGCACCGCCGCGAGTTTTGGTCGAGGACAATAGCGCTGCCGTTGTTTTTACCGCTGTGTAATAACGTCGACGCGATCGTGTGGCCACAATGACAGGCGTAGAGACGTTGGCCGCATTGCGAGCGAGGCGGTGCAGCCTGCGGTAACGTAGAGATATATGGAGATGAAGCGCACGCGCTTCAGGTTATGCAAATTGGCCGCATCGAGATGCGGCGCCGGGGTTAAGGAGAGTAGTCATGGGTTCGTTGAGTATTTGGCATTGGTTGATCGTTCTGTTGATCGTCGCGCTCGTGTTCGGCACGAAGAAGCTGCGCAACATCGGCAGCGATCTGGGCGGCGCCGTGAAGGGCTTCAAGGAAGGCGTGAAGGAAGCCGATTCGTCGTCGGCCGACGCGCAACAGCAGCAGCGCGAGCTGCCGCGCAACGGCGCGGTGGACGTCGAAGCGAAGGAAAAGACGCAGCAATCGAGCGATTACCGCTAAGTCACGGCCTTCGCGCCGTTCCCGCGTTTCTGACGGACATTCCACTTCATGCTGGACCTCGGTCTAACCAAGATGGCGCTGATCGGCGTCGTCGCGCTGGTCGTCCTCGGGCCTGAGCGCCTGCCGCGTGTCGCCCGCACGGCCGGCGCGCTGTTCGGCCGCGCACAGCGGTACATCAACGACGTTAAGGCCGAAGTCACGCGCGAAATCGAGCTCGACGAATTGCGGCGCATGAAGACCGAGTTCGAGAAGGCCGCGAGCAATGTCGAAACGGCGGTTCAGGACAATCTGCGCAAGCACGAGAATGAACTGAACGAAGCATGGAATAGCGGTACGTCGGTGTCGCCGAGCATCGCCGGCGGCGCGCTCGAAGACGCCGGCAGCGGGGCCAGCGGCAGCGCGGGTGCCACCTCGTGGCCGGTCAGTACGCCGGCCGCCGCGCCCAAACGCAAGACCTGGCGCGTCCAGCAGAGCGCCACGCCCACCTGGTACAAGCGAGCGAGCCTGCGGCGCACGCGCGTGCAGTCGGGCGCCGCGCGCGTTGCGCGGCACACGCCTGCCAACCTGCGTCGTCCGACGCGGTTCTTCTGATGTTCAGATCGACAATCTCTAACCGAGGGCCGGTGTGAGCGACCCCCAGCAATCCCAGAACGAAGGCACTGAAGAGACCTTCATTTCCCACCTCGTCGAACTGCGTGATCGGATCATCCGTGCGGGGCTCGCCGTCGTCGTCGTGTTCATCGGGCTCGTGTACTGGGCGCCGGACATCTTCAAACTGCTCGCCCGTCCGCTGATGATGAATCTGCCGAAGGACGGCAAGATGATCGTCACAGACGTCACCGGCTCGTTCTTCGTGCCGATGAAGGTGACGATGCTGGTCGCCTTCGTGATCGCGCTGCCGGTCGTGCTGTACCAGATTTGGGCGTTCGTTGCGCCCGGGCTCTATCAGCACGAGAAGAAGCTGGTCGCGCCGCTGGTCGCGAGCAGTTACACGCTGTTCCTATGCGGCATGGCGTTCGCGTACTTCGTCGTGTTTCCGACCATTTTCCGCGTGATGGCGCACTACAACGCGCCGCTCGGCGCGGAAATGACAACCGATATCAACAATTACCTGAGCTTCGTGCTGACGATGTTCATCGCGTTCGGCGTCACGTTCGAGGTGCCGATCGTCGTCGTGCTGCTGGTGCGGATGAACGTGGTGACGCTGAAGAAGCTGAAGGAGATCCGGCCGTATGTGATCGTCGGCGCGTTCGTGGTGTCGGCCGTCGTAACGCCGCCGGACGTGTTTTCGCAGTTGATCCTCGCGGTTCCGCTGATTCTGCTGTATGAAGCTGGCATCGTCGCGGCGCGGTTGATCGTCGGCAAGCAGCCGGTGGTCGTGGAGGATGCGAGTCCGCCGCCGTCCAGTTGAGGTGTCGCGAGTCAGTGCCGGGCGTTAAATGAAAAAGGGCAGTTCATTGCGGACTGCCCTTATTCATTGCGTGGAATCGCGGCATTAGCTTCAGCCGCCTTCGTCATCCGGCTGATCGCCGCCGCCGTTGTCGTCTTCCGTCTGTTTCGGCGGCGGCGGGCGTTTGCCGATCTTCACGTCGAGATCGATCTGATGACCTTTGCGCACCAGATGCACTTTCGCCGCCGTACCGGGCTTGATCTGCGCGATCACGTTCAACAGACGCGTGGTATCGGTGATCGCCTGGCCGTTTACGCTCGTCAGGATGTCGCCGGGCTTGATGCCCGCGCGGTCGGCCGGGCCGCTTTTCAGCACGCCCGCGACAATCGCGCCCGACTTCTGATCGAGCCCGAACGACTCCGCGATTTCCGGCGTTACGTCCTGCGGTTCGACGCCGATCCAGCCGCGCGTGACCGTTCCGGTCGTAATGATGCTCTCGAGCACGCTGCGCGCGGTCGACACCGGAATCGCGAAGCCGATGCCGAGCGAGCCGCCCGAGCGGGAGTAGATGGCGGTGTTGATGCCGAGCAGGTTGCCGTTCACGTCGACGAGCGCACCGCCCGAGTTGCCGGGGTTGATCGGGGCGTCGGTCTGGATGAAGTTTTCGAACGTATTGATGCCGAGATGGTTGCGGCCGAGCGCGCTGACGATGCCCATCGTCACGGTCTGCCCGACGCCGAACGGATTGCCGATCGCGAGCACGACGTCGCCGACGCGGGTCTGGTCCATCCGGCCGAGCGTGATGGTGGGCAGATTGGTCATATTGACCTTGAGCACGGCCAGATCGGTTTCGGGGTCGATGCCGATGACCTTCGCGCTGGCGGTGCGGCCATCGGCGAGCGCGATTTCGATCTGATCGGCGCCGTCGACGACGTGCTGGTTCGTTAGAATGTAACCTTCCGAACTCACTATCACGCCTGAGCCGAGATTCGAGGCAGGCTGCTCCTGCTGCTTGCGATTGTTCCTGTCGCCGAAGAAGTAGCGGAACAGCGGATCTTTGGCGCGCGGGTCGGGAGGCAGCGAGCCATCCTTGCTGGAGAACACGTTGACGACCGCGGGCATGGCCTTTTGCGCCGCTTCGGCATAGGACGTCTCGGCATGGCCAGTGCCGATGCCCGGCGCCACTTCCCGCAGCGCGACGATCGGTTCGGCGAGTTGTCTGCCGAATTGTCCTTGACGCTGCAGCCAATGCGGTTTGAGGGTCGCAATGATGAACATCAGCGCCAACAGCACCGTCACCGCTTGGGCAAATAACAGCCAGAAGCGTCTAAGCATCTGAAGACTAGAGGTCTATATGGATCGGATTGAACTTGAATTGTACTTGAACAATCTCCTTGAAACCGCGCGCTTCAAGGACTATTGCCCGAACGGATTGCAGGTCGAAGGACGCCGCCGGATCAACAAACTCGCGACCGGCGTGACCGCGTCGGTGGCCTTCCTGGAGTCCGCGCTCGACTGGGGCGCGGACGCCGTGCTGGTCCATCACGGCTACTTCTGGCGCAACGAGGCACCGCAGATAACCGGCCGCAAACATGCTCGTTTGAAGCTGCTGCTCGCCAACGACCTGAACCTGTTCGCCTACCATCTGCCGCTCGACGATCATCCCGAGTTCGGCAACAACGCGCAGATCGGCGAGAAGATGGGCTGGATCAGCGACGCGCGTTTCGGTGACAACGATCTCGGCTGGCTCGCTACGCTGCCGATGCCGATCACGCTGTCGCACCTCACCGCGGAAATCGAGCAGACGCTGGGCCGCACGCCGCTCGTGTTCGGCGATCCGGATATGGAACTGCGCCGCGTCGGCTGGTGCACGGGCGCCGCGCAAGGCATGTTCGACGCGGCGATCAACGCGGGTGTCGACGTCTACGTGACCGGCGAGGTATCGGAGTCGGTGATGCATACGGCGGCGGAAAGCGGCGTCGCGTTTCTGGCTGCTGGCCACCACGCGACCGAGCGCTTCGGCGTGCAGGCGGTGGGCAAGCATCTGTCCGAATCGTTCGATATCGAACATCTGTTTATCGATATCCCCAATCCCGTTTGAATTGCGAATTGCATTAACGAAGAACAAAGCAGGAATACCGCAGAAGGCACTTAAAAGGAGGTGCGAAAAAGTTTGCGATCGGTACGGACAAACCCTGAGTTATCAAGGGCTTCGCACGGTTTTTGGCAATCGGCCCTTGTAAATGGCGACTCCATTCGAGCAAACTAGCGGCGGTAGAAGCGACGTGAAGGAAAAATCCAACTCAGAAGTGGGGCGTGTAATGCGAGACAAAGAAGAGGAACGCGTCGATGGCAGCCGCCGTAACTGGCTGGTAGCGACGACCGTAGCAGGCGGCATAGGAGGTGTTGCCGTTGTCGTACCCTTTGTTAGTTCGTTTGCACCATCCGAAAAGGCCAAGGCCGCAGGTGCCCCGGTCGAGGTCGATATCAGTGGTCTGAAGCCCGGCGACATGATGACGGTCGCCTGGCGTGGCAAGCCAGTGTGGATCATCAACCGCACGGACCGCATGCTCGCCGATGTTCAAAAAGCCGACAGCCAGGTAGCGGACCCCCACTCGCTGAATCCGTTCTCGATGCCGCTGCCGGACTACTGCAACAACGAATTCCGTTCACGCGCCGAGAACAAGCATCTGCTCGTCGCTGTTGCCGTTTGCACGCATCTGGGCTGCACGCCGACGCCGCGCTTCCAGGAAGGCCCGCAGCCGAATCTCCCCGACGACTGGCCCGGCGGCTTCCTGTGCCCGTGCCACGGTTCGACCTACGACATGGCCGGCCGCGTCTTCAAGAACAAACCCGCTCCGCAGAACCTCGACATCCCGCGCTTCATGTTCACGTCGGCGACGGCCCTTGTGATCGGGAAGGACGAAAAAGGAGAAGCGTAATGGCGAGCGAACACGAAGTAGAGACGACCGGGCTGGCTGGTTGGATCGACCAGCGCTTCCCGATGACTGCCACGTGGAAGAAGCACGTTTCCGAGTACTACGCGCCGAAGAACTTCAACTTCTGGTACTTCTTCGGTTCGCTTGCGTTGCTGGTGCTGGTCAACCAGATCGTCACCGGCATATTCCTGACGATGAACTACAAGCCCGACGCGACGCTCGCGTTCTCGTCGGTCGAGTACATCATGCGCGAGGTGCCGTGGGGCTGGCTGATCCGCTACATGCACTCGACGGGTGCGTCGATGTTTTTCGTCGTCGTGTATCTGCACATGTTCCGCGGGCTCATGTACGGCTCGTACCGCAAGCCGCGCGAGCTCGTGTGGATTTTCGGCTGCCTGATCTTCCTGAGCCTGATGGCCGAGGCGTTCTTCGGCTATCTGCTGCCGTGGGGGCAGATGTCGTTCTGGGGCGCGCAGGTGATCGTGAACCTGTTCTCGGCGATTCCGTTCATCGGGCCGGATCTGTCGCTGTGGATTCGCGGCGACTACGTCGTGTCCGACGTCACGCTGAACCGCTTCTTCGCGTTCCACGTGATCGCGATTCCGCTGGTGCTGGTCGGCCTCGTGATCGCGCACCTGGTCGCGCTGCACGAAGTCGGCTCGAACAACCCGGACGGCATTGAGATCAAGGCCAAGAAGGGCCCGGATGGCGTGCCGCTCGACGGCATTCCGTTCCACCCGTACTACTCGGTGCACGACTTCATGGGCGTGGCGATCTTCCTGTTGATCTTCGCCGCGATCATCTTCTTCGCGCCGGAAATGGGTGGGTACTTCCTTGAAGCCAACAACTTCATCCCCGCGAATCCGTTGCAGACGCCGCCGGAAATTGCGCCTGTGTGGTACTTCACCGCCTTTTATGCGATGCTGCGCGCCACCACCGATCCATTCAAGATCGTGCTGATGATCGTCATCGCGCTACTCGGGTTGCTGGCGCTCGTGCGCGCGCGCGGCAAGTGGAAGCTCGGTCTGCCGGTGCTTGCGGTGCTGGTGATCGTCGCGATGGTGTTCACCGAATCGAAGTTCTGGGGCGTCGTGGTGATGGGCAGCGCGGTGATTTCGCTGTTCTTCCTGCCGTGGCTGGACCGGTCGCCGGTCAGGTCTATCCGCTACCGGCCGTTCTTCCACAAGGTTTTCTTCGGGATCTTCGTGATCGCGTTCCTGACGCTCGGCTTCCTCGGCACGCGACCGCCATCGCCGGCCGCGACGCTGATCGCCCAGATCTGCGCGCTGATCTACTTCGCGTTTTTCCTCGGCATGCCCTTCTGGACGCGGCTTGGCAAGTTCAAGCAGCCGCCCGAGCGGGTGCGGTTCAAGCCTCACTAATCGCGAGCCAGGAGAACATGAAGATGAAAAAACTGCTTTCGATGTGCGCGCTGGTCGGCGCGACCGTGCTTGCGCTGTTGGCCGCTCCGGTTCACGCGGACGAGAATTTCCCGCTCGATCGCGCCCCGGACAACACGAACAATTTCGCTTCTTTGCAGCACGGCGCGCAATTGTTTGTAAACTACTGCCTGAATTGCCACAGCGCGAACCTGATGCGCTACAACCGCCTGACCGATCTCGGCATCACGCCGAACGAAATCCAGGCGAACCTGCTGTTCACCACCGACAAGGTCGGCAACACGATGACCGTGGCGATGCGCCCGGAGGACGCGAAAGGGTGGTTTGGGGCGACGCCGCCGGACCTGTCGGTGGAGGCGCGGGCGCGCGGCACGGACTGGCTTTACACGTATCTGCGGAGTTTTTACCGAGACGATACGCGGCCGACCGGCTGGAACAATCTGGTGTACCAAAACGTGAGCATGCCTCACGTGCTGTGGCAGCTTCAGGGGCAGCGTGCGGCGAAATTCGGCGACGAAACCGACGAAAAAACCGGCGAAAAAGTACACAAATTCCTCGGCTTCCAGCAACTGACTCCGGGGACGATGTCGCCGGTAGATTATGATTCTGCTGTGGCCGACCTCGTGTCGTACCTGTCATGGATGTCCGAACCGACGCAGCAAACCCGCAGGCAACTTGGCGTGTGGGTGCTGTTGTTCCTCGGTATCCTGAGCTTTTTCGCCTGGCGACTGAACGCCGCGTACTGGAAACATATCAAATAATCACGCCGTTACATGGCGTGGGGCCGGCGCCAGGAAAAACCTGCTGAACGGTTTTTCCGCGCGCTGGCCCTTCAGCTTTTTGAGGAAACGTAAACATGATGGTTCTGTATTCCGGCACTACTTGCCCGTTCTCCCAGCGTTGCCGGCTGGTGTTGTTCGAAAAGGGCATGGACTTCGAGATCCGCGACGTCGACCTGTTCAACAAGCCGGAAGACATCGCCGTGATGAATCCGTATGGTCAGGTGCCGATTCTCGTCGAACGGGACCTGATTCTGTACGAATCGAACATCATCAACGAGTACATCGACGAGCGCTTCCCGCACCCGCAGCTGATGCCGGCCGATCCGGTCCAGCGCGCGCGTGCCCGCCTGTTCCTGCTCAACTTCGAGAAAGAGCTGTTCGTTCACGTCGGCACGCTCGAAAATGAGAAGGGCAAGGCAGCGGAGAAGAATCACGAGAAGGCGCGCCTCGCGATCCGCGATCGCCTGACGCAGCTCGCGCCGATCTTCCTGAAGAACAAGTACATGCTCGGCGAAGAGTTCTCGATGCTCGACGTCGCGATCGCACCGCTGCTTTGGCGCCTTGACCACTATGGTATCGAGCTGTCGAAGAACGCCGCGCCGCTGATGAAGTACGCCGAGCGCATTTTCAGCCGCCCGGCTTATATCGAAGCGCTGACGCCGTCGGAAAAGGTGATGCGTCGTTGAGTTTGGCTTTGGAGCGCGGACGCCGCATCGCTTCGATGCGACGTCCGCGCCCGCAAGAGGACTGCTGATGCAAGAGATTTCCACGAAGCCTTATCTGTTGCGCGCGCTCTACGAGTGGTGCACGGATAACGGCTACACACCGCATATCGCGGTCCGCGTCGACAATCAGACGCGCGTGCCCCGTCAGTTCGTGCGCGACAACGAAATCGTGTTGAACATCAGCTTCGAGGCGACCAGCCAGTTGCAGATGGGCAACGAGTGGATCGAGTTCAACGCGCGCTTCTCCGGCAAGTCGCACAAGATCGAGGTGCCGGTCGCCAATATCCTCGCGATCTACGCGCGCGAAAACGGCCAGGGTATGGCGTTCCCGGTCGAATCGGCGGGCGGCGAGGCTCAGGATTCGGGCGCGGATGCCGCGGACGAAGCTGACACGCCGGCGGCTCCGCGCGCCGTCGAAACCGCCCCAGCCGACCCGGCCGTGGCCACCGACGCCGACGACAAACCGCAGCCCGACGACGATGGCTCGAAAGGCGGCGGAAGGGCTCGCCTTAAGATCGTGAAATGAAGTAGAATCACGGCCTCATGCCGGCTTAGCTCATCAGGTAGAGCGCTTGACTTGTAATCATGAGGTGGCGGGTTCGAGTCCTGCAGCCGGCACCAGATTGCTTTATCAGCAGTAACTGGAAATGCTAGAAAACCCCGTCGAAGCACACGCTTTGGCGGGGTTTTTCTTTTTTCGGTGGAAATCGGCCGGATCGTTTCTGATGCCGATCACCGAAGCCTTGGCCAGGCTCGCTTGCGACGAGGGTTTCACGCACGTCAAAACGTGCGAGGGGCAGCGTGAGGTGGGCCGCGCGATGGCTCAAAAATTACGATATCTCTTTCACCTTGTCGATTGTGGATATTATTGTCTACTTTCGCTGCGTCTAGACTCACCTCATCACCGTCACCAATCCATGCCGCGTCGCGGATCCGCACGGCGGCGGTACGGTACTATTCGGGCGTCGCCCGGGAGGGCGGGCAGCCGCCGAAGATCCGGTCCGCTGCCGCGGTCCACGTCGCCGGCGACGTCACATCGACTCCATTGCACCATGACCAGCCCCGCAACTCTCACCTGGCCAGAAGCCGACGGCCCGTGCACCGCACGCTGGCGTTCCGAGGCGGCCGTGCCGCCACCGAAGCGCGTCGTCGTCGCCGACGACCGCACCACCGCCGATTCAGCCTACCGCCTCGCCTGCGAAGGCACCGCGCTGCTGTGGCGCGGCGACTTCCAGAACGCGCGCCAACTGCTGCAGGCCGTCACGCGCCGGCTCGAACGCAAGCCGCGCAAGCAGGGAGCGACACCGCTCGACGCGTTCAACCTGCATCGGCAGGCGCAGTCGCAGCGCGCGCGCACGCTCGGCATGATCCTGATTCCGCTCGATGCCGACTACACCATTCCGCTGCATCGCGCCCCCGACGTGCGGCAGGCCTGCATCGAAGCTTATGGACCGGCGACCGGTGACGCGTCGGTCGTGTCGTTGCGCGAGTTGCTCGGTTTGATCGGCGCGCACGAATGGCGCAAGAAGGGCGTCGAGATTGCGGCGCTCGGCGAGCGCATCCATCCGCACTACGGTGTGTTCTCACCGGTGCGCGGCGAGTACGTCGATCTGGTCGCGCGCACGCCGCTGCCGTCGCTGGACCTCGCGTTCGATATCGGCACCGGCACTGGCGTGCTGGCCGCGCTGCTGGCCAAACGCGGCGTGCGCAAGATCGTCGCGACAGACCAGGATGCGCGCGCGCTTGCGTGTGCTCGTGAAAATCTCGCACGACTTGGTTTCGCCGAGCAGGTCGAGATCGTGCAGGCCGATCTGTTTCCGGACGGTCGCGCACCGCTCGTCGTCTGCAATCCGCCGTGGGTGCCGGCGCGGCCCGCGTCGCCGCTCGAATACGCGGTCTACGATCCGGACAGCCGCATGCTGGTCGGCTTCCTGAACGGCCTCGCCGATCATCTGACGCAGGGCGGCGAGGGCTGGCTGATCATTTCGGATTTCGCCGAGCACCTTGGGCTGCGTACGCGCGAGTGGCTACTCGCGGCGATCGAGCACGCGGGGCTCAGTGTCGTGGGACGCGAGGACATTCGTCCACGGCATCCGAAGGCTAGCGATCAGAACGATCCGTTGTATGTTGCGCGAGCGGCCGAGGTCACGTCGTTGTGGCGGCTCAAGGTGCGGTGATTGGCGACTGCGCGCGTCACGCCGACGTGCCGTGCGCTTCCAGATACGCGCATGCGCCCCGGCCAGCGACCAGCCCGCTGGCAAAGCAGGCGGTCAGCAGATAACCACCAGTCGGCGCCTCCCAATCGAGCATTTCGCCCGCGCAGAATGCGCCGGGCATCCGGTCGATCATCAGATGCGCGTCCAACGCCTCGAACCGGATTCCGCCCGCCGTACTGATCGCTTCCTCGATCGGTCGCGCGCGCAGCAGTCGCATCGGCAGCGCCTTGATCGCGTGGGCGAGGCCGCGCGCATCGGCGAATGCTTCTTTCGACAGAATCTCGTGCAACAACGCCAGCTTGACCCCGCCGATTCCGATTCGCCCGTGCAGATGGCTCGCGATCGAGCGTGAGCCGCGCGGCCGCGTCACTTCCTCAACGACTCGCTCGAGCGGCAAGCCTGGCGCGAGATCCAGCGCGATCGTGATCTCGCCGCCGGCGAGAATTCGCTCGCGGATCGGCGCCGACAACGCGTAAATCAGGCTCCCTTCGAGGCCCGTTTCGGTCAAAAGTATTTCACCTTGTCGATTGTGGACTTTTCCGTCTACGCCGGTGAGGGAAATCGCGACCGTCTTGATCGGCTGACCCGCGAAACGCTCGCGCAGATACGGGCTCCAGTCCGCGTCGAAGCCGCAGTTCGCGGGACGCAGCGGCGTCACCGGCACGTCGCGCGACGTCATCAGCGGCACCCACGCAGCGTCGGAGCCGAGACGCGGCCAACTGGCGCCCCCGAGCGCGAACACGACCGCGTCGCAGCTGACCGTCTGCTCGCCGTCGGGCGTGTCGAAGCGCAACGCGTGGGCGGCGCCGTCTTCGGATGTTGACGCCCAGCCGCTCCACTTGTGACGCATATGAAACTGCACACCCGCTTCGCGCAGCCGATGCAGCCACGCGCGCAGCATCGGCGCGGCCTTCATGTCGGACGGAAATACGCGCCCCGAACTGCCGACGAACGTCTCGACGCCCAACTCGCGCAACCATGCGCGCAGCGCGTCGGGACCGAACGCGTCGAGTAATGGCGCGATGCGCTCGCGGCGCGAGCCGTAGCGCTCGAGAAACGGCGTGAGGGCTTCCGAATGCGTGATGTTCATGCCGCCTTTGCCCGCCATCAGGAATTTGCGGCCGACCGACGGCTTCGCGTCATATACATGGACTTGCACGCCGCGCCGGGCAAGCGTCTCGGCGGCCATCAGGCCGGCGGGGCCGCCGCCGATCACGGCGACGCGGGCGGAATTGAGCGGGAATGACATGCGGTTCAGCGGATCAACGGGGGAGAAAAGGCGGTGCGCCGCGGTGACCGAGCGGATATGCGGTGCGAAGGGCGCTATTGTCACACCGCGCGCGGCGCGCGGCAAACGTCGACAAACTCCGTCGAACTGTGCTCGGTACTGGCAAATAGGCGGCTATTCGGCCCGGCGACCGGGCTCGATTGCCCCAGACCGGAAAATACTGGATTCAGTCTTTCTCCCGGCCGTTGCGCATCGCGTTCACCGCTTGGCTCGCGCCGCACGCGACCTATACTTTTCAAACACCTTCCATCAGTCGCCGTTCGCGTCGTTTCTCGCGTTAATCCCCAATCACGTCACTTCCGACGCAGCCGCCGCGGTGCGCTTCACTGCCGCGCGCCGGCAGCCGAGGCGCATCGCCTGTCGAATCGGTGGAAGGGTCGATCATCAGGTTCAAGGAGATTGCCATGACCCGCAAATATATCGACTGTCGCGAGTTTCCGAGCGAAACGAACTGCACTGTCGCGCTATCCGCCGACAGCGACGGCGAACTGCTCGAAGCCGCGGTCCAGCATGCCGTCAGCGTTCACAAGCACGCGGATTCGCCGGAGCTGCGCGAGCAGTTGAAGACACTATTTCATGAGGGAACGCCGCCCGTCGAGGCGCCGCACGCTTGAGACACCCGTGGCAGGGAGTGTGGAAGCCCGCGTCGCGAGCGGCATCCAGCCGCCCGCGACGCGGGCGTGTTGCAGCAGTCTTGTGGTGACACGAGAAACGCGATACCAAGCCAATCTAACCAGGATGCCGACGCGCTAACCCGGATACGCCTCATCGACCTTCAGCCCGGCGAGCTTGAAGATCACCCGCAACGTCTGCGGCTTGATGTCGCGTCGCGACGCGAGCGTCGTCATCACGAAGTCGAGCACCTTGGCATACTTGAGCATCGTCAGGCAGGTCTCGAGGTCGACGTTGCCGTCGCGCATGACTTCGGCGAGCCGCAGCATTTCCGTGGAGATGTCGCGAGCCATCTCCAGCTCGAGTTGCTGTTTCTCCGACCACGCCGGCGCGGCGGTGAGCTTCGCCAGCATTTCCTGAAACTTCTGTTCGACATTTCCGTTGGGTACCGTATCCATTGCCGCCTCTTCTGTGATCATCCGAGCGCGCGACCCGTTGCAAAGCCGGCCGCTGCTGGTTACGTAATGTTCGGCCCTTGTTGCGGGACCGCTCTCCCCACATGCATCCGGTTCGCGTGTCCGGTTGCACGGCCGGACAGCCTCCTGTTTTCTCAGCCGGCGCTCAAGCTGTTTTCAGCCATTCTCGAGACACTTCCGCGCAACGCTTTTCGAGCAGGAAGTGTTCCCAGTCGACCGCCTGTCTCGCGTGGTCCGGGCGGCGTACTGGCTGGGATTGCTGCACTTTGGGTAAACTGGCAGCAACCTTTCTCTTTTTCCGTCATCTGTCGCACGTTCGCACTGCAATTGATGGCGACCCATACGATGTCCGGCAAAACCCACGAAATCCGTCCCAACCAGTCCGTCGAACTGCTCAAAGAGCTCCACATCCTCACGCGCGACGGCAAGATGAATCAGGACAGCCGTCGCAAGCTGAAGCAGGTCTACCATCTGTTCCAGTTCATCGAGCCGCTACTCAAGGACCTGAAGGACCAGCAGGGGGCGCTGACGCTCGTCGATCACGGCGCGGGCAAGTCATACCTCGGTTTTATCCTGTACGACCTGTTTTTCAAGGAGTTTCAGGACGTCGCTGGTGGGGCTTCGCACATTTACGGCATTGAAACGCGCGAAGAGCTGGTGACGAAGTCCGAAGAGCTGGCGGCGCGGCTCGGCTTCAAGGGGATGTCGTTTCTGAATCTGTCGGTGGCGGAGTCGATCACGTCGACTCGGTTGCCCGCCGAAATCGACATCGTGACCGCGCTGCACGCGTGCAATACCGCCACCGACGACGCGATCCGTTTCGCACTCGAAAAGCACGCGAAGTACATCGTCGTCGTGCCGTGCTGCCAGGCCGAGGTAGCCGGCGTGCTGCGGCAGAACAAGGGCAAGGCTCTGAAGACCGCGCTGACGGAAATCTGGCGGCATCCGCTGCACACGCGCGAATTCGGCAGCCAGATCACGAACGTGCTGCGCTGCCTGCAGCTCGAAGCGCATGGCTATCAGGTCAGCGTGACCGAGCTGGTCGGCTGGGAACACTCGATGAAAAACGAGTTGATCATCGCGCAGTACAAGGACCTGCCGCGGCGCCGGCCCGCTGAGCGGCTCGGCGAAGTGCTCGACGCGCTCGGGCTCGATGCGCTGAAGGAGCGATTTTTCGTGCCGGCCTGAGGCGCGGCCCGGCGCTTCAGTTAGCGCTTCATCAACGCATCCCAGCCCGCGAGGCCAATGCGCCGCAGCGTTTCCTGATTGCGCTCGTAGATCTCTTCCGCGTCGGGAAAGGCCTGCACGGCTCGCTCGATGCTGTCTTCCCGCAGCAGATGCAAGATCGGATAGGGCGCCCGGTTCGTGTAGTTTTCGATATCGTCGGGCTCGCTGCCTTCGAACTGGTAATGCGGATGAAAGCTCGCGATCTGGATGACGCCTTCGAGCCGTAGCTGCCGGACGAGCCGGTCGGCGAAGAAAAGGCAGTCGTTGAAGCCGAGAAAGTCGTCGAACGCGCGCGGCAGGATCAGCAACGTCGTGTCGATGGCGGCGGGGTCGGCGGCGACGAGGGTCTGCAGCTCGGCTTCCAGGTCGGTCAGCACCGCTTCGAGCGTGTCCGCTTCGCTGACCGAATAGCGAATCTGCCCCCTCACATGCACGGCCTTCGCGAACGGACACAGGTTCAGGCCGATCACGGCCTCCATCAGCCAATGACGGGTCGCGGCGATAACGGCATCGTGGGATTCGGCGGGCAGCGGCATGGCGGACGGATGTGACGGGAAAACGCGCAATTCTAAAGGACCCAGCTGACGGACTGGCTCAGCGAACCGGCTTCTCCGCGCAAGCGGCCGCAATCAACTGCGCGGCGACTTTCGGCGCGGCAAGGATCGGCCCGCAGCCCGGCCCGTAAGTCTGGCTCGCCGCGTACACGCCCTCGATCAGCAGACCGAGCCCATCGGCCAGCGCTTGCGGATCGCCGGCGCCGGCCGCCGTCGACAGTTCGACGAGGCGCGCCATCAAGCGCTGCTTGTTGCGGAACACGAACCGCCGCGCCGGATGCGCGGTATCCGAAAACTCCACCGACACATTCACGAACGGGCAGCCGCGGTAATCGTCGACCGAGGCGCGCACTGCGAGGTCGTCGAAGAACTGCCGAAGCTGCTTCGCCGGCTCGCCCGGATGCTTCGCGAAGCTCTTCTCGAGGTAGCGGAAGAACTGCTCGTCCTTCTGTTCCAGATACGCCATCACGAGCTCGTCCTTCGACGAAAACTGCCGGTACAGACTCATCTTGTTCACGCCCGCGCGCTCGACCACCGCATCGACGCCGACCGTGCGCACGCCCTCGCGATAGAACAACTCGCTGGCCGCGCGCAGCAGATGCAGCTGCGCCTGCGGCCCGGCGGTCTGCGCGCCGCGCGCGCGCCGCGCACGAGTAGGAGCGGGCTTGGGGGTTTCGCTGTCGGACATGGCAAGTCACCCGAATGAGATTGACGCCTTGACATGTTACCGACCAGTAACTAAGATCGCAACACTATTGTGACCGATCTGTCACAAGTCATTCACCGAGGCCGTAATGATACGAACGGCGCGGCCACCGGGGCCGCGTCGATGGGAGAACCAATGAACTGGGCTGCGCGACTGATAGGCGGGCGTTTCCACTACGGCTGGTTGACCGTCGCCGTGGTGTTCCTGGTGTTGCTCGCGGCTGCGGGTACGCGAGCGACACCGAGCGTGATGATGGTGCCGCTTGAGCACCAATTCGGCTGGAGCCGCGCGACGATTTCGCTCGCGATCTCGGTGAACATCGCGCTGTACGGGTTGATGGGGCCGTTCGCGGCCGCCGCGATGCAGCGCTTCGGTGTGCGCCCGACGCTGCTGAGCGCGCTGGGCACCATGGCTGCGGGTGTCGCCCTGTCGTCGCTGATGACGCATTCGTGGCAAATGGTGCTGATCTGGGGCGTGATGGTCGGCGGCTCGACCGGAGTAGCGGCGCTGTCGCTGTCGGCGACGGTCGTGACGCGCTGGTTCACGACGCGCCGCGGTCTCGTGATGGGTATCCTGACCGCCAGCTCGGCGACCGGCCAGTTGGTGTTTCTGCCGCTGCTCGCGGCCATCGCCGAGCATTACGGCTGGCGACAGGTCGTGTGGGTCGTCGCGCTCGCGGCGGGCGTCGTGATTCCGCTCGTCGCGTTCCTGCTGCCCGAGCATCCGGCCAGCATGCAGCTGCGCCCGTACGGCGAACCGCATGACGCGCCCATCACGACGACCGTCACCAGGCAGAATCCGCTCGCGATCGCATTCGGCACGCTCGCGTCGGCGAGCAAAACGCGCGACTTCTGGCTGCTGTTCTTCAGCTTCTTCATTTGCGGCGCGAGCACCAATGGCTATGTCGGCACCCATCTGATCGCGATGTGCGGCGACTACGGGATGACCGAAGTGCAGGGCGCGTCGTTGCTCGCGGCGATGGGCGTGTTCGACCTGTTCGGCACGACGATGTCGGGCTGGCTGTCGGACCGCTTCAATAGCCGCGTGCTGCTGTTCTGGTATTACGGGCTGCGGGGGCTGTCGCTGATGTATCTGCCGCACGCGTTCGGCATCGACTTTTTCGGACTGCCGTTGTTCGCGGTGTTCTACGGCCTCGACTGGATCGCCACCGTGCCGCCGACCGTGCGTCTTGCGACCGACGTCTACGGCAAGGAATCGGCGCCGATCGTGTTCGGCTGGGTGGTCGCGGGCCACCAGCTCGGCGCGGCGTTCGCGGCGCTCGGCGCGGGCATGCTGCGCGCGAGTCTTGGCACCTACACGGTCGCATCGATGATTTCCGGCGGCTTGTGTCTGATCGCCGCGGTGATCGTGCTGCGCATCAACCGCCCTGCCAAGGTGCCGACGCCGCAGGCAATCTGAGGCGCCCTCGCGAGCCGCGCGGATTCACCGTCAGCGAAGCACCGACGCACGGCCTCATAACGGGGCCGTGCGCATTTTCTCAGCCAGCACGCATAGCGCCGCGCCGCAACTTGGAGCGCGCACCGAAAGCCCGTTATGCTATGTGGCCTCGGGCAGCCGCCCGACGATCATGAATTTCTACCGAGAGAAGCGCATGGCCACCAAACCCGCCTCAACCGAAGTTGCCATTCACGAGCTGATTGCAGGCCGCTGGAGCCCTCGCGCGTATTCGAGCGAGCCGGTGAGCCGCGATCAGTTGCGAGCCGTGCTCGAAGCGGCGCGCTGGGCGCCGTCTTCATATAACGCGCAGCCTTGGCGTTTTGTCGTATTCGATCGCAGCGTCGACGAAGTCGCATTCAAGAAGGCTTTCGCCACGCTAGTGCCGTTCAACCAGGGCTGGAATGCGCCCGCGCCAGTGCTGATCGCGGTGACCGCGCACACACTGACCAACAAGGGCGACGTAAACCGCTGCGCGTTCTACGACGCCGGCGCGGCGGCAATGGCGCTGGTGCTGCAGGCGCACGCGCTCGGCCTCGCCGCGCACCAGATGAGCGGCTTCGACGTGAACGCGTTCCGTACCACCTTCGAATTACCAAAGGACGTCGAGCCGATCGCGATGATTTCGCTCGGCCATTACGGCGACGTCGACAAACTGGACCCGGTCCTGCGCGAACGCGAGAAGGCGCCGCGTCAACGCGCGGCGCTCGCGGAGATCGCGTACGCCGGCGCTTGGAAGAAGGCGTTCTGAGCGATGGATTCGCTGCGCTTGCCGCGCGATTTCGCGTAGAGCGAGGAACGCAGGCGATAAGCAACGAAGCAGTCAGGCACGCGCGGCACGGCCCGCGCGTTTTTCATGCAGCGCCGTCCATGCCGTTCTCACCATCCGTCACGCTCGACAGCGGCGCAGCCACATGTTCGAGCGACTTGCGCTCCGCGTCGACACCCCAGATCGCCGCGACGAGCGCCGCCGCGAGCATCAACGCCGAGCCGACCAGATAGCCCGAAAACACCTCGCTGCGCTGATGCGTATCGATCAGCCGACCGAAAAACGCCGGCCCGATGATGCCGCCGAGCGCGGTGCCGAACGCATAGAAAACCGCGATCGCGAGCGCGCGGATTTCGAGTGGAAACGATTCGCTCACGGTCAGATACGCGGAACTCGCGGCCGCCGACGCAAAGAAGAAAATGACCATCCAGGCGACCGTCTGCGTGACGACGCTCAGCAGTTGCCGCTCGAACAGATAGCCGGACAGCGTCAGCAGGATCGCCGACATCGCGTAGGTCGCGGCGATCATCTTGCGTCGGCCGATCACGTCGAACAGCCGCCCGAGCACGAGCGGCCCCAGGAAATTGCCGAGCGCGAAAGGCAGCAGATACCAGCCGATGTCGTCGCCCGGCACGTGATAGAAGTCGGTGAGGACGAGCGCGTAGGTGAAAAAGATCGCGTTGTAGAAGAATGCCTGCGCGGTCATCAACGTGAGACCGACCAGCGCGCGGCGCCGGTGCACGTTGAACAGCGTGTGGAACACCTCGCGCAACGGCGTATGGTCGCGCGCGCGCAGCCGCAGCCGCGTGAGGGCGTCGTCGGCGAGCGTGTGGCCGGCGTCGCGAAAACGCGTCTCGATGCCCTCGACGATCGTGCGGGCGTCGCGCTCGTCGCCGTGCGTGAGTAGCCAGCGCGGGCTTTCGGGTATCCAGATGCGCATCGGCAGGATCGCCAGCGCGAGCACCGCGCCGATGAAAAAACACGCGCGCCAGCCCCAGTCGGAAGGCAGCAGGTGCGGATCGAGCAGCACCAGCGAGCCCGCGGCGCCGAGCCCCGCGCCCACCCAGAACGTCCCGTTGATGCCGAGGTCGGTCCAGCCGCGCACGCGTGCCGGCGTGAATTCCTGGATCGTCGAGTTAATCGCCGTGTATTCGCCGCCGATACCCGCGCCGGTCAGGAAGCGGAACAGCATGAAGCTCATCAGATTCCACGACAGCGCGGTCGCCGCGGTCGCGGCCAGATAGAGCGTCAGCGTGATGAAAAACAGCTTGCGGCGGCCGAGCCGGTCGGTCAGCCAGCCGAAACCGAGCGCACCGAGCACCGCGCCGGTAATGTATGCGCTGCCCGCGAGGCCGACCTCGGCATTCGAAAAGCGCAGCGCCGGGCTGGTTTTCAGCGCGCTCGCGACCGCGCCGGCGAGCGTCACCTCAAGGCCGTCGAGCAGCCACGTCACGCCGAGCGCGACCACGATCAGCGTATGAAAGCGGCCCCACGGCAGACGGTCCAGCCGCGACGGCAGATCGGTTTCGATCAGCGTGGCATGCTGGTCATCGACGGCGGCGGTGGGCGGCACGCTCATGACGCGAAGTCTCCTCGATGGCGAAATGGGACGGCATATCCGGTCGGACGCAGCAAGATCCATTCCGCGCCATGATTTCTAACGATCTTGCGGACGTCCCATCAGCTTCAGTTGATGCTGACGGAGTTTTCGTGATACAAAGCCGCTCCCCTTTCTGTGCGCGCCAGCCGTGAGCGGCCATTCCTGCCATGAACTATTGCGCGATTGACTTCGGTACTTCCAATTCGGCCGTCGCGGTTCCGACCGGCCCGCAGCTGAAGCTGGCGCCGGTCGAAGGCGCGTACACGACGCTGCCCACCGCGGTCTTCTTCAATACCGACGAACACACCAGCGAATTCGGGCGCGCGGCGCTCGCTGCTTACATCGACGGTTTCGACGGCCGGCTGATGCGCTCGATGAAAAGCATTCTCGGCTCGCCGCTCGCCGAGAATACAACCGATCTCGGCGACGGCAGTGCGATCAAGTACACCGAGGTGATCGCGACGTTCCTGACTCACCTGAAGCGCGCGGCCGAGGCGAGCGCCGGCGGCGCGATCGACCGCGCGGTGCTGGGCCGCCCGGTGTTCTTCGTCGACGACGACCCGCGCGCCGACCAGATGGCGCAGCAACAGCTCGAAGCCGCCGCGCGCACGGCCGGCTTGCGCGACATCCACTTTCAGTATGAACCGATCGCGGCTGCGTTCGACTACGAATCGCACCTGAGCGCCGAGGGGCTCGTGCTTGTGGCGGACATCGGCGGCGGTACCTCGGACTTTTCGCTCGTGCGAGTGGGGCCGGAACGGATGAAGCGCGTCGAGCGCAAGGACGACGTGCTCGCGCACCACGGCGTGCACGTCGCGGGTACGGACTTCGACCGCCGCGTCGAACTCGCCACGATACTGCGTGAACTGGGCTACCAGTCGCTCGATCCGCAAGGGCGCGAAATCCCGAACCGGATTTATTTCGATCTCGCGACCTGGCACCTGATCAACACCGTCTACACGCCGAAGCGCGTCAGCGAACTCGCGCTGATGCGGCACCTTTTCACGGAGACGAAGCACCACGACCGGCTGATGCGCGTGGTCGAACAGCGTTTCGGGCACGCGCTCGCCGCCCACGCGGAAGAGGCCAAGATCGGCGTGGCGGCGGGCGGCGAGACCGTGATCGATCTCGAGCAAGTGGAAGAGGATCTGCGTCTCGCGTTCGACGAAGCGCAGCTCGTCAAGGCAGGCGAGGAAGAAACGCGACGCATCGTGCAGGCCGCGCGCGACACGGTGCAGGCGGCGGGCGTCGCGCCGCGCGATGTCGACGCGATCTATTTCACCGGCGGGTCGACCGGCCTCGCGTTTCTGTCGGGCGCGCTGGCCGCGGCGTTTCCAGACGCGCAAGCGGTGTTCGGCGATCGTCTCGCGAGCGTGGCGACCGGCCTCGGTATTCATGCGCGGCGTGTATTCGGATAATCCCGGATAATCAACAAATAATCCGCCGCGAATTGCGAAGTCATGCGAAGTTAATCGGCGCATTCAGATTGGCAGCAGTAATAAAAAACCCCGCCGAGGCGGGGTTTTTTTGCGTCCAGAAGGAAGCGCGGAGCTTACACCGGCTTGATGTTAGCCGCTTGCTTGCCCTTCGGGCCCGTCTTCACTTCAAACGTGACCTTCTGGTTTTCTTGCAGCGTCTTGAAGCCTTCCGTGCGAATTTCCGAGAAATGCGCGAACAGATCTTCACCGCCGCCGTCCGGAGTGATGAAGCCGAAGCCCTTAGCGTCGTTGAACCACTTGACGGTACCGGTTTCCATATTACTTTTTCCTAAAAAATGGTGAATAAGGCCGAAGCCCGGGTGCATGAAAATCAAGGAAGGGGGTAATGGGACCAACCGGAGTACCGTTGATGGGCGAACTACGAAAGAACCACTTCACTCGCCACTTGAAATCCTGCCCGAACGTTATACGGCGAATTCGGACGAAGGTCAACAGTCTAGACGAAACTTTGCCGGACTAGTCCTAAATTTTCTTACAAAGCTTGCGCAGGGGGCCAACCTTTTGCTAGGGAGAACCCTTAGTTCGGCTCCCGTTTCCCTGCAGTAACACGGTGCAACCGTTAAACTACGCGCCGCGCGTCGGTTGCACCTATTCCGCATATGGACGCGCTTACATGCGCGTCACCCCGTTCCCCCCCGCCACAAGCGATGTCACACGGTGCCGACATGGTTCTGATTTAGGAGAAGAAGTGAAAAGTTCTATACAACGGAGCATCGGGCCATTCGCGCTGATGCTGACCGGTCTGGGCTCGATCATCGGATCGGGTTGGCTGTTCGGCGCGTGGAAGGCTGCAAAAATCGCCGGTCCGGCTGCGATTTGCGCATGGATCATCGGTGCGGTCGTGATTCTCGCGATTGCGCTGACCTACGCGGAACTCGGTGCGATGTTTCCGGAATCTGGCGGGATGGTGCGCTATGCGCGCTACTCGCACGGCGCGCTGGTCGGTTTCATCAGCGCGTGGGCTAACTGGATCGCGATCGTGTCGGTGATCCCGATCGAGGCCGAAGCATCGATCCAATATATGAGTACGTGGCCCTATCCCTGGGCGCATGCGCTGTTCGTCGACGGGTCATTGACGACCAACGGCCTACTGCTGTCCGCCGGGCTCGTCATCATCTATTTCCTGCTCAACTACTGGGGCGTCAAGCTGTTCGCGCGCGCCAACTCGGCGATCACGATCTTCAAGTTCCTGATCCCGGGCGCAACGATCGTCGGCCTGATGATGACCGGCGTCCACACCGAGAACTTTGGTCAGACGACCACGTTCGCGCCGTACGGCTGGTCGGCGGTGCTGACCGCGGTCGCGACGAGCGGCATCGTGTTCGCATTCAACGGTTTCCAGAGCCCGATCAACCTGGCCGGTGAAGCGCGAAATCCGGCCAGGAGCGTGCCGTTCGCGGTGATCGGCTCGATCCTGCTCGCGCTCGTGATCTACGTGTTGCTGCAGATCGCATACATCGGCGCCGTGAATCCGGCCGACGTGATGAAGGGCTGGAGCCACTTCAGCTTTGCTTCGCCGTTCGCGGAACTGGCGATTGCGCTGAACCTGAACTGGCTGGCGATCCTGCTGTACGTCGACGCGTTCGTGAGCCCGAGCGGCACCGGTACGACCTACATGGCGACCACCTCGCGCATGATCTACGCGATGGAGCGCAACAACACGATGCCGAAGATGTTCGGTAACGTGCACCCGTTCTATGGCGTTCCGCGCAACGCGATGTGGTTCAACCTGCTCGTCTCGTTCATCTTCCTGTTCTTCTTCCGCGGCTGGAGTTCGCTCGCGGCGGTGATTTCGGTCGCGACCGTGATCTCGTACCTGACCGGCCCGATCAGCCTGATGGCACTGCGCCGAGCGGCAACCGATCTCGAGCGCCCGTTGCACATCGCCGGCATGAAGGTGATCGCGCCGTTCGCGTTCGTCTGCGCGTCGCTGATCCTGTACTGGGCGAGGTGGCCGCTGACCGGCGAAATCATTCTGCTGATGGTCGTCGCGCTGCCGGTGTATTTCTACTTCCAGGCGAAGTCGGGCTTCGAGGGCTGGGGCCGTGACCTGAAGGCTGCCTGGTGGCTGGTCGCGTATCTGCCGATCATGGCGATCCTGTCGCTGATCGGCAGCAAGGAGTTTGGCGGCTTCGGCATTCTGCCTTACGGCTGGGACATGCTCGTCGTGATCGCCTTCTCGTTGGCGTTCTACTTCTGGGGCGTGAACAGCGGCTATCGTTCGGAGTATCTGGACGAGCGGATCGAGCACGACGAAGTGCTCGAAGTTATCGGCGCGCATTGAGCGCCGGTCGAAACCGAAGATCCGCTCGACGCGGGTCTTTCGGGGCCGATAAAAAGCCCTCCCGATCGATGATCAGGCGGGCTTTTTGTTGACCTTTGTGCGCGACCCCGAGCCGGATCAGGCGGTCCCGAACACGTAGTTCGTCATCGCGAGCGAGCGTTGGTAGGTGCCGAGCGACTGGATCGCGAGCGAATAGTCGTCGTCGGCGGCGCCGAGCGCGGCGAATACCGGCAACAGATGCTCGTCGGTCGGATGCATCAACACCGCGTGCGGCGCCTGGCGGCGATAGTCGAGCAGCGCGTCGATATCGCGCGCGACAAGCTTGTCCTCGAACCAGTCGGTGAATTCGGCCACACGCGGATCGGCGTCTTCCGGGCGCGCGGAGAAATCGGCGGCGCGCAGGTTATGGGTGATCTGGCCGGAGCCGATCACCATCACGCCTTCGTCTTTCAGCGCGCGCAGCGCGCGGCCGACGCGGAAATGATGCGCGGCGTCCTTGCGCGGTTGGATCGACAGTTGCGCGATCGGCACGTCCGCTCGCGGAAACATCAGCAGCATCGGCACCCATGCGCCGTGGTCGAGTCCGCGCGGCTGCACGTCCGCGACGATGCCGTTCGCGCCGAGCAGCGCGGCGGCGCTACGTGCGACGTCGGGCGCGCCCGGCGCCGAGTATTGGATTTCGTAGAGCTGGCGCGGAAAACCATAAAAATCGTGGATGGTTTCAGGCGCCGTCGCGATGCTCGCGAGTGGCTGCGCGGTGCCCCAGTGCGCCGATAACATCAGGATTGCCGCGGGACGCGGCAATTGCGTGCCGAGCGCGCCGAACTCGGCGGACGGCATCGACGGATCGATCGGCAACGTGGGTGCGCCGTGAGACAGGAAAAGCGAAGGTGAGCGGTTCATGACAGCAACGCGGCCGTGTAAGCACGACACGCAGAAATTGGATTGCTACCAATATAGGTTCGCACGCCAGCTTGATAAATGGGTTCGGCGGGAATTGATTGCATCGCGGCAGTTGTTAATCCGCGTTGTCGCGGTTAATCCTGCGCGCCCCGCAATCCTTCCCACGCCGGCGATAACGCCGGCCCCAGCCCAAACAGATCGAGCACGCGTGCGACAGTGTGGTCGACCATCTCGTCGATCGAAGCAGGCCGGTTATAGAACGCGGGCAGCGGCGGGAAGATCACTCCACCCATTTCGGTGACGGCCGTCATATTGCGCAGATGCGCGAGATTGAACGGCGTTTCGCGCACCAGCAGCACGAGACGGCGACGCTCCTTCAGTGTGACGTCGGCGGCGCGGGTGATCAGGTTGTCGGCGAAACCGTGCGCGATGCTGGCGAGAGTTTTCATCGAGCAGGGCGCGACGATCATGCCGTCGGTCGCGAACGAGCCGGATGCGATGCTCGCGCCAACATCGCGCACCGAATGGACGACATCCGCGAGCGGATGCACGTCTTCCTTGCCCAACTGGAGTTCATGCTGGATGTTGAGCCAACCCGCGCTCGAAATCAGCAGGTGACTCTCGACGCCGCCGAGCCGCCGCAGCGTCTCGAGCAGCCGGATGCCGTAGATGGCGCCGGTGGCGCCGGTGATCGCGACGATCAGCCGGCGAGGCACCGCGGTGCGTGCTTGCTGCATGGCTTGCGGCGCCTGATGAAGCGAACGAAGCGCAGAACGCTCAGGCCGCGGCGAACAGCTGCTGCAGTTCGCCCGATTCGTACATCTCCATCATGATGTCCGAGCCGCCGATGAATTCGCCCTTCACGTACAGCTGCGGAATGGTCGGCCAGTTCGAGAACACCTTGATGCCCTGACGGATTTCGTCGTCTTCGAGCACGTTGACGGTCTTGATTTCACCGGCACCGCACGCCTTCAGGATCTGGATGGCGCGGCCGGAAAAACCGCACATCGGGAACTGGGCCGTGCCCTTCATGAAGAGAACGACGTTGTTGCCGTCGACGATTTGCTTGATGCGTTGTTGCGTATCCATGACTGACCTTGCGGTTCCGATAAAGGATGAGATTAGGCTGAAATGATAGCGGATTTCGCTACGGGCGGCCGCAGCCACGTCGCGCTTGGGGTTTTAGCCCGGCGACCGCGCTCAGGACGCAGCGGCGCGCAGCACGCCGCCGCTGATCCGCTCGATGCCGGCGAGATCGCGCGCCGAGCGGACCTCGGCAAAACCGCGTTCGCTCAGCAACCCGCGCACGGCTTCGGCCTGGTCGTAGCCATGTTCGATCCAAAGCGTGCCGTCGGCGGCGAGACGCTCGGGGGCGCCGCCGACGATCGCGCGGATCGCGCTGAGGCCGTCGGCCTCGTCGGTGAGCGCGCCGCGCGGCTCGAAGCGCAGATCGCCCTCACGCAGATGCGGGTCGCCGCTCGCGATATACGGTGGATTGCTGACGATCGCATCGAAGCGCAACGCGGCGTCGAGCGAGTCGTACCAGTCGCTGGGCAGGAAAACGACGGCGCCCCCCGGGCGTTTCACGTCGAGCAGGCGCGCGCTGTTGCGCGCGGCGACGGCGAGCGCGTCGGCCGAGCGGTCGAGCGCCCAGACCTGCGCGTCGGGCCGCATCGACGCGATCGCCACCGCGATTGCGCCGGTCCCGGTGCCGAGATCGAGCACACGTGGGCGCGGCCGAGGTTCGATCGCCGCGAGCGCGGTCTCCACCAGCAGCTCGGTCTCAGGACGCGGAATCAGCACGTGCGGCGTCACTTCGAATTCGAGCCCGAAGAATTCGCGCGCACCGACGAGCTGCGCGACCGGCTCGCCGGCCATGCGCCGCGCCTCGAACGTGCGATAACGCTCGACGCTTGCGCGTTCGAGCGGCTCCTCGCCGCGCGTGATCAGCTGCGTGCGCCGCCAACCGAGCACATGCGTGAGCAGAATCCGCGCTTCGAGCGGCGGCAGCGGCGATGCGCGCAATAGCGCCTCGGCCGTGGCGGGCAGAGCGGTGGGGTCGAGCGGAGCCGGGGAGGCGTCGGTCATTGGCGGGGCGTTAGTCGGCGTCGCCGAGCGAGGCCAGCAGTTCGGCCTGATGCTCGCTGACAAGCGCAGCGATCAGTTCTTCGAGATCGCCGTCCATGATCGCGTCGAGGCGATACAGCGTCAGATTGATGCGGTGATCGGTGAGGCGCCCCTGCGGGAAGTTGTACGTGCGGATGCGCTCCGAACGGTCGCCCGAGCCGATCAGGTTCTTGCGCGTCGCCGCTTCCTTCGCCTGCTGCTCGTGCGCCTGCTTGTCCTTGATGCGCGCGGCGAGCACCTTCAGCGCGCGATCCTTGTTCTTGTGCTGCGAGCGGTCGTCCTGACATTCGACGACGATGCCCGTCGGCAAGTGCGTGACGCGCACCGCCGAGTCGGTCTTGTTGATGTGCTGGCCGCCCGCGCCCGACGCGCGGAACGTGTCGATACGCAAATCGCCCGGATTGATCTCGACTTCGCCGATCTCGTCCGCCTCCGGCATCACCGCGACCGTGCACGCCGAGGTATGGATGCGGCCCTGCGTTTCGGTGGCCGGCACGCGCTGCACGCGATGCCCGCCCGACTCGAACTTCAGTTTCGAATACGCGGCATCGCCGGCAATTCGCACGATCACTTCGCGATAGCCGCCGAGGTCCGATTCGCTCGCCGACATCATCTCGACCTGCCAGCGGTTGCGCTCGGCATAGCGCAGATACATGCGCAGCAGATCGCCCGCGAACAGCGCGGATTCGTCGCCGCCGGTGCCCGCGCGGATTTCGAGGAAAATGTTGCGCTCGTCGTTTGGATCTTTCGGCAGCAGCATTTTCTGCAGTTCGACGCCGAGCGCCTCCATACGATCGCGTGCTGCGCGGATCTCATCTTCGGCGAAATCGCGCATCGACGCGTCGGCGAGCAGTTCCTGCGCGGTGGCGGCGTCGTTTTGCGCCTGGCGCCACAGCCCGTAATGCTCGACGAGCGGGCCGAGCTCCGCGTGTTCGCGCGTCAGCTTGCGGTATTGGTCGAGGTTGGCGGTGATGTCCTCGCGGCTCAACAGGTCGTTCAGTTCGGCCAGCCGGGTGGTCAGCTGGTCGAGCTTGCGTTGCATGCTCGTTTTCATCGGGCGGGTAGCGGAGGGGACTCCGGAATGGATGCGGCCAGGAGAACGGGCGAATGCCCGGGGCGAAGCACTTTGCGAGCCACGGCGGTGGCGCGCGGGGTGCGGCGAGCACTGCGCCGCTAACGTTCGGTAGAGCCGGAGTGTTTGTAGAAGCCGCTCATCAGCTCGATCAGCTTGTCGCGATTGTCGGTGCTCGCGCGATTCAGCGCGTGCGTAGGACCATGGATCAGCTTGTTGGTGAGCGATTGCGACAGTGCCTCGAGGACTGCGGCCGGATCGTCGCCGCGCGCGAGCATTTTCTGCGCGCGTTCGACCTCCGCGCGGCGCAGCGTGTCGGCCTGCGTGTGCATGTGGCGGATCACCGGTACGATGCTGCGCGCATCAAGCCACTGCATGAAGTTCTGCACGCGCGTTTCGATGATCGCTTCGGCCTGCGCGACCGCGGCCTGGCGCGACGCATTGCCTTCGCGGACGATCGCGCCGAGGTCGTCGACGGTGTACAGGAACACGTCTTCGAGCTGGCCGGCTTCGGGTTCGATGTCGCGCGGCACCGCGAGGTCGACCATGAAAATCGGCCGGTGACGGCGCGCCTTGACCGCGCGCTCGACCGCGCCAAGACCGATGATCGGCAACGTGGACGCTGTGCACGACACGATGATGTCGAATTCGTGCATCCGCGCGGGTAACTCGGAGAGCGGAATGGCGCGGCCGTTGAAGCGCTCGGCGAGCCGCATGCCGCGCTCGGCGGTTCGGTTCGCGACGACGAGTTCCCGCGGATGCTGCGCCGCGAAGTGCGTCGCGCAAAGTTCGATCATTTCGCCAGCACCGATGAACAGCACGCGCTGGTTCGCGATCTTGTCGAAAATCCGTTGGGCGAGGCGTACCGCGGCGGCGGCCATCGACACCGACTGCGCGCCGATTTCGGTCGTGCTGCGCACTTCCTTCGCGACGGCGAAGGTGCGCTGGAATAGCTGATTCAGATAGGTACCGAGCGCGCCGGCTTCGGAGGCGGTGCGCACCGCGTCCTTCATTTGTCCGACGATCTGCGTTTCGCCGAGCACCATCGAATCGAGCCCCGACGCGACGCGGAACGCATGGCGCACGGCTTCGGACTGCGGCAATGCATAGACGTGCGGCGCGAGTTCATCGATGGGGAGGTTGTGGTACTTCGACAGCCACTGCACCGAGGCTTCGCGCGCGGCGAGGTCGTCGGTCGCGCAGTAGAGTTCGGTGCGGTTGCAGGTGGACAGAATTGCCGCCTCGGGCGCGTTGGGGGCCATGTGGCCCAGCCAGATGCCTTTGAACGTATCCAGAGCGGGCTTTATCTGTTCGAGCGGAAACGCCACGCGTTCGCGCAAGGCGACAGGCGCAGTGTGATGGTTGATTCCGATCGTTAGAAGCTGCATTTGGGGGAGCTATCGTTCAGCCGTATATTATAGCGTTTCCACGATACTCACATCCTGCCCGCCATATATCCCGCATGCGTCAGTTCGCGCCTGTCAGGCTCTCCGGCGGGATCGCGTCGAGCTGGTAACCGTAACCATAGACCGGCGTCAGCGTGTAGCCAAGCTCCGGGCGCAGTTGCAACTTGCTGCGCACGCGCGACGCGTGGGTGTCGATGGTGCGCGACTTTACGTCGCGGCGGCGGGCCCACACGGTTTCGAGAATATGCGCGCGCGACACCGGCCGCGCGAGATTGTTGAACAGCACCAGCGCGAGGCGGAATTCCTTCGGCGTCAGGATCACGGTCAGGTCGCGGAATGTCACGGCCAAATTCGCCGCGTCGAACGTATAGCCGCCGATCACGTCGCGTCGACGGTTGGGCGGCCGCCGCAGGCCCGCACGGCGTTGCAGCGCCTCGACACGCGCGAGCATTTCGGGGCCGCGCACTGGCTTGCTGAGACAGTCGTCGGCGCCGGCATGCAGCGCGGCGACGATCTGGCATTCGCGCGGTGCGGTCAGCAGCATCATGACGGGCAGGCCCGGCAGAATGGAGCGCGCGCGCGGGATCACGTCTTCGGCGCAATGGTCGCCGGCCCAACTTTCGGTGATCAACAGGTCGAAAAATTCGTCGGTAGCGCGCTGCAGGAAGGTGGCGCTAGTGGTGAAGTGCTGGCACGCGTGGCCGCCGGCGAAAATGAGCCGGTCAACCAGTTTGGCGTGTTGGACGTCGGGTTCGATAAGGGCGATGCGCATGGCGCTGCGTCAGCCTGGCAACGGGCGAAGCATGAGGCGTTTTCGTCAGACTTACAACTTGCCTAAGCACACCCCGATCCCTAAACTCAACCGCTATGCGGAAAGCGCCGTGCTGAACTTGTATAGTTGAGGAGGCAAAAATGCTAGCGTTGGCGGCTCCTTTCGCCTATGAGACGAATCCGAAATTTATCTTGCCGTGTTTGAGCGCCCAGTCTGGAGTCGACGCCTGATGGGTTGGCCAGGCATTCTCGTACTCGGCGCGGTGATCGGCCTCGCGGGCTGGTGGTTGCATCCGCAGCGCCGCGCGAGCCGCGCCCGCTGGTGGGCCGCGCTGTTGGCCGGTGTGCTCGGCACGAGCGTCGCGCGGATGGCCGGCAATGTGACAAGTCTCTTCCATGACGGCGACATGCTCGAATGGCCGGTATGCACCGCCGTCGCGCTCATCGCCGTCGCCGTGACGGTCGGCCTCTTGTCGCGTCAATCAACGCGCCGGTCAATCCGTCGATGAATCCTTGCAGGTAACTCCATGAACGCCCGACTTCCCGAAACCTCCTCCATTCCCGAGCGCCTTGCGAGCCTGCGCGCTGCGATGGCGCGCGAAGGCATTGCCGCTTACCTCGTGCCGTCGGCGGATCCGCATCTGTCCGAGTATCTGCCAGGGCGCTGGCAAGGCCGCCAGTGGCTGTCGGGCTTCACCGGCTCGGCCGGCACGCTGATCGTCACCGCCGATTTCGCCGGCGTCTGGACCGACAGCCGCTACTGGGAGCAGGCGAGTGCGCAGCTCGCCGGCAGCGGTGTCGAGCTGATGAAGATGACCGGCGGCCAGCTCACGACGCCGCATTTCGAATGGCTCGCGCAGAACGTCGCGAGCGGCGGCACGGTCGGTGTGGACGGCGCGGTGCTGGGCGTCGCGGCCGCGCGCGCGTTGAGCGCCGCACTGAACGCGCACGGCGTGCGATTGCGCACCGACCTCGACCTGTTCGACGCGATCTGGGCGCAGCGCCCGGCGCTGCCCGCCGACGCCGTCTTCGAGCACGCCGCGCCGCAAGCGGGCGTCACACGCGCGGACAAGCTTGCGCAAGTGCGTCGCGCGATGGTCGAGAAAGGCGCGCAGTGGCACTTCATCTCGACGCTCGACGACCTCGCTTGGCTGCTGAATCTGCGCGGCGCCGACGTCAGCTACAACCCGGTGTTCGTCGCGCACGCGCTGATCGGCGTGGATCGGGTGTCGCTGTTTATCGCCGACGGCAAGGTGTCGCCAGCGCTCGCCGAAGTGCTCGCGCGCGACGGCATCAGCGTCGAGCCGTACGCGAAAACCGCCGACGCGCTTGCCGCCCTGCCGGCCGGCAGCACGCTGCTGATCGATCCGCGCCGCATCACGTACGGCTCGCTGCAGGCGGTGCCGTCGTCGGTCAAGGTGGTCGAGGCGGTCAATCCGTCCACTTTCCTGAAGTCGTGCAAGACCGCCGCCGATGCCACGCACGTGCGCGAGACGATGGAGCAGGACGGCGCCGCGCTCGCCGAATTCTTCGCGTGGTTCGAAAGCGCGCTCGGCCGCGAGCGCGTCACCGAGCTGACGATCGACGAGCGTCTGACGGCAGCTCGCGCGCGCCGTCCCGGCTTCGTGTCGCTGAGCTTCGCGACGATCGCGGGCTTCAATGCGAACGGCGCGATGCCGCACTATCGCGCGACCGAGGAGTCGCATGCGGTGATCGAAGGCAATGGCCTGCTGCTGATCGATTCGGGCGGCCAGTATCTGAGCGGCACGACCGACATCACGCGCGTCGTCCCGGTCGGCACGCCGAGCAACGAACAGCGCCGCGATTTCACGGTCGTGCTGAAGGGCATGATCGCGCTGTCACGCGCGCAATTCCCGCGCGGCATCCGCTCGCCGATGCTCGACGCGATCGCGCGCGCGCCGATCTGGCAGGCCGGCGCCGACTATGGCCACGGCACCGGTCACGGGGTCGGCTACTTCCTGAACGTGCACGAAGGCCCGCAGGTGATCTCGCACTACGCGCCGGCCGAACCGTGGACCGCGATGGAGGAGGGCATGATCACATCGAACGAGCCGGGTCTGTATCGGCCGGGCAAGTGGGGCGTGCGAATCGAAAACCTCGTGCTGAACGTGGCGGCGGAAAAAACCGAATTCGGCGACTTCCTGAAGTTCGAAACGCTGACGTTGTGCCCGATCGATACGCGCTGCATCGAGCTGTCGCTGCTGCGCGACGACGAGCGTGCGTGGCTCAACGCGTATCACGAGACGGTGCGCACGCGCCTCGCGCCGCATGTTTCGGGCGACGCGAAAGCGTGGCTGGAACTGCGCACGCAACCCATCTGAGCGTAGCGACGACCTTCCGAAGGAGCGTGGCGCATGGCGATCAAGGCAGTGGTGTTCGATTTCGGCGGTGTGCTGATCGACTGGAGTCCCGAGTACCTGTACCGCGAGCTGATTCCCGACGAAGTCGAGCGCCGCTGGTTCCTCACGCACGTCTGCTCGATGGACTGGGTGATCCGCCAGGATGGCGGTCAGCCGATCGTCGAAGCCACCGACGAGCTGATCGCGCGGTTTCCCGATCACGAACCGCTGATCCGCGCGTTCTATGCACGCTGGCACCAGATGGTGGCGGGTGTACTCGACGACGGCATCGCGCTGATGGAAAAGCTCGAAGCGGCCGAGGTGCCGCTCTTCGGGCTGACCAACTGGTCGGCCGAGACGTTTCCGTACGCGTGGGAACACTATCCGGTTCTGCGGCGGTTTCGCGACATCGTCGTGTCGGGGCGCGTGAAGCTCGTGAAGCCCGACCCGGCGATCTTCTCGGAGATGCGCCGGCGCATCGAACTGCAAATGCCCGGTGTCGAGCCGGCCGAACTTGTCTTCATCGACGACAACGCGAAGAACGCCGAAGCCGCGACGGCGCTCGGCTGGCACGGCGTGCATCACACGGGCACCGCGCAAACGGAAGCCAAGCTGCGCGAATTGGGCTTGCCGGTTTGAGCTGACCGCCGCCGCTACTGCCCCAGCAGATTCTTCAGCGCATTGCCAAGACCCTTGACGGTCTCGCCCGCACCCTTCGCGACGCCTTCGACGCTGACCCCGAGCGCCTTCGCAAACCCCGCGCCGATGCGCGTGAGGATTCCTTCGCGCACCGAGAACTTCGGATCGCGCAGATCGCCGTCGAGCACGAAATGCAGCGTGATGTCGCCGTTATGCGTCTTCAGCGCCGCGACGGCGGCGCGGGTCGGAATCGACATGAACGTCTCGAGCGGATTGTCGGATTCGGCGAGTTGCAGATTGCGGACCGTCACCGTGCCGGGCGCATGGAGATGATAGTTCCGCACCGTCGATTCGATCGTCAGGTCGACGGTGCCGCCCGTCACCTGTGCGCGCGTGCCGGCCTTCTTCAGCAGATACGGATCGAGCATCGCAATATCGACGCCGTGCAGCGTGCTCGTCGTCTGCGAATCGCGGCTGGCGATTTTGATCCAGCCGTCGAACGTCGCGGTGCCCGTATGCGCCGGGCCCTTCATCGAGCCGCGAACGCTGACATTGGTCGGTTCGGTAAGCGCCGGCAAATGCAGATGGTCGACGCTTGCGTTGGCGTTGCTGACCGTGACCTTGAACGGCGGCGGCCCGACAGTCATGTCGTAGAAATGGAAGTTGCCGTGTTCGAAGCGGATATGGTCGACCAGCTTTTCGCGCGGGATCGGCGGCGCCGTGCCGGCGTTGCCCGGCTGATCGCCGCGGTTAAGCGATTCGCGCAGGTTCGGCAGCAGATTCAGCGAGCCGTCCTTCGTGCGTAACACGGCCATGTCGAAGCCGCGCACGACGACCTCGCGGATATGCATGCGCCGCGCGATCAGATCGCGCACGTCCGGGGTGATCGTGATTTCGTCGGCGCGTAGCGGTTCGCCCGCTGGCCAGCCAGGCGGCGCTTTTAGCACGACGTGGGTGAGGTGTACCGAGGTGAGGCCGACGTCGATACTGTCGGCGCTGCCAAGCGGCCCGAGCGCCGCGCTGACGCGATTCTTGACCTCCTGTTGCGCGAATTGCATTGCGCCGATCGCGATCAGAATCAACGCCAATAGCGTTGCCCCCAAGACGACGATCCAGCGCCTGACCTTCGACATCGCCATGCCTGTCTCCTCGTCACCGCATCGCGCGGCGTGGTGTTGACCGTCTGTCGCGTGCGCGAGACTTTCACGCGCGCCTCCATCTAGCGACGGTCAGCAACGCGCATGCCCCGCGGCCCATCCGGCATTGCGCCAGACGGGCCGTCGTCCGCCCGCTTCTTAACGCGAGATCGGTTTGTAGCGCAGGCGCTTCGGCCGCGCGCCTTCCTCGCCGAGACGCGCGCGCTTGTCCGCTTCGTATTCCTGGTAGTTGCCGTCGAAGAACGTGACTTGCGAGTCGCCTTCGAACGCGAGGATATGCGTCGCGATGCGATCGAGGAACCAGCGATCGTGCGAAATCACGAGCACCGAGCCCGCGAATTCGAGCAGCGCGTCTTCGAGCGCGCGCAGCGTTTCGACGTCGAGGTCGTTCGACGGTTCGTCGAGCAGCAGTACGTTGCCGCCCGCGATCAGCGTCTTCGCCAGATGCAGACGACCGCGCTCGCCGCCGGACAGATTGCCGACGATCTTCTGCTGGTCGCCGCCCTTGAAATTGAAGCGGCCGATATACGCGCGCGACGGCGTTTCGTACTTGCCGACCGTCAGCACGTCGGCACCACCCGAGATTTCCTCGAACACGGTCTTGGTGCCTGCGAGCGCTTCGCGGCTCTGGTCCACGTAAGCGAGCTTGACGGTCGGACCCTGCACGATTTCGCCCGAATCCGGTTGTTCGCGACCGGTCAGCATCCGGAACAGCGTCGACTTGCCGGCGCCGTTCGGACCGATGATGCCGACGATCGCGCCGGCCGGGATCTTGAAGCTGACGTTATCGAGCAGCAGCCGGTCGCCGTACGACTTGCTGACGTTCTTGAACTCGATCACTTCATTGCCGAGGCGGTCGCCGACCGGAATGAAGATTTCCTGCGTTTCGTTGCGCTTCTGGTAGTCCTGGCTGTTCAGTTCCTCGAAGCGCGCGATACGCGCCTTCGACTTCGCCTGACGGCCCTTCGGGTTCTGGCGCACCCACTCGAGTTCCTTCTTGATCGCCTTCTGACGCGCGGACTCCGACGCTTCTTCCTGCTTCAGGCGCTCTTCCTTCTGATCGAGCCAGCTGCTGTAGTTGCCCTTCCACGGAATGCCGTGACCGCGGTCGAGTTCGAGAATCCACTCGGCGGCGTTGTCGAGGAAGTAGCGATCGTGCGTGACGGCGACCACGGTGCCCGGGAAGCGCGTCAGGAACTGCTCGAGCCATTCGACCGATTCCGCGTCGAGGTGGTTGGTCGGCTCGTCGAGCAGCAGCATGTCGGGCTTTTGCAGCAGCAGCTTGCACAGCGCGACGCGGCGCTTTTCGCCGCCCGACAGATGCTCGATCTTCGCGTCCCATGCCGGCAGGCGCAGTGCGTCGGCAGCGATTTCGATCTGCTGCTCGGCGCTGCCGTCGGTCGTTGCGAGGATCGCTTCGTACTTCGCCTGCTCGGCGGCGAGCGCATCGAAGTCGGCGTCCGGCTCCGCGTAGGCCGCGTAGATCTCGTCGAGCTTTTTCTGCGCGTTGAACACGTCGCCGAGGCCTTCCTCGACCGCTTCACGCACGGTTTTCTGCGGATCGAGTTGCGGCTCCTGCGGCAGATAGCCGATGTTCAGGTTCGGCATCGGTGTCGCTTCGCCTTCGATCTCCGTGTCCACACCGGCCATGATGCGGATCAGGGTCGACTTGCCCGAGCCGTTCAGGCCGAGCAGGCCGATCTTCGCGCCGGGGAAGAACGATAGCGAAATGTCTTTGAGGATCTGGCGCTTGGGCGGCACGATTTTGCCGACCCGGTTCATGGTGAAAACGTATTGGGCCATTTGCTTGCAGTAGACGTTGACGACGCCGGCCGCGTGCGGGCGGGCAGTCGGGGGTGAATGGGTAATCGGTGTGAGGGCCGGGCGGAACACCCGGCGCCGGCCGGCGCGGCGTCGGATTCGACGGCGCTGCCGCGCGCGGCATGTGGTTCAGGTGGCATTGTACTTCGCGGCGAGGGCCGGGCGGCAGGGGAGTTCCGGCGGCGGGCCGCCGTCGCGGCGCTCCGCGGGCGTCTCAGTTCGCGCGCCGTCCAGTCGCCGGATCGAAGAAGTGCAGATGCTGCGCGGGCAGCACGACCTGCAGCGCCTCGCCGGCCGCGGGACGATGCGCGTGAGGCAGCCGCGCGGTCACATCGTGCTTGCCCCAGCGGCCGTGCGCGAGATTGTCCGCGCCGAGAATTTCGCAAGAATCGACGCTCAGTGTCGCGAACGGTGCGTTGGCCGTGCCCGGGCTCAGATGCTCGGGGCGAATGCCGAGCGTCCACTCGCGGCCTGTCGCGACTTCGCGGCCGATCGACGGCACGCCCGCGAGCGGCAGCTTCGGACCGTTGCCGGCGACGTCGAAGGTCGAGCCGTCGTCCGAGACACGGCCTTCGAGCAGGTTCATCCCCGGCGAGCCGATGAAGCTCGCGACGAACACCGTGGCTGGCCGCTCGTAGACTTCGGTCGGCGCGCCGATCTGCTCGGCGTGGCCCTGGTTCATCACGATCACGCGCTGCGCCAGCGTCATCGCTTCGATCTGATCGTGCGTGACGTACAGACTCGTGGTCTTGAGGCGCGCATGCAGGCGCTGGATTTCGAGGCGCATCTGCACGCGCAGACGCGCGTCGAGATTCGACAGCGGCTCGTCGAACAGAAACACCGCCGGCTCGCGCACGATCGCGCGGCCCATCGCGACGCGCTGCCGCTGCCCGCCCGACAACTCGCGCGGCTTGCGCTGCAGCAGCGCGCCGAGCTCGAGAATCTGCGCGGCGGCTTCGACGCGTTTCGCGATCTGCGCACGATCGACGCCCGCGATCTTCAGCGCGTAACCCATGTTCTCGGCCACGCTCATATGCGGATACAGCGCGTAGTTCTGGAACACCATCGCGATGTTGCGATCCTTCGGCTCCAGTTCGTTGACGACCTTGCCGGCGATCGAAATGCTGCCGTCGGAGATGCGCTCGAGCCCGGCGACCATCCGCAGCAAGGTCGATTTGCCGCAGCCGGACGGGCCGACCATGACGACGAATTCGCCGTCGGCGACGTCGACGTCGATGCCGTGCAACACGAACTGTTTGCCGTCGTAGGTTTTCTTAACGCTTTGCAGAGTCAGTGCAGCCATGCCGTTCTAGCCTTTGATTTTGAGTGCTTGGCGCAGTCCGCCATACCGGATCATTTTTCCGAATCCACGAGGCCGCGCACGAACCAGCGCTGCATCGTCAGCACGACGACGAGCGGCGGCAGCATCGCGAGCAGCGTGGCCGTCATCACCAGATGCCATTCGGTCGCGGTATCGCCCGAGGCGATCATCCCCTTGATGCCGATCACCGCGGTGATCAGCGACTGCTGGCTGGTGATCAGGATCGGCCACAGATACTGGTTCCAGCCGTAGATGAACGTGATCACGAAGAGCGCCGCCATCGTGGTCCGCGACAGCGGCAGCACGACGTCCCAGAAGAAGCGCAGCGCGCCCGCGCCGTCGATGCGCGCGGCTTCCATCAGCTCGTCCGGCAGCGTCTTGAAGAACTGGCGGAACAGGAACGTCGCGGTCGCCGACGCGATCAGAGGCAGCGTCAAACCGGTGTACGTATTGCTCAGATGCATCGACGACACCACCTGCACGGTCGGGAAAATCCGCACTTCGACCGGCAGCATCAGCGTGATGAAGATCAGCCAGAACGCGAGCGTGCGAAACGGAAAGCGGAAGTAGACGATCGCGTACGCGGAGATCATCGATACGGCGATCTTGCCGATCGCGATGACGAGCGCCATCACGAGGCTGTTGAACAGCATGCGATTGAACGGCGCCGCGGCGTTGCCGGTGCCCTGCGTCCAGATCGTGACGATGTTCTCGAACAGATGCGTGCTCGGCACGAGCGACAGCGGCACCGTGAACACCTCGTGCTCGCTCATCGTCGCCGCGCAGAACGCGACGTACACCGGAAACACCACCAGCGCGACGCCGATGATCAGCACCGCGTGACAGAACAGGTCGAAACCGCGTCGGTTCTCGATCATGAGTATTGAACCCTGCGTTCGATGAAGCGGAATTGCACGACGGTCAGCGCCACGACGATGATCATCAGCACGACCGACTGCGCGCCCGAACTGCCGATGTCGAGCCCCTGGAAGCCTTCGGCGAAAATCTTGTAGATCAGCGTGCGAGTGGCCTGGCCTGGGCCGCCGCCGGTTGCCGCGTCGATCACGGGAAAGGTGTCGAAGAACGCGTAGGTGATGTTGATCACCAGCAGAAAGAACGTGGTCGGCGACAGCAGCGGCAGGGCGATGCCGAAGAAGCGGCGCACCGGACCGGCGCCGTCGATCGCGGCCGCTTCGATCAGCGAGCGCGGAATCGCCTGCAGGCCCGCATAGAAGAACAGGAAGTTATAGCTGATCTGCTGCCACACCGACGCGAGCACGACGAGGAACATCGCCTGACCGGGGTTCAGCGCGTGATTCCACACGATGCCGTATCTCGCGAGCGCATACGTGACGAGGCCGATGCTCGGGTTGAACAGGAACGACCACAGCACCGCGGCGATCGCGGGCGCGACCGCGTACGGCCAGATCAGCAGCGTTTGATAGGCCTTCGCGCCGCGCGTCACGCGATCCGCGCAGACCGCGAGCAACAGCGATATCACGAGGCCCGACACGGTGACGAGCGTGCAGAACACGATCGTCGTGTTGAACGACGCCAGATACAGCGGGTCGGCGAAGAGCTGTTTGAAGTTCGCGAGTCCGACGAACGCGCTCGACGTACCGAACGCGTCCTGGGTTTGCGTCGATTGCCAGAGCGCGACGCCCGCCGGCCAGAGGAAGAACACGAGCGTGATGAGCAGCTGCGGCGCGACGAGCAGGTAGGGCAGCGCGCTGGTGCCGAAGTAGGAGCGCTTTTCCATCGGGATGTCCAGAGTGTGCCGCAACGACGGGTTCCCGCGCGGGAGCGCCGGAACCTGCCTGCAGGCGATGCTTAGTTACCGGCCTTTTCGAAGCGGCGCAGCAGGTCGTCGCCGCGCGCGACGGACGAGTCGAGCGCCTGTTGCGGCGTCTTCTTGTCCGCCCACACCTGCTCGAGTTCTTCGTCGATCACGGTGCGGATCTGCGGCATGTTGCCCAGACGCAGGCCCTTCGTGAACGGCAGCGGTGGCTTGTTCAGCATCTGGCGGATCGCGGTGTCGCTGCCGGGGTTCTTGTCGTAGAAGCCCTGCTGGCGCGTCAGATCGTACGCGGCGGTCGCGATCGGCAGATAGCCGGTGTCCTGATGCCACTTCGCGGCGACTGGCGCCGTGGCCAGATAGGCGAGAAACCTCGCGACGCCCTTGTAGACAGCCGGATCCTTGCCCGACAGCACCCACAGGCTCGCCCCGCCGATGATCGCGTTCTGCGGCGCACCCTTCACGCTGTCGTCGTACGGCATCATGCCGGTGCCGAAGTTGAACTTCGCGTATTTCTTGATCGTCGCGAGCGAGCCTGACGAGTTCGTGATGATGCCGCAGTCGCCGCTATAGAACTTCGACACCGGTTCGTCCTTGCGGCCGACATAGGTGAACGTGCCGTCCTTCGCCATGTTCTGCAGGAACTGGATGTGCGCGACCTGCAGCGGCTTGTTGAATTCGAGCTGCGCGTCCATGCCGTCGAAGCCGTTGTTACGCGACGCGAACGGCGCCGCATGCCACGCGCTGTAGTTCTCGAGCTGAATCCAGCTTTGCCAGCCCGACGAGTAGCCGCACGACATGCCCGAGGCCTTCAGCTTCTGCGCATCGGTGTGCAACTCGGCCCAGGTCTTCGGCGGCTGGTTGGGATCGAGGCCAGCCTTCTTGAACGCATCCTTGTTGTAGTACAGCACCGGCGTCGAGCTGTTGAACGGCATCGAGATCAGTTCGCCGGTTTTCGAGTCGCTGTAATAGCTCGCGATGGTCGGCACGAAGGCTTTCTGATCGAGCGGCAGGCCCGCGTCCTTGAATACCTGCGTGACCGGGACGATGGCTTTCTTCGCCTGCATCATCGTCGCGGTGCCGACTTCGTAGACCTGCAGGATGGCCGGCGCGTTGCCGCTGCGATAGGCAGCGATGCCGGCGGCGAGGGTCTGGTCGTAGGTGCCCTTGAACACGGGCACGATCTTGTAGTCGTTTTGCGATTTGTTGAAGTCGTTCGCGATGTCGTTCAGACGTTCACCCAGTGCGGCTTCCATGGCGTGCCAGAACTGGATTTCGGTCGCGGCGTGAGCCGCCTGGCTGACGCCGATGCTCAATACAGCGGCGACGGAAAGTGAACGGAACAGCGGCTTGTAATTCATCGTTTTTGTCTCCGGTTCGGAAGGGGCGCGGACGCGAATCGCGCGATTCTAGTTGTGTTCGATGACATTCCGGCGGCGGCGCGCCGGAAGCCGAAATTTAGCATTGGCTGTCAGGGAAAAGAAATAAACGGGAGGCGAAAATTCGAGGTGACCGGACAGCGTTGGAGGCTCAAGGGGACGATATTGAGCGCCAAGCCAAGGTGTGTTTCGGTTTGAATTTTCGGTTCAAGGACGCTGAGAGACATGGGTCTGCCATTCCCTGTGCAACTTGCGAAACGAGCGGCTGTTGTCCAATGCTTGTTGCAGATCCATCCTTGCGGTGAATGCAGGTTGATCGAGTATTTCGCTGTACGTGCCACTTTGCATATGCTCTCTCATCCATCCTTTGGCATTACGCGGAGTCTCTGCATCTAGTAATTCAGTGGGTGCAATAGAAAAGCCACGCGCTCCGTCAAGGGACGGCGCCGCCGCAATGAACCAAGCCTCGAACTCTCGATTCGCCAGGACAACCGATAACCGCCGATGTGGCACGTATTGTCGTGCGCGCTCGAATATCTTCTGTCCGAGTCTTGCCGGGCAATCGTCATCCGCATCTAGTACGATCAAGATCCATCCATCCTCGCCAGTCTTGGCAGCCGCCAGGAGCAATTGCCTGCGGAATTCCTCTTCTTTGTTCAAAAACTTGTCTCGCCGTACCCGAATAGGCTGTAGAGGGTTTATCACCGTGTCAGGAGACCATTGGGCAGCCATTCTTCGCAAGAGTATCGGCAATGCCGAGACTTCCCCATCACCCTCCACAATCGACGCGATGGGAATCACGACCGCACCTCGCTGAACAAATCGAACTGGACTTCGCTTTGCTGCTTGATGATTTGGCGGTCAGGCGCCAACTGGTTCATTCGTAATAGTTCTCCGGCGGAAAACAGATGATCACGCAACACTTGACGGGAAGCTTGGTCCAACGGAGCAATCTGTGTTTCCCCTCCCTCAGAGACGACGGCTAGGATGGCGTCTACGTCGATACCACGATCATCTAGCAGATCAGGGCTATGGCTAGTCACAAGCACTTGTGTGTGCTTGGCCGACTGAACTAAAACCTCTCTTAAGGCCGCACTCGCTGCCGGGTGCAGCGCCGTTTCCGGCTCTTCAATGCCGATCAAAGTGGGCGCGTAATCAACATTGGTTTGGAGTAGCGCTGTCAACACACCGAGCGCACGCAAGGTGCCGTCGGACATGTTCTGAGCCAGAAATTTCCACGGATACTTGGCTCCTGCCATATCCTGTCGAAACTCGAGCGTCTCCATTGGACCGATGGCCTTGCGCTCCACGCCATGCACCATGGGCACGACTGACTGGAGGTATTCTTTGATGGCCTCCACGCGATCCGGTGCCACGCGCTCGAGATGACCGATGACGCTAGCGATATTTTCGCCCACGGGCTTAAGCAAACGGCCATCCTGCGGCTTTTGAAGCTCACGCATCAATTTGGGGTTTAGGTTATAAAACCCCATCGCAGTTAAGGCATCGAACACGGGCCTGAATGCCGTGAAGCCTGATGCCGCCACGAGAGCCAACCGGTCAGCGGTAATGGCAGGAAAGGCAGTTTCGCTACTGTCGAGTAAGCGGCCTTTCTCTATGCGGAAGAAAGGTCCCTTGCCGATGCCATCGATCACACATTTTTCGTGTTGTACTTCATAGCCTCCGCTGGCCATGGCACCGATGTCGAAGGCATACCATCCGTAGCGACCATCCTTGAGTCGAAACTCGATCCGGATGCCGAAATGCGTTGGATGTCCACTCGAACGTCGCCGCACTTCATTCAACCCACCTCGTTCATTAATCGCGTTGTCCAAGGAACCTGCCAAAGCATCGCGAACGAAGTGCAAGGCATCTAAAAAATTGCTTTTGCCAGCACCGTTCTGCCCGACAAGATATGTCAGGGGCTGCAAGCGGACGTCACAGTGACCGATGCTCTTGTAGTTGCGCAGCACTACGCGCTGGATAAAAACGGTATGCGACATGAAAGCCTCACTGTCCGGACAATCGCTTCAACGAGCCAACCGGTCTGAATGGGTTACTGTACGTTTGACACCATTATTACCTTACCCCTCAGGTGATTGATTACCTCGAGGCTTCCCTCTGCATTGCTAGGACTGCGCGAACAATAGAAAGCCGCGGCGAATCTCATTCAGAAGGCTACCTATTTGAAATCCGGGTAGTTGGCCTTCCATTCAACGCACTCGTGCTCTGTTGGAAGCAGTAGTCGGCTTTAGACGTTGAACAAAAAGTTCATCACGTCGCCATCATGCACGACGTATTCCTTGCCTTCCGCGCGCATCTTGCCGGCTTCCTTCGCGCCTTGTTCACCCTTGTAGGTGATGTAGTCGTCGAAGCTGATCGTCTGCGCGCGGATGAAGCCGCGCTCGAAGTCGGTGTGGATCGCGCCGGCTGCCTTCGGCGCCGTGTCGCCGACGTGGATCGTCCACGCGCGCACTTCCTTCACGCCGGCCGTGAAGTAGGTCTGCAGGCCGAGCAGCTTGAAGCCCGCGCGGATCACGCGGTTCAAGCCCGGCTCATGCATGCCCATGTCGGCGAGGAAGACTTCCATGTCGGCTTCGTCGAGGTCGGCGATTTCCGCTTCGACCGCCGCGCACACGGCCACGACCGGCGCGCCTTCCGCGGCCGCGAACTTCGTGATCGCGTCGAGGTGCGGGTTGTTCTCGAAGCCGTTTTCCTTCACGTTGGCGACGTACATCGTCGGCTTCGCGGTGATCAGACAGAACGGCTTGAGCGTGGCCTTTTCTTCATCGGTCAGATCGAGCGCGCGGACCGGCTTCGCCTGGTCGAGCTGCGCGCGGACCTTCTCCAGCACCGCCGCGTTCTTCGCGGCTTCCTTGTCGTTGCCCGACTTGGCCGCCTTGGAATAGCGCGCGAGCGCCTTCTCGACGGTGGCGAGGTCGGCAAGCGCGAGTTCGGTGTTGATCACCTCGATGTCCGACAGCGGATCGATCTTGTTCGCGACGTGAATCACGTTGTCGTCTTCGAAGCAGCGCACGACGTGCGTGATCGCGTCGGTTTCGCGGATGTTCGCGAGGAACTGGTTGCCGAGGCCTTCGCCCTTGCTCGCGCCGGCCACCAGACCGGCGATGTCGACGAACTCGACCACGGCCGGCAGGATGCGCTCCGGCTTGACGATTTCGGCGAGCGCCTTCAGCCGCGCGTCCGGCACCTCGACGATGCCGACGTTCGGCTCGATCGTGCAGAACGGATAGTTTTCGGCGGCGATGCCCGCCTTGGTCAGCGCGTTGAACAGGGTGGACTTGCCGACGTTGGGCAGGCCGACGATGCCGCATTTGAGGCTCATGGAAATCCTTCGGTGAATCAGTAGGTTGCGTGATGCGCTCGACGCTGCGCGCGGATTCGGAAAGCCTTCGCGTAAGGTGGGGCGCGGCAGGCTCAGCGGAGCGGACAAGACACCGAATCGGGGCGTTGGCTCGACGATTGAGTGCGAGTTTTCACGGAAAGCGCAATTGTAACCCGTTCGCCCGCGCGGACCCGCCGGCGCATTTGCGCGAAGCCACTGTAGAATCGTCAGGTCAGAGTCGGCAGAGCCCCAATTTCCGGGGGAGCAGCGTGGGAATCATCAGATGGGTTGGGATCGGCGTCGTCGCCGCGGTCGTGGTGGGCTCGGTCGCGACATGGGTCGCGCCGAATTTCGACGAAGCGCAGGCCACCACGGACCGTTAGACCATCGATTGTTTGACGACCCACCTGTCGCACGAAGATCACGCCGACATCGCGCGGTTTGCCGATAAGAACGACTACGACTCGCTGTGGCGCGTGTTCGACCGCGTGTTCCCCGACTGCGCGGTACGCAGCGATCAGCGCGATCGCAAGGCGGAGCTCGAGGCGGCCGCGTGGCGCAACCTCTCGTCCGATCGCGACTTCATGCGCATGCGCGAGGCGAACGCGGCGCTCGCGGCAAGCGCCGCGACGCACTAGCACGACGCATCGAGGCCGCGCGGCCACCCGCCCGGGAGGCAGATGCGCGTGGCCGCCGACGCGTGAAGTGCGGATTGCGCCAGCGGTCGGCATCAGACTCGCGCAGACCCGCCGACAACCTCAGGCTGTCACCCCACACACCATGTCCGGCACGAGCCCGCGACGCCCCGCGCACAGAGCCCAACGGCCGCGCTTGTCGATCCGTCCCCCGCACCCCCCGCGGCTATAATGCGCGCATGAACGCACACCACCAGACCTTTGATGCCGCCGTGATCGGCGGCGGGCTCGTCGGCAAGACCGCGGCGCTCGCGCTCACGCAAGCCGGACTGCGCGTCGCACTGCTCGCGCAGCCTTGCGCGGCGCTGCCCGCGGGTGCTGTCTTCGACTCGCGCGTCTATGCGTTGTCGTCGAGTTCGCAGGCCTTGCTCGAACGGCTGCGGGTCTGGCAGGCGCTCGATCACACACGGCTCGGCCCCGTCTACGACATGCGCGTCTACGGCGACGCGCATGCCGAGCTGCATTTCTCGGCTTTTCAGGCATCGGTGCCGCAGCTTGCGTGGATCGTCGAGTCGTCGGTGATCGAGCGCGCGCTCGATGCCGCGCTGCGCTTCCAGCCGAACCTCACGTGGATCGACACGCGCGCGCAGGCGCTCGATTTCTCCGTCGACAACGCGAGCGTCGGCCTCGCGAACGGCAGCGTGCTCGAAGCGGATCTGGTAGTCGGCGCGGACGGCGCGCATTCGTGGGTGCGCGCGCAGATCGGCTCGAAGATGGTGCGCCGCGACTACAGACAGATCGGTGTGGTCGCCAATTTCAAGGCTGCGAAGCCGCACGGCGAAACCGCGTATCAGTGGTTCCGCGACGGCGAGATCATCGCGTTGCTGCCGATGCCGGACGGCCACGTGTCGCTGGTCTGGTCGGCCCGAACCGAACACGCCGAGCAGTTGCTCGCGCTCGATCCCGAGCGGCTCGCCGCCGAAGTCGAGCACGTGAGCGGTGAACAGTTCGGTGCGCTCGACTGCGTGACGCCCGCGCAGGGCTTCCCGCTCGCGTTGCAGACCGTGGACCGGCTCGTCGCCCCGCGTGTCGCGCTGGTCGGTGATGCCGCGCATCTGATCCATCCGTTGGCAGGACAGGGCATGAACCTCGGCTTGCGCGACGTCGCCGCGCTCGCGAGCACGATCGGCGGCAAGGAGTCGTTCCGCGACCTCGGCGACATGGTGCTGCTGCGTCGCTACGAACGCGCGCGCCGCGAAGACATTCGCGCGCTGATGATCGCCACCGACGGCCTGCAGAAACTGTTCTCGGTGCCCGGTCCGCTCGCGCGCGCCGTGCGCAATACCGGCATGGCGTTCGTCGGCGCGCAGCCATTCATCAAGCGCTGGCTCGTGTCGGCCGCGCTGGGGTAAACCGCAACGAGGCGTCGGGCGGATAGCCGATGGCCGGTCACGGGCGCCCGGGACAGGTATCATGACCGGGTCGACGCGCAGCGATCCGTCCCTTATCCGACCCCGATCGATCCTGATCGAGCCTGGTTCAACAGATAGGCGGCCGAAACGCGCGGCCGGAACGTAAAAAACGCGCAGGTGCGCGACTGACTCCAGGACTCCAGCATGAAAAAGACCTTCCGCATCGCCGTCGCCGCGCTCGCGATCGGTGCCGCTACGCTCGGCTGCTCGGCGCAGGCCGACCAGACCACCGACAAGCTCAAAGCCACCTTGCAAACCCGTCTGTCCGACGTGACGATCAAGGGCGTGTCGAAGACGCCGATCGCGGGTCTGTACGAAGTGAATCTCGGCACGCAGATCATCTACAGCGATGCGAGCGGCGACTACCTGATGCTCGGCGACATGGTGGACTCGAAGACGCGCAAGAATCTGACCGAGGCACGCCTGTCGGAAACCAACCGCATCGACTTCGCGAGCCTGCCGTTCGGCAACGCGGTGAAGGTCGTGCGCGGCAACGGCGCGCGCAAGATCGCAGTGTTCTCCGATCCCAACTGCCCGTACTGCAAGCAGCTCGAAAAAACGCTGCTGTCGATCGACAACGTGACGGTCTACACGTTCCTGTACCCGGTGCTGTCGCCGGATTCGACGGCCAAGTCGAAGTCGATCTGGTGCTCGGCCGATCGCGCGAAGGCGTGGGAATCGTGGATGCAGGACCGTCAGGCGCCGACCGCCGCCGCCACTTGCGACACCGCCGCGATCGACAAGAATCTCGCGCTCGGCCGCTCGATGAACGTCGAGGGCACGCCGACGGTGTTTCTCGCCGACGGTCGCCGCCTGCCCGGCGCGGTGCCCGCAGATCGGCTCGACAAGGAACTGTCGGCCGTGCACTGAACAGCGCGCTGGCCACAGCGCCACGCACGCCCCGGGCGCGCAACAGATGCAAGGTTCGAACTGAAGGAGGCGCACGCAGCGCCTCCTTTCGCATCGAGCCCCGAACTTCTCTGCCTCACTTTCCTGACACTCCCAAGCGCCGCCGATGAAGCCGATCCGCTACACCATCGTTCCGGGTAACCCCGCCGCCCACCTGTTCGAAGTCACCGTGACCGTCGCCGATCCCGATCCGGCCGGCCAGCGTTTCATGCTGCCGGTGTGGATTCCGGGCAGCTACATGGTGCGCGAGTTCGCGCGCAACATCGTCACGTTGCGCGCGGTGAACGACGCGGGCCGCAAGGTGCGCGTCGAGAAGATCGACAAGCACACGTGGCAGGCCGCGCCGGTCAAGGGAGCCTTGACGCTGCGCTACGAGGTGTACGCATGGGACCTGTCGGTGCGCGCCGCGCATCTGGACGACACGATCGGCTTTTTCAACGGCACTAGCGTGTTCCTGTCGCCGCTCGGCCATGAGGACGCGCAGTGCGTGGTCGATATCCAGAAGCCGCAGGGCGCCGCGTATCGCGGCTGGCGCGTCGCGACCGCCCTGCCGGAAGCGCGCGGCACGAAGCGCTACGGCTTCGGCGAATACCGCGCGCAGAACTACGACGAACTGATCGACCATCCTGTGACGCTCGGGGAATTCGCGCTCGCGACGTTCAAGGCGCACGGCGTGCCGCACGACGTCGTGATCGGCGGTCGCGTGATCGGGCTCGACATGGAGCGTCTGTGCAAGGACCTGAAGCGCATCTGCGAAGCGCAGATTGCGTTGTTCGAACCGAAGTCGAAGAAGGCGCCGGTCGAGCGCTACGTGTTCATGACGCAGGCCGTCACCGACGGTTACGGCGGGCTCGAGCATCGCGCGTCTACCGCGCTGATCTGCAATCGCACCGATCTGCCGGTGCAGGGCCGCGAGGCGATGAGCGAGGGCTACCGGACCTATCTCGGTCTGTGCAGCCACGAGTATTTCCACACGTGGAATGTGAAGCGGATCAAGCCGGCCGTGTTCGCGCCGTATGACCTCGGCGTCGAAAACTACACGTCGATGCTGTGGCTGTTCGAGGGCTTCACGTCGTATTACGACGACCTGATTCTCGTACGCAGCGGCGTGATCTCGCAGGACGACTATTTCGGCCTGCTCGGCAAGGTGATCGGCGGCGTGCAGCGCGGCAGCGGGCGCCTGAAGCAGAGCGTCGCCGAAAGCTCGTTCGATGCGTGGGTCAAGTACTACCGGCAGGACGAGAACGCGCCGAACGCGATCGTCAGCTATTACACGAAGGGCTCGCTGATCGCGCTCGCCTTCGACCTGACGATCCGCGCGCAGACCGGCCACCAGAAATCGCTCGACGACGTGATGCGGCTGCTGTGGAAGCGCTTTGGCCGTGATTTTTATCGAGGCAAGCTGGTCGGCGTCGACGAAAGCGAGATCGAGGCGATTTTCGCGGAAGCGAGCGGCGCGCAACTGGCCGAACTGTTCGCCGAGGGCGTGCGCGGCACGCGCGATCTGCCGCTTGACGCGCTGCTCGCGCCGTTCGGCGTGGCGCTCGCGCCGGACGTCGACAAAAACGGCAAGCCGTCGCTCGGCGTGCGGCTACGCGGCGGCGCGGATTGCGCGCTAGCGACCGTGCACGAGGGCAGCGCCGCGCAAAAGGCGGGCCTCTCCGCTGGCGACGTGCTGATCGCGATTGATGGTCTGCGCGTGACCGGCGGGAATATCGATGCTCTGCTGTCGCGCTATCAGCCGGGCGCGAAAGTCGACGTGCACGCGTTCCGCCGCGACGAGCTGCGCGTCACGCAGGTGAAGCTCGACGGCCCCGAAGTGGCGCGCTACAAGCTCGCGGTCAGCGATAACCGTCCCGCCGCGCGCAAGGCCTGCGAGCGCTGGCTCGCGAAGTGATCGGCGCGGTGGTGGGCCGCCCCGGGCGGCCCACCGATCGTCGCCTGTCCCGTCGTCAATCGGCGGAGGAGGGCGGTGGATTGTTCTACACATGCAACAATCCTTCGCCGCCGGACGGCTTTTTCGCCGGCCGGTAAAAAAACACAATGACTTCACTCGCGCAACACTGCGCGCCCCTACTGGAGTCAACCATGACCACGATCCTGCAAATCAACTCGGCAGCCCGTTCGCAAGGCGCGAACTCGACGCTTCTCGTCAACGAGCTGACGGAAAAGCTGCAACAGTCGAATCCGGGCGCGCAAGTCGTCGTCCGTAACCTGCAAGCCGAACCGCTGCCGCACCTCGACGACGCCGTGCTCGGCGCGTTCTTCACGCCGGCCGACCAGCGCACCCCGGAACAGGCCGCGATCGCCGCACGCAGCGAAGCGCTGATCGCCGAACTGCAAGCCGCCGACGTCATCGTGATCGGTGCTCCGATGTACAACTTCGGCATCTCGTCGCAACTGAAGACGTACTTCGACTTCATCGCACGTGCGGGCATCACGTTCCGTTACACCGCGAACGGTCCGGAAGGCCTCGTGACGGGCAAGAAGGTCCACGTCGTGTCGGCGCGCGGCGGCAAGTATCTCGGCACGCCGAACGATAGCCAGACGCCGTACCTGAAGAGCTTCCTCGGCTTCCTCGGTATGACCGACGTGAACTTCATCTACGCCGAAGGGCTGAACATGGGCCCGGACGCCGCGAACGCCGCGCTGAGCTCGGCACGCGAAGCGATCGCCGCGGTTTAAGCGAGTTTGTCCTGCCGCATTGCGCCGCTTCGATGCGGCGCGAGCGGTGAAAAGAATAATGCCACGGATGGGTTCACCCTCCGTGGCGTTTTCGTTGTGTATCGCAATCTTCTGACGACGACGCTCTCACGCAAGCATTTGCGCGTCGTCCGGTAGACGCCAGTCGATCGGCTCCCGGCCGTGCTGCACCAGATATTCGTTCGCCTTCGCGAAATGCCCGCAACCGAGAAAGCCGCGATGTGCGGACAGCGGCGACGGATGCGGCGCCTCCAGCACATAGTGCGACTTGCCGCCGAGTAGCGCGCGCTTCGCCTGCGCATGCGCGCCCCACAGCATGAAGACGAGGTTCTGATGCCGCGTCGCGAGTTCGTGGATCAGCGTGTCTGTACATTTCTCCCAGCCGCGTTTCGCGTGGCTTGCGGCGCTGTCGCGCTCGACGGTCAACACCGTGTTCAGCAGCAGCACGCCCTGTTTGGCCCAGCTGTCGAGGCAACCGTGCTGCGGCGTCTGGTGACCGAGACTCGCGGCGATTTCCTTGAAGATGTTGCGCAGCGACGGTGGCGGCCGCACGTGCGGCGCGACCGAAAACGCGAGGCCGTGCGCCTGCGGCGTGCCGCGGTCTTCGCCGTGGTACGGGTCCTGGCCGAGGATTACGACTTTCACTTCGTCGGGGCTCGTCAGGCGGAGCGCGCGGAACACGTCGGCCGGATAGATCGTTTTGCCGGCGGCACGCTCACCGTCGACGAAGCGGCACAGCGGCGCGTAGGTGTCGCTGTCGATGAAGGGCTTCAGATGCGCGCGCCAGGCCGCGGGTAGCGCGGCGAATTGTGCTTCGAGCGTGGGCGGGGCGGCGGTGGGGTCGGCGGAGGCTGCGGTGGGGGCGGGCGCGAAATCGTCGAACAACGATGCCTGCGGCAAACTGGAGCGGGTGCGGGAAGCGGAGGTCATGGCGGGGAAGTGTCGCAGCAAACGCGGACTAGCTCAAGTTGCGGCAAGCGAGCGCATGAGGTGCCGCCGGGTTTCGGGCAACGCGCTCACCTGGCGCGCAACCGATACCCGCGCTGCGCCTTGCTGACGTCATCCGGCGCGAGGCCGGCAATCTGTTTGCCGAGTTCGGCGGCGAGCGTGTGAAGCGCCGCTTCGTCGCCCGATTTCAGTTCGAGCTCGATCTCCGAGATCGGCGCGCGGCGCGCTTCATCGTCGACTTCGGCAAGCACGTCGCCCTGATCGATCGCCGCCTCGATCTGAGCGCCGTCGGAGTCGAGCAGCCATAGCGTGCGTGTGAAATTGGTGTGGAACAGCTCGATCAGCGCAGGCGCGGCCTGCTTCAGTGCATCCGCGGCGGCGGGTTCGTCGCAAGCGCTCAGCAACGATTCGATTTCGAGCTTCGCGCCCGCGACCGGCAATTCCCATTCGTGCCGGCGATGCAAGCCGTTCTTCGCCGTGCCGACCGTCTTGAAGGTCTGCAGCCAGCCGTCCGGGGTCTGCCGTAGACGCAGCGCGCTCTTTGACGACGCCAGCGTCAACTGCGGCGTATCGAAGTAAATGTTCACGAGCTTGATCGCGCGTCCGTTCTTGCCGGCGCGCGCGGCGAACCACTGCGTCGCCGCCTGCACTTGCGAAGCCGGCAGCGCCAGCTTGATTTCGCGTTCCATGCCCATTCTGGGTGTCCTTGTTGCGTGGATTTCTCTGCGCCCGATACGCCGATACGTCGATACGTCGATACGTCGATACGTCGATACGTCGATACGTCGATACGTCGATACGTCGATACGTCGCTCAGAAAAACATCCGCGCAAGTTCCACGCCCGGATCGTCCGCGCGCATGAACGCTTCGCCGACGAGGAAGGTGTGCACGTTCCGCGCGCGCATGCGCTCGACGTCGTCGCGCGACAGGATGCCCGATTCGGTCACGACGATGCGATCGTCGGGAATCGCGTCGAGCATGCCGAGCGTCGTGTCGAGCGAGGTTTCGAAGGTGCGCAGATTGCGGTTGTTGATGCCGATCAGTGGCGTCTTCAGCGTCAGCGCTTCCTTGAGTTCATCGCTGTCGTGCACTTCGACGAGCACCGCGAGACCCAGCGAATGCGCGAGCGCTTCGAGGTCCCGCATCTCGGCGGTTTCGAGCGCAGCGGCGATCAGCAGGATCGCGTCGGCTCCCATCGCGCGTGCTTCGACCACCTGATACGGATCGACGATGAAGTCCTTGCGTATCACCGGCAACTGGCACGCGGCGCGCGCTTGCTGCAGATAGGCGACGCTGCCCTGGAAGAACTGCACGTCGGTCAGCACGGACAGGCACGCCGCGCCGTGCTTCTCGTACGAACGCGCGATGTCGGCCGGCACGAAGTGCTCGCGCAGCACGCCCTTCGACGGGCTCGCCTTCTTCACTTCTGAGATCACCGCGGCGAGACCCGCCGTGTGCTTGGCGCGCAACGCGCCGACGAAGTCGCGGAGATCGCGCGAAGACGCATCGAGCCGCAGTTCTTCGAGCGGCACGCTTTGCTCGGCCGCCCGGACTTCTTCGCGTTTGACCGCGATGATGCGGTCGAGGATGTCGCTCATAAATGTCTCGCTACGTGATTACTGCTTGAATTGCTGGGTGAAGCGCACCAGTTCGTCGACCTTCGCGCGTGCCTTGCCGCTCGCGATCGCCTCACGCGCGAGCTCGATGCCGTCCGCGATCGTAGTCGCTACATTCGCCGAATAAAGTGCCGTGCCGGCGTTCAGCGTGACGATTTCTCGCGCGACGCCGGGTTTGTTGCTGAGTGCGTCGAGCAGCATGACCTTCGACTCGCCCGCGTCGGCGACTTTGAGCGTGCGGTTCGACACCATCTGCATGCCGAAGTCTTCCGGGTGGATCTCGTACTCGCGGATCTCGCCGTCGCGCAACTCGCCGACCAGCGTGGCGCCGCCGAGCGACACTTCGTCCATGCCGTCCATCCCGTACACGACGAGCACGTGCCTGGCGCCGAGGCGCTGCATCACGCGTACCTGAATGCCGACGAGGTCGGGGTGAAACACGCCCATCAGCTGGTTCGGCGCGCCGGCCGGATTGGTGAGCGGCCCGAGGATATTGAAGATCGTGCGGATGCCGAGTTCCCGGCGTACCGGCGCGACGTTTTTCATCGCCGGATGATGGTTCGGTGCGAACATGAAGCCCATGCCCGTTTCCGCAATCGATGCCGCGACCTGCTCCGGCTGCAGATCGATGTTGACGCCGAGCGCTTCGAGCACGTCCGCGCTGCCCGACTTGCTCGATACGCCGCGATTGCCGTGCTTTGCGACCTTCGCGCCCGCCGCGGCCGACACGAACATCGTCGCGGTGGAAATGTTGAACGTGTGCGCGCCGTCGCCGCCGGTGCCGACGATATCGACGAAGTTCGAGTTGTCCTGCACGTCGACGTGCCGGGCAAATTCACGCATCACCGTGGCGGCCGCGGTGATTTCGCCGATGGTCTCTTTTTTGACGCGCAGGCCGGTGATGATCGCCGCCGACATCACGGGCGACAGCTCACCGCGCATGATGAGGCGCATCAGGTGCAGCATTTCGTCGTGAAAAATCTCGCGGTGCTCGATGGTCCGCTGCAAGGCTTCCTGGGGCGTAATGGACATGATCTCGTCTCCCTTTGTGTCAGGCATTGCGGGACGCCGCGTGATTCGAGGCCTTGCCGCCGACGGCGAGCTTCGACTGCTTGACGAAGTTTTCGAGCAGCGCGTGGCCGTGTTCGGACAGGATCGATTCCGGGTGGAACTGCACGCCTTCCACGGCCAGTTCCTTGTGGCGCACGCCCATGATTTCGCCGTCTTCAGTCCATGCCGATACTTCGAGGCAGTCGGGCAGCGATTCGCGTTCGATCGCGAGCGAGTGGTAGCGCGTCACCGTGAAATGCTTCGGCAGGTCCGCGAATACGCCCTTGCAGTCGGTTTCGATCGTGCTGACCTTGCCATGCATGATGGTCTGCGCGCGCACGACGCGGCCGCCGAACGCCTCGCCGATCGCCTGATGGCCGAGGCACACGCCGAGAATCGGCGTCTTGCCGGCGAATTCGCGCAGCACGTCGAGCGTGATGCCCGCGTGTTGCGGATTGCTCGGGCCCGGCGACAGGCAGATGCGCTCGGGGTTCAGCCTGGCGATTTCGTCGAGCGTGATTTCGTCGTTGCGATAGGTGCGCACGTCTTCGCCGAGTTCGCCGAAGTACTGCACCAGGTTGTAGGTGAACGAGTCGTAGTTGTCGATCATGAGCAGCATGGTGTGTCTCCGGTCAGAAGTCGCTATCGAGGCCGTCCTGGACCTGCTCGGCGGCGCGCATTACCGCGCGTGCCTTGTTCTCGGTCTCCTGCCATTCGGATTCGGGCACCGAATCGGCGACCACGCCTGCGGCCGCCTGCACATACAGATTGCCGTTCGCGATCACGCCGGTGCGGATCGTGATGGCCAGATCCATCTCGCCGGTGAACGACAGATAGCCGACCGCCCCGCCGTACAGGCCACGCTTGACGGGCTCGAGCTCGTCGATCAGCTCCATCGCGCGGACCTTCGGCGCGCCCGACAGCGTGCCGGCCGGGAAGGTGGCGCGCAGCACGTCGAAATTGGTCATGTCGTTCTTGAGCTTGCCTTCGACCGAACTGACGATGTGCTGCACGTGCGAGTACTTCTCGATCACCATCTTGTCGGTCACGACCACCGAGCCGATCTGCGCGATGCGGCCGACGTCGTTGCGCGCGAGGTCGATCAGCATCACATGCTCGGCGATTTCCTTCGGATCGTTCAGCAGCTCGGTCGCGAGCGCGGCATCGCGCTCGGGCGTGTTGCCGCGCGGACGGGTGCCGGCGAGCGGGCGGATCGTGACGATACGGTCCTCGGCGCGCTTTTCCTGGCGCACCAGAATCTCCGGCGACGCGCCGACCACGTGGAAGTCGCCGAAGTTGTAGTAGTACATGTACGGCGACGGATTCAGCGAGCGCAGCGCGCGATACAGCGACAGCGGATTGTCGCGGTACGGCTTGATCAGGCGCTGGCCGACCTGCACCTGCATCAGTTCGCCGGCGGCGATGTATTCCTTCGCCTTGCGCACGGCGGCCAGGTAGTCGTCTTTCGCGAATTCGCGGTAGATCTCGGTGCGCACGCTGGCCGACACGACGGGCGGCTCGACGGTGACGCGCAGCCGCTGGCGTAGTTCGCGCAGACGGTGCTTCGCTTTCGTGTAGGCCTCAGCCTGAGTCGGGTCGGCGTAGACCACCAGATAGAGCTTGCCGGCGAGGTTGTCGATGACGGCGACTTCCTCGGTCAGCAGCAGTTGGATGTCGGGCAGATTGAGGTCGTCTTTCGGCGCGCTGTGCGCGAGCTTCTTCTCGATGTAGCGCACCGCGTCATAGCCGAAGTAGCCGGCGAGACCGCCCGTGAAGCGCGGCAGCCCCGGGCGTTGCGCGACCTTGAAGCGCGCCTGGAATTGCTGGATGAACGCGAGCGGATCGCCGTCGTGCGTCTCGACGACCTTGCCGTCGCGGACCACTTCCGACACGCCGTTGCGCGTGCGCATGAAAGTCCGCGCCGGCAGGCCGATGAACGAATAACGCCCGAAGCGTTCGCCGCCGACCACCGACTCCAGCAGGAACGAGTTCGCGCCGTTGCGCTCGGTCTGCGCGAGCTTCAGGTACAGCGACAGCGGCGTCTCGAGGTCGGCGAGCGCTTCGGCGATCAGCGGGATGCGGTTGAAACCCTCGTTGGCGAGGGACTGGAATTCGAGTTCGGTCATGTTCCGATCCTGTACGGTGGTCCGGCGGCAGCAAGCGTCGGGCAAAGCGGGGCTAAGCGCCTCCGGTCAGGGCGTGGGTCGACGTTCTCGACACAATGATACCGACCGGCGCGGGTCTTCCATCGGCGCGTGCGAGCGGTGCGGATGAGCAACGGTACCTTGCGGGTACGCGCAGGCTCAATCAGCCGATGCAGGTGCGCAAAAACAGATCGATGGAAAAAGCGCGTGAGCGCAGCGAAGTAAAAAACGGTTGCCGAAGACGAGCTTCAGCGTACCTCAGGCGAGGTTAGCGCGACCAGCGACGCCAGGGCCAGGCTCCCCGGTCGATGCTAATCAGACTCCGTTTTTTATTCAGAAACATGAGGATGAAGGACTGTTAAGTCGTGGATTGATGCGCTGCGATCGCCCTGGCGGCGTCGAGCAGCGAGGCAACTATACCATCGGATTTTATCGTTTGTATAGCTTGGCCGTGGTTGTACCCGTAGGGCACGGTCAGCGTCGCCATGCCGGCCGCGCGGCCCGCCAGCGCGTCGTTTTCCGAGTCGCCGATCGCCACCGTGGCGCTCGGCTCGACGCCGAGCTGCGCAGCGGCGGTTAGCATCGGAAGCGGGTCGGGCTTCTTTTTCGCGAGACTGTCGCCGCCGAGCACGACGCTGAAATACGGTGCAAGCCGGTACTGCTGCAGCAATTCGAGCGCGAAGCGGTGCGGCTTGTTGGTCACGCAGGCGAGCTTCAGGCCCGCGTCGCGCAGCGCGCGCAGACCGGCCTCGACGTCTGGATAAAGCCGCGTGTGCACGCCGTTGATCTTCGCGTACTCGGCCTGATAGATCGCGAGCGCTTCGTCGAAGCGCTCTTGCGCGTGCTCGGCTTCGAAGCGCGGCGCAAGCACGCTGCGGATCAGATGCTCCGAACCCTTGCCGACATAGCCGACCACTTCCTCGCGCGTCGTTTCCTCCGCGTCGAGCTGAGCGAGCATACCGTTCAGGCCGGCGGTGAAGTCGTCGGCCGTGTCGATCATCGTGCCGTCGAGGTCGATGATCGCGGCTTCGAGGCGCGGGCCGGTAAACGTCGGGGCGGGATACGAAGTGGTCATGAGGCGGTGGTTTTTAACGCTGGACGGTCGCGAGGGCGGCGCGCATCTTGTCGATCACGACCTTGTGATCGGGCTGGCCAAAGATCGCCGAGCCAGCCACGAACGTGTCCGCGCCGGCCGCCGCGATTTCCGCGATGTTGTCGACCTTCACGCCGCCGTCCACTTCGAGGTGGATGTCGCGGCCGGTGCGCTCGGTGTACGCGTCGATGCGTTTGCGCGCTTCACGCAGCTTGTTGAGCGCCTCGGGGATGAACGACTGGCCGCCGAAGCCCGGGTTCACCGACATGATCAGCACGAGGTCGACCTTGTCCATCACATGATCGAGATAGTTCAGCGACGTCGCCGGATTGAACACGAGGCCGGCCTTGCAGCCGTGGTCGCGGATCAGCGACAGCGTGCGGTCGATGTGATCCGACGCTTCCGGGTGAAAGCTGATCAGGTTCGCGCCGGCTTTCGCGAAGTCCGGCACGATGCGGTCGACGGGACGCACCATCAGGTGCACGTCGATTGGCACGTCCACGTGCGGGCGGATCGCTTCGCATACGAGCGGGCCGATGGTCAGGTTCGGCACGTAGTGGTTGTCCATCACGTCGAAGTGGATCCAGTCGGCGCCGGCGGCGACGACGTTGCGGACTTCTTCGCCCAGGCGGGCGAAGTCGGCGGAGAGAATGCTAGGGGCGATGCGAAATTGCGTCATGACAGGGGGCGGATGCAAGCGGGAAAGCGCCATTTTACCGGTTTTACGCGTGCAGACCGGGGTGCTGGCCGCAGTTGGCGTGGCGGAATCGCGCGATGAAACTTCGCAAAGTGCCGGCGCAAAAACGGCATGGAGACTGGGCGCGGCAAAGCAGCCGTGTCCCAACGTCTTAGACACTGCTGGCCGAAAGGCGTATTCGGTTGCGGCCATGCCGCGCATCAAGCAGAATGCCACTCCATGAGCGCCGCATCGCCGCTGCACCCGCAGACCATTGGCGTTCGGGCCTTCCACGATTTTTCACAGCCCGTTTGATCAGATCGGAATCAGGATGAGCCAGTACGAATTCAGCGTCTCGGCGCAGGTGCACTACCTGCCCGAAGAATCGGACCCGGAGCGTCGCCAGTACGCCTTTGCCTACACGCTGACCATCCGTAACACCGGCCAGGTGCCCGCACAGTTGATCGCGCGTCACTGGATCATCACCGACAGCGAAAACACCGTGCAGGAAGTCAAAGGGCTGGGCGTGGTCGGTCATCAGCCGCTGCTCAAGCCGGGCGAGCATTTCGAATACACGAGTTGGGCAGTGATCGCGACGCCGGTCGGCACGATGCGCGGCGATTATTTCTGCGTGGCGGAGGATGGTGAGCGCTTCGAGGCGCCGGTGCCGGAGTTCGTGTTGCGCATGCCGCGAACGTTGCATTGAACCGGCGCGGTGTTGCGCGGTCTTTAATGAGTTCGTATGGGCGCGCGGCACAGCGGGCAGTTGAGTGGGTGGTTGGATGAGCGCTCAGACGAGCGCTTGATGCACGAGGGGTTGCGCGGTTCTGCATGCAACCCGCAGGCCCGGTCACTGCGGCTTTTGCTGTTGGGACCGTTCCGCCGGCTTGACATGTCTCGCTTTTTTCTTGCCAGCCGACGTCCACACAACGATAAAGACGAGCAGGAACAGCGCGAGCAGCGATTCCAGCGCGAAGATGAGCATCGGGTATTCGTCGAACAAATCAGACATGGCGGTTTCCATCAAGAACGAACATTGTATGCGTTTTGTCGGCCGAGCCGGCGCGTGGGTCGGTGCATTGTCGGTTGCGGTGTTGCTTGCCTCCTGCGGTGGCGGCGGCGCGCTCCGGCCTTCGCCGCCGAGCGGCGCGGCGATCATCCCCGGCCAGATCGCGTCGTCGCGCTTGACCGCGGTTGCGTGGCAGCAGGTGCCGGGCTGGCAGGACGACTCGCTGATCGGCGCGACGGCCGCGTTGCGGCAAAACTGCACGAGGCTCGCGCGTCAGCCGAACTGGTCGCATGCATGCGCGGCCGCCGCGCAAATCGACGATCTCGACGTCACCGGCGCGCGCGCCTTCTTCGAAGCCTACTTCACGCCGTTCCAGCTCGCGAATAGCGACGGCACGCTCGACGGTCTGGTCACCGGTTACTACGAGCCCCTGCTGCGGGGCTCGCGCACGCGGCATGGGGTATATCAGACAGCGCTGTACCGCTGGCCCGCCGGCTATCGCGCAGGGGCGCCGTTGCCGGCGCGAGCCCAGCTCGAACGCTCGGGTGCGCTCAGCGGCAACGAACTCGTGTGGGTCGACGATCCGATCGAAGCGTTCTTTTTGCAGGTGCAGGGCTCCGGGCGCATCGTGATGGAAGACGGCAGCGTGATGCGCGTCGGCTTTGGCGGTACCAACAATCAGCCGTACAAGTCGATCGGGCGCTGGCTGCTCGATCATGGCGAGATTACACCCGCGCAGGCGACGATGCAGGGCATCAAGGCATGGGCACGTGCGAATCCGACTCGCGTCGATGGACTGCTCGACACCAATCCGCGCTTCGTGTTTTTCCGCGAGATGCCGTCGGCCGAAAGTATGCCGAGCGGCGGTGCGGACGGTCCGATCGGCGCGCTCGGCGTGCCGCTGACGCCGGAGCGCTCGATTGCGGTCGACCCAAGCGCGATTCCGCTCGGCACGCCAGTGTTCCTGCAGACCACACGGCCGCTGACGAACTCGCCGATGAACCGCCTCGTGTTCGCGCAGGACACGGGCACCGCGATCAAAGGCGGCGTGCGCGCCGACTACTTCTGGGGCCTCGGCGACGATGCCGGTGATCTGGCTGGCAAGATGAAGCAGGGTGGCCGGATGTGGTTGCTGCTGCCGAATTCGTGAGGCGGTGGGGCGCAGGCCGAGTTACGGCGGTTTTCGGGAGGCGGGTTGGAGGCTGCCGCGAAGCCGTCAATAGAAGTCGTGGAAATCGGCGTCACGTTTGGATCAGGATCCGTGCGTGACGCTGTTTTTTGTTGGGCTCTTACGCTGCGCGTCGTTGCCGGTTGCCTGACTTAGAGCCCCGATTTGCGCTTGTCGACCACCCGCCGCGCCTTGCCCACCGAGCGCTCGATTCCATTCACCGCCAGCACGTTAACCACCGCGCTTACGCCAATCAGCGCCTTGATGTCGTACGCCAGCGCGTTTTTCGCGGTGGTTAGCGCGGAAGTATCTGGCGCGCTTTCGGGGCACGGTTCGACATTCAGCGTCAACACGTCGAGCGGCCCTTCCTTCGTCAGTACGATCTGATAGTGTGGCGCCAGCGCGTGCTGCTTGAGCAGTAGTTCTTCGATCTGCGTCGGGAACACATTGACGCCACGGACGATCATCATGTCGTCCGAGCGACCCGTGATTTTTTCCATACGCCGCATCGTGCGGGCGCTGCCCGGCAGCAGGCGCGTGAGATCGCGCGTGCGGTAGCGGATGATCGGCAGCGCTTCTTTCGTCAGCGACGTGAACACGAGTTCGCCGAATTCGCCATCGGGCAGCACCTCGCCCGTTTCGGGGTCGATGATCTCGGGATAGAAATGGTCTTCCCAGATCGTCGGGCCGTCTTTGGTCTCGACGCACTCCGAGGCGACGCCCGGGCCCATCACTTCGGAGAGACCGTAGATGTCGACCGCGTCGATGCCCATGCGTTTTTCGATCGCCTCGCGCATGTCGTTGGTCCACGGCTCAGCGCCGAAGATGCCGATGCGCAATGAGCAGCTAGCCGGATCGATACCCTGGCGCTCGAGTTCGTCGGCGATCGACAGCATGTAGCTCGGCGTCACCATGATGATGTCCGGCCGGAAGTCCTGGATCAGCTGCACCTGCTTTTCGGTCTGGCCACCGCCGAACGGAATCACGGTGAGCCCCGCGCGCTCGGCGCCGTAATGCGCGCCGAGGCCGCCCGTGAAGAGGCCGTAGCCGTAGCTCACGTGCACCTTGTCGCCGCGTTTCGCGCCGGCGGCGCGTACCGAACGGGCGACGAGATTCGCCCACGTGTCGATGTCGCGCGCCGTATAGCCGACGACGGTCGGCTTGCCGGTCGTCCCAGACGATGCATGGATTCGCGAAATCTGCTCCTGCGGCACCGCGAACATGCCGAATGGATAGTTGTCGCGCAAATCCTTCTTCGTCGTGAACGGAAAGCGCGCGAGGTCCGAGACCGACTTGGCATCGCCCGGATGAACACCGGCTTCGTCGAACTTGCGCCGGTACACCGGCGAATTTTCATACGCATGGGCGAGCGACCATTTGAGCCGTTCAAGTTGGAGCGCGGCGAGCTCGTCGCGGCTGGCGGTCTCGATCGGATCGAGCGGAAGAGCGGTGCTCATCGAGTGTCTCCTTGCTGCTTCAGTATCTGAGTCTGATATGTAACGCGTTGGCGTCAGAGAGCCACGCAGACAGTTGTCCGCGAGGGCGGCTCTGGCTTGCCGCCGCTCAATGTCAGTCGCCGGTGGGAATCAGGTTGCCCTTGATTTGTGCCGACTTGCCGCGAAACATCGCGACGGTCTCGCCGGCGCGATTCGTGACGCGAATATCGTAGATGCCAGTGCGCCCGCTCGATGTCTGCTCGACCGCTTCGGCGCTCAGCACGTCGCCGCCGTAGACCGGCCGGAGGTATTCGATCGAGCAGCCGGCGGCAACCGTATTGATGTTGTAGGTGTTACAGGCGAAGGCGAAGGTCGAATCGGCGAGCGTGAAGATCAGGCCGCCGTGGCAGAACTGATGGCCGTTCAGGAAAACGTCGCGCACCGCCATGCGCAGCCGCGCATAGCCGGGGCGCACTTCGAGAATCTCGAGCCCGAGCGCGCGACTGCAGGCGTCGTTTTCGTACATCGCGGCGGCTGTCGCGCGGGCGAGTTCGTCGGCAGTCATCTGCTCGGGGCGGGTGGTTTGCGCGGACATCTCAACGCCCCTCGAAGCGCGGCGCGCGCTTTTCGATAAATGACTGCACGCCTTCCGCGTAATCGTGCGAGGCGCCTAGTTGGCGCTGCAGATCACGCTCGAGATCGAGCTGCTGGTCGAGCGTTTGCGTCTTGCCGGCACGCATCGCCTGCTTGATCGCGGCGATCGCGCGCGTCGGTTGCTGGGCAAGCTGGGCCGCGAGTTTTGCCGCGGCCGGAGCCAGTTCGGCGTCGTCGAGCGCTTGCCAGATCAAGCCCCAGCTCTCGGCTTTGTCGGCGCTGAGCTTGTCGCCGGTGATCGCGAGGCCGAGCGCGCGTGCCATGCCAACGCGTTGCGGCAGGAACCACGTCCCGCCCGAATCCGGCACGAGGCCGATCTTCACGAACGCTTGGATGAAACTCGCGGAGCGAGCTGCGAGCACCAGGTCGCAGGCCAACGCGAGATTGGCGCCCGCGCCGGCGGCCGTGCCGTTGACCGCCGCGATCACCGGAAACGGTAGCGCTTGCAGACGGCGGATCAACGGATTGAAGTATTCATCGATCACGGCGCCGAGGTCGGTCACCGCGCCGGGCGTGAAATCGAGGTCGCCGAGATCCTGGCCGGCGCAGAAGCCGCGTCCCGCGCCGGTGAGCACGAGCGCACGGGCGCCGGACTTTTCGACCTGGTCGAGCGCCGCGCCGAGTTCCTGATGCATCGCGCGCGTGAAGCTGTTGAGCTTGTCCGGGCGGTTCAGCGTGATGGTGGCGACGTGGCTCGATGAGTCGATGTCCAGCCGGATCGCTTCATATGACATGGGGTGTCTCCTCAAACTCTCTTTGGCCGATGGGCACGGTCGCTCGACTAGCGTCGGCGCGTGATGCCGATCCGATGTCTGATGTTAGTCAGAGCGCGCGACTCGGTCCATCCGCCGAACGGCATAGGACGAAGTCGTGCGTTGTGCTGAAGCCTTCTTATGCCGTTCAGCCAGCTACCGCGGGCGCCGCTTTCGGTTCAACATGAACGCGGCTTTGAACGACACGGAAGCGGTTGGCGACGAAAGCGGCATCGGCTAGCGCGGCATTGGCGGCCGGGTTGGCGCCGGTGCCATGAAAGTCCGAAAAAGCCGCGGACTGGTTGACGAACACGCCCCCGGTCAGGTTGATCGACAGTGCGACGCCGCCGCGAATCGACGCTTCGTGCGCGGCGTCGAGCACGGCGTCGTCCGTGCTGTAGACCGCCAGCGTTAGCGCGCCGTGCTCGGTGGCGATGTTGCCCGCGAGGTCGAGCGACTGCGCGGTCGAGTCCGTCGCGATGACGAACGAGATCGGCCCGAACCATTCTCTCGTGAACTGGGCGTGGTCGGTCGAGGCGTCGAGTTGCAATACGAGCGGGGTGCGCACGCGAGCGCCCGGAAAGGACGGATGTTCGAGCGTCTGGCTCGCGACGAGAACGCGACCGAGCCCGGCGGCTTCGTCGATGCGCTGCACGACGCCTTCGTTCTGGATCGCGCCGAGCAGTTCGACGGCGCGGGCCGGATCGGCGACGAGCTTTTGCACCGCGCCGGCAAGCGCCTGGGAGACATCGTCAAAGCTCAGCGTGCCTTCCGCGGTGCGAATGCCGTCTCGCGGCACGTAGATATTTTGCGGCGCGGTGCACATCTGGCCCGAGTACAGCGCCAGCGAGAACGCGATGTTGCGCGCGGCCGCCTTGATGTCGTCGACCGAGTCGATGACGATCTGGTTGACGCCAGCTTTTTCGGTGTAGACCTGCGCCTGGTGCGCGTTGCGCTCGAGCCAGGTGCCGTTCTGGGTGCTGCCCGTGAAGTCGATCAGTTTGATCTCGGGGCGCTGGACCAGTTGCTGGACGAGAGCGCCGTCGTTCGGGGCGGTGGCCAGCAGCGTGACGACGTTCGGATCGAAGCCCGCTTCGCGCAACACGTCGCGCGCGATGCGCACGGTCAGTGCGAGCGGCAGGATCGCGCCAGGATGCGGCTTGACGATCACCGTGTTGCCGGTGGCCAGATCGGCGAACAGGCCCGGATAGCCGTTCCACGTCGGGAATGTGCAGCAGCCGAGCACGAGGCCGATGCCGCGCGGCACGACGGTGTAGCGCTTGTGCATCGCGAGCGGCGGGTTTTTGCCTTGCGGCTTTTCCCAGTGCGCGTCGGCGGGGATACGGCGCAGCTGATCCCAGGCATACGCGACCGCTTCGAGCGCGCGATCCTGCGCGTGTGGGCCCCCCGCCTGGAAGGCCATCATGAACGCCTGACCGGTCGTGTGCATCACGCTGTAGCCGAGCTCGAAGCTGGCGCGATTCAGGCGCGCGAGGATTTCGAGGCTCACGCCGATCCATGCCTGCGGGCCGGCCGCGCGCCAATCGCGTTGCGCCGCGGCAGATGCGGCGATGAGCGTGCTCGGGTCGGCTTTCGGGTAACGCACGCCGAGCTGGAAGCCGAACGGCGAAACCTCTGCGCCGACGGTCTCTTCCGTCGAGGATTGGTCCAGGTCGAACGTTTTGTCTAGAAGCGCCTTGAACGCGGCTTCGCCGTCCGCGTTGGCTGTTTCCCCGTACACTTTCGGACTGGGCATCTCGACGAACGGGCTCCAGTAGCCGCGCGTTTCGAGCGCGGCGAGCGCTTGGTGCAGCGTGTCTTCGTGCTTGGTGAATAGCGGATGTGTCATGGCAAAGAGGCTCGGCTGTACGTTGGGGAAATATCTGTCGAATAATTGACCGACCGGTTGGTTGGTGAATGGTAGCATCACTATGGACGATGCGCGAAGCGTTTTTCGCGTGCGATTAACCCTTATGGAGGCGGCATGGCTTACGAAAACATTCTGGTTGAGACGCGGGGACGGGTCGGACTGATTACGCTCAACCGTCCAAAGGCTCTGAATGCACTGAATGACGCGCTGATGGACGAACTAGGCGCTGCGTTGCGCGAGTTCGACGGCGACGAGTCGATTGGCGCAATCGTCGTGACGGGCAGCGAGAAAGCGTTCGCGGCCGGCGCGGACATCGGGATGATGGCGTCGTACTCCTATATGGATGTCTACAAGGGCGACTACATCACGCGCAACTGGGAAACGGTTCGCTCGATCCGTAAGCCGATCATTGCCGCGGTGGCGGGCTTCGCGCTCGGCGGCGGCTGCGAACTGGCGATGATGTGCGACATCATTTTCGCCGCCGACACGGCAAAGTTCGGTCAACCGGAAATCAAGCTCGGGATCATGCCGGGTGCGGGCGGCACGCAGCGCTTGCCGCGGGCGGTGTCAAAAGCGAAGGCGATGGACCTCTGTTTGACCGCCCGTTTCATGGATGCCGCCGAAGCGGAGCGCGCCGGACTGGTTTCGCGCGTGATCCCGGCGGCATCGCTGCTTGACGAAGCGGTCGGCGCGGCCGCCACCATTGCGGAATTCCCGCTGCCGGCGGTGCTGATGGTCAAGGAGTCGGTCAACCGAGCCTATGAAACGACGCTCGCGGAGGGCGTGCATTTCGAGCGCCGCCTGTTCCATTCACTCTTCGCCACCGAAGACCAGAAAGAGGGCATGGCCGCGTTCGTGGAGAAGCGCAAACCGGTTTTCAAGCACCGTTAATACGCTTGTCAAAATATCGCTTGCAAGTCCCGATGCCGGCGACTAGAATTCCGCTCTTTCGTGCTCCGGACGCCGGGGTGCGGAGAAGCGGGAAGCCTTTGATGGCGAGGGCTTCAGCGGGGTGGGCAGGTTAAGCGGGTGATAAAAACCTGTTGACGATCCGACGGAAGTTCTCCAT
>NZ_JACHDK010000013.1:0-157705 GCF_014201005.1 Paraburkholderia lebeckiae | reverse complement strand
TCGGTCCGCCAAACCCGCCGCGCCTGAACCACTCCTACCCGGCACTGCTTCGTTTGCGTCGCTGCGTCTGCAGCAGAGAAACGGGATTATGGAGACTCTTTCGCGTGTCGTCAATACCCGTTTTTGCTTTCGCTTAAAAAAGTTGCCGCTCACTTCCGGGTCGCATCCACCACGGCCTCGACAGGAACTGCAGCGGCCATAGCCGCATAGCCCGCGTCGCTTGGATGGATGTGATCGCCGCTATCGAAAGCGCGCTGCAGACGCTCCGGCTGCGCCCGATCGCGCAACGCCGCGTCGAAGTCGACGACGCCATCGAAAGCACGACTAGTCCGGATCCACTGATTAACCGCGAGTCGGATGTTTTCCCGCTCGTGTGGCAGCGACGCCGGCGTCAGCGTCGCGCCGAACATCTTGACACCGTTGCGCCGCGCGGCCGCGATCACTCGCTGGTAGCCGGCGATCAGATCGGCAGCCGTGACCGACGTATGAGGAAAATCGCAGTCGAGCCCGCCATGAGGTGGCATTGCCGCAAAGTTGATGTCGTTGATGCCAATCAGTAGGATCGCCGCTTTGACGCCTGGACGTCGCAAAACGTCGCGCTCGAAGCGGCTCGCAAGCGCGTCGCCATAGCAAGGCGAGTCGCTCAGGAGCCGGTTGCCGCTGATGCCGAGATTCACGATCGCGGTCGACTGCGCGCCGCTCACCGCCAGCCGCCGAGCCAGCGCATCCGGCCAGCGACGGTTCTGGTTGAGGGTAGAGCGCATGCCGTCGGTGATCGAGTCGCCGATGGCGGCCACGGCAAGCGACGGTGCCGCCGCCTCCACCGACAAGCCCGTGACCCACACATATTGCGTGAAGCGGCCGCGAAACGCCGTGGCGGACGCGTCGGCGGTGTGATTGCCGGGCCCCGACACATAATTCACCTGATTCGACACTCGGTGCCATGCGACGATCCGCTGCTCCGGTCCCACGAACGCACTGATCGCATATGGCGCGCCCTCGACGACATCGATCGCGACCGGATCGCTGTCCACCTCGCCGCCAGGCGGAACGCTGACCGCGCCCTTACCGCCAAACGTCACCCGACTGCCGGCGCCCTCGACCGCTGCCGTGCCATCGGCCGAGCGCGCGATGCGCAGTTCGTCGATGACGAGAGGCGTCTTGCCGTACGCATTGCTCAGATGAATTCGCGCCACCCTCCCCGACAACGTCGGATACACGATTTGCCGAACGGTGCGCCCGGCGACTTCCGGCGCGCGATACAGCGGTGGCAACTCGGCCCGCTGTGGAATCGGTTGCAGCGCGGTCGCCCAAACGGCGACCCAATGCTCGGGCGCTTCGGCAGCGAACGCACTCGATGAAACGACAAACGGGGCAAATTGGGCAAGCAGCGCCGCGCCGCATGCGGCAGCCAGGGTGCGATTGGTCATTCGGAGGATCGGTTCGAGGCGAAACGCGCATTTTGCCCGAACGACGCGGCAATCGCCGGCAGGTGCGCCTACCCCGGCGCCCGGCGGCTGTGCCGGCTCGGACTCACGCCGTTTGCTGACTCATGATCTTCAGCGCGACCGCTTCGGCGACCTCGATTCCGTCGATTGCCGCCGAGTAGATCCCGCCCGCATACCCCGCACCCTCGCCCGCCGGAAACAGCCCGTTGACGTTGACACTCTGGTAGTCGTCGCCGCGACGCACGCGTACCGGCGACGAAGTTCGCGTTTCAACGCCGGTCAGCACCGCATCATGCATCGCGAAACCGGCGATTTTCTTCTCCATCTGTGGCAGCGCTTCGCGAATCGCTTCGATCGCGTAGTCGGGCAGCGCGGTGCTGAGATCGGTTGGCCGCACGCCCGGCTTGTACGACGGAACGACCGAGCCGAGTGAAGTGGACGGCCGCCCCGCGATGAAGTCGCCGACCAACTGCCCTGGAGCCATATAGTTACCGCCACCGAGCTCGAACGCCCGCTCCTCCCACTTGCGCTGGAACGCGATGCCGGCGAGCGGCCCGCCCGGATAGTCGTCTGGAGTAATGCCGACCACGATGCCCGCGTTCGCGTTGCGCTCCGCGCGCGAGTACTGGCTCATGCCGTTTGTGACGACGCGCCCCGGCTCCGACGTGGCCGCCACCACGGTGCCGCCGGGACACATGCAGAAGCTATAGACCGCTCGCCCGTTGCTGCAGTGGTGCACCACCTTGTAGTCGGCTGCGCCGAGCTGTTTGTGACCGGCAAATTTCCCAAAACGGCTCCGATCGATCACCCCTTGCGGATGCTCGATCCGGAAACCGAGCGAAAACGGCTTCGCCTCGACGTGAACGCCGCGGTCGTACAGCATCTGGAAGGTATCGCGTGCGCTATGTCCGACCGACAGTACAACGTGTTCGCAGCGCAGCGTCTCGCCGGTCGACAGCGTCAGCCCGCGCACCTGGCCGTTGTCGATGTCGATGTCCTCGACACGCGCTTCGAAGCGCACTTCGCCGCCCAGTTCGTGGATGCTCGCGCGCATCTTCTCGACCATGCTGACGAGACGAAACGTGCCGATATGCGGCCGGCTCAGGTACAGGATGTCCTCCGGCGCACCAGCCCGCACGAATTCGTCGAGCACCTTGCGGCCGTAGTGTTTCGGGTCCTTGATCTGGCTGTAGAGCTTGCCGTCCGAAAAGGTGCCCGCGCCACCTTCGCCGAACTGCACGTTCGACTCGGGATTCAGCACCGATTTGCGCCACAGGCCAAACGTGTCCTTGGTGCGCTCACGTACGGCCTTGCCGCGCTCGAGGATGATCGGCCGGAAGCCCATCTGCGCGAGGATCAGGCCCGCGAACAGTCCGCACGGCCCCATGCCGATGACGACCGGACGCGGCGTGCTCAGTTGGGCGGGCGCTTCGGCGACGAACTTGTAGCTCATGTCGGGCGTCACGCCGCAATGCGGCACGTCGGCGAGCCGTTTCAGCGCGGCCCCTTCATCCTTTACCTCGACATCGACGATATAGGTGAGCTTGATGTCGGCGCGCTTGCGCGCGTCGTGCGCGCGGCGAAACACGGTGTACCGGATGAGCCCGTCCCGCGCCACGCCGAGTTCCGTGAGGCGCGCACGGATGGCGGCTTCAAGGGCGCTTTCGGGATGATCGAGCGGGAGTTTGATTTCGCTTAGACGTAACATGAGTACCGGAGATGCAAGTGGGCCGCAAATCGCGGCCAATGCGCAATTTTACCGGTAAGTGTCGGCGCGGGGTGGCGGCCGGTCTTGAACCGCCGGCCCATCGAAACTGGGCAAACCAGCATGCATGCTTCGACGCCCTCAATGAGCTATCAGCCCTATCGGTTGTTATCTAAGTTGAGCGCTGGGCGCTATAAAATCGATAATTTAGCGCTCACATTGCCATGAGCGCTCGACGCGAGCTTGTCAGCTAACTTGAGCAATTCCGGGCTACTTGACAACAAACTTGAGCATTTGCGGACGCGCATCAATCGGGACCGCCGTTGCTGGAGGTTCGTAAATCTTCCAGACCGGAAGCCGTGCTCCGTTGGTTTGTTCCGCCGACAGCCATTAGACCGCGTTACGCCGGTATCAGCTTGCGGCCGCGCAGAACCAGATCACGCGATCGTCTCAGTTCGACCCTGACCACCCGTCCGGCCTCACAAGACCCAACGCCAGCTTTCGGACCGGACTAGCCCTTCGGCGGCTGCGATCCCAAGCCAGGTCAGCCTGCCGGTCGCACCTGCTGGCAGGTACCGCGGGACCGGTCTACTTCACCCTGTTGGCTCACAGTCTTGGCACTACTCCCAGGAACTGCGCGCGCGGGCGCTAATATGGACGATCGCAAACAGCAATGAGCGGCAGCTCCATGAATGCATCGATCATTTCCGCACTGGCTGCACTCGTGGGCGCTGCAATCGGCGGCCTCACTTCGGTTCTGGCTTCATGGCTGACCCAACGCACCCAGGTTCGCGCGGAGTGGCGGGCACATGACCGCGTCCGGCGTCAGGAACTCTACAAGGAGTTCATCGAGGAGGCGACCAGGTGCTACGTTGACGCACTGCAACACAACGAGCCGGATCTGAACTCGGTTGGCAGCCTCTACGCTAAAATCGGCCGGATGCGGATCCAGTCTTCACGCGAAGTCGCAGACGAAGCCGACGTGATCGGACGCAAGATCGTCGACACCTACCTCGCGCCGGACAAGTCGTTCCTCGAGATTCGCGAGATGCTTGCGGACGGCTCGGTCGATATCCTCAACAACTTCAGCGACGCATGCCGCGCGGAGTTTGCATCGCTTCGCGCGCAACTGGATTGATGCCCGCTCGCACCGTTCAGCGCGGCATGAGTTCGACGGGTGCTTCGGCTCGATACCCGCCGCCGAGCGCCTTGGTCAACGCAATTTCCTGACTGAGCATCTGCACTCGGAGCGTGAGCAGTGCAACCTGCTCGGCGATCACCGGCTGGCGCGCTTCGAGCGCCGTCTGCGCAACATCGCGTACCGCGTTGAGAACCGCCTGGTTGTACTGCTCGATCAACAGATTGCTGCCCTCGCGCGCGCCGCTCAGGTTGGCGTTGAGCCGGCCGCTGTCGAAGATCGGCAGATACAGGCCCGGGATCAGGTTGATCTGCTGGCTTGCATGCGTGAAGAGGTCGGCGAGATGCAATGCGTTGAAGCCGAAGAACGCCTTGATGTCGAAGCTCGGGTAGAACGCCGCTTTAGCTGCGTCGATCCGGTCGAACGATGACTCTACACACCATCGCATCGCCTGCAGGTCGGGCCGCCGGGCAAGGAGTTCGTATGAAAGCGTCGTCGGTAAAGCCGCCTTCGAGCGCGGCAGCGCCACGGGCTCGATCGCTGGCAAGCCGTTGGGTCCCGCGCCCGCCAGCGCTCGCATCGATTCGCGAAACTGCCTGACCTGTCCTTGCGCCGCCACAGTCTGCTGTTCGATGGCCAGTTGCTCAGTTCTTGCTTCTTCCAGTAGCGTGCGGGCTTCGAGGCCCCGCGCCACACGAGCTTCGTGTGCCTCCACCGAGAATTCCGCCACTTCATGCGATTCGTCCAGCAGATCGAGAAGCTGGTAAGTCGTCTGAATGCCGTAGTAAAGCTGCGCGACATCCGTCGAGATTTCGAGTTCGACGGCGGACGTCTCGGCGAGCCGCGCATTGCTCACGCCGAGCGACGCCGCGACCTGCGCGCGCTGCTTGCCCCAGATGTCGACGGTGAGACCTGCGCCAAGTCCGACGACGCCCTCGGTGTACCACGGGCCCGTCAGCCCCAACGCCGGTTCGTTCATCGCAAACGGGCCGATGAAGCCGTTCGCGGAAACATGCTCGCAATTCAGCAGCGCAAGCGCCACGACCTGAAGACTCGACCCCGTTCTGACAAGCTCGACATCCGACCTCGCCTGGGCCACGCGCGTGCGCGCGATCACCATCGTCGGCGCATCGCTTAGCGCCTGATCGATCAGCGCACTGAGTTGCGCATCGTGATAGCGCGTCCACCAGCGCGCGGCCGGTCATCCATCGCGCGCGAGATGGATGTCGTCGGCGAGATTGATCTATTCCGGCGAGATCGCAGGATAGGGCGTGCCGTTGTGATGGATCAGCGCACACCCCACCAGGCTGCCGCCGACACGCGAGACACTGATTGCGCTTTCATGTTCGTGCGGCCCGAGAAGCAGGCGCCTTAACGGGTGCCACGACGCGCCAGTCCGACAACCCGGCGACCTGCCGTGCCAGATGTTCCGCTGCAGCGATGAGTGGCATGTCGAGCAGTTGGGCCGGTTCGGTGGCTCGCGCGGCGATTTCCATGCGGCGCGGCGCGCGGGCGTCGGGCGGGCTGGCCGCGAGTTCATCCGCGTATCGGTTGAGTTCGGCGAACGCCTGTTCCCAGGTCGAGCGCACTGCATCGATCGTTGGTGGGCTCCACGATCCCGCTTGCGCAACCAGCGTGTTGCGCAACGCATCGCCCGCCAGCATGATCTCGCGCCCCTGCGCGAGAACCGTTTGTGCGCGCAGCGTCAGTTGCGTCAGTTGCGTCTGTTCCGTCTCCTGCCAGCCCGGCTCGAGCGCGACGCGCGAGAGCGTCGCCTCGCAATTGGCCAGCACAGCCCACGCCTGCAACTGGCGCTGAGCGTAGGGCAATTCATCGCGCCTGTCGGCGTCTGCATGCGATGCGCTCAGATGTGCGGCAATCGCGCGCAACATGGTTGCCAGCTTCTGCCGCAGCACGTCACCTTCGCCCTCGCGCCAGAACGACGTCTGCACGAAGGTCGCCACGCCGACGCCCAGCAGAATGCCCACCATCCGGTCGCGGATTTCAGGTAGAACACATAGCCGGCCAGAACGGCGAGCAGCGTCTTGAGCGAGTCGACGCACTCAATCGTCCGACTTCCGATCAACAAGGTCGTAAGCTGACATGGAACGTCCCATCCGTCGTCAGGAGCGACCGATCGGAGGCCAAGGCTGATCGGCCGTTCGTGGCCAGATCGGGTCCTAGGGGCAGGCGCGACCCTCTTCTCGAGCGCTTGCGGCGTGCATTTGGCATCAGCCGACCAGAACCGACTTTCGGCCTACTCAAGACCGAACGACCGAAGTCAAGCCGTTATCGCCCTTGGCAAAAGCCCCCACCTACCTGCTGGGTAAATGCGTAGGCGCGCGTGATTGATGATCTTCACTTTCTATGGATTTGCCGAGGGACGAGACAGACACAAGCCGAGGCAGTGATCGCGCAGATTCACGAAGTGATACTCTCAGGCATTCCGATTCGCAACTTTACGCTCTCTCTTCGCCGCTGCTCGCTAAGAGTAAATACACTTTGGAGAATTCTGATGGGGAAGAAATCGTTTTCTGACAATGCCAGCGACTCAAATGAAACCTCAAATGAAACAACTGAACAGGCGTTGGTGGCGTTGACCATACAGATCAAGGAGTTCGTCCAGAACAGATCGCTCGATAGCCGGTTTGCTGCGAAACTCGTCAAGCGGTTGCAGAAGGAAGCTGATGCCATATCGGAAGGCGACAATTCAACGAAGCCTGGAAAAAAGGAGCTAAAGAAGGCCTTCGACGCAGTCGACGCAGTGCTGCGTGACCACGATGCAGCATTGTTAGTCAGGGCAAACGCGGCGCTGCGCGAGACGGACAACACGACCCGTAGTAAGAAGCCACAGCAACGACCAACGGAGGGTTGAGCGAGCCACTGCCTGTCAAAAGCGTCCAACGTCCACAAGCTGCGAAGCGGACTCTTCCCCCTTGAGCCACAGGCGCGCCTGGTGCGGTGGCGGGAGGCGCCTGAAGCGATTCCACCGCTTCTTCAATGTCTGATCATCGGCAGCGACGCGTGAAGCGAGATAACCTCGCGCGAAGGCTGCGCCCAAGGCCGCTTCGGGCGATGCTCGTGGCAACGGCTTCAGGAGCTGGTCGGCGACAACGGCATCGTTGCGCCAGCCCAGATCATCCTGGAGCTCGATCAACGCGTCGACATAATGCCGGACGGCGCGCCTCGCGCACAGCGACGCGAAAAACTCGGTCGCGTATCGCACTGTCTCGCAGCAATGCGGGCGCGGTGGCGACAGTGATCGCCGAGATCGGCGAGCCGCTTGCCACGTTTGATCAGTTTCCTGTGCCGGCGGCGCACGACTTGCGCGGTGAACTGCCCGGCGCGCCTGCCAATCCCCTAGCGCTGCTTGTCGGACATCCCGTCTTGCCGGCCCTTCCGGTTTAACCAGGGCGCGAGTTGGAGAACCAGCCGGGTATAGCGAACCGACTCGACTGCGGCTGCCGCCCGCTGCCGGTTGTTGACGGCGATTCGCTCGCACGCCTGGCGGACAGCCGAGACGTCCGCATTCCCGTTGGCCCCCGCATGTGCAAGCGTCGATCCCGCGAGCACTCGCTTGAATTTGACATACACGGCAACCGACAAAGCCCCAACGCCTCTTCACAAAAAAATTTATTAACCGACCGGTCGGTTGGTTTATACTAGGTCGACACAGACCACTCCTCCAGAGAGAGCGTCCCTCATGTACACCCAATCCCTCGATATCCCCGGCAACGTCGCCCCGCTGGACGCGGACGCGGATTCGCCCGAACAGGCTCGCTTCGACGCGGTCATGACCGCCGACGGCAAGATTGAGCCGCAGGACTGGATGCCCGACGCGTACCGCAAAACGCTGGTGCGGCAGATCTCGCAGCATGCGCACTCGGAGATCGTCGGCATGCTGCCCGAGGGCAACTGGATCACGCGCGCGCCGAGCCTCAAGCGCAAGGCGATCCTGATCGCCAAGGTGCAGGACGAAGCCGGCCACGGCCTCTATCTGTATAGCGCCGCAGAAACGCTCGGCGTGTCGCGCGAGCAGCTGATCGACGCGCTGCACGCGGGCAAGGCCAAGTATTCGAGCATCTTCAACTACCCGACGCCCACCTGGGCCGACGTCGGCGTGATCGGCTGGCTCGTCGACGGCGCGGCGATCATGAACCAGATCCCGCTGTGCCGCTGCACGTACGGCCCGTACGCCCGCGCGATGATCCGCATCTGCAAGGAGGAGTCGTTCCATCAGCGCCAGGGCTTCGACGCGCTGCTCGCGATGATGGCCGGCACCGAGGCGCAGCGCGAGCTGGTCCAGCAGGCGGTGAATCGCTGGTGGTGGCCGGTGCTGATGATGTTCGGCCCGAGCGACAAGGACTCGGTCCACAGCAACCAGTCGGCCAGATGGGGCATCAAGCGCATCACCAACGACGACCTACGCCAGAAATTCGTCGACGCGACCGTCGAGCAGGCGAAGGTGCTCGGCGTCACGCTGCCCGACGCGGACCTCAAATGGAACGAGGCGCGCGGCCACTACGACTACGGCGACATCGACTGGGAAGAGTTCTGGCGCGTCGTCAATGGCGACGGCCCGTGCAACCGCGAGCGCCTCGCGACCCGCGTGAAGGCCCATGAAGACGGCGCCTGGGTACGCGAAGCCGCGCTCGCCCACGCGGAAAAGCAGCGCCAGCGCGCGCAACAGCACGCCGCCTGAGTGGCACCGCACATCAAAGGAATCAGGAGATCAGCAATGAACAAGGAATGGCCGATTTGGGAAGTGTTCGTGCGCAGCAAGCAGGGGCTCGACCATAAACACTGCGGCAGTCTGCATGCCGCCGACGCGCCGATGGCGCTGCGCATGGCGCGCGACGTCTACACGCGCCGCCAGGAAGGTGTGAGCATCTGGGTGGTGCCGTCCTCGGCGATCACGGCCTCGGCGCCGCACGAGAAGGCCGAGCTATTCGAACCGGCGGGCGACAAGATCTATCGCCACCCGACGTTCTACACGCTCCCCGACGAAGTCAACCACATGTAAGCGCGGCCATGACCACTACGTCCATTACATCCACTACGCCCGAACATCTCCAGTACGTGCTGCGCCTCGCGGATACCGCGCTGATCCTTGGTCAGCGCAACACCGAGTGGTGCGGCCACGGCCCGATCCTCGAAGAGGACATCGCGCTGTCGAACATGAGCCTCGACCTGATCGGCCAGGCGCGCCTGCTGTACACGCACGCGGCCGCGCTCGAAGCGCAGCTCACCGGCCGTCAGCGCACCGAAGACGACTACGCGTACTTCCGCGCCGAGCGCGAATTCGCGAACTACACGCTCGCCGAGCTGCCGCATTACGGGCCGCTCGCCGGCACCGCGCAGGCCGAAAAGGATTACGCGGTGACGATCGTGCGCAACTTCCTGTACGCGACGCTGATGATGCATCTGTGGGGTGCGCTGACGGGCTCCAGCGACGGGCAGCTCGCCGCGATCGCCGCGAAGTCGATCAAGGAAACGCAGTACCACGCGCATCACGCGAGCGAGTGGCTGATCCGTTTCGGCGACGGCACCGACGAATCGCACCGTCGCGCGCAGGCCGCGCTCGACTATCTGATGCCGTACACGTACGAGTTCTTCAGCGCGGACGCAGTGGAAGACGCGGTCGCCGCGGCCGGCATCGGCCCGCGCACCTCGGCGCTGGAAGCCGCGTGGCTCGACGACGTGCGCGCCACGCTCGACCAGGCCACGCTGACGCTGCCCGCGGCGCTGCGGCACGTGAGCACGGGCAAGCACGGCGAGCATTCGGAGCACATGGGTTTCGTGCTCGCGCAAATGCAGAGCCTCGCGCGCCAGCATCCGGGCGCCAGCTGGTGAGTACGCGATGACGACCTCGACCGCCCCGCAGCCCGCGAACGCCGCCGCTGCCACGACCGACGCCGCGTTCATCCGCGCATGGACCGTGCTCGAAGCGGTACCCGACCCGGAGATCCCGGTAGTGTCGATCCGCGAGCTCGGCATCCTGCGCGACGTGCGACGCGCCGCCGACGGCGCGCTCGAAGTCGTGATCACGCCGACCTACTCGGGCTGCCCGGCGATGTCGCAGATTGCCGAAGACATCGGCCGTGCGCTCGAGGCCGCGCAGCTCACGCCATACCGCGTCGCCACCGTGCTCGCGCCGGCGTGGACCACCGACTGGATCACGGCCGAAGCCCGCGAAAAATTGCGCGTCTACGGCATCGCGCCGCCGACGGGCAACTGCGTTTCAGCCGCGACGTCCGCGCCGCAGGAGAAAGTCCTGCGCTTCGTGCCGCGCGCGCTGCCGGCCCCAGGCTGCCCGCGTTGCGGCTCGGCGCACACCGAGCGGCTCGCGCAATTCGGCTCGACCGCCTGCAAGGCCCTGTATCGCTGCCTCGACTGCCGCGAACCCTTCGACTACTTCAAACCGTACTGATATGGCCACCCCGGAATTCCACGCGCTGCGTATCCGCGAAGTGCGCCCCGAAACCGCCGATGCGGTCTCGGTCGCCTTCGAAGTCCCGCCCGAACTGCGCGACCACTATCGCTTCACGCAGGGCCAGTTCGTCACGCTGAAGACGCATATCGAAGGTGAGGAAACGCGCCGTTCGTATTCGATCTGCGTGGGCGTCACCGACTACGATCGCGACGGCGAGTTGCGCATCGGCATCAAGCGCGTGCGCGGCGGGCGTTTCTCGAACTTCGCGTTCGACACGCTGCAGCCCGGCCACACGATCGACGTGATGACGCCCGACGGCCGTTTCTTCACGCACCTGAACGCGGAACAGGGGCAGCAGTACCTCGCGTTCTCGGGCGGCTCGGGCATCACGCCGGTGCTCGCGATCATCAAGACGACGCTCGAAGTCGAGCCGCGCAGCACCTTCACGCTCGTGTACGGCAACCGCAGCGTCGACCAGATCATGTTCGCCGAGGAGCTCGAGGATCTGAAGAACCGCTTCATGAACCGCTTCGTGCTGTATCACGTGCTGTCGGACGACCTGCAGGACGTCGAGCTGTTTAACGGCGTGCTCGACCAGGAAAAATGCGCGGCGTTCATCGAGCAGCTCCTGCCGGCGGACGCGATCGACGAAGCGTTCATCTGCGGCCCCGCACCGATGATGGACGCGGCCGAGGCCGCGCTCAAGGCAGCCGGCGTGCCGCCCGCGAAGGTGCACGTCGAGCGCTTCGGCACGCCGCTGCCGCAGGCGGGCGTGCCGCCCGGCGAGATCACTGCGGACACCCCCGCTGCCGACCTGGAAATCGTGCTCGACGGCAAGCGGCGCAAGCTGCGCCTGCCGTATCAGGGCGCGAGCGTGCTCGACGTCGGGCTGCGCGCCGGTCTCGCGCTGCCGTATGCGTGCAAGGGCGGTGTGTGCTGCACCTGTCGCGCGAAGGTGCTCGAGGGCGAAGTGAAGATGGAAAAGAACTACACGCTCGAAGAACACGAGGTCCGCGACGGGTTCGTGCTGACCTGTCAGTGTCATCCGGTTAGCGACAAGGTCGTCGTCAGTTACGACGAACGTTGAGTCGAGTGCTTTCGTGGCTAGGTACGGACTGCCCTCCTGTGACGTCCGCCACCGCTTTCGGCCGTTTCGCGATCCGCTTAAACTAGGGGCCGCTCATCGATCGGGACATCGGGTTCCAGTCGGCGAGCGGCCTCTTTTTGTTACAGCTGCTGGCGTCACTGCAAGCCCTTGCCCATGAGCACGATTCACCTCACCATCGGAGATGTCGCCGCCGAGTCGCTGCGTACCGCGCTGGACCAGGCGGGCCGCGACGATCGCGTGCAGCCGCTGCGGGACGATCTGGCGGTCGGCCCGTTACGCGGCGTCGACGATGCTCCGCACGTGCGCGCCGACTTCTGGGAACGCGTCAGCGCCGACACGCAACGCGACTTCGTGCGCGAGTTCCGCGAACAGGCCGCAGTGCTCGACGGCCTCGCCAGCAGCACCGCGAATCTCGTGGTGTGGCACGGCGAAAGCGCGTCCGATCAACTGATGCTGCGCCGCGTCTGCTACCTGGTGCGCAACAGCCCGCAACGTTTGAACGAAGTGCGTCTGTCGATCGCCAACCTCACCGATCCGCAAGCGTGGGCGCATACCCGCACGGATCGCGCGACATCGGTCGGCATGTTTGCGCCGGACGTATTGCAGACACACCTGCCGGACGCCGCGCCGATTTCCGTGTTGCGCATCAGCCGGCTCGCGCTCGAATGGCAGGAGGTCAAACAGGCGAACGGCGAGACGCGGCGCTGGCGTGACAACACCTTCACGAGCGGCAGCGTTGCCGAAATCGACGCGCTGATCCTCGAACTCGCAACCGACGACTGGCAGCCCGCCGCGCGCGTCGCCGCCTACGTGATGACCGCCGGGTTGTGGTTCCTCGTCAGCGACAGCATCGTGCTGTGGCGCATGCGCGAACTCGCGGCGCTGCGGCGCATCCGCCTGCGCGGCGACGCGAACGAATGGCGCTCGCTCGAACTGCGCGCGGCATCCGTCCCCTGCTCACCCCAATAAGATAAGAACAGACGAACATGGCCCGCACCCGAGCCCCCGACCACGAAACCCAACGCGAGCAGATTCTCGAACTGGCCGCCGCGAAGTTCGCGCAGACCAGCTATCCAAGCACGTCGATGGCCGATCTTGCCGCGGCGAGCGGCACCTCGAAAGCGCGCCTCTATCACTATTACGAGAGCAAGGAAGCAATCCTTTTCGATCTGCTCGATCGCTACACGAAGCGCCTGATGCTGATCATCGCCGAGGTGGAAGGATCGAGCCAGCGGCGCGAACTGAGCGAGCGAGAAACCTTCGCGGAGCTGATCCGCGCGTTCCTGTCCGAGTATGAGACGTCGCACAGCCGGCACGTCGCGCTGCTGAACGATGTCAAGTATCTGGTCGATTCGCAGCGCGAGATAATCCTGAACCGTCAGCGCGACGTAGTCGCCGCCTTCGCGCGGCAGCTCGTGCGCGCCTATCCCGAACGCGCGACCCGCGACAACCAGACCGCGCTGACGATGATGGTGTTCGGCATGATCAACTGGACGTTCACGTGGCTCAAGCCGGACGGCCGGATGGGCTATCGCGAGTTCGCCGAGCAGGTGGTCGGCATGGTCGAGCATGGTCTCGGCAGCGCGCCGGCCAGATAGACGATGGTCTGAACAGATCGCAACCCGCGCACTTGATGTTGCAAAGCAACAACATGCAGACCAAATAAATCAGCACAGGGAATCCCTCCGGCATCATGTCACGAACGTGCGCTCACTTTTAATTTCCGTTTATAATCAACTAATTAGATTTATGGCTCCAGCATTCTAGGTATTCACCTCGATTTTAATACGGGTTTTCCCTAGTGAATGGCTTAGGTTTCCGTTAAAATCGGTTTTGCGGTGCACAACGCCGCCTGATTAAAAGGAGAACCCGACCATGAACATGCTGACCCATCGCAACACCGAGTCGATCGCGCCGAACGATCGCGCGTTGCTGCCTGCTGGACGCGCGCACGTTCTGGTCCGTGAACTCACCGCCGCCGATCGCGAACGCCTGCTTGCTCACTTCCTCGCGCTCGACGAAGAAGACCGTCTGCTGCGCTTCGGCCAGGTCGTGCCGAATCATGTGATCGAAAACTACGTGCGCGCGATCGACTTCACGCGCGACACCGTGTTCGGTGTGTTCAACAGCAAGCTGGAACTGAGCGGCGTCGGCCATCTGGCCTACCTGCCGGCCGAAGGCAACAAGCGCACCGCCGAATTCGGCGTCTCCGTGCTCGAAAGCGCACGCGGCATCGGTATCGGCTCGAAGCTATTCGAGCGCGCCGCGATCCGCAGCCGCAACACGCATGTGACGACGCTGTACATCCACTGCCTGGCGCGCAATTCGACCATGATGCACATCGCCAGGAAGGCCGGCATGAAAATCGAGTACGCGTACGGCGAGGCCGACGCCTATCTGACGCTGTCGCCGGCCGATCAGTCGAGCATCCTCGCGGAAATGCTGCAGGAGCAGGCCGCCGTGTTCGATTACGCGCTCAAGCGCCACGCACGCCAGGCATCGCGACTGTTCGAGTCGTTCATGCCGGTGGCTGTCGCTGCCTGAATAATCGCTACGGGGAAATGAGATGGGGCGGCCGCAAGGTCGCCTTTTTTCTATCTGTACCCAATCAACGCCACACGTAGGACCGTGCGCGTGAAGCTACAAAATGGGCAGCGCTGTCGTTTCCTTGATCCTTTCTAGCGAAAAGCTCGATTTCACATCGATCACCGATGGATGCCGCAGCAATTGATCCTGCACGAAGCGTGAAAAGTGCGCCATGTCCTCCACCTGGACGCGCAGCAGGTAATCCATCTCACCCGTCATCGCGTGACATGCGACAACTTCGGGCCACGTCTGCACGGCCGCGCCGAACAGATCGGCGTGCGTGGCCTCGCCATGCGGACTGAATGCGCGACCGCCACCCTTCTCCAGCCGCACGCTGACATACGCGAGCAGGTCAAGCCCAAGACGTTGCGCGTCGAGCAGCGCGACATAGCCGCGAATCACGCCGCTTTCCTCGAGCCGGCGAATCCGCCGCAGGCACGGACTCGGCGACAGATTGATCCGTTCCGCTATCTCCTGATTCGACAGCCGGCCATTCTCCTGAAGGATCGTCAGAATGCGTCGATCGATCGCGTCTATCCCGTTATTAGCCATGTTCTGCCGCGCATTCGTTGAATAAAGCCATAAACTGCCTCAAGCGTAGCGACGCGCGATTAAGTTCGCAAGTATTTGCCTTCATCTCAGTCCTACACTCGCCCTATCCGGTCGCGCCCAGCCGACCGTCCCGCGCGCTCACCACCAGCGCGCCTCGGCAACCCTCTTGCACGGGATTGGAGACAGACAATGCAGGTTTCTACTTGGGAAAACCCGGTCGGCACCGACGGCTTCGAATTCATCGAATACGCAGCGCCGGACCCGATAGCGCTCGGCAAGCTGTTCGAACGGATGGGCTTCACGGCCGTCGCGCGGCATCGTCATAAGGACGTGACGCTGTATCGTCAGGGCGACATCAACTTCATCGTCAACGCGGAGAAGCATTCGTTTGCACAGCGCTTCGCGCGCTTGCATGGCCCGTCGATCGGCGCGATTGCGTTTCGCGTACAGGACGCCGCGAAGGCCTACGCCCAAGCGCTCGAAAAAGGCGCATGGGGTTTCGACAACAAGACCGGCCCGATGGAGCTGAACATCCCGGCGATCAAGGGCATTGGCGATTCGCTGATCTATTTCGTCGACCGCTGGCGCGGCAAGAACGGCGCGGCGCCGAACAGCATCGGTGACATCGATATTTACGACGTCGACTTCGAGCCGATTCCGGGCGCGAACCCGAACCCGGTCGGCCACGGCCTGACCTATATCGATCACCTGACGCACAACGTGCATCGCGGCCGCATGCAGGAATGGGCGGAATTCTACGAGCGCCTGTTCAACTTCCGCGAGGTGCGCTACTTCGACATCGAGGGCAAGGTGACGGGCGTCAAGTCGAAGGCGATGACCTCGCCGTGCGGCAAGATTCGCATTCCGATCAACGAGGAAGGCTCGGACACCGCCGGTCAGATCCAGGAATATCTGGACGCGTACCACGGCGAAGGCATCCAGCACATCGCGCTCGGCACCAGCGACATCTACCGCACGGTCGACGGCCTGCGCGCATCGGACATTTCACTGCTCGACACGATCGACACGTACTACGAACTCGTCGACCGACGCGTGCCAAATCATGGCGAGCCGCTCGACGAACTGCGCAAGCGCAAGATCCTGATCGACGGCGCACCGGACGATCTGCTGCTGCAGATCTTCACCGAAAACCAGATCGGCCCGATCTTCTTCGAGATCATTCAGCGCAAGGGCAACCAGGGCTTCGGCGAAGGCAACTTCAAGGCGCTGTTCGAATCGATCGAGCTCGATCAGATTCGCCGCGGCGTCGTTCAGGACAAGACCTGACCACGGAGACTCGCGCCTGATCGGCGCGCAGCAGAAAAAAGGGCGAGGATCGCAGGAATCCTCGCCCTTTTGCGTTGCAACGCCGCCGCTCTCTTCGGAACGGCGGCCGGTCGTCATTAGACGCGCGCGATGCGGTGCGTCATGAATTCTGCCTGTACAGGTCGCTGCCGATCGCACCGTCGACCCGCGCCGTTCCCACACGCGCCGGCGCCACCTGCGCCGTGCGGATAATCGCGTTCGACAGTGCCCCCGTGCTGCCCGGATTCGAGCGCACCGGCGCGCTCATCGCGAAGAAAGCGGCGGAAACCATCAGGAAGGTCTGGATGTTTCTTGTGTTCATGCGTACTCCTTTTCTAACTACCTGCTGTCCAGAAGCTGCACAGAATGCGCGGCGTTCGGCATCGCTCGCAGGTCGGGGGTTAGACAGTGGTTTTCACTGCGGTTCCGCAAATTTGTAGGTTTTACAGCCTGTTACACGCGCAGGCGCAATACAACTCCATTCCGGCGGAAATCCGCGACAACTGCTGACAACACGTAGGCAACTCGTCGCGAAACCGGCCGAAATAAGATCGTGCGCGGGCGATTTTTGATCCGCTGCGGCGGGTTTCCACCAGTGCTACCATCGCTTAAAACCCGTCAATATGACGACCCCGGCCCCAGCATTCACGAGATGCCGGGGCCAGAAAAGTTTTGGTGATCCCAAGCTGAAGTGGAGGAGTACACACAATGAATGCCCCGCTAGACGCAGGTCAGCGAGCCTCGCTCGAAGCCGCGTTGTCTTCCGTCACGCTCGACGACAAATACACCCTCGATCGCGGCCGCGCGTACATGAGCGGCATCCAGGCGCTGGTGCGTCTGCCGATGCTGCAGCAGGAACGTGACCGCGCCGCCGGCCTCAACACGGCCGGCTTCATCTCCGGCTACCGCGGATCGCCGCTCGGCGGGCTCGACCAGTCGCTCTGGAAAGCGAAAAAGCATCTGGCCGCGCACCAGGTCGTGTTCCAGCCCGGCGTCAACGAAGACCTCGCGGCCACCGCGGTGTGGGGTTCGCAGCAAGTCAATCTGTACCCGAGCGCCAAATACGACGGCGTGTTTTCGATGTGGTACGGCAAGGGCCCCGGCGTCGACCGGTCCGGTGACGTCTTCAAGCACGGCAACTCGGCCGGCTCGTCGCGGCACGGCGGCGTTCTTGTGCTCGCCGGCGACGATCACGCGGCCAAATCCTCGACACTCGCGCACCAGTCCGAACACATCTTCAAGGCATGCGGGCTGCCGGTGCTGTTTCCGTCGAACGTGCAGGAATATCTGGACTTCGGCCTGCACGGCTGGGCGATGAGCCGCTACTCGGGCCTCTGGGTCGCGATGAAGTGCGTGACCGACGTGGTCGAATCGTCCGCATCGGTCGATATCGATCCGCACCGCACCAACATCATCTTGCCGGAAGACTTCGTGATGCCCGACGGCGGGCTGAACATCCGCTGGCCCGATCCGCCGCTCGTGCAGGAAGCGCGTCTGCTCGACTACAAGTGGTACGCGGGCCTCGCCTACGTGCGAGCGAACAAACTCGACCGCGTCGAAATCGATTCGCCGCATGCGCGCTTCGGCATCATGACCGGCGGCAAGGCCTATCTCGACGTGCGTCAGGCGCTGACCGACCTCGGTCTCGACGACGAAACCTGCTCGCGCATCGGCATCCGGCTGTACAAGGTCGGCTGCGTGTGGCCGCTCGAGGCGCAAGGCGCGCAGTCCTTCGCGCGCGGTCTCGACGAAATTCTGGTGGTCGAGGAAAAGCGCCAGATCCTCGAATACGCGATCAAGGAAGAGCTGTACAACTGGCCCGACGCGCAGCGCCCGCGCGTATTCGGCAAGTTCGACGAAAAGGACGGCGCGGGCGGCGAATGGTCGGTGCCGATGGGCAACTGGCTGCTGCCGGCGCATTACGAACTGTCGCCCGCGATCATCGCGAAGGCGATCGCCACGCGACTCGACAAGTTCGATCTGCCGTCGGATGTGCGCGCCCGCATCGCCTCGCGCATTGCGGTGATCGAGGCCAAGGAAAAGGCGCTCGCGCGGCCGCGCGTCGAAGTCGAGCGCAAGCCGTGGTTCTGCTCGGGCTGCCCGCACAACACGTCGACCAACGTGCCGGAAGGCTCGCGCGCGATGGCCGGCATCGGCTGTCATTACATGACGGTCTGGATGGATCGCAGTACCAGCACGTTCAGCCAGATGGGCGGCGAAGGCGTCGCGTGGATTGGCCAGGCGCCGTTCACGAACGACAAGCACGTGTTCGCCAATCTCGGCGACGGCACCTACTTCCACTCGGGGCTGCTCGCAATTCGCGCGGCGATCGCGTCGAAGGCGAACATCACCTACAAGCTGCTGTACAACGACGCGGTCGCGATGACGGGCGGCCAGCCGGTCGATGGCGTGCTGAGCGTGCCGCAGATCACGCATCAGCTCGCCGCCGAAGGCGCGGCGAAGATCGTCATCGTCACCGATGAGCCGGAGAAGTACGCGGCAAACGTCGGCCTCGCGCCCGGCGTCGACATTCACCACCGCGACCAGCTCGACGACGTGCAGCGTCAGCTGCGCGAGGTTGCGGGCACCACGATCCTGATCTACGACCAGACCTGCGCGACCGAAAAGCGCCGTCGCAGGAAACGCGGCGCGTATCCCGATCCTGCACGGCGCGTCGTGATCAACGAAGCGGTGTGCGAAGGCTGCGGCGACTGCTCGGTGAAGTCGAACTGCCTGTCGGTCGAACCGCTCGACACTGAGTACGGCACGAAGCGCCAGATCAACCAGTCGACCTGCAACAAGGACTTCTCGTGCGTGAACGGCTTCTGCCCGAGCTTCGTCTCCGTTGAAGGCGGCCAGTTGCGCAAGCCGAAGGCGGCGTCGGGCGCCGGCGCCGAAATGCCGCCGGTGCCGGACCCCGAGTTGCCGTCCATCGACCGTCCGTACGGCGTTCTGGTGACGGGCGTCGGCGGCACGGGCGTCGTCACGATCGGCGCGCTGCTCGGCATGGCCGCGCATCTCGAGAACAAGGGCGTCACGGTGCTCGACGTCACCGGCCTCGCGCAGAAAGGCGGCGCCGTGATGAGCCACGTGCAGATCGCGAAGCAGCCCGCCGACATCCACGCGACCCGCATCGCAATGGGCGAAGCGAGCCTCGTGATCGGCTGCGACGCGATCGTCACCGCCAGCGACGAATGCGTGTCGCGGATGCACGCGGATCGCACGCGCGTCGTGCTGAACAGCGCGCACACGCCGACGGCCGAGCTGATCAAGAACCCGAACTGGCGCTTCCCCGGCAGCAGCACCGAAGCCGACGTGCGCGCCGCGGCCGGCAATGACAATGTCTCGACTGTCGACGCGAATCACTTCGCCGTCGCGCTGCTCGGCGACGCGATCTACACGAACCCGTTCGTGCTCGGCTATGCGTGGCAGCGCGGCTGGGTGCCGCTCACGCACGAGTCGCTGATTCGCGCGATCGAGCTGAACAACGTGCAGGTGGACAAGAACCTCGCGGCGTTCGAATGGGGCCGGCGTGCCGCGCACGATCTGGCTGCGGTACGCAAGCTCGCGCAAACGCAGGGACGCGGCGATCCGGCCGACAGCGCGGGCGGCAAGATCATCGCGCTGCATACGCCGAAGGCGCTCGACACGCTGATCGACAAGCGCGCCGACTATCTGACGGCCTGGCAGAACCGTGCGTACTCGGAGCGCTATCGCGCGCTGGTGTCGCAGGTGCGGGCCGCGGAAGAAGCGCTCGATTCCGCCGACGGCCAAATGCCGCTGACCGAGGCGGTCGCGAAGAACCTGCACAAGCTGATGGCGTACAAGGACGAATACGAAGTCGCGCGTCTGTACAGCGACCCGGCGTTCATCGAAAAACTGAACGCGACGTTCGAAGGCGACTGGAAGCTGCACCTGCATCTCGCGCCGCCGACGCTATCGAAGAAGGACGCGCACGGCCATCTGGTGAAGAAGAAGTACGGCCCGTGGATGTTCCGCGCGATGCACGTGCTCGCGAAGCTCAAGTTCCTGCGCGGCACCGCGTTCGACGTGTTCGGCAACACCGAGGAGCGTCGCACCGAGCGCGCGCTGATCGGCGAATACGAGGCATTGGTGCGTGAGCTGATCAGCGGGCTGACTTCTCAGAAACGCGATCTCGCGGTCGAGCTAGCGGATCTGCCCGACGGCATCCGCGGCTATGGGCATGTGAAGGAAAACAACCTGAAAGGCGTGCGCATCAAGTGGAACGAGCTGCTCGCGCGTTGGCGTTCGCCGAATGCGGGCAAGACGCAGCACGCGGCTTGATCGACTCTCCCTGCTGAACCGAAAAGCGGCGGTCTGCACGGACCGCCGCTTTTTTTTCAGGCGCAAAAAAAACGCTACGGAACCGCAGTTCCGTAGCGCTTCTGCCTGGGCCGCCGCGCGCGCGTTACTGCTGCGCCCGCGCCAACCTCACGTGACGCACGTTACTTCGCGTTCACCGACTTGCGCGCGTTCGCCGAAGCGACCGCCGTCATGTTGATGATCCGGCGCACGGTCGCGGCCGGCGTCAGGATATGCACCGGCTTTTCCGCACCCAGCAGGAACGGCCCGACCGTCACACCCTCGCCGCCCACGACCTTCAGCAGGTTGTACGCGATGTTCGCCGCTTCGACGTTCGGCATGATCAGCAGATTCGCCTCGCCGGCGAGCGTCGTGCCCGGGAACGCGGCCTTGCGGATCGTCTCCGACAGCGCCGCGTCGCCGTGCATTTCACCGTCGATTTCGAGCGACGGCGCGCGTTGCGTGATCAGCTTGCGCGCCGCGGCCATGCGCTGCGACGACGAGGACGGCGCGCTGCCGAAGTTCGAGTTCGACAGCAGCGCGACCTTCGGCGTGATGCCGAACTTCTCGATTTCGCGCGCGGCGAGCATCGTCATGTCGGCGAGCTGCTCGGCGGTCGGCACTTCGTTCACGTAGGTGTCGCAGATGAACATGTTGCGGCCCGGCAGCATCAGCAGGTTCATCGCGGCGAAGTTCTCGACGTCGTCGGCCTTGCCGAGCACCTGCTCGATGAAGTTCAGATGCGTGTGGTACTGGCCGATCATGCCGCAGATCATGCCGTCCGCTTCGCCAAGGCGCACTAGGATCGCGCCGATCAGCGTGTTGAACTTGCGCATCGCGGCCTTCGCGACGTCCGGCGTCACGCCTTCGCGCGCGCCGAGTTCGTGATACGCCTGCCAGCACTTGTGATAGCGCGGATCGTCTTCCGGATCGACGATCTCGACGTCTTCGCCGCACTTGAGCTTCGAGCCCATCTTCTTCAGACGCATCTCGATCACCGACGGACGGCCGACCAGGATCGGCTTGGCGATCTTTTCGAGCAGCACGAACTGCGCGGCGCGCAGCACGCGCTCGTCTTCACCTTCCGCGAACACGATGCGCGCCGGTGCCGACTTCGCCGCCGCGAACACCGGCCGCATCACCATGCCCGAGCGATAGACGGTCGCGCCGAGCTGTTCGCGGTATGCATCCATATCCTGGATCGGGCGGGTCGCGACGCCCGAGTCCATTGCGGCCTGCGCGACGGCCGGCGCGATCTTGATGATCAGGCGCGGATCGAACGGCTTCGGAATCAGGTATTCGGGACCGAATTCGAGCGAGTGGCCTTCGTAGGCCTTCGCGACTTCATCGCCCTGGTCGGTTTCCTCGGCCAGTTCGGCAATCGCGCGCACGCACGCGAGCTTCATTTCTTCGGTGATCGTCGTCGCGCCGACGTCGAGCGCGCCGCGGAAGATGAACGGGAAACACAGCACGTTGTTGACCTGGTTCGGATAGTCCGACCGGCCGGTCGCGATGATGCAGTCCGGGCGCACCTTGCGCGCTTCTTCCGGGCGGATTTCCGGCTCGGGGTTCGCGAGCGCGAGAATCAGCGGCTGCGAGCCCATTTCGGCGACCATCTCCGGCTTCAGCACGCCGGCGCTCGAGCAGCCAAGGAACACGTCGGCGCCGCGGATCGCATCGGCGAGCGAGCGCGCTTCGGTGTGCGCCGCGTAGCGTTCCTTCGACGGATCGAGGTTGCCGCGCCCTTCGTAGATCACGCCCTTCGAGTCGGCGACGAGAATGTTGTTCTTCGACAGACCGAGATTGACGAGCAGATCCAGACACGCAATGGCCGCCGCGCCCGCGCCCGAACAGACCAGCTTCACGTCGTCGAGCCTCTTGCCGACCACCTTGAGGCCGTTCAGGATCGCCGCCGACGCGATGATCGCGGTGCCGTGCTGATCGTCGTGGAAGACCGGAATCTTCATACGCTCGCGCAGCTTCTTCTCGATGTAGAAGCACTCGGGCGCCTTGATGTCCTCGAGGTTGATGCCGCCCAGCGTCGGCTCGAGCATTGCGATCGCCTCGACGAGCTTGTCCGGATCGGATTCGCTCAACTCGATGTCGAACACGTCGATGCCCGCGAACTTCTTGAACAGACACCCCTTGCCTTCCATCACCGGCTTCGCGGCAAGCGGGCCGATATTGCCGAGGCCGAGCACCGCGGTGCCGTTCGTGATCACGCCGACGAGGTTGCCGCGCGACGTGTACTTCTGCGCGTCGAGCGGTTCCTCGTGAATTGCCATACAGGCTGCCGCCACACCCGGCGAATACGCGAGCGACAAATCCAGCTGGTTCGACAGCGGCTTGGTGGGCGTCACCGAAATCTTGCCAGGTTTCGGATTCTGGTGATATGCGAGAGCGCTTTGCTTGAGTTGTTCGTCCATTTCTAGGCCTGCGAAACGTAAGTGATTGGGCCCGGCGACACACACCGTTGCAGCGCTTTCATCTGTCGGACGGATAGCCGGCCGAGGCGGTTTTCGCACGCGCCCGGTCAGGCACGACGGCTTACCTCGACGAAGACGGACGATGTGGAGTGCTTCGCGGGTCGATCAGTGTACACCCCGGACGTGTCGATGCACTGAGTGGTTAACAGGACTCGCCATTAGCGAAACAGACGCTCAGGACGCTGCGTCGCCACGACCCGGCCATGTGCTTTTCCGCCACGCGACGGGGCGCCATGCGGGCCGCATGGTCCACGTATTCGCAGTATTCGAAGCGATTGAAGGACGCGCTTCGTCGACGCGGTCAGTCGAGTTCGACGCCGCGTCGCTCAGGTATCAGAACCAGGGTCGCGAGGATGTCGAGCAGGTAAATCGACGCCAGTAGCGCGAGCGCCGCGCCGAACGAGTAGCGCGCCGCCAGCGCGCCCACGACGACCGGCCCAAAGCCGCCCACCGCGCGACCCGCGTTGAACAGCACGTTTTGCGCGGTGGCGCGCGCATCGGTTGGATAGAGCTCCGAAATCAGCGCGCCGTAGCCGCCGATCATGCCGTTGACGAACACCCCCATCGCCGCGCCGCCGATCAGCAACGCCATCGGCGTCGTCAGTTGCGCATAGACGAACACCATGACGACGGCGCCCGCCTGGTAGAACAGGAACGTCGGCTTGCGGCCGAAGCGGTCGGCGGCGATGCCGAATAGCCAGATGCCGGCCGCCATGCCGAGAATCGTCGCGGCGGTCCACAGCCCCGATTTGGTCAGCGAGTAGCCGAAGGTCTTCGACAGATAGCTAGGTAGCCAGATCATCAACCCGTAATAGCCGAAGTTCTGCACCGAGCACAGGATCGTGACGCCGAGGCTCGCGCGCGTCGTGCGTCCATCGACGAACAGCAGTTTCAGCGGCAGCTTGCGCATGCCGCGCGCGACGCGTTGGTCGAAAAGCGCCGGTTCCTCGACGCGGCGCCGCACGAAGAACGACGCAACCGCCGGCAGCAGCCCGAGCGCGAACATGCCGCGCCAGCCGATCACCGGCAGCAGCAGCGGCGTCAGCAACGCGGCCGCCAGCACGCCAAGCTGCCAGCCGAGCCCGACATACGACGACACCCGCGCCCGCCGCGACGCCGGCCACGCTTCGGCGACCAGCGTCATACCGATGCCGAATTCGCCGCCCAGCCCGATCCCGGCGATAGTCCGATAGATCAGCAGGTCCGTGTAGCCCTGCGCGAGCGCGCACAGGCCGGTGAACACCGCGAAGATCAGGATCGTCCACGTCAGCATGCGCACGCGGCCGAAATAATCGCTGAGCACGCCGAAGAGCACGCCGCCCGCCACCGCACCAATGAGCGTCCATGTGACCAGCGCGCCGGCCTGCGAGGAACTCAGATGCAGGTCGGCGGCGATCACCGGCAGCATGAAGCCGAGAATCAGCAGATCGAAGCCGTCCATCGCATAGCCCAGCACCGACGCAAGCAGCGCGCGGCCCGCATAGCCCGGTTTGACGGCGGAGCGGGTTTCGGTGGCGGTGGCGGTGGCGGAGGCGAGTGGAGCGGTGTTCATTGAAAGCATTCCGTAGGTCTGAAGGCTGCTGCGTGGGAAGCGTCCCGGGAAAGTCGCGTGAGTGTAAAGGCGGCCTCACCCGGTCACAAGACGATGCGCGCGCCAAAGCGCCCGCCGGCTGCGCCGCCGCGCATGACGGCCTCCTCTGTGCGACCCATTTCAGGTAAAATAGCGGCCCACGCGCGCAGCAAAAGCCGGTCTGTGCTCTTCCCCCGGCCGCGTATCCCGCCCAGCATGGCGCGGCATACCCCGCTTGCTGCGCCACCGGGCCCGGCGCCCGCTTCTCCCCCGCTCACTCCGAAGGATCCGCCCATGACAGGCTTCGATCGCCAGACGATCTCCGACACCACCGCCAAGATGCTGCTCGAAGTGCAAGCAGTGCATTTCAACGCGGAGAAACCGTATATTTTCACGTCCGGCTGGGCGAGCCCGGTGTATATCGACTGCCGCAAGCTGATCTCGTATCCGCGTGTGCGCCGCGGCCTGATGGAAATGGCCGAAGCGACGATCCTGCGCGACGTCGGCTATGAGCAGATCGACGCGGTCGCCGGCGGCGAAACCGCGGGCATCCCGTTCGCGGCATGGCTGTCCGACCGACTGATGGTGCCGATGCAGTACGTGCGCAAGAAGCCGAAGGGTTTCGGCCGCAACGCGCAGATCGAAGGTCTGCTGACCGAAGGCCAGCGCGTGTTGCTCGTCGAAGACCTGACGACCGACAGCCGCAGCAAGATCAACTTCATCAACGCGCTGCGCACCGCCGGCGCGACGGTGAACCACTGCTTCGTGCTGTTCCACTACAACATCTTCAAGGAAAGCGTGTCGGTGCTGAAAGACATCGACGTCGATCTGCACGCGCTCGCCACGTGGTGGGACGTGCTGCGCGTCGCGAAGCAGAACAACTACTTCGACACGAAGACGATCGACGAAGTGGAAAAATTCCTGCACGCGCCGGCCGAGTGGTCCGCTGCACATGGCGGTGCGATGTCTACGCCGCAATAAAGCCATCGCGGTAAGGCAGTGACAATAACAACGTAGCCGCTTTATGCGGATTGAATGAAAAAGCCGCCTGTTTCGCAACAGGCGGCTTTTTTTATCGCCGATTGTTTATCGCCGATTACCCGGCGGACGAAACGAGGCCCGATATCAGGACTGGTTCGCGATGTCCTTATTCGAGTTCGACGAAAGATTCAGCAAACCATTGCTCTGCGCATACTGGAATAGTTGGGAGTCGCGATCGATTCCGAGCTTGCGCATGGCCGCGTTTTTTTGTGTGCTGATCGTCTTGATGCTGCGATTCAAACGCCCCGATATTTCCTTGATCGTCATACCCGATACGAACAGGCGCACGACTTCGAGTTCGCGCCGCGACAGCTTCGAGTCGTCGCGCTTGCCGGCTGAATTGACCCGCAACCCATCGAGCACCGCCTTCACCGACGGACTCATATAGGTCATGCGACGGCCCACGTGTTGTACCGCAAGCGCAATATGGCTGAGATCGTCCGATTTGTTCACGACCGACGTCACGCCAAGTTCCTTGAGCCGTTTGAGCAATGCGGCGTTCTCGAGCATGGTGAGCACGACGATCGGCAGATTCGGGAAATTGCGGCGCAAATAGTCGATGAGTTGCAAGCCGTCGCCGTACTGACCGCCCGGCATGGCCAGGTCGGTGACGAGCACGTCGCATTCGGTGGATTGCAACAATTTGATAAGTTCAGTCGACTGCCTTGCACGCCCAACGACTTGCATACCGGGAAATTTGAGCAGCGCATTTTCAGCGCCAAACAGAATAACCGGATGATCGTCTGCCACCACGACCCTGAGTGAAACTTGCATCGTCCTCCTCTGGACGGATAAACCGGTCTCCACAACTTCTAACACTGCTTTCGACGCTCGCTATTTAAACGAGTCAAATGCGGCAAGGGTCGCGCGACAACCCTCTTACTATAGCTGATTTCCTGTCTGCGAATTCCGCGGGACGCGAACATATTGCGTCGCAGAGCTAATCAGCGCTGATGTTAGACTTGACTCGACCTTGGGGCACAATTCAGGACAATGACCGTCGCGAGGACCCGAGCCTCGCGCCCTGACAGGAGAACCGGCATATGCCCGTGCGTTGCCTGGTTGTTTCGCTGGCTTCATCTTGGCGGCATCGATCGTTCGCCGTCGGCGCGATGCTCGCGCTATTCGCAGCGCATAGCGCCGGTGCGCGGGCCGACGAGCCGTTCACGCTGACGAGCGCGAGCGTGCGCGCGGGCGGCACCGTAGAGAATGCGCAGGTGTTCGACCGGAACGACTGCAAGGGCGGCAACCGTTCACCGCAGCTCTCATGGCGCGACGCGCCGGCCGGTACGCGCGGCTTCGCCATCACGATGTTCGACGAGGACGCGCCGGGGCGCGGCTGGTGGCACTGGGCGGTCGCGGGCATCCCCGCCACGGTCGACAGCCTGCCCGAGAATGCGAGCTCGTCCGGTTTCCTGCGCAAGCTCGGCGCGGTCGAAGCGCGCAACGACTTCGATACCGACGGCTATGGCGGCCCGTGCCCGCCGCCCGGCAAACCGCATCGCTATATCATCACCGTGTACGCGCTGAACTCGGCCGATCTGCGTCTCGCGCAAGGACGTCCCGCGTTGATGTTCGATCACGAGATCGGCACGGCCGCGATCGGCAGCGCGCGGCTGGTGGTCAATTACGGGCGCTAGTGGCGGCCATCGCGGTCGTCATGGGGCGCCGCCGCGCCGCATCGCCTGGCTTGCGCCGTTCGCCTTCCCGATCGCTTTGCTGGAGCACTTCATGTCGAAGATCGTCATCGTTTATCACAGTGGCTACGGCCACACGAAGAAGGTCGCCGAAGCCGTGCTCGCGGGCGCGCTGGAAGCCGGTGCGCAGGCGAAGATGATGCCGGTCGGCGACCTCGACGACGCCTCGTGGGACGAACTCGCCGCCGCCGACGCGCTGATCTTCGGCGCGCCGACCTACATGGGTGGTCCGTCGGCCGACTTCAAGAAGTTCGCCGACGCCAGTTCGAAACCGTGGTTCGCGCAGGCGTGGAAAGACAAGATCGCAGCCGGCTTCACGAACTCGGCGACGATGAACGGCGACAAGTTCTCGACCATTCAGTACTTCGTCACGCTGGCGATGCAGCACAGCATGATCTGGACCGGCACCGGCATGATGCCGTCGAACACGAAGGCCGCGACGCGCAACGATCTGAACTTCGTCGGCGGCTTTACCGGACTGCTTACGCAATCGGCGGCCGATGCGTCGCCCGACGAAGCGCCGCCGCCGGGCGATCTCGAAACCGCGCGCCTGTTCGGCGCGCGCATTGCGGGCGTCACCGCGCGTTGGATCGCGCCGCGCGGGTAGCGGCGCGCGGCTAGTGGCTGAACGGCGCCGAAACGACGTGGCGGCCCATTTGCGGTTCATCTTCGGTCATCAGCCCGCATTCGCCGCGCAACGGGTCACGCCGACGTCACGTTGTGCGCGCATCGTCGTTTTTTCGCGCTGCACCGCACGGTCGCGGCGATGACGTCTTAAAATAACGTTCCGGCGCGGCGTCGCGCCCCGTTTCCAGCGAGTGAGATCGAGATGAGCACGAAAGTTTTTGTCGACGGACAGGAAGGCACGACCGGCCTGAAAATTTTTGAATACCTGTCGCAGCGCGCCGACGTCGAAATCCTGCGTATCGAAGAAGCGAAGCGCAAGGACCTGGACGAGCGCCGTCGTCTCATCAACGCGTCGGACGTCACCTTCCTGTGTCTGCCCGATGTCGCCTCGCGCGAGTCGGCCTCGCTCGTCGGGAACGACCGCACGGTGCTGATCGATGCGAGCACCGCGTTCCGCACCTCGCCCGACTGGGCCTACGGCCTGCCCGAGCTGGCTCGCTCGCAGCGCGAGCGCCTGCGCACCGCCAAACGCATCGCCGTGCCGGGCTGCCACGCCTCGGCGTTCGTGCTCGCGATGCGCCCGCTCGTCGAAGGCGGCGTCGTCGCACCCGAGTTCGCCGCGCACGCGTATTCGATCACTGGCTACAGTGGCGGCGGCAAGAAGATGATTGCCGACTACGAAGCCGGCGGCAACGACAGACTCAAGAGCCCGCGCCCGTACGCGCTCGGCCTCACGCACAAGCACCTGCCAGAAATGGCCACGCATACGGGCCTGAAGTCGGCGCCGATCTTCACGCCGATCGTCGGCGACTTCTACAAGGGCCTCGCGGTCACCACGTACTTCTCGCCGGGACAGCTCGCGAAGAAGACGACGCCGCAGGACGTGCAGGCTCAGTTCGCCGAATACTACGCGGGCGAAGCGTTCGTGCACGTCGCGCCGTTCAACGCCGACGCGAGTCTCGACAACGGCTTCTTCGACGTGCAGGCGAACAACGACACCAACCGCGTCGACCTGTTCGTGTTCGGCAACGAAGAGCGCTTCGTGACCGTCGCGCGGCTGGACAATCTCGGTAAGGGCGCATCGGGTGCGGCGATCCAGTGCATGAATCTCGCGATCGGCGCGGCCGAAGACACCGGTTTGAAGCGTTAGGCGAGTCGATCCGCATCCGCTGTGCCACGAAAAAAAGCCGGTCTTCACAGACCGGCTTTTTTGTTTTAAAGCCCGCTCATTAAAATTGATAAAACCATTTCTGCCTGGTAGTCGCCCGAATTACCCGAAATAAAAATCGGATTGCTCATTCGAGTCGGTAATTCATTCCCCGTAATTGCTTCGCACTGAATTGTTTTCCGCATAGGGAAACTCAGAATTTTTTGCGAATGGGCGTGTCAGGATGATAGAGCCTTTTTGCCGCGACGCTTGTCCAGAAAGGGTATGCGACGAAACAACGATGCCGCGTTCAGCGTGAAGAATCTTTTCCGTTTAAAAAGGCCACGCATGGCCGTGCAGTGCGCGCGCTGAAATTCGTGCTGTTTTGAATCGATATTTTTAGATTGCTACTTCAATTGACAGCGAATAAATGCACAGCAAAATGACTCCGCACAATTAAATAAAGGGAGACAGCGGCATGTCGCACGGCATAACTCGCGGCCTGGCAATGGCTATTGCCACAGCACCTTTTCTTATCGCTTGCGGCGGCGTCAAAGCCGACAATCCGGGCTCCGTCACACCGGCGCAATGCGCGGGCGCGAGTTGCGGTACGCAAGGTGCGCCGACGCCCAGCGCTAGCACCGCGACGCTGTGCCCCGACACCGCGCACATCGTCAAAAGCACTTACCTCGGTGGCGCCGGCAGCGGTGAAATCGTTCAGCTGAATATCGACGCGACCGCGATGACCTACACGCTAAAGTGGCTCGAGTCGCCGGTTCCGCTCACCAGCGCGAGCGTCTCCGTCACACGCAGGGGCACGCAGATCACTGGCGCGGTGATTCACCCGCCCACCGGCATGCTGCCGACCGCCGAGCAGACACGCTGCGCGTTCATCCTCGGCGCGGGCACCGACACCGCGTCGGACGGCACGACCTACACGACGCCCGACTTCGTCGACAACCCGAACCCGCCGATGATCCTGATCGGCAAGGGCGTCGCGGGCGGCGGGATTCCGGGCGCGACGATCCAGTATGCAGGCATCACGCTGCTGCCCGGCGTTCCGGCCATCGGCGCAGTCAACAAGCGGCACCTCGACTTCTATCCGTTCCTCGGCTTCGCGAGCACGGCTACCGACGTCGCGAAGCTTCCCGGCACCTACAACGCGCTGCTGTACCACCTGTAGCCGACCGCGAACTACGAAACCGTGGCCACGAACGCCGTCGAAACCTTCGACGCGAGCGGCAACTGCACGTCATCGAGCGCGGCCGGGTGTCTGAGCACCGGCAACCCGTTGACGCTGAACAGCAACGGCTATTTCGACAGCGCCAACCCGCCGCAGATCGTGCCGGGTATCGGCGCCACCAGCAATCCGCTGCGCACCGGCAAGTACGGCACCGCGCACATGATCCTCGGCCAGCTCAACGGCGCAACGGTCCCGCTCGTGGTCCGCACCGGTTTCGTCGACACGAGCAACCTGATCTCCCCGCAGGTCGACGACGAATCCGGCATTGCGATGCTCGCCGCGGCGACGCCGCTTGCGTCGGGCGGCTTCGACGGCGGCTACGTCAGAACTTCGTGCAGTCGACGCAGAACAGCCTCGGCGCCATACTCGCCGCCGGTGCGGGCAAGCCGGGGCTGACGCAGGTGTCGGCGAAGGCGTCGTCGTCGTGGGCGCCGGTGTTCAACGCGGGCCTTGCGTACAACATCACCGAGCACTGGGGGCTCGTCGCGTCGGTCACGTATATCCCGCTGAAGACGACGTCGTCGGTCATTATCAAGGCGGCGGATGGGACGGAGCTTGGCGTGTCGAAGGCGGATCTGAGCGCAAACCCGATCATTTCCTTCCTGGCCGTATCGTATAAGTTCTGAATCTGATTTTCCGCGGTCGCGGCGCCGCTTTGGGCGCGCGGCGAATTCCGGGCAAAAAAAAAGCCCACCTAGGTTGGCGGGCTGAATCCATATCAGAGGAGACATGGAGGAGACAAGACGAACTATAGCAAACCGCTTGGTGCGTTGCAACATGCAAATTAGGGTTGACCCTCGATGTTGCAGACATACAACAGTCACATTGGGACGGCTCAGTTTTCCCTTGTCTGCCGACACGCGCGGTGCTTAGTTCCTCACCAGCGCCATCATCGCGCCGAAACCGACGAATACACCGCCCGTCAGCCAGTTGAACATCCGCGCGACGCTGCGGCTCTTCAACCTGGCGCCGATGCGCGTGCCAAAACCCGCATACACCAGATACCAGCTGACCTCGATCGACGCGAACGTCACGAGCAGCACGCCGAACTGCGGCAACTTCGGCTGGGTTGCATCGATGAATTGCGGCAGCAGCGCGGCCGCGAACAGGATCGCCTTCGGATTGCTGCTCGCGACCAGAAAGCCGTTGCGAAATAGCGCGAAGCGCGAGCGCGCGGGCCTGGCCGTCAGGTCGTCGACGTTGTGCGCGGCGGTTTCGTTGGCCGGCGCGCGCCATGCCTTGATGCCTAGATACACGAGGTAGGCCGCGCCGATCATGCGCAGTGCGTTGAACATGGTCGGCCATGCCGCCAGAAACACGCCGAGCCCCGCCGCCGATACCGCCAGCATCAGCACCAGCGCCGACAGACAACCGGCCATCGTCGCGCTCGCGCGACGCAGGCCGTTCTGGGCGCCGTGCGTCATCACGAGCAGCATGTTGGGACCGGGAATCGCGGAAACGACGAAAACGGTGGCGGCGAACAGCCACCAGGTATGCAGAGTCATCGAAATCGGGTGTAGGGGGATCGGGCGGCTATTATGCCTTGCCGCCCAGCGCGACTCATGCGGCCTCGTAGCGTCGATCGCTTGCGTCCGGCGATCGACAGCGCCGTCAGCGGCCGGCCCGGCGCGTCGCGACCTGACCCAGCACCGCGAAATCCTTCTCGCCGTCGCCGTGCGCGATCGCCTCGATCAGGCTGTCCCGAACCACGCTCGCGACCGGCATCGGCGTCGTCACCGCATCGGCGGCGGCGAGCGCGAGCCGCACGTCCTTCAGTCCCAGACGCGCCTTGAACAGCGCCGGCTCGAAGCGCTGCTCGGCGATCAGATTGCCGTAGCCGGAGTACACCGGTCCCGGAAACAGGCCGCTCGTGATCACGTCGAGGAAGTCCTGCATCACGAGGCCGTGGCCCGTCACGAGCGCGGCCGCTTCGCCGAGCGTCTCGATCGCCGCGCCGAGCATGAAGTTCGCGGCCAGCTTCATCACGTTCGCCTGCTGCGGCAGCGAGCCGATGCGCCAGGTCTTCTGGCCGAGTGCGTCGAAAATCGGCTGGATCCGGTCGATCGATTCGGCCGGGCCGCCCGCGACGATCGTCAGCTTGCCCGCGGCCGCGACGTCGGGCCGCCCGAGCACCGGTGCGGCGACGTAATGCACGCCGCGCGACGCGTGCGCGGTCGCCAGTTCCTCTGCGAGCGCCACGGAAATCGTCGCCATATTCGCGTGGATCAGCCCGCGCGGCGCATGTTCGAGCAACGACGCGGTGATGACTTCGCGCAGCGCGGCATCGTCGGCGAGCATCGAGAACACGGCGTCGCCCGCAAACGCTTCAGCCGGCGTCGCGACGACCTGCGCGCCCAGCCCGGCCAGCTCCTGTGCCTTTTCCGGCGAGCGGTTCCACACGCGCACCTGGTGCCCGGCTTTCAGAATGTTTGCAACCATCGCGGCGCCCATCTCGCCGAGACCGATAAAACCGATGTCCATCTATCGCTCCGTCTTCTAAAGAACCTGAAGTAGAGCACACTCATGCGACAAGCGCAGGACAACGCGCAACCCGAGCGGTGCGATACTGCAGGCATGGTCACCGCGACATTCCGCTTCTACGAGGAGCTGAACGACTTCATCGCCCGGCCGCTGCGCCGGCGCGCGTTCTCCTGCGTCTGCGCGCGCGGCGCATCGACCAAGCATATGATCGAAGTGCTCGGTGTGCCGCATACCGAGGTAGAGCTGATACTGGTGAACGGCGACTCGGTCGGTTTCGATCATCCGCTCGCCGACGGCGACCGCGTCGCGGTCTATCCGAAATTCGAAGCGCTCGACATCCAGCCGCTGCTGCGCGTGCGCGAGCGTCCGTTGCGCGTGATGCGCTTCATCGCCGATGCGCATCTCGGCGGCCTCGCGCCGCTTCTACGGCTTGCGGGCTTCGATACGCTGTACGACAACCACTTTCCCGACGCCGATATCGAGGCGCTCGCCGCCGCGCAGCAGCGCATCGTGCTGACACGCGACCGCGAGCTGCTTAAACGCCGCAACATCACGCATGGCTGCTACGTGCGCGCGCTGCGGCCGCGCGAGCAGCTGCGCGAAGTGTTCGAGCGGCTCGACCTCGCGCGCAGCGCGCAACCGTTTCGGCTATGCCTCGTATGCAACGCGCCGCTGCGACGCATCGCGCGCGAGGAAGCCGGTCCGCGCGTGCCGCACGGCGTGCTGCAGCGGCACAGCCGCTTCGTGACCTGCGATGTATGCCGACGCGTGTTCTGGGAAGGCACCCATTGGCAGAGGATGCGCGCGTTGATGGACAGCGTCTCCGCCGGCGCACCGGACCGTGTCGGCTGACGCCCCGCGCTTGCGTACAATGCGGGTTGATCTATTTGGCAGAGGCCTTTCCGATGATGAAAAAAACCGACCTTGAAAAGAACAAGGCGCTGAAACTGGGCAACGCGATGAAACAGGCGACCGCTAACCGCGGTGGCAAGAACGCGGCGACCGAGCCGAAGATCGACCGGCGCGAGCAGCGCAAGCTCGATCAGGCGCAAGGCCTCGTCCCGTTTGCGTGCAAGCTCAACGGCGAGCTGGTGGAGGAGCTGAAAACGCGCGCCGCCAGTCATCCGGACGGCCTGAACGGGCTGCTGGATGAAGTGATCCGGCGCGGGCTCGCGGGCTGATCTTCCCGCGCGCAAAATCCGCCGCAAAAGCAAAAAGGCCAGAGCGCGAGCTCTGGCCTTTTTGCTGGCAACGCATCTGCCGCCACCGGCTGCACCGACCGGCAAACGGTGCGGCGCAGCGCTATGTCGCGCCCGACGAGCGCGCGTTGGCTTAGTTCTGCGCGCCCTTGTCGTTCGTGCCAGCGGCCGAAGCTGCGGCGGAAACCGGAGCTTTCTTGCCGTGGGTCTTCAGCTGCTTGATGTGGTGCTTCTTCGGTGCGCTTGCCGCTGCCGCGGGAGCGGCATCCGATGCCTGCGCGAAAGCCTGAACGGAAACGAGTGCGATCGAAGCGGCTGCGAGCGAGACGATAACTTTTTTCATGTGTTGATCCCCAAACCAGACGACTGAGTCAATGTGAATGAATACAGCTGCACGGTAGAGCGGCTGGACTTCGAGGTGCCTTGTGCTCCCCGCGGGAGAGTATTACCCAAGCGTAGGCGGTTTGTCATGCGCAAAACTCGATATGTATTTTCCGGGAGACAGCCTGCTTTCAGCGTGCTTTCATCTACCTGCAAGGCGCGTCACGGACCCTACCAGGTCCTCGTGAAGCCGCCGCCCGCGTGCCTCGCCGACCGCTTCGCGGCGCTCAAACCAGGTTCCGCAGCAGGCTTGCGGTCTCCTGCAGCGCCGGCAAAACCCGGTGCAGCGCGGCGTTTGCCGACTCCTCGCCGATCGGCATGCTGACGCTGATCGCCGCGACCACTGTACCGTGCCGGTCGCGCAGCGGTACCGCGACGCCGCGCACACCGATCTCGAGCTGCTGGTCGGTGACCACGTAGCCGTTGCGGCGGATTTCGCCAAGCACTTCTCTGAGCCGTTCGACCGTCGAATAGGTGTACGGCGTGAAAACCTTGATCGGATAGGACGCGAGCCACGGGTCGATGCTGTCGGGCGGCTGGAACGCGAGCAGCACGAGCCCCGCCGACGATAACGGCGCCGGCGCGCGCGAGCCGGTCACGAAGCCGACCGCCATCGCCCGATTCACGCCATTGCGCGCGACGTAGACGACGTCGTGTTCGTCGAGGATCGCGACCAGCGCGGTTTCCTGCACGGTCGCGGTAATCCGCTGCAGGAACGGCTGCACGGTGCGCGGCAAGCGCGCCGAATCGAGGTAAGACTGGCCGAGCCGCAGCACGCGCGGCGCGAGCCAGAACAGCTTGCCGTCGGTGTCGATGTAGCCGAGCTCGCGCAGCGTCAGCAGATAGCGGCGCGCAGCCGTGCGCGACAGGCCGGCGCGCGCGGCGACCATCGTTGGCGTCATGCGCGCGTGCTCTTCGTCGAATGCTTCGATGATCGCGAGCGCCTTCGCGGCGCCCGCGATCCAATCCTTGTCGTCCATTTCGTTTGCTCGTGGAAGGAGCGGGGGATCGCGGTCCGCTCCGCAAGTAGATTGATCATCGCGATCCGCAGGCCGGCGACCGCACGGCCGTTGCGCGATTATCGCGCGACTCGCGGGCTTTGCCTGCCCGGCGCGCGAGGCCCGCGTATCATGTGAGCGATTCCTTACCGGCTGAGCACCGCGTGGCGCGCCTGCGCGGCTTCCCAGCGCGATCCCAACACAAATCAGAAGAAATCTTGAATCCCGATACCCGCCAACACCTTCGCGCGAACGTGCTGATGCTGCTCGCCGCGATGATCTGGGGCTCCGCGTTCGTCGCACAGCGACTGAGCCTCGATACGATCGGCCCGTTCCTGTTCACCGGCTTGCGCTTTCTGCTCGGCGCGCTCGTCGTGCTGACGATGATCGTTTGCGTGCGCCGCGCGGCGCTCGCCGAGCTGACGAAGCGCGCGCCCGGCGGAGCCCGCGAACTGCTTGGCGCGGGTGGGCTGCTCGGCATCGTGCTGGCCGTGTCGATCTCGCTGCAGCAGATCGGCCTGCAGTACACGAAGATCGCGAACGCGGGCTTCATCAGTTCGCTGTATGTGGTGATCGTGCCGCTGCTTGGCGTGCTGTTTCGCCACCGGACTGGCCTCGGTACGTGGCTTGGCGCACTACTGGCGGCCGTTGGCATGTACTTCCTGAGCGTCGACGAGCACTTTTCGATGCTGTACGGCGACTGGTATCAGCTCGCCGGGGCGCTGGTGATTTCCGCGCAGATGATGCTGGTCGGCCGCTTCGCGGCTCGCCACGACACGCTGATGCTCGCATTCGTGCAGTTCGTGACCTGTGGGCTCGTGTGTTTGTCGATCGGCCTTGCCGTCGAACCCGTTAGCGCTGCGGTAATTGCGCGAGCCGCGCCGACGATCGCGTACGGCGGTGCGTTATCGGTGGGCGTCGCGTATACGATCCAGGTGGTCGCGCAGCGCTACGCGGCGCCCTCGCATGCGGCGGTGATTTTCAGCATGGAAGGCGTGTTCGCGGCGTTCGCGGGCTGGCTCGTCCTCGGCGAAATGCTCACGACTCGCGCGTTGTTCGGCTGTGCGCTGATGCTCGCGGGATTGATCGTGTGTCAGGTACTGCCGGGCTGGAAGCGCGCCCGGCAGCGTGCGCCGCAGGTGTCGTGATTTACAGCGTTATAAAACGATTCGACGCCGACGCCCGGTGCGCGATGCGCGATTACGCGCCGACAGGCGTCCTGCCCCCTTCCCAACTAAGCCGCGCGCGGATGAGCGAATAGGCTCGGCGTATCGGCGGTTGGCGGAAACACGCACCAGCAGCCGTCGTCGTGGCGAAAGAAGAACAAACCCCGCCCGCCCTGTTCCGACGACGTCTCCACCCGCACATAGCGCCGCCCGCCCGCGCGCGTGCGGCTGAACTCCGTCACGTGAACCGGCTCGGCCGGCGATGGCGAAAGCCACTTCTCGACCAGAAACCGCAACGACCGTTCGCTCGCGGCTCTCATGATCTGCTCCGGAACAGCTTGTCGCGCTGCGCATCGCGCGTGGACTCGGGACTGTCGTCGTCGCGAGTGGCGTCGCCGTTCTCGGCAGCCTCGGCGGCTGCCAGCGCCATCATCCGACCGGTCGCGGCCGCGCGCAGCGAACTGCAATGGGCCGCATGTCGAAGGTCCAACAGAAGACGGACTAGCTGTCGTGCTGATCTGCGTTTCATACGTCCCCCGCACTGCACCAGAAACCTCACAAAGCACTTTAACTCTATGCCGGATTGTTCGTTGGGCAAATGATTTTGACTAAATAGCAACAGTTGCGCTTGCAATAAGAAGACGCGCAATCTTCGTACCGCGTTACCAATGTGCGCGTTCGGTGGGCGGAAATCTGTGCGTTGGCGAGCGCTTCGCATCGTGCGAAGCGTCGATGCGGGACCAACGGGAAGTGTCGTTCGGAGGCGTGGTTATCCACAGCGACCTCTGAATAACTTCGGGATAGCGCGACGAACAGCCTGTGCGCGAAATCTTGATAAGGATCAGGTCGGTTAACGGGTGTTCGAACTTATCCCAGTTATGTAGTTTTTCTACCGACGTGTTCCGCAGGGTTATAGGTTTCGCATGACGTTGAAGCGGCGCGACATTCGCGACTTATCCACAGAATCGGTTAACCCTTGTTAACTACTACTACTACGTATGTATACGTATTAAGTAAACACCATACGGTGAATATCGCTGCGCGCCTGAATCAGAGGCTGATCGGATCTTGATCAGCCTCGATGCGAAAGCCGCTGCGCCGCTGTCACGGCACCAGAGGCGCCGTGCCGCTCGTGGGTTCGATCGCTGCAGCCTGACCAATCGGGTCGGCGGGTTGGACCCGCGAGGATGTCGACGGTGTCGTCAACGGAGCCGGTGCGGGCGTGGTTAACTGCACTGGCGCGGGCGCTGACTGGACCGGCTGAGCCGCAGCTGGTGGCGTCACCGCCACAGGCTTGTCGGTCGTCGATTGGGCGAGCGCTGGTGACGTCCTCTGAACCGGTACGGTCGGCGTCGCTTGAACTGCAGCGGAAGTGGTCGCCGCTACCGGCTCGGGCACCGGCTCAGGGATCGTCAGTTGAAGCGGCGCTGCTACCGGCATCGGCAGCGTCCGCGTCTCGATCGGGCTGCTCGTCACCGGCTGCGTGCGCACGACCGTCTGCAAGTAATGATCGACGAGACGGAAAAAGCGGTCATAGAACTTGCCCGACGGAATCGTCTCGCTCGAGATCTTCACCATCGCGTCGCTATTGGAGCGAATCGGCAGCGACAGCGAACCGAGCACGCTGAGCCCGACGCTCGCCGACGTATCGCTCTTCTTCAACGCGAAGCCGTTCTGGACCGCGTTCACATACACGATGCTGGTATCGGCCGCCTCTTCGCCGGGCGTGCACACGACGTGAAATTCGACGACCACGTGCGAATCGCCGGTCGGCTGAAAATTCTTCGTGCCGTCGACGGTATCGGGACGCGACATCGTCGTCAGATAGCCTTGGCTCAGCAATGCGCGTCGCGCGGCTTCGCAGCTATCGCCCGTACTCGAATTGAAATTGCGCGCGTACGGGCTTGCGCCGGTTTCGAAGAGTTCCTGAGTGAATTTGGGTTGCGGCGTGCTGCTGCATGCCGTGAGCGCGACCAGCCCGAACAGGGCCGCGGCGGTGGTGCGGGAAAAGGGGTTCTGCATGATCAGTTGCGAGAAGCGCCTCGTGAGCGCGAATGGAAATGCATTGTAGAGCGGGCAGCGTCACGTGCGTAAAAAGCGTGCAAGGTGCAGCCCAGACCCTATTGCAGCGGAAAACAGCGCGTCAACTTGAAGCACGCCGCCGCGCCCTCGCCGTGCATGCGGGCGAAAATGCGAAAGAAATCGCGCGCGCGTGCCTAGTTCGACGTCGTGCGCGTCGAGCCCACCGTCGCGGCCGAAGTCGACCCAGAGGGCGCGGCCGACGATGCCCCGGCTGCCCCGCTCGCGACGGGTGCCGCGGATGCAACGAGCGCCGCCGGCACGCTGAACGCGTCGGCCCACGGGTTCGCGCTGGCGCAACGATCCGCCTCGCACGACGCGGACCGCCCAGCGGCCCCGGAAGCGCCCTCAGAGGGTGTCGCAACCGCCGCGAAATCCTCCACGCGCAGATTCACCTTCTGCGCATAGGCCTTCGAGCCGCCATAGCTCTTGAGCGCGGTATTCAGATCGCCGTTCGCCGAGCGCATGTAGCCGTACAGAATCGCCGAGCCCGCTTCGATGTTCGCACCCGGCTCGGTCAGATCCTTCACGTTGCGCAGCAGCCCGCGGTGCGCCTGCGGCACGACCTGCATCAGCCCTGTCGCGCCATTGGCGCCGCGGGCTTTTTCCTTGAAGCGGGATTCGATCGAGATGATGGCGAGCAGCAGCGCCGGAGGAAGGGAGTATTTGTTGGCGGCGGATTGCACCGCGTCGGAGATCTTTTGAGCCTTTTCTTTGCCCACACCAAACTTATGCGTCAGGTACGCCGATATTCGGTCGGTGTTTTCGTCGGCCGCAGCGGTTTGGGCGAGGCCGAGCGAAAGCACGATCAGGCAAAGTAACCGGCTCATGGTGGACGTCGGAGGAAGCAAAGATCCGCGCATTATAGCGCCGCCGCATCGGGCGGCGCCTTTCCTCGGCAATTTTTGTCTTTTAAATCAATGGTGACCGGAACTCATCCCATTTTCCGATGCGTTCATTTGACCGTTTTTAACTTCAGGTCATAGCCGTCGCTCAGCGTCGCGAGGAATGCGGCGACGTCGTCGATATCACGCTCGGACCAGACCGGACGCTCGCCCGTTTTGCGCGTCAGCGGCTCGTCGGTCGTATCGACGTTCACGCGCAGTGCGACCGGCAGATCGTTGAATTTGTCGACTTTGCCGTGCGCATCCCTTGGATACCACTTGTCCGGGTTCGTATCGCGTTGCACGTAGAAACGCAACGCCTCTTTCAGCGTGTGGAAGCGACCGTTGTGAAAAAACACATGACGCGTCGCGGTATTGCGCAGCGATACCGACTTGAACAGTCCGCAGTTCAGCTTGTCGCTTTGATCCGTACGCAATGGTCCGCACAGGCCCATGTCGAAATACTTCGGATCGGCGTTGACCTTCAGTTCAGCGTTGCGCGGCACGCCAAGCGCCTGAAAGTTGAAGTCGGTGAAAAGCGGATGAGCGCCGTTCACGCCCGACTGGTCGATATGACAGGATGCGCAATTGCCGCCGGCGGGGTCGTCGAACAGTTTTTTGCCGCGCAACTCTTGTGCAGTTAGTTGCACTTTCCCGTCCAGGTAGTAATCGAACTTGCTCGTGTACGGATGAAAACTGGGGTCTTCGAGCTCGAAGCGCTCGATCGCGTACATCGCCTGGGTGAACGCCTTGGTCGGATCGGCAAAAATATTCTGGCCGAATACTTCCTTGAAGCGCGCGGCGTATGGCGCGCGCTGCATCTTCGCGAGCAATGCGGCCGGATCCTTGTTGGCCATCTCGTTCGGATTGAACAGGGGGAAGCTCGCCTGATCGTGCAGATAGTTGAAGCGCCCGTCCCAGCCAAAGCCGCCGACCGGCGCGTTGTCCGTTTCGCTGAGCCGCTCGGACAGGCTCGCCGCCTGCGCGTGCGTCCAGATCGGCGTACGGTTCAGCACGTAGCGCAGGCTCGGCACCGCGCGCGTGCCCTGCTGATGCAAATCCGCACCGCCGAGTTGCGCGGCGAGACCGTTGGGCGGCCCGTACGCGTGCTCGGGACTGTGACAGCTCGCGCACGACATCTTGCCCGAGGCCGACAGCGCCGGATCGAAGAACATCAGTTTGCCGAGCGCGGCGGCGTCGCTATAGACGGGCTTCGCATCGGCGGATGCCGGTGTCGCATTCGACGCAACAGCGGGCGCCACACCGGCGCCCCCCAGTAACGCGCCGCCCATCAGGGCGGCGAGTGCTATCCGACGCGCGCTTGCGCGCGCCGTGAATCGCATGACAGAAGACAGCATCGAGTCTTTTACAGGTTCGTGAAGATGTCGCTGCCGAACCCCACCAGACCTGCCTGTCCCGCATAACCGAGGTGGTCCAGCTGGAAGATGTCCTCGATGCTCTTCAGCATCGAATAGTGGTTGTACGGCACCGAGGACACCGTACCCGGCTTGATGAACTTCGAGATCATCACGGCGCCGGTCTGGTCGCCGCCGTAGCTCGACTTGGTCAGGTTGATCGTGATGCCGTTATAGGCGAGCGACGAAGTCTCAGGGAACGACGGCAGGTTCGGGCCGGGCTGCTGGCTACAGCAGGTCGTGCCGGCAAATACCAGATCCTCGCCCGACGCGGACTGCGTGACCGTCGCGTAGCTGCTTTCGTCGAAGTTGATGATCAGCAGGCCATCCTTCTGGAACGCCGGCGATGCGGTAATGATCGGCACCCACTTCTGCAGGAACGTGTTCGCGCTCGTCAGGCCGCCCGGCTGGCCGTTCACGCAAGGTGCGTCGTGGCCGTCGTCGCACAGGTTCGGCGTGATCAGGTTGAAGTTCGCCGTGGTCGAGACCGATTGCAGATCGTTCTGCAGGTTATTCAGATTGACGACGTGCTGTCCGCAGTCCGGCGAATCGATGATCGAGTGGAAGTACATGAACGGATTGTGGCGCGTCGCATACTGGTCGCCGAGCGGCACGGCCGCGCTCGGCGCTTCGGCCGACTGCGTCAGGTCCGTCGTGTTCAGCGTCGGATGGCCGCAGGTGGCGGCTTCGCGCGACGGATCGTTGCCCATGTCGCCTTCATAGCCCTTCCACGTATAGCCCGCTGCCTTCAGCTGGTCCGGCAACGTCTTCACGCTCGCCGGATACACGCAGCCCGAGCCGATCGCCTGGCCATCGGACGTCATGCCGGTCAGCTTGAAGTCCTGATAGGTCATGCAGTCGTTGTCGGTCTCGTTGGTCGGCGACTGGCCGCTGATCATCGAGATGTAGTTGTCGAGACTCACGTGGCCCGTGCCGTAGTACTGCTGCACGAGCGCGCCTTGCGATGCCAGTGTCTGCGCGAGATACGGCGCTTTGGTGTTGGCGCCGAACGTGGTCGCGTAGTTTTCGTTTTCGAGCGTGATCACGAACACGTGGCGAATCTGCTGCTGTCCGGTCAGTTGCAGCCCGCCGGACGAAGACGACGAGCCGCAGGCGGCCACGATCGAAGCGATTAAAGCCGCGCAAGCGGCCATGATGAATGCGCGTAGCCCAATGCGGTGTGACATGTTCGTTGACCTCTGTTGCTGTCTTTTTGTTGCCCTGTCGGGAATGCCGTTCTATTCGCGGGCAGACTTTATGGAGCGCCTATGACATTGCCGTGAAAGTTGACATTAGTCCACCGATAAAACCATTGGCGAATCAGCGGGTTGCCCACTCGATTCACGCTTCGCGCCGATTTGAGACAATGCCCGTCGACCGCGCGCATCGTTGCGCGCCGCCTCAACGAACAACCGATGTTTTCAGCTATGAGCAAGACCGCGTTTATTCCCAGCGTCCCCGGCACGTCGGAGGACGACTTCGAGATTTCGGCGAGCGCGAAAATGGCCGGCTACCGGCGCTTCTTCGGCGTGTTGAAGGTGGTGCGCACGACCGACGGCCGCATGCTGTTTCCATTCGATGGCGCGCCCGAACTGGGCCCACACGCGAGCCGACTCGAAGCGCTCGCGGCCGCGCAGGTGTATGGCGAACACATCGTCGCGAGCGATCTGGAGCGGCCGGAGTTGTAGGATTCGTCGATCGCCCGGCGATATGCCGATACGCGAAAAAATGCAGGTGGGTCAGCGCACGCGTACCCGGTTCGCCGCGCCGGCCCGCGCACGCGCGGCGAGCACACCACCGAGCACGCCGCCGACATGGCTCTGCCACGACACATCCGGATAGATAGGCAGTACGCCGAACAGCAGGCTCAGACCGTAGCTGCTGACGACGACCAGGGCTACCAGGATCGACACGAGATTGCGCGTGTAGTAGCCGCGGGCGACCAGGTAGCCCGCATAGCCGAACACCAGCCCGCTCGCGCCGATATGCACCGAATACGACGCGCCGAACAGCCACGCGCACAGGTCCGCGCCGAGCATCGCGCCAAGGGTCGCGCGCCAGAAGCCGGCGATATCCGGCCACGTACACAGCCAGCCGAGAACGACGAGCCCGCTCGTGTTGGCGGCGATGTGCCCGAGGCTCGCATGCAGCCACGGCGCGAACAGGATCCCCTGCAAGCCGCCGAGCGAACGCGGCACGACGCCGTGCTCGTTCAGATGCAGGAACGGCAACGCAACCGACAGAAAGAACACCGCCCACATCGAACCGACGAACAGCGCGATTAGCACGACGCGTGACTTCAGCTTTTCGGTTAGCGTGTTGGGAGACGAGGTCTTCATGATGACGAGGCCACGTGGGATGTCGACAGAGGGTAGTCGATGTGGCGTCGTCACGTCGAGGCATCGTGGCAAGACAGATGCCGATGGTGTTTCGTCCGCCGGACCGCATGGCGGTGCGGCGGATCGCGTGAGCTTGCGGCCCGGGTTGCCGCTACGTCTTCGTCACTCCACCGTCACCGACTTCGCCAGGTTCCGCGGCTTATCCACATCCGTGCCACGCGCACAAGCGGTGTGATACGCGAGCAACTGTAGCGGCACGACGTGCAGGATCGGCGACAGCAAGCCATAGTGCTCTGGCATCCGGATCACATGCAGCCCTTCGCCGTTGACGATCTTCGTATCGGCATCGGCGAACACATAAAGCTCGCCGCCGCGCGCGCGCACTTCCTGGATGTTCGACTTCAGCTTTTCGAGCAGCGTGTCGTTCGGCGCGACCGTCACCACCGGCATCGCTTCGGTCACGAGCGCCAGCGGCCCGTGCTTCAGCTCGCCAGCCGGATACGCCTCGGCGTGGATATACGAAATCTCCTTGAGCTTCAGCGCGCCTTCGAGCGCGATCGGATAGTGCATGCCGCGTCCGAGGAACAACGCATGTTCCTTGCGCGAAAACTCCTCCGACCACGCGATGATCTGCGGCTCCAGCGCGAGCACGCTGTTGAGCGCGGCCGGCAGGTGGCGCAACTGCTTCAGATAACTCGCTTCCTGCTCGTCGTTCAAACGTCCGCGCAGCTTCGCGAGCGTTGCCGCCAGCGTGAACAGCGCAACCAGCTGCGTCGTGAATGCCTTGGTCGACGCGACGCCGATCTCGCGGCCCGCGTGCGTGAGGAACGACAACTCGGTCTGCCGCACCATCGCGCTCGTGCCGACGTTGCAGATCGCGAGCGTGTGCTTGTGGCCGAGCCCCTGCGCATGCTTGAGCGCCGCGAGCGTGTCGGCGGTTTCGCCCGACTGCGAAATCACCACCACCAGCGACTTCGGATTCGGCACCGACTCGCGATAGCGATACTCGCTCGCGATCTCGACCTGAGTCGGAATCTTCGCGAGCGATTCGAGCCAGTACTTGGCGGTGAGCCCCGAGTAATAGCTGGTGCCGCACGCGAGAATCAGCAGGCTGTCGATGTCCGCGAACACCTGGCGCGCGCCTTCGCCGAAGATCGACGCATCGAACGCGTCGGCCTGAGGAATCGTGTCGGTGATCGCGCGCGGCTGCTCGAAGATTTCCTTCTGCATGAAGTGGCGATACGGGCCGAGTTCGACCGCGCCGCCATAGGCCGCGACCTGGCGCACCTCGCGTTGCGCGGCCTCGCCCTGACGATCGGCGATGCGCACGCCATCGAGCGACAGTTCGCAGACGTCGCCTTCCTCGAGGAAGATGAAGCGCTCGGTGCTGCCTGCGAGCGCGAGCGCGTCCGACGCGAGGAAGTTTTCGCCGTCGCCGAGCCCGACCACGAGCGGCGAGCCCTGGCGCGCGCCGACCACCGTATGCGGCTGATCCTTGTGCAGCACCGCGATCGCATACGCGCCGTGCAGTTGCGCGATCGCCTCGCGCACCGCAGCGAAGAGGTCGCCGCGATACAGGCTATGGATCAGGTGCGCGATAACCTCGGTGTCGGTCTGCGAGACGAACTCGTAACCCTTGCCGCGCAGCATTTCGCGCAAGGTCTCGTAGTTTTCGATGATGCCGTTGTGTACCAACGCCAGCGCATCCCGCGAGAAGATCGGGTGCGCGTTGTCGGTGACCGGTGCGCCATGCGTGGCCCAGCGTGTATGCGCGATGCCCGTCACGCCTTCGAGGTGACCGTCGCGCACCTGGCCTTCGAGGTCGGCCACGCGCGCGACGCTGCGCGCGCGGCTCGGCCCGCGAACCCCGAGCACGGCGACGCCGCACGAATCGTAGCCGCGATATTCGAGGCGCCGCAGTCCTTCGATCAGGACGGGAACGATATTACGTTGCGCAACCGCGCCGACAATGCCGCACATGGTGTATTCCTTTTCAGTGCCGGATTCAGTGAGCGCGCCTCGTGGGCACGCCGTATCGATCAGCTTTTCTTTTTGACAGGGCGCACGTAGCCCGTCTTGCTCGTCTGGGTTTTATCGTTCAACACCAGCACGTCGGCGGCGACGTCCTTCCACACTGTGGTGCCGGCCGCGATCGTCGCGCCGCGCTGCACGCGCACCGGTGCGACCAGTTGCGTGTCCGAGCCGACGAACACGTCGTCCTCGATCACGGTGCGGAATTTGTTGGCGCCGTCGTAGTTGCAGGTGATCGTGCCCGCGCCGATATTCACGCGCGCGCCGACATCCGCATCGCCGATGTAGGTGAGGTGGTTGGCCTTCGAGCCATGACCGAGCACCGCGTTCTTGATCTCGACGAAGTTCCCTACATGAGACTCGTCTTGCAGCGCCGCGCCTGTGCGCAAGCGCGCATACGGACCGACAACGGCCTTCGCGCCGACTTCCGCGCCTTCGATGTGCGTGAACGCATCGACGCGCGTACCGGCGCCGATACTCGCGTTGCGAATCACGCAGTTCGGCCCGATGCTGACGTTGTCGGCCAGCGTCACACGGCCTTCGAACACGCAGTTGACGTCGATCGACACGTCGCGGCCGCATTCGAGCGTGCCGCGCACGTCGACGCGCGCCGGGTCGGCGAGCGTCACGCCCGCGACCAGGAGTGCGTCGGCGACATTGCGCTGATGAATCCGCTCGAGCTCGGCGAGCTGCTGCTTGCTGTTGACACCGAGCGTTTCCCACTCGTCGTCGGGCTGCGTGGTGACGACTTCGAGGCCGGCTTCGATCGCCATTTCGACCGCGTCGGTCAGATAGAACTCGCCTTGCGCGTTGTCGTTTCTGAGCGCCGCGAGCCAGCCGGCAAGGCGCGCGGTCGGCGCGACGATGATGCCGGTGTTGATTTCGGCGATCTTCAGCTGCTCAGGACTCGCGTCCTTCTGCTCGACGATGCGTTGCACGTTGCCGTGCAGATCGCGCACGATGCGGCCGTAACCGGTCGGGTCGTCGAGCGCGACGGTGAGCACGCCGTAGCCGTCCTGGCCGGCACGCCCGGTCAGTGCGCGCAGCGTTTGCGCACGCGTGAGCGGCACGTCGCCATAAAGCACCAGCGTGGGCAACGAAGGATCGAGCAGCGGCAGCGCCTGCTGCACCGCGTGGCCGGTTCCGAGCTGTTGCTCCTGCACCGCGAACTGGATATCGGGCGCCGCGACGGCTTCGCGCACGGCTTCGGCGCCGTGGCCGATCACGACGATCAGGCGCGCGGGCTTCAGCGCGCGGGCGGTGTCGATGACATGAGCGAGGAGCGGCCGGCCGGCCAGAGGATGGAGCACCTTGGGAAGCGCGGACCGCATGCGCTTGCCGGTACCTGCCGCCAAAATGACGATGTTCATGGTGTCGGCAAATAGACGAGTTTGGAGCGGACGATTCTATCATGCTGCACCTGCAAAAAAGGCCGCAGACGCGGCCTCGGCAGGGCTTGCAAGCCAGCGGAAAAGCGCCGGAATGCCGCCGGAACAGGCACTTTTCGCTCGTTACAGGTCGTCGAACTGGACCAGCGAAATGGTCTTCGCACTGGTGAGCGGCGCGCCTTCGTCGCCGCTCGAGCATGGTTCTTCGTCGAACGCGATGTCACCTTGCGGGTCGGCTTCGCCGGTCGCGCGCAGCCCCGCGAACGGAAACAGTTGGTGATCCATCAGATGCGACGGCACCACGTTCGACAACGCATTGAACATGTTCTCGATGCGGCCCGGGAAACGCTTTTCCCAGTCGCGGACCAGCGCCTTCATTTCCGCGCGCTTAAGGTTTGGTTGGCTACCGCACAGATTGCACGGAATGATCGGGAATTCACGCAGCTCGGCGTACTTCTCCAGATCGGTTTCCTTCACGTAGGCGAGCGGCCGGATCACGATGTTCTTGCCGTCGTCCGATTGCAGCTTGGGCGGCATGCCCTTCAGCTTGCCGCCGTAGAACAGGTTCAGCAGCAGCGTCTGCAGGATGTCGTCGCGATGATGGCCGAGCGCGATCTTGGTCGCGCCGAGCTCGCCGGCGACGCGATACAGGATGCCGCGCCGCAGCCGCGAGCACAGCGAACAGGTGGTCTTGCCCTCCGGCACGAGCCGCTTGACGATGCTGTAGGTGTCCTGATTCTCGATGTGAAACGGGATGTCGAGCTGGGTCAGATACTCGGGCAGCACGTGCTCGGGGAAGCCCGGCTGCTTCTGGTCGAGGTTTACCGCGACGATGTCGAAATTGATCGGCGCGCGCTCGCGCAGCCGCATCAGGATCTCGAGCATCGCGTAACTGTCCTTGCCGCCCGACAGGCACACCATCACCTTGTCGCCGTCCTCGATCATGTTGTAGTCGCCGATCGCCTGGCCGACCTGGCGCGCGAGACGCTTGAAGAGCTTGTTGTTCTCGTACGCTTCCTTCTGCTCGCGGCGCGTGAGCGGCGATTTCGAGGCGCGGGCGGCGCTCGGTGCCGCGGTGGCCTCGGCGGCTTGGTTGCCTGCGTTCAGCATTTCCGGTGCGTTCATCGCTCAGTCCTCCTTGATGCGGAAGACTTCGACGCCGACCGCATCGCAGTCCGGATACACGTCCGGCTTTTCGGTCGACACGCGCGCGCCGCGCACCTGCGGATGTTCGAGCATCGCGCGCACGAGGTCGTCGCACAGCGTTTCCTGCAGATGAATATGGCCTTGCGAGACGCGTCTGGCGATCGTCGAGCGCATGAAGTCGTAGTCGACGACTTCGGTGAGCTTGTCGTGCACCGGCGTGGACATCGTGAGCGGCACGAACAGTTCGACGTTGATCACGACGCGCTGCTCGCCGCGCTTTTCGAAGTCGTGCACGCCGATATTGATGTGCACTTCGTAGTTGCGCAGAAAAAGCCGCCGGCAATCGGCGAGCCGGGGGTGCGAAAGAGCGGCAAACATGTTCGTTCCAGTCCAAAAAAGCGCGCGGGGCACGCAAAGGGACGCTTCGCCACACGCGATGACCGCCTCGAAGGCCGGCCACGCGCGCGTGTCAGGCGCCCGTCAAAAACATCACGTCGCGCGGCAGCGGCACGAGATGCTGCCCGCCGTCGACCACCAGCGTCGTTCCGGTAACGCCGGCTGCATCCGCGAGATACAGCGCGGCGGCGACGATATCCTCGGGCCGCGACGCACGGCCAAGAGGCGTCATACGGTGAGCGGCCTCGAACCCGTGCTGGGTCTGGTCGCCCGATTGCATGGTCAGCCCGGGCGCGAGCCCGACCACCCGGAGCTTCGGCGCGAGCGCCTGAGCGAGCGCGACCGTCGCGGTCTGCAGCGCCGCCTTCGACAGCGTGTACGACAGATAGTCCGGGTTCATGTTGTACAGCTTCTGATCCAGCACATTGATGACGACGCCGCGCTGGCTTTCGTCGCGCAACGCCGCATCGGGCGTCGCTTCGTAAAGCATGCGCGCGAGCACGAGCGGCGCGCCGACGTTCATCGCGGTCAGCTTCATCAGCAGCTCGTAGCCGACGTCGCGCGCCGTGTCTTCCTCGAAGCGCGACGCGTTATTGACGATGCACGACGGCCGCCCGAGCGCAGCGGCACAGTCGGGCAGCAGCCGGGCGACCTGCGCCTCGTCGCCGAGCTCGGCGTGCAGCGCGACCGCGCGGCGGCCCAGCGCGACGATCTGCGCGACCACTTCGTCGGCGTCCTCACGCGAGGCACCGTAGTGCACGGCCACGTCCCAGCCGCGCGCGGCGAAGCCGAGTGCGAGCGCGCGCCCGATGCGGCGCGAGGCGCCCGTAATCAGCGCGACGCGGGGCTTTTCGGGCGGCAGTTCAGCCGCGCGGGCAGCGATGTCCGGAGAAGCGGTCATTTACAATGCGGGGATGAATCCCAAAGCTCACCAACCCGACAGTTTACCTGCTCCCGGCCCGAGCGCGCTCGCGCAGTCCGACGCGCTCGTCGCCGAGATCCGCGCGCAGCTCGACGCGGCCGGCGGCTGGCTGCCGTTCGACCGCTACATGGAGCGCGCGTTGTACGCGCCGGGACTCGGCTACTACAGCGGCGGTGCGCGTAAATTCGGCCTGCGCGCCGACGATGGCAGCGACTTCGTCACCGCGCCGGAGTTGTCGCCGCTGTTCGCCGCGACGCTCGCGCGACCGCTCGCCGAAGCGTTGGAGGCGAGTGGCACGCGCGATGTGATGGAGTTCGGCGCCGGCACCGGCAAGCTCGCCGCGGGCTTGCTCAATGCGCTCGACACGCTCGGCGCCGAGTTCGACAGCTATTCGATCATCGATCTATCGGGTGAGCTGCGCGAGCGGCAGCGCGAAACGATCGCGGCGGCCGCGCCCGCGCTGCTCGCGAAAGTGCGCTGGCTCGACGCGTTGCCGCAGCGCTTCGAAGGCGTGGTGATCGGCAACGAGGTGCTCGATGCGATGCCGGTGCGGCTCTTCGCGCAAAACAGCGGTGTCTGGCGCGAGCGCGGCGTGGTGTGGCGCGACGGCGCCTTGGCGTTCGACGACCGCCCCGTCGCGGCCGCTGCGGACCTCGCGCTGCTGACCGAAATCGATGCGACCCGCGAACCGGCCGGCGACGACTACGTGACAGAAACGCACGAAGCCGCGCGCGCCTTCACGCGCACCATCTGCACAATGCTCGCGCGCGGCGCGATCTTGCTGATCGACTACGGTTTTCCGCGCCACGAGTACTACCACGACCAGCGCGCGCAGGGCACGCTGATGTGCCACTACCGGCACCGAGCGCACGGCGACCCGTTCCTGTACCCCGGTCTGCAGGACATCACCGCGCACGTCGAATTCACCGGCATCGCCGAGGCGGGCGTCGAGACCGGCGCGGACCTGCTCGGTTTCACGTCGCAAGCGCGCTTCCTGCTGAACGCAGGCGTCACCGAGGTGCTCGGCGAAATCGATCCCGCCGACGCCGCGCGCTTTCTTCCCGCCGCCAACGCGGTACAGAAGCTGCTGTCCGAGGCGGAGATGGGCGAGCTCTTCAAGGTGATCGCGTTTTCGCGCGGACTCGACGATACGCTGCGCGCCTTTTCGGGCGGCGATCGTTCGCATACGCTGTGATTGTGAATCCGCTCTGGCTCGAGGACTCGCGATGATTCGCTGGCTTTTGACTACCTTCGTTGCCGTCGCGGTGCTGTCGTCGTGCTGGCCGTGGCTGAGGAAGCTCGGCATCGGCCGGATGCCCGGCGACGTGACCTTGCGGCTGTTCGGCCGCGAGTATCCGTTTCCGTTCATGTCGACGCTGGTGCTGTCGATGCTGTTGTCGCTGTTGGCGCGGGTGTTGTAGGCGCCGTCGCGCGCTACTTTACGCCCGCGCGACTTCAAGCCAGCGCAGCCTCTACCGCACGCACGCGCTCCTCATGCACGGCGTCCTTGATGCCGGCCGGCGCATCGGCGAGCCGCTGCGCCACTGCCCCTGCATCCACGCCTCGCGCGGCCACCAGTGCAAGCCTCAGCCGCTCGGCCTGCGGGTACTCGCTCATCTCGAGGCCGAGCCGCCCGCGTGCATCCGACTCGCAGGCCTGCAGCGCCTCGGCGAAGCGCGCCGGCTTCCTGATCGCGTCGCTGCGCTCGAGCAGGCGCACCAGAGCTGCCGCCCCCATCTCCATCACGCGATGGATATTGCCGTGCTCGCGCGCGACCAACACCGCCAGATCGCGGCACTCGTTCGGCACGCGCAGCCGCTCGCACAGCGGCTTCAGCAGATCGACGCTGCGGCCCTCGTGGCCGATGTGCCGTGGCAGCAGGTCCTCGGGCGTGGTCGCCTTGCCGAGGTCGTGCGTCAGCGCCGCGAAGCGCACCGGCAGCGTGTAGCCCTGCTGCGCGGCATGGTCTAGCACCATCATCACGTGGACACCGGTATCGACCTCGGGGTGATAGTCGGCGCGCTGCGGCACGCCGAACAGCGCGTCGATCTCCGGCAGAATCCGCGCGAGCGCGCCGCAGTCGCGCAGCACGCCGAACATCCGCGACGGCTTCTTCTCCATCAACCCGCGCGACACCTCCTGCCACACGCGCTCGGCCACCAGCGCATCGGCCTCGCCGTCGGCGACCATCTCGCGCATCAGCGCCAGCGTTTCCGGCGCGACCGTGAAATCGACGAAACGCGCCGCGAAACGCGCGATGCGCAGAATCCGCACCGGGTCTTCGAGGAACGCGGCGCTGACATGGCGAAAAAGCCGCGCCTGCAAGTCAGCCTGGCCGTTGAACGGATCGATGACCGGGCCGGTCAGCTCGCCGTCCGGGCGCACCTCGCGCGCCATCGCGTTGATCGTCAGATCGCGGCGCGCGAGGTCTTCTTCGAGCGTCACGTCGGGCGCATAGAAAAACTGGAAGCCGTGATAGCCGGCCGCCGTCTTGCGCTCGGTGCGCGCGAGCGCGTACTCCTCCTGCGTCTGCGGATGCAGGAATACCGGAAAGTCCTTGCCCACCGGCCGATAGCCCTGCGCGACCATCTGCTCGGGTGTCGCTCCCACCACCACGTAGTCGCGGTCCTGCACCGGCACGCCGAGCAGCTCGTCGCGGACCGCGCCACCTACTGCATAGATATTCATGGGCATTCGTCTTGATAGGCGATCGCGTGCGTTTCGCAGCGCGAGGCGTCGATCCATGCATTGACCGCGGGCAGCTCGGTGAGCCGCTCGACATAGGCAGCTGCGGTCTCCGACAACGCCGGCTTCCACGTGTTGAAGCGCATCGCGACCGGCGCGAACATCGCGTCGGCAATGCCGAATTCGCCGAACAGGAACGGGCCGCCGTAGGTCTCGAGGCAGTCGCGCCAGATCGTCTCGATCCGCGCGATATCGGCGAGCGCGCCCGGCGTCGCGTTCTTGCCCGGGAACGACGCACGGATGTTCATCCACATCTTCGAGCGCAACTCGCCGAACCCCGAATGCATCTCAGCGCTGACGCTGCGCGCATGCGCGCGCGCCGCCGCGTCTCGCGGCCACAGCGCGTGTTGCGGGAAGCGCTCGGCGAGCGTTTCGGCGATCGCCAGCGAATCCCACACGGCCTGCCCGGCGTCGTCGATCAGGCATGGCACCTTGCCCGGTCCGCGCGGCGCCTGAGCGCGGATCTTCGCATTCGTGTCCGCTTCGTACAGCAGGATCAGTTCCTCGTCGAACGGAATGCCGAAGTGCGTGAGCAGCAGCCACGGACGCATCGACCACGACGAATAATTCTTGTCACCAATCAGCAGTTTCATACTGGTTATCGGGTAGAGGGAAATAGGCTTCAGCGTCCGGCGTTGGCGCGGAACGTGTCGAGTCGCGAACCCGAGGCAGCACCGGTCAGGTACGTCGGCACGATCGCCTCGATGCTGACCGGTTCGAGTCCGAGCTCGGGCGCGAGCGGCCCGCTCAGAATGTTGGCGACCTTCATCGAATCGAGATTGTCGCGCGAAATCACCGGTTCGCCCGGCGCCATTTCGAAGCTCAATGCCTGCAGGCGCGCGAGCGGCTCGGGCAGACGGATGATGCGCGCATGCTTGCCGATCACGTCGCCGCAGTACGAAACCAGATCTTCGAGCGTGTAGACAGTCGGGCCGCCAAGCTCGTAGGTGCGGCCGCTCGCGCCATCGAGATCGAGCACGTTGACGATCGCCTTCGCGACGTCGCCGACATAGACCGGTTGGAACTGCGCGTCCGGCATCGCGAGCGGAATAGCCGGAAACACGCGCTGCAGGAACGCGAACTTGTTCAGAAACGCGTCCTCGGGTCCGAACACGACCGACGGCCGGAAGATCGTCCACGCGACGTTGGCCGCATGCACGGCTTTCTCGCCGTCGGCCTTCGAGCGCGAATACATGCTCGGGCCGTTCGGATTGGCGCCTAGCGCGCTCAGATGAATCAGCCGATGCACGCCCTTGCCTTCGCACGCGGCGACGATGCGCGTCGGCAGCTCGACGTGCGCATGCGCGAACTCCCGCCCATAGGGCTTGCCGCGTTTGCCGTTCAGGATACCGACGAGATTGATTACGCAATCCGCGCCCTCGACGAAGCGCGCGAGTTGCACCGGATCGAACACGTCGGTTTCGAGCACGTCGATCGGCAGCATGGTCAGATGGCGCGCGTTGTAGCGTCGCCGTGTGGCGACGCGCACATCCTTGCCCATCTCGACGAGCGCGTTGACGAGGTAGCTGCCGATAAACCCTGAACCGCCGATGACCGCGATGGCTTGATGTCGCATTTTCGACTCCCTGATGGAAGCCGCGGCAACGGCTGGCGAAGCGCGCCGCAACCTCGAAGCGAGATTGCGGCGCCAAGGCGCTTACGGTGCGATGTAACCCAGGCGCGCCTTCAGCGATTGCGGACGGCCTTCGAACAATGCCGCGTAGTAGACCGTGTTGGACAACACATTTTTCACGTAGTCGCGAGTTTCCTGAAACGGAATCGCCTCGGCGAAGACCGCGCCTTCGACCGGGCGCTGCAGCGACTGCCGCCAGTTGCGCGGACGGCCCGGACCTGCGTTGTAGCCAGCGGTGGCCAGCACGGCGGACCCGTCGAACTGATTGTAGATCATCGCCAGGTAGTTCGTGCCGAGCAGGATGTTGGTGTTGATGTCGTTCATCTGCTCGCGCGACATCGGTCCCAGACCGATCTTCTTCGCGACCAGTTGCGCGGTTGCGGGCATCAGCTGCATCAGTCCGCCCGCACCGACGTCAGAGCGCGCGTTGATGATGAAGCGCGACTCCTGGCGAATCAGCCCGTACGCCCACTCGACGTCGAGCCCGCTCGACTGCGCGTCCTGCTCGACGATGTTGCGGAACGGCGATAGATAGCGCAGCGAAAAATCGTGCTCGCTCTTCGTGCGGTCCGCGGTGTTGACGGTGCGGTCGTACAGCTCGATGCGGCGCGCGTACTCGGCGGCGGCGAGCAGTTGCCGGTCGGACATGTTGCGTAACGGCCAGTTCCACTCGCGATTGCCTTCGAGCCGCAGATTCAGCGCATAGAAGCGCTGCGCGAGATCGAAGCCCGGCGTGGTGCCGGCTTGCTGCACTTCGGCGTCGGTCACGGTGGTTTTTGGCGGCACGGTGATCTTCTGGCCGAGCTCTTCGAGCGCGAGCTGGCCGTAGAAGTTGAAGTTCGACGCGATCGACTGGAATTCCTGACTGGCCGTGGCCGTGTCGCCTGCCTGCTTCAGCGCGCGCGCGTGCCAGTACACCCACGACGGTTGCTTGCGCAGCGACTCGGGCATCTGCTCGATCGACCAGCGCACCATGTTCCAGTCGCCAGCGAGCAGCGCGCTGCGTGTGCGCCATTCATACGCGGGATTCGACAGCGGCGCGTTGGCCGACAGCCGGAACCAGTCGACCGCGCCAGGCATCTGCTTGAGCGCGCCCTGATAGCCGATCGTGCCCCAGCCGATCGCGCGTTCCGGCGAATTCAGCGACGGCGCGACCGACGCGAACGTGGCCGCGGCCATGGCCGGATCGTTGCGCGCCATGCGCGTGATGGCGAGCAGCGCCAGCTGATGCGATTGCGCATCCGGTCCGACGCCGCGCGCGAGCAATAGCGGCGGCGTATTGGTCGCCTGGCTGAACAGCACCGGGTCGGGCGGCTGGTCGCCGAGCGCGTCGACGAGCTTGCTGCCGGTGCTCGTGTAGTTCTGCTCGTACGCGAGACGAATTTGCGCCCAGATGTCGTCGGCGCTGAACTGGTGGTTCACGCCGAGCACCGTGATCAGATCGACGCAGCCGTCGCCGTACCACTTCGGCTCGACGAGCAGCGCGCGCGCCGCGTCCGCGACGTTCTCGCCGCGCGACGCGCGCGATTCGAGCGCGTAGCACTTGACCTGAGTGTCGTCATCGAGCACGAACTTCGCGTACTGCTGGTCGAAGTTGCGCCAGTCGTGACGCGTGCCGAGCACCGTCAGATAGTCGTTGCGCATGCGATCGGCGATCGCCTGGCCGTCGTACTTCTGCAGGAACGCGAGCACGGGCGCGTCCGGCGCATCGATGCGCGCATGGCCGGTCGAATCGAACAGCTGCGGCTTGATCTGGAAGTACTCCAGATACGAGGGCGCCGGATAATTCGGGATCATGCTCGCGAGCTGGGCTGCGCGCGCCGCGTCGTTAGTACGCGAGGCTTCGCGAAGCTGGACGAAAATCTGGTCGTCGTTCGTGAGTTGCGAGATTGGAAGGGGCTTGACGGCCGAAGCAGTGCTGCAGGCCACGAGTGCCGCTGCGGCAAGCGCGATACCGGCCGCGCGATATACTCGAAAAAGGCGTTTTGACATCGTTGTTTCTGGAGCGCGAATTGGACCCAAGCATAGCATGCAACCCTGTCCCGGCAACGAAAAAGGCGCTGCGCCGGATGTTGCTGGAAAGCCGTCTGCAAGCGGCTTCCGAGCCGGCGAAGAATGCCGCGCTCGGGCGTCGGATGCTCGACGCGTTGAAGCACTACGCAGTACGCAGCGCGGGATTCTACTGGCCCCTTGCCGGCGAGTTCGACGCGCGCGGCGCGATTGCGATCTGGCTTGCCGCGGACTCGCATCACGAAGCCAGTCTGCCAATCATTAAAGAACGTGGCATGGCGCTCGAATTCCATGCCTGGACGCCCGCGACGCCGATGAAAATCGGCCATCACAAGATTGCCGAGCCCACCTCGGGGCGCGCGGTGCTGCCCGAGCTGCTGTTCGTGCCCTGCGTGGGTTTCGACTCGGACGGCTACCGCCTCGGCTACGGCGGCGGCTATTACGACCGCACGCTGGCCGGCTGGCCGGCGGCGCACAAGCCGATCACGGTCGGCATCGCGTACGAAGCGTGCCACACCGACACGCTGGAACGCGAGGCGCATGACATTGCGCTCGATCTGATAATCACAGAGGCGGGGTTTCATCCGGCGCTGCCGGGCTGAACGCGCGATGCGCGGCGTGTGACGCGCCGGCGCTAGCGCGGTGTTTCGTCGTTACAGCGAAGCCGCCGCGCGCGCCGCCGTGTCGTACAGGCCCGACGCATTGCGCATCAACTGCGCGGCCTCGCCGATCTGCTGGTTGGTCAGGCCGCTTTCCTTGAGCGTCGAGATCAGGCAGTTTTCGCGCACCTCGCGATACTTCAGGCATAGTTCGCGGCCCGCGTCGGTTGCGGAAAAGAACACTTCCTTGCCGGTCTTTTCGCTTTTTACGTACCCTCTAGCTACGAGCTTTTTCAACGCGTACGTCGCGACGTGCGTGTCCTCGATGTTCAGCACGAAGCAGATGTCCGCGAGCTTCTTGCGGCGCTCGCGATGGTTCACGTGGTGCAGCAGCGACACCTCGATCGCGGTCATGTCCTTGTCGCCGGCCGCCGACATGCAGCGCACCATCCAGCGGTTGAACGCATTGCCCGCCATGATCAGCGCGTATTCGAGTTCCGAGAGTTCCGCGCTGCTTTCGGAGACGAGGTGTTCCGACGAAACGATCTTGGTGGGATGACGCGTCATACGAGGTTCCCGTGACGAAAATGGGCTGGAAAAGTGTCGCAAGTGTACGACGATGCCCCGCCGCCGACGAGCCTGGCAAATACGCTTATTGGTATATCGTCGATATTTTATTGATAATGTAGGCTTCAAATGTCGCCGACTCCGTGCGTGGCATGCGCCAACGCATCCGGGCTGTCCGCCTCATCCTCCGACTCGATCCGGGCCGCCCAGTCATGAGCCAACCACGAATTTTTCCCCTCGGCGATGCCGCGCTCGTCTGCGAAGCGCCGCCGCCCGCCACGCTGGAGTGCCAGCAGCGCGTGTGGGCTACGGCCGAAGCCGCGCGCGACTGGCCGAACGTGCTCGAAGTCGTGCCCGGCATGAACAATCTGACGCTCGTGTTCGACCCGCTCTCGACCGACGCCGACGCGCTCGGCGAGCAGTTGCTGACGGCCTGGAACGCAGCGGCCAAAGCCGTCGCGCCCGGGCGCGACGTCGAAATTGCCGTGCAGTACGGCGGCGCATTCGGCCCCGATCTGCAGGCGGTCGCCGAACATACGGGCTTGAGCGCACGCGAGGTCGTCGAACGTCATGCGGGCGGCGCCTACGTGGTGTTCTTTCTCGGCTTCCAGCCCGGCTTCGCCTATATGGGTGGGCTCGACACCGCGCTGCACACGCCGCGCCGCGCGTCGCCGCGGCTCGAGGTGCCAGCCGGCTCGGTCGGCATCGGCGGCGAGCAGACTGGCATCTATCCGGCGGTGTCGCCGGGCGGCTGGCAGCTGATCGGCCGCACCGAGGTGCCGCTGTTCGATCCGGCGCGCCGGCCCCCCACGCTGCTGCAGCCCGGCGACCGGGTGCGCTTCAAGATCGCGGGGATGCACGCATGATCGACGTGATCCGCGCGGGTCTCCAGACCACGATCCAGGACCTCGGCCGCCACGGCTATCGGCATCTCGGCGTCGCGATGGGGGGGGCGCTCGACCGGCTGTCGCTCGAAGTCGGCAACCGGCTGGTCGGCAACCGCCCCGACGCGGCCGGCCTCGAAATCACCTTCGGCCCGACCGTGCTGCGCTTTTTGCGCGCGACGCGGGTCGCGATCACCGGCACCGAGTTCGGTGCGACGCTCGACGGCAAACCCGTTTATTCATTTTGGAGTCTGCCCGTGCAGGCTGGCCAGGAGCTCGTGCTGCACGCGGCCAAGCGCGGCATGCGCGGCTATGTCTGCGTGGCGGGCGGCATCGACGTGCTGCCGATGCTCGGCTCGCGCAGCACCGACCTCGCCAGCCATTTCGGCGGACTCGGCGGCCGCGCGCTCAACGACGGCGACCGTCTGCCGGTCGGCGCGCCGCAGCAGCGCGGCCACCTCGGCTTCACGCCCGAGGCGCCCGAGTTCGGCGTGAAGGCGCCCGCCTGGTGCAAATTCGTGCTCGTCAACGAGCCGCTGCGGCGCGGTCGTCATCCGTCGGGCGTGCCGTGGGCCATACCGATCCGCGTGCTGCGCGGCCCCGAATACGACAGCTTCACCGCGGATGCACAGCAGTCGTTCTGGTCCGACGAGTGGCTCGTGACGCCGAACAGCAACCGCATGGGCTATCGCCTTGCCGGCACCGAGCTGAAGCGCACGCACAAGACTGACCTGCTGTCGCACGCGGTGCTGCCCGGCACGATCCAGGTGCCCCCAAACGGTCAGCCGATCGTGCTGATGAGCGACGCGCAGACCACCGGCGGCTATCCGAAGATCGGCGCGGTGATTCAGGCCGATCTGTGGAAGCTCGCGCAGGTGCGCCTGAACGGTGCTGTCCGTTTCATCCCGACGACGCCCTACGAAGCGCGCCAGGCTTTGCTGGAAGAACGCACGTATCTGCGGCAGATCGATGCCGCGATCGCGATGCATGAAGAGCGTTGCGCGCGCCAGGCGGCGCCCGCGGCGCCGTGACACTAAGTAAAGGAATCCCCATGGAAATCGATCTGAACGCCGATCTCGGCGAAGGCTGCGGCTCCGACGAGGCGCTGCTCGACCTCGTGAGCTCGGCCAACATCGCATGCGGCTGGCATGCGGGCGGCCCCAACGCGATGCGCGACTGCGTGCGCTGGGCCGTGCAAAAAGGCGTGTCGATTGGCGCGCATCCGAGCTTCAACGATCCCGAGAATTTCGGCCGCAAGGAAATGGATCTGCCGGCGGACGAGATCTACGCGGGCGTGCTGTATCAGCTCGGCGCGCTGTCGGCGATCGCGCAGGCCGAGGGCGGGCGCATCGCGCACGTGAAGCCGCACGGCGCACTGTACAACCAGGCCGCACGCGAGGCGAAGATCGCCGACGCGATCGTCTCCGCGGTGCATGATTTCGATCCGTCCGTGGCGGTGTTCGCGCTCGCCAACAGCGGGCTCGTGAGCGCCGCGCGCAACGCGGGCCTGACCGCGATCGAGGAAGTGTTCGCCGACCGCGGCTATCGCGCGGACGGCTCGCTCGTGCCGCGCAAGGAGCCGGGCGCACTGCTCGACGACGAGGACGAAGTGCTCGCGCGCACGCTCGCGATGATCCGCGAGCAACGCGTGAAAGCCGTCGACGGACAGTGGGTGCCGTTGAACGCGCAGACCATCTGCCTGCACGGCGACGGCCCGCATGCGCTGGCGTTCGCGCGACGCATTCGCGGCGCGCTCGCCGACGCAGGCATCGAAGTGCATGCGGCGAGCGCCGCGCGCGCTTGAGCGTTCGCCTCACCGTCCTACCCACTGCGCGCGTCGCTCCGATCCGGCGCGCGTGACCGATCCAGCGCCCCGCACCCATGCGGGGCGATTGCCAGCCGCGGCATCAATCGCGATGCCCGCTGCAAACCCACGGATGCCGACGCGCATTCACGGGGCAGGTAAAGAGAGTTCGACGCGGCCGCAGAGCCGCGGCAGCAAGCCGGCGCATGAAGCCGCACGCGCCGGTTCATAACGGCCGCTACCCGCGGCGAAATTGAATGACCTCCTGGAGATCCTGATGCAGACAACTGTCAGTCTATGGCCGCTCATCGGTGTGGCCGTCATCATCGTTGGCTTTCTGTTGCGCTTCAATCCGATGCTGATCGTGGCCGTCGCCGCGATCGTCACCGGTTTCGCGGCGCATTTCCCGCCGGAAAAAATCCTCGCGCTGATCGGCACCGGCTTCATCAAGACGCGCAACATCCCTCTGATCATCCTGCTGCCGCTCGCGGTGATCGGCCTGCTCGAACGACACGGCCTGCGCGAGCGCGCGCAGGCGTGGATCAGCAGCATCAAGGCGGCGACCGCCGGACGTCTGTTGATCGTCTATCTGCTCGTGCGCGAGCTGACCGCCGCGGTCGGCCTGACCGGGCTCGGCGGCCATCCGCAGATGGTGCGTCCGCTGATCGCGCCGATGGCCGAGGGCGCGACCGAGAACCGCTTCGGCAAGATCAGCGACGCGGTGCGCTTCCGGCTGCGCGCATTCTCGGCCGCAACCGACAACGTCGGCCTCTTTTTCGGCGAGGACATCTTCGTCGCGTTCGGCGCGATCGTGCTGATGACGACTTTCCTGAAGGAAGCGGGCATCGTCGTCGAGCCGATTCACGTCGCCGTGTGGGGCATTCCGACCGCGATCAGCGCGTTCATCGTGCATGGCTTCCGGCTCTGGCTGCTCGACCGGCGGCTCGAGCGTGAATTGCGCGGCAAGGCGCCGGGCAGCACGTCGACCGCGAAGGCGACCGCCGCATCGACGCCGTCGTCGGCCACGCGTGCTACCGGAGACGAAGCATGACCTTCACGATCACCTATCTGTTCTGGTTGCTCGGTATCGTGCTGCTGATCGTCGGCGGCATGATCGTCACGGACCGCGAGCATCCGCGCCGCCTCACCGCGGGCGGCTTCTGGATTCTTTACGCGCTGATCTTCCTGATCGGCGACCGGCTGCCGCCGGCCGTGGTCGGCGTCGCGGTGATCGCGATGGCGCTGATCGCGGGCTTCGGCGGCGTCACCGCGGGCAAGCCGAAGACGCTGTCGCTCGAAGCACGTCAGGCGAGCGCCGCGCGGCTGCGCAACAAGCTGTTCGTGCCCGCGCTGACGATTCCGGTCGTCACCGTGATCATCACGCTCGCGGCAAGCCATCTCGTGTTCGGCGGTGTGCCGTTGATCGAGAAGGCCAACGTCACGCTGATCGGCTTCGGTCTCGGCTGCGTGATCGCACTCGCGATCGCCTGTGTGATCACGCGCGACACGGTCGGCCAGTCGATGAAGGAAGCGCGCCGCCTCGTCGATGCGCTGTCGTGGGCCGCGGTGCTGCCGCAGATGCTCGGCATGCTCGGTCTGGTGTTCTCGGACGCGGGCGTCGGCAAGGCGGTCGCGCACGTGACCACGTCGTATATCAACCTCGAGTACCGCTTCGTCGCGGTGGCCGTGTACTGCATCGGCATGGCGCTGTTCACGATGGTGATGGGCAACGGCTTCGCCGCGTTTCCGGTGATGACGGGCGGCGTCGGCGTGCCGATCCTCGTCGGCGTGTTCCACGGCAACCCGGCCGTGATGGCCGCGATCGGCATGTTCTCCGGCTACTGCGGCACGCTGATGACGCCGATGGCTGCGAACTTCAACATGGTGCCGGCTGCGCTGCTCGAATTACCCGACAAGAATGCGGTGATCAAGGCGCAGATTCCGACGGCGTTGACGCTGCTGGCGATCAATATCTTTCTGTTGAATTTCTTGATGTTTTTGTAGGGCGGCTGACAAGCTCGTCGTTTTGACAACCGGGACGTGAGCAGACGCAAACGGTCTCGCGCCGATCAACCCGCCTCGACCACGAAGCCGTGCTGCCGCAATAGCTGCAGCACGCCCTTCGGTCCACCCAGATGCAGCGCGCCGATCGCGACGAACAGCGGCTTGTTCGGCGCGGCGAGTTGCAGCATCCTCGCGACGAAGCGGCGATTGCGCTCGTAGACGATCCGGTTGTCGATCGAATTCGAGACGCGCGGGTCGCGCGCGAGCTTCTCCGATTTGGCAGCCTGCCACGCGGCGATCGCATCGGCATCGCCGACCCGCCACAGCCGGTGCAGCGTGCGCACGTCCTCGACGTTCTGCGCGGGCGTCTGCACCAGATCCTGCGCGAGCATCTCACGCTGCTGCGCGGCCGACAGTCCGGTGAACGCGCGCATCTGTTGCGCGAGCGTTTCGAGTCCGACGATCTTGCCGCGCGTCTTCAGATAGACGTTCTGCAATTGCGCTTCGGTGCCGTATTCCGTTTGCAGACCCGCGGACAAAGAGTCGTAGGTCTCGACCACCAGCGACGCGAGCCACGGCCGCATCTTTTTGATCGCATCGAGCGCGGCCGGGTTGCCGCGCAGCCGCAACGCGAGCTTGTGCCACAGCGGCTCGGGCAGCAGACCCGGCAGGCAGTCGTGCTTGCACACGCCGTACTTCGACACGTCGTCCTGCGACACAAGCAGCTCGTCGGGCGACAGTTCGAGCGCGAGCGTCGGCGACGCGGCGAGCGCCGCGAGGATCGGCGCGCGGAACGGCTGCCCCGCCGGATAGTCGGCGGGATCGCCGACGTGCAGCGTGCCGAGCACGTAGATCGTCGTACTGCCGCGCGTCGCGACATAGAACGGCATGCGCGCCGGTTGCTGGCGCACCGGGCCGCTCGCCGTGGTGCCGGGGACCGGGGGCGGCGCAATCGACGGCGGTGGCGGGCTTGGCACCGTGACGGCAGGACGGGCCGCCTGGGCTGGCGCCTTGGCCGCCGCGCCGGCCGCGTGAGCGATGCAGGGTACGGCCGTGCCGACTGACAGCGCGCAGCCTACGCGAAATAAAGCGGACAGCGACGCGGGAAGAAATGCGGAGAAAAAGGCGCGCGCGAGCGCATGAACAAACGCGCAGAGAAACGTGCGAAAAAACTTGCCGGCGAACCTTCCAGCAAATGCGCCGCAGGGCGCGGCGCCTCCCAGCGCACGCGCCCCGCGGCGCCGCGCGAAGGCGGCTATCCAGCCGCCCTCACACAAGCGGCGCGCAAGACGACGCGCCGCCACCACATCAGGCATCCACGTCCCCCACCTCTTCAGCGCGGTGACAGGAGACCAGGCGGCCATCCACTTCTCGCAGCTTCGGCTCCTCGCTGCGGCAGCGGTCGATCACGTACGGGCAGCGCTGATGGAACGTGCAGCCCGACGGCGGATTCAGCGGCGACGGCATTTCGCCTTGCAGCTTGATCTTGATCGTGCGGTCGGCCTCGAAGATCGACGGGGTCGCCGACATCAGCGCGCGCGTGTACGGATGGCGCGGCTTCGAGAAGATGCGCTGCTTGTCGCCGAGTTCAGCGACGCCGCCGAAGTACATGACCATCACGTCGTCGGCGATATGCTCGACCACCGACAGGTTGTGCGAGATGAACACGTAGCTCGTCTTGAACTCGTCCTGCAGATCCATGAACAGGTTCAGGATCTGCGCCTGGATCGAGACGTCGAGCGCCGAGACCGGTTCGTCGGCGACCACGATCTGCGGATCGAGGATCATCGCGCGCGCGATCGCCACACGCTGACGCTGGCCGCCGGAGAACATGTGCGGATAGCGCTTCGCGTGCTCGGGCCGCAGGCCGACCGTGCGTATCATCTGCGCGATGCGCTCGGCGCGCTCGGTCGCGCTCAACTGCGTGTTGATCGCGAGCGGTTCGCCGAGCGTCTGCTCGACGGTCTTGCGCGGATTGAGCGACGCAAACGGGTTCTGGAACACCATCTGCACGCGGCGCCTGAGCGCCGCGATCTTCTCGTGATTCGCGCCGGCCACGTCCTCGCCGTCGATCAGCAGGCGGCCCGCGCTCGGCGTTTCGATCATCGTCAGCTGACGCGCGAGCGTCGACTTGCCGCAGCCGGACTCGCCGACTACCGCCAGCGTCTTGCCGCGTTCGAGCGCGAACGACACACCGTTCAGCGCCTTCACCGTGCCGTGCGCGAACATGCCGCGCTTGACCGTGTAGTAGCGCGCGAGCTGGTCGGCGACGAGCACGTGATCGCCAGTACGATCGGACTGGCGACGGGTTTCGGGTACTGCGCTCATCGGGCGCCTCCTTGCGTGTGAACGTTGGCGTCCTTCTCGAGGTTCAGCGGCTTGATGCAACGCACGCGCGTGAGCTCGGCGTGCGCGGGCAGCGGCGCGAGCGCGGGGCGGGCCTTCATGCAGTCGTCGACCACGTACTTGCAGCGCGGCGCGAACAGGCAACCCTTGGGCCGGTCGTCGCGGCCCGGCACCATGCCCGGCAGCGCCGCGAGCCGCACCGCGCCCACGTTGTGCTCGGGAATCGCGGCCAACAGCGCTTCCGTGTACGGATGATGAGGCGCGGCGAAGATGTCCGGCACCTTGTTCGTCTCGATCACCTCGCCCGCATACATCACGGCGACGCGCTGCGCGACCTCGGACACCACGGCCAGATCGTGCGAAATCAGCACGAGCGCCATGCCGCGTTCCTTCTGCAGGCGCATCAGCAGTTCCATGATCTGCGCCTGGATCGTCACGTCGAGCGCGGTGGTCGGCTCATCGGCGATCAGCAGCTTCGGGTTGCAGGCGATCGCCATCGCGATCATCACGCGCTGGTTCATGCCGCCCGACATCTGATGCGGAAACGAGCCGATGCGGTTTTTCGCATCGGGAATGCCGACCTGGTCGAGCAGTTCGAGCGCGCGTTTGTCTAGCGCGCTGCCGCGCAGGCCCTCGTGCAGCTTCAGCACTTCCTTGATCTGATAGCCGACCGTGTAGCTCGGGTTCAGGCTCGTCAGCGCGTCCTGGAACACCATCGCGATGTCCTTGCCGATGATCCTGCGGCGTTCCTTCGCGGAGGCCTTCAGCAGGTTCTTGCCGTCGAACGTGATTTCGTCGGCGGAGACCTTGCCGGGCGCGTCGATCAGGCCCATCAGCGCCATCATCGTCACGCTCTTGCCCGAGCCCGATTCGCCGACCACGCCCACCACTTCTCCGGGCGCGACGTCGAGATTGATGCGGTCGACCGCGGGCAGGCCACCGAAGTTGACCGCGAGATTGCGGATGGTCAGTAGATTGCTCATGGTCAGGCCATCCGTTTCAGTTTGGGGTCGAGCGCGTCGCGCAGCCCGTCGCCGAGCAGGTTGATCGCAAGCACCGAGATCAGGATGGACAGGCCGGGCATCGTGACGATCCACCATGCGCTGTCGATGTAATCGCGCGCCGACGCGAGCATCGCGCCCCACTCCGCCGACGGCGGCTGCACGCCGAGGCCGAGGAAGCCGAGCGCGGCGGCATCGAGAATCGCCGACGAAAAGCCAAGGGTTGCCTGCACGATCAGCGGCGCGGTGCAGTTCGGCAGCACCTGCGAGAACATCAGCCGCAACGTGCTCGCACCCGCGACCCGCGAAGCGGTCACATACTCCTTCTGCAACTCGCCCTGGGCGGACGCGCGCGTCAGACGCACATAGCCCGGCAGCGCGACGATCGCGATCGCGAGCATCGTGTTGACGAGACCCGGACCGATGATCGCGACCACCGCGACCGCGAGCAGCAGCGACGGCAGCGCGAGCAGCACGTCCATGATGCGCATGATCGGCGTGTCGGCCCATTTCTCGAAGAACGCGGCGACGAGGCCGAGCACGACGCCCGGAATCAGCGCGAGGACCACCGAGACGAAGCCGATCCAGAACGACAGCCGCGCCCCGTACATCAGACGCGAAAGGATGTCGCGGCCCGCTTCGTCGGTGCCGAGAATGAACTTCCAGTTGCCGCCGTCGAGCCATGCGGGCGGGATCTTCACGGAGTCGCGGTATTGCTCGATCGGGCTGTGCGGCGCGATCAGCGGCGCGAAGATCGCGATGAAGACCAGCACCAGCACGATGATGCCCGCGCCGACCGCGCCTCGGTTGCGCGAGAAGTTCGCCCAGAATTCGCGTGCCGCGATGCCGCGGCCGCTCGGCGGGGTGACCGCTTGGGGGACGGTGTTTTGAATGTCAGCCATCGTGATTTACCTCGTATGGCGAATGCGCGGGTTGAGCACGCCGTACAGCAGATCGACGACGAGGTTCACGACGATCACCAGCGTGGCGATCAACAGGATACCGCCCTGCACGACCGGATAATCGCGCCGGCCGATCGCGTCGATCAGCCACTTGCCGATGCCCGGCCATGAAAACAGCGTTTCGGTCAGCACCGCGCCCGCAAGCAGTGTGCCGACCTGCAGGCCGATCACGGTGACGACAGGAATCAGCGCATTGCGCAGCGCATGCACGACGATCACGCGTGCCGGCGACAGACCCTTCGCGCGCGCGGTGCGGATGTAGTCCTCGCGCAGCACTTCGAGCATCGACGAGCGCGTCATGCGCGCGACGACCGCGAGCGGAATCGTGCCGAGCACGATCGCGGGCAGGATCAGGTGACTGAGTGCGGATTTGAACGCGCCTTCGTCGGTGGACATCAGCGAGTCGATCAGCATGAAGCCGGTCACGTGCGGAATGTCGTATTCGACCGCGATGCGGCCCGACACCGGCGTCAAGCCGAGTTTGACCGAGAACACCATGATGAGGATCAAGCCCCACCAGAAGATCGGCATCGAGTAGCCGGTCAGGGCGGTGCCCATCACGCCGTGGTCGACCACCGTGCCGCGCCTCAGCGCCGCGAACACGCCCGCCGGCAGGCCGACGATCAGCGCGAACAGCATCGCGCAGAGCGACAGTTCGACGGTGGCGGGAAAGCGCGCGAGGAATTCGCCCATCACGCTCGTGTTGGTGATGATCGACGTGCCGAGGTTGCCGTGCACGGCGCGCACGATGTAGTGGAAGTACTGCATTGGCAAGGGCTCGTCGAGCCCGAGGCGGTGCATCGCGGCCGCATGCATGGCCGGATCGACGCCGCGCTCGCCCATCATCACTTCGATGGGGTCGCCCGGGATCAGGTGAATCAGCGCGAACGCGAGGATCGTGATGCCGATGAACGTCGGTATCACCATGCCGATGCGGCGCAAAACGAAGCGGAACATGGTTCGCTCCCATGGTACTGGTGATGAAAAAACGCAACCGGCGACGAGGGCTCGTGACCCCGGTCGCCGGACCATTTCGACCAGTTTTCTAACCGTGCGAAAAGTGTACTGTGTTGCGGCGTATTGTATTGCGGCGTACTGTGCGAACTTTACGGATTACTTGATGCTGACGCCGTCGAAGCGCGCGTAGCCGAGCGGTTCGATGCGCATGTCGACCACCTTCTTGCTGACCGGCTGATAGACGGTCGAGTGCGCGATCGGCGAGAACGGCAGTTGCTGCGCGAAAATATGCTGCGCGTCGCCGTAGATCTTCGTGCGCGTCGCCACGTCCGAAGTCGTGCGGCCCTTCTGGATCAGATCGTCGAACGGCTTGTAGCACCACTTCGAGAAGTTGTTGCCGTTGATCGCCTCGCAGCCGAGCAGCGTGCCGAGCCAGTTGTCCGGATCGCCGTTGTCGCCGGTCCAGCCGATCAGCATCGTGTCGTCTTCGCCCGCGTGCGCGCGCTTGATGTACTCACCCCATTCGTACGTGACGATCTTCGCCTTCACGCCGATCTTCGCCCAGTCCGCCTGGATCATTTCCGCCATCAGACGCGCGTTCGGGTTGTACGCGCGCTGCACCGGCATTGCCCACAGCGTGAGGTCGAAACCGTTCGGGTAGCCCGCCTTCGCGAGCAGATCCTTCGCCTTGGCCGGATCGTACGAGGCGGCCGGCAGGTTCTTGACGAACGACCATTGCGTCGGCGGCATCGGGTTGGTCGCGAGCTGGCCCGCGCCCTGGTAGACCGAGTCGATGATCGCCTTCTTGTTGATCGCCATGTCGAGTGCCTGACGCACTTCGAGCTTGTCGACCGGCTTGTGCGTCACGTTGTACGCGAGATAGCCGAGGTTGAAGCCCGGTTGCGACGGCATGTCGATGTTCGGCTCGGCCTTCAGCGGCGCAATGTCGGCCGGGCGCGGATAGCTCATCACCTGGCATTCGTCGCGCTTGATCTTCTGCACGCGCACGCCGGCATCCGGCGTGATCGAGAAGATCAGCTTCGAGATCTTCACCGCGCCCGGCTTCCAGTAGTCGGGATTGCCGTCGAAGCGGATCGTCGCGTCCTTCGTGTAGCTGCGGAAGATGAACGGACCGGTGCCTACCGGGAACTGATTGATGTCGGCGGCCTTGCCTGCCTTGAGCAGCTGATCCGCATATTCAGCCGACAGGATCGACGCGTATTCCATCGCCAGATTCTGGATGAACGGCGCGTTGACTTCCTTCAGCGTGAACTTGACCGTGTACGGGTCGACTTTCTCGACGCTCGTGATCAGCTTGTCGAGGCCCATGTCGGTGAAGTACGGGAACTGCACCGGATACGCCTTGCGGAACGGCTGGTTCGGGTCGAGCATGCGCTGGAACGAGAAGACCACGTCGTCCGCGTTGAATTCGCGCGTCGGCTTGAAGAACGAGGTGGTCTGGAACTTCACGCCATGACGCAGATGGAACGTGTAGGTCTTGCCATCGGGCGACACGTCCCACTTCTCCGCGAGGCCGGGCTCGACCTTGGTGCCGCCGCGCTCGAACTCGACGAGGCGGTTATAGACGGTGAACGTGTTGGCCGTGAAGTCGACGCCCGTCGTGTATTGGGCCGGATCGAAACCCGCGGGACTGCCTTCCGAGCAGTAAACGAGGGTTTTGTTCGGGATCCCAGCAGCCTGCGCGCTCGTGACGCCAAGCAGGGATGCCGCTGCGGCAGCGACGAGCATGGACCTACGCGCGACGCGCAACAGATTGTTTTGCTTCATGTTTCCTCCAGGTTCGGGGCCGGCTTGCGCCGGCGTAGCGGGATATTACTTGAGCTTGGGCCGGCGACCAAGCGGAGCAAAATCCCTCCGTTGACGACAGGAAACACTTCGTGCAAACGTTTTGCCACGGTTTTGTCGCGGGCCGGGCGGCCCCATTCGAGCCGCCCGGCGACGAATGCGGCGCAAAAAGCGCGCCGCGCCCGCTTATTTCACCCCAACTTCCAGGAATTGCGTCGGCCCGAACGGATCGATCTTGAAGCCCGTCACGTTCTTGCTGATCGGCTGATAGACGGTCGAATGCGCGATCGGCGTGAACGGCACCTGATCCTTGAAGATCTCCTGAGCCTGCGTATAGGCCTTGGTGCGATCGGCCAGGTTGGTGGTACTGCGGCCCTGCTTGATCAGATCGTCGTAAGGCTTGTAGCACCACTTCGAGAAGTTGCTGCCGTTGACCGCGTCGCAGCCGAGCAACACGCCGAGCCAGTTGTCAGGATCGCCGTAGTCACCCGTCCAGCCGATCAGCATCGCCTGATGCTCGCCGGCATGCGCGCGGCGGATGTACTCGCCCCACTCGTACGTGGCGATGTTGACCTTGACGCCGATTTTCGCCCAGTCCGACTGCAGCATTTCGGCCATCAGGCGCGCGTTCGGGTTATACGGGCGCTGCACCGGCATCGCCCATAGCGTCAGCTCGAACCCGTCGGGGTAGCCCGCCTGCTTCAGCAGCGCTTTCGCCTTGTCGACGTCGTACGGCGCGTCCTTCAGGTTCTTGTCGTAACCCCATTGCGTCGGCGGCATCGGGTTGGTCGCGGCCTGGCCCGCGCCCTGGTAGACCGCATCGATGATCGCCTTCTTGTTGACCGACATGTCGAGCGCTCGTCGCACGAGCACGTTGTCGAGCGGTTTTTTGGTCGTGTTGTACGCGATATAGCCGAGGTTGAAGCCGACTTCGCTCGGCATCGCGAGCGACGCATCGGCCTTCACGGTGGGGATGTCGGCCGGGCGCGGATAGGACATCACCTGGCATTCGCCGCGCTTGAGCTTTTGCAGGCGCACGGCCGGATCGACCGTGATCGCGAAGATCAGCTTGCCGACCTTCGCGACGCCCGGCTTCCAGTAGTCGGGATTGCCGTCGAAGCGGATCGTGTCGTCCTTCGTATAGCTGCGGAAGATGAACGGACCGGTGCCGACCGGGTACTGGTTGATATCGGACGCCTTGCCGGCCTTGAGCAGCTGATCCGTGTATTCAGCCGACAGGATCGACGCGAACGGCATCGCGATCTGCTGCAGGAACGGCGCGTCGACTTCCTTCAGCGTGAAGCGCACCGTGTACGGATCGACCTTCTCGATCTTCGCGATGTTCTTCGCAAGACCGAGGTCGTTGAAGTACGGGAAATTGACCGGATACGCCTTGCGGAACGGGTTCTCGGGATCGAGCATGCGCTCGTAGGTGAACACGACGTCGTCCGCGTTGAATTCGCGGGTCGGCTTGAAGTACGACGTGGTCTGGAATTTGACGCCGTGGCGCAGATGGAACGTATAGGTGAGGCCGTCGGGCGACACGTCCCACTTTTCGGCGAGACCCGGCTCGATGTCCGTGCTGCCATGCGCAAATTCGACGAGCCGGTTATAGACCGTGTACGAGCCGGCGCTGAACTCGACGCTGGTCGTGTATTGCGCGGTATCGAAGCCCGCCGGGCTGCCTTCGGAGCAGAAGACCAGCGTCTTGTCGGGCAGCGTGGCCGCCTGCGACGCGGCGGCCACGAGGCCGCTGGCGGCGACCGCGAGCGCGGCGAGAGCCGGCAGGCAGAACGGGTGAAGCGCGAACCGTCGGTGTGCCGCAGTCTTTCTTGTCACTGTCATATCGTCCTCCGCACAGCAGCCGGGTTGGCTGCGTTTCGATGATAGACAGCCCAAAAATGAGCTTCAACAGGGACTTACCACGCTATTTGGGACAAATTTGCGACCCATGCCAGACTGGCGGGGCCCGCGCGGCCGTTGCGGCCGCGCGGGCATCGCAGTCACACGGCGAGCCGTTCGCAGATCGCCTTGGTCGACGTGGCCGCGTTCAGCGTATAGAAGTGCAGACCGGGCACCTTCGCATCGACGAGCCGTTGACACAGATCCGTCACCACGTCGAGTCCGAACGCGCGGATCGACTCGCGGTCGTCGCCGAAGCTTTCGAGCCGGCGCGCGATCCAGCGCGGCACTTCGGCGCCGCACATTTCGGAGAAGCGCATCAGCTGCGAGAAGTTCGTGATCGGCATGATGCCGGGCACGATCGGCACGTCGACGCCGAGCTGGCGCGCATCGTCGACGAAACGGAAGTACGCGTCCGCGTTGAAGAAGTACTGCGTGATCGCCGAGTTCGCGCCGGCTTTCACCTTGCGCGCGAAGTTTTCGAGATCGTGACGCGGCGAGCGCGACTGCGGATGGTATTCCGGATAGCCCGCCACCTCGATCCAGAACCAGTCGCCGAACTCGGCACGGATGAAGCTGACGAGCTCCGACGCGTAGCGCAGCTCGCCGACCGCGCCCATGCCCGAGGGTAGATCGCCGCGCAGCGCAACGATATGGCGGATGCCGTGCGCGCGGTACTCGTTAAGGATCGCACGCAGGCTTTCCTTCGACGAGCCGATGCACGACAGATGCGGCGCCGCCTCGAGCCCTTCCTTCGCCATGTCGACGACGGTATCGAGCGTGCCTTGCTGGGTCGAGCCGCCGGCGCCGAACGTGACGGACACGAACTTCGGTTTGAGCGACACGAGTTCCGCGCGCGTCGCGCGCAGTTTGTCGATGCCTTCCTGCGTTTTCGGCGGGAAGAATTCGAATGAGAGTTCGATCGGATTCATGGTCAAAAAGGTCAAGCGAGACTGCGGTTGCCGAAAATGAGCGCGGACAGCAGCCACGACACGACGCTGTACAGGATCGAGCCGAAGAACGCCGACCAGAAGCCCGACACCTCGAAGCCCTTCAGCAGCGACGCGCACAGCCAGAAGCACAGCGCATTGACGACCAGAATGAAGAGTCCGAGCGTGAGGATCGTGACGGGCAGCGTCAGCAGGATCAGCAATGGCCGCAGCACCGTATTGATGAGGCCGAGCACGATCGCGACGATCAGCGCGGTACCGAAGCTACGGATATGGATCGACGGAACGATGTAGGTGATGATCAGCAGCGCGAGCGCGTTGATGAGCCAGGTCAGCAGCACGGTCATGTAGAACTCCTTGTAAGCACCTGTGCGGAGAAGATGTCCAGCAAACGAAAAGCGGCGCTGGCGAACAAAGCGGCGCATTGCGCGCCGCCCCGAGATCGGACCGTCAAGCTTCTAGCGCCGCCCGCGTGGCCAGGCGCGCGAACGCGCGCATCGAGCCGCGGACGGCCGCGTGCTTAATAGCGATAGTGGTTCGGCTTGAACGGACCGTTCTTGTCGACGCCGATGTAGCCGGCCTGCGCGTCGGACAGCACGGTCAGGTTCGCGCCGATGCGCGCCAGATGCAGACGCGCGACCTTTTCGTCGAGATGCTTCGGCAGCACGTACACCTTGTTTTCGTACTTCGCGCCCTGCGTGAACAGTTCGATCTGCGCGAGCGTCTGGTTCGTGAACGAGTTCGACATCACGAACGACGGGTGGCCCGTCGCGCAGCCGAGGTTCACAAGGCGGCCTTCGGCCAGCAGGATCACGCGCTTGCCGTCCGGGAAAATGATGTGGTCGACTTGCGGCTTGATGTTTTCCCACTGGTACTGACGGGTCGACGCGACGTCGATTTCCGAGTCGAAGTGGCCGATGTTGCAGACGATCGCGTTATGACGCATCGCCTTCATGTGATCGTGGTTGATCACGTGGTAGTTGCCGGTCGCGGTCACGAAGATGTCGGCCTTGTCGGCCGCGTATTCCATCGTCACGACGCGGTAGCCTTCCATCGCCGCTTGGAGCGCGCAGATCGGATCGATTTCGGTGACCCACACGGTCGCGCCCAGACCGCGCAACGATTGCGCGCAGCCCTTGCCCACGTCGCCGTAACCGGCCACGACCGCGATCTTGCCCGCGATCATCACGTCGGTCGCGCGCTTGATGCCGTCGACGAGCGACTCGCGGCAGCCATACAGGTTGTCGAACTTCGACTTCGTGACCGAGTCGTTGACGTTGATCGCCGGGAACGGCAGGCGGCCTTCCTTCTCCATCTGGTACAGACGGTGCACGCCGGTGGTGGTTTCTTCGGTGACGCCCTTGATTGCCGCGAGGCGCTTCGAGTACCACGTCGGGTCGATCTCGAGGTGCGCGGCGATCGACTTGTACAGCGCGACTTCTTCTTCGTTGGTCGGCCTGGCGATCACCGAGCGGTCTTTTTCGGCCTTCGAGCCGAGGATCAGCAGCAGCGTCGCGTCGCCGCCGTCGTCGAGGATCATGTTGGCGAACTCGCCGTTCGGCCATTCGAAAATGCGGTGCGAGAACTCCCAGTATTCATCGAGCGATTCGCCCTTGAACGCGAACACCGGCGTGCCGGCCTGCGCGATCGCGGCGGCGGCATGGTCCTGAGTCGAGAAGATGTTGCACGAGGCCCAGCGGACGTCCGCGCCGAGCGCGGTCAGCGTCTCGATCAGCACGCCGGTCTGGATCGTCATGTGCAGCGAGCCGGCGACGCGCGCGCCCTTCAACGGCTGCTGCGCCTTGTACTCTTCACGGGTCTGCATGAGGCCGGGCATTTCGGTCTCGGCGATCGTGAGTTCCTTGCGGCCCCAAGCGGCGAGCGACATGTCGGCGACAACGTAATCCTGGTTCTGGGAATCGATAACTGCGGCGTTCATCACGCCCTCCTTTCTAAGAAATTGACTAGAAATGTGACGTGAGCGCGGTTTGAGGCAGCGTTCGGAATCGCGCAAGCGCGTTCCATGCTGCCAATTGAAGCCTTCGAGCCTGGCGGGCGGCCGGCGAATGCGGATTCGCGGTACCCGTCGCAACGCTCCTCGAAGACGAACGGCGATTGTAGCAAATCGAGATGACTTCGGCGCGCGCCGGATGGTGCGGCAGCGCGCTGGTTCAGATCGGCAGCAGCCCCAGTATCGGTGCGAGCAGCACCATGGCGACCCCGGCGATCATCATGGTCAGGCTGGACACTACGCCCTCCTCGCTGCCGAGCTCGCGTGCCTTCGCGGTGCCGACGCCGTGCGCGGCCGCGCCGAACAGCGCGCCGCGCGCGAGCCGCGTGCGCAGCGGCACGAACGCGAGCACGATTTCGCCGAACAGCATGCCGCAGACGCCGGTTGCGATCACGAACAGCGCGGTCAGGTCCTTCGGCGCGTGAATCCTGTCGGACACCGCGAGCGCGAATGGCGTCGACACCGAACGCGTCATCAGGCTGCGCTGCAAGTCCGGCGACAGGTGCAGCAGCTTCGCGAGCATCAGCGAGCCGCCGACGCCGACCAGAATGCCCACCGTCACGCCGACGGACAGCGAGATCCAGTGGCGCTTCAACAGTGCGCGGTACTCGTAGATCGGCACGGCGAACGCGACCGTCGCGGGGCCGAGCAGCCACATCAGCCAGCGCGTGTCCTCGAAGTAAAGCGAATACGGAATGTGCGCGAGTACGACGATCGCGACCAGCGCGGTCGGCACCGTCAGCATCGGCGTGAGCCACGGCGAGCGCACGCGCGCATACAGCGCCTTCGACGCGAAGTACAGCGCGATCGTCAGCACGAGGCAGCCGGCCGCGATCAGGCGCGAGGCGTCGTCGGCCAACAGCGAAGCGAACGGGACCGGGTTCATCGGCGCTCGCGCGACAGACTGCCTGCCTTACGCGCAACCCGCACGCGGCGCAGCTCGAAACGCCGTTCGACGCGCGCGGCCTGATCGACAGCGAACGCTACCGCGACCATCACCATCAGCGTGCCGGCGATCACTACCAGCGCGAGGCGCCAGCCGTCCGCGCGGAACAGGCCGCCGTACTGCACGGCGGCGACCGCCGCCGGAATGAAGAACAGCAGCATGTCGGACAGCAGCCAGTCCGCGCCGGCCTTGACCCAGCGCGGCGCGATACCGCCACAGAACAGCAACGCGAGCAGCACGACGAGACCGACCACGCCGCCCGGCACCGGCAGATGCAGCCGCCGCACGACGAAATCGGCGCCGATCCACAGCGCCGCGATCGCGGCGCTTTGCACGGCGATGCGTGCGACACGGCCGAAGCCGCCCGCATCCCCACTTGAGCCGCCACCGGCGGGACACGCGGAACGGGCGAAAACTGGCGCGGACATGAAATCCCTTGGCTGGCGTGGAAGGCACTTAGTATGCGGCCCGCCGCGCCATAAACAAAATGACTTACAATCATTGAAACCATTCCAAACTGGAATTCTGGAGATCACGCTCATGGAACTCCGCGCGCTGCGCTATTTCGTCGAAGTGGTCCGTCAACAAAGCTTCACCGTCGCCGCTGAGCAGATGTTCGTCACGCAGCCGACCATCAGCAAGATGGTCAAGTCGCTGGAAGACGAAATCGGCTCGCCGCTGCTGCTGCGCGACGGCCGCCAGATGGTTCTCACCGACGTGGGCCGGATCGTCTATCAGCGCGGCCAGGACGTGCTCGCCGCGCACGCGCAACTGCAGGCCGAGCTGAACGATCTCGACACGCTCGGGCGCGGTGAACTGGCAATCGGCATTCCGCCGATGGGCGGTGCGCTCTTCACACCCGCAATCGCCGCGTTCCGCCAGCGCTATCCGAAGATCGAGCTGAAGCTGTTCGAGCAGGGCTCGCGCGCGATCGAAGCCGCGCTGATCAACGGTGAACTGGAACTGGGCGGTGTGTTGCAGCCGGTCGACCCCGACAACATCGACGTGCTGCCGATGTCGCGCGAGCTGTTGTGGCTCGTCGCGCGCGCCGGCTCGCGCTGGGATGCGTTGGACGAGGTGCCGCTCGCCCAACTCGCCAATGAGCCGTTCGTGTTTTACGGCGAAAGCCTCGCGCTGAACGACGTCGTGTTGAACGCGTGTCGCGCGGCGGGATTTGCGCCCGCGATCGTCGGACGCAGCGCGCATTGGGACTTCATGGCGGCGCTGGTGCTGGCTGGCGTCGGCATCGCGCTGCTGCCCGCGCCCTATTGCCGGCGGCTCGATCCCGCGCAGTTCACCTGCCGCCCGGTCATCGAACCGGAGATCCCGTGGGAAATGGCGATCGGCTGGCGCCGCAACGGCTATCTGTCGCACGCGGCACGCGCGTGGCTCGACGTCGCGCGCGAAACGCTGCCGACACACGCCAGCGACGAGTTCATACTCGGACCGGGGATCGGCTTTAACGGAATCGCAGCGCCGCAAGGAGCTCTGCCACCCTCAGGCGAGTGACGGGCGGCGGCCAGCCGCGTTACGCCGCTCGCGTTTCCCGACCTCCTTGCAAACGGCGATCAAACCACCTGCGCCGCCATGTCACCTCGGTTCGGGGGCGTCAACGTCGCCGACCTCCCCGCTCCGTCTCGCCGGCTCGTCGCGATCAACTCCGCCGCCCGTTCGCCGATCATCACCGTCGGCGAATTGGTGTTGCCGCCGATCAGGGTCGGCATGACCGACGCATCGACGATCCTCAACCCCGTCAGGCCGCGCACCCGCAATTGCGGATCGACGACCGAGCGCGCGTCGCCGCCCATCCGGCAGGTCGCGACCGGGTGATAGATCGTGTCCGCGCGCTCGGCGATCGTCTGGCGCAGCTCCGTATCCGATTGCCCCGGCCGCGTGTACAACTCCTCGCCGCCGTGCAGCGCGAGCGACGGCGCGCCGAGAATGCGCCGCGCCATCTTCGCGCCCTCGACGAGCAGATCGAGATCGCGCACGTCGCTCAGAAAGCGCGGATCGATCAGCGGCGCGACACGCGCATCGGCGCTTGCGAGCGTCACGGTGCCGCGGCTATGCGGACGCAGCACGCATACATGCAGCGAATAACCGTGGCCCCAGTGCATATGGCGGTTGTGATCGTCGACGATCGCCGCGCAGAAATGCAGTTGCAGATCGGGCCGCGCGAGCGTCGGCCGGCTCTTCAGAAAACCGCCCGCCTCGGCGACGTTGCTCGACAGCATGCCGCGCCCGTGTCGCATGAAGGTCACGAATTGCGGCAGCATCCGCGCGATGCCGCGCACCGAGAAACCGGTGGGCTCGATCGACCTCACGCGCTTGATGATCGTGAAATCGATGTGATCGATCAGGTTCTGGCCGACCTCGGGCGCATCGTGCAGCACGTCGATGCCGAGCGAGCGCAGATGCGCGGCCGGCCCGATGCCCGAGCACATCAACAGTTGCGGCGAGTTGAACGCCCCAGCGGCGAGCACGACCTCGGCGCGCGCCGCGAGCGTTTGGGTGCGGCCGCCGCGCACGATTTCGACGCCGCTCGCGCGCTTGCCGTCGAACACGACGCGCAGCACGGTCGCGTCGGCCATCGCGTGCAGATTCGCGCGCGGCCGGTCGTAGATGTACGCGCGCGCGACGCTGCAACGGCGACCGTCACGTTGCGTGACCTGATAGAAGCCGATGCCTTCCTGGTCCGCGCCGTTGAAGTCGTCGTTCGCTTGGTAGCCCGCTTCGAGCGCGGCCTGCACGAAGCGCCTGGAAAACGGATTCCTGAAGCGCAGATCGGACACGGTTAGCGGACCGGCCTCGCCATGCCACGCATCGGCGCCGCGCTCGTTGTCTTCGGCTCGGCGGAAATACGGCAGCACCTCGGCCCACGACCAGCCATCGCAGCCGAGCCGCGCCCACTCGTCGTAATCGAGCGGATGGCCGCGCGTGTAGATCATCGCGTTGATCGCGCTCGATCCGCCGAAACCGCGTCCGCGCGGCTGATAGCCCTGGCGACCGGCGAGCCCCGGTTGCGGCGTGGTCAGGTAGCCGTAGTTGGTCTTCAGTCTGTTCGGCACCACGGCCGCGACGCCGACCGGCATGTTCACCAACAGATTGCGCCCGGTATGCGGGCCGGCCTCGATCAGCGCGATGGTCGCGTCGGGACAGCTATCCGCGAGACGGCTCGCGAGCGTGCAGCCGCCCGAGCCCGCACCGACGATGATGTAGTCGTATTGCATGCGCTCCTCCTGATGGGCCGCGTTGCTCGGGGACCCTGTCTCGTGCACACTTGTCTACGTGTGTTTTCTGCGCATTGTAGGGAGCGTATTGGGGCTGCGGCGGCTCCCTGACAGAACGATTCCTCTAAACGCCGGCGGCAACGCGCCCCTATGATGAAAGGCGCGCACGGCCCGCGCGCGGCTTCCAAACATGGCGCGACGCGCGCCCTCCTTCCGCATGCGGCATCAACTGCGGCGCTCGAACAGATGCGTCGAAGCGCATCGCGGATGCCGTCGGCAAAGCGGCGCACAATAGCGAAAGCACGGAGACAGCAGATGGAACGGCACGGCTTCGGCCAGACTCACGAGGTGACGAATCAGGCACCGCCGCTCGCGGACTACAACCTGTTCGCGAGCGACGCCGCTTTGAGCGCGGCCGTCGATCGCGACGGCGCGAGCTGGCATCGCGAGGCGCTGCTGCGACACGGCGCGACGCTGACGACGCCCGACACGCTCGCGCTCGCGGAGCTCGCCAACCGCCATACGCCGGAGCTGGTCACGCATAGTCCGCGCGGCGAGCGCATCGACGCGCTTGAGTTCCATCCCGCGTGGCATGAACTGCTGGCGCTGCTGCGCCGCGAAGGGCTACACGCGCTTCCGTTCGCCGAGCCGCGAAGCGGCGCGATGGCCGCGCGCTGCGCCGGCTACTTCATGCATGCGCAGATCGAATCCGGCTCGCTGTGCCCACCGACGATGACCTTCGCGAGCATTCCGGTGTTGCGGCGCGAATCCACGTTGTTCGGCACGCTGCGCGACCAGTTGTACACACGCGAGCACGATCCGCGCGACGTGCCGCTCACGCAAAAGCGCTCGGCGATGATCGGCATGGGCATGACCGAGAAACAGGGCGGCTCCGACGTGCGCAGCAACCGGACGCGCGCCCATGCGTTCGACGGTGCCGGCGGACGCGGCGGCGCCTACCGGCTCGTCGGTCATAAATGGTTCTTCTCGGCGCCGCAGTGCGACGCGCATCTGGTGCTCGCGCGCACCGACGCGCACGAGGGGCTGTCGTGCTTTTTCGTGCCGCGCTTCGCGCCGGACGGCAGCAAGAACGCGGTGCAGATCCAGCGTCTGAAGGACAAGCTCGGCAATCGCTCCAACGCAAGCAGCGAAGTCGAATTTCTCGACGCGTACGGCGTGATGATTGGCGACGAAGGACGCGGCGTGCCGACCATCATCGAAATGGCGAGCTACACGCGGCTCGACTGCGTGATCGGCAGCGCCGCGCTGATGCGTGCCGCGCTCGTGCAGGCGGTCCATCATGCGCGGCATCGCAGCGCGTTCGGCCGGCACCTTGCCGAGCAGCCGCTGATGCGTAACGTGCTCGCCGATCTCGCGCTCGAATCCGAAGCGGCTACGGTGCTGTTCATGCGTCTCGCGCGCGCGTTCGAGGAATCCGCCGACGCGTCGTCGGCTTCATCGGCCGAACGCGCCTGGCGGCGCATCGTTACGCCTGCCGCGAAGTACTGGGTCTGCAAGCGCGCGCTCGAATTCACCGGCGAGGCGATGGAAGTCTGGGGCGGCAACGGCTACGTCGAAACCGGGCCGATGGCGCGCTTCTATCGCGAGGCGCCGGTCAACTCGATCTGGGAAGGCTCGGGCAACGTGATGTGCCTCGATGTGCTGCGCGCGATGGAGCGCGAGCCGCAGGCCGCGCAAGCGCTGTTCGCCGCCTGGCAGGACGTCGCGCGCGCGCATCCGGCGTTGGGCGCGGCACTCGCGCGCCTCGCCGCGACGCTGAACGGACCGGCCGAACAGCGCGAGGCGTCGGCACGACGTATCGCGCAGCAGATCGTGCTGATCGCGCAGGCGACGCTGCTCGCGCAGCACGCGCCCGCCGAGGTCGCCGACGCGTTCATCGCGACGCGTCTCGCCGACGGCTGCGGCGAAAGCGGCCGCGTGTACGGCACGCTGCCGGCCACGTTCGATCACGCGGCGATCGTCAAGCGCGCCTTTCCCCAGTAAGCGCGGCGGGCACGCAAACCCCGAGCGCACCGCTCGCAACTCCGACTCAACCTCGAACCAATAAGCGCGCTCGACGCGCACGGTCATCCATCTGGGAGTGGACTCACATGAAGAACGATGTGCCGGAGGTCGCCGCGCTCGAAGCACTGTTGCGCGATCAACGTCATGCGTATCTGCGCGTGCCGTATCCGTCGTGGGACACGCGCGCGACGCATCTGCGCGCGCTGCGCAAGCTGATGCTCGACAATCGCGACGCGCTCGCCGACGCGATGCACGCGGACTTCGGCAATCGCGCGAAGGAAGAAGTGCTGCTCGCCGAATTCCTGCTCGTGAAGGAAGAGATCGACGCCGCGCTGCGTCACGGCAAGCGCTGGATGAAAGCGCAGCGCCGCCGCACCAACAAGTGGCTGCTGCCGGCGCGCGCGAAGGTGGTGCCGCAGCCGCTCGGCGTGGTCGGCATCATCGTGCCGTGGAATTATCCGGTGCTGCTCGCGGTCGGCCCGTTGATCAGCGCGCTGACGGCCGGCAATCGCGCGATCATCAAGATGTCCGAGCTGACGCCGCGCACCTCGGCGCTATTCGAGCTGCTGATCGGTCAGACGTTCGCGCGCACTCACGTCGCGGTCGTCAACGGCGATGCGGCGCTCGCGGCCGCGTTCAGCGCGCTGCCGTTCGATCATTTGCTGTTCACCGGCTCGACGAAGGTCGGTCACGAAGTGATGCGCGCGGCAGCCGAGCATCTGACGCCGGTCACGCTCGAACTCGGCGGCAAGTCGCCGGCGCTGATCGGCGCGCATGCGCGTTTCGACAACGCGGTCGACAATCTGATCGCCGGCAAGACGCTGAACGCGGGGCAGACCTGTGTGGCGCCCGACTACGTGCTGGTGCCGCGCGGCAAGGAGCAGGCGTTCATCGAACGGGCGCGCGTGCGGATGGCGAGGATGTATCCGGACTTCGCGCAGAACCCGGATTACACGTCGATCATTTCTTCGCGGCACTTCGAGCGGCTCGAACGTCTCGCCGACGAAGCGCGGGCTGCGGGCGCGCAATTGCATGCGCTGACCAACGCGACGCCCGATGCCGCGAGGCGGCGCTTTCCTCTGATCGCCGTGACTGGCGCGCCGGACGAATGCGCGCTGATGCAGGAGGAGATTTTTGGGCCGCTGTTGCCGCTCGTGCCGTACGACACGCTCGACGACGCGATCGCGTGGATCAATGCGCGGCCGCGGCCGCTGGCGCTTTATCTCTATGCCGACGATGCGCGGACGGTTGAGCGTGTCACGCATGAAACGATCGCCGGCGGCATGGCGGTTAACGAGACGCTGATGCATCTGGCATGTGAGAGTTTGCCGTTCGGCGGGGTCGGGGCGAGTGGGATGGGGGCGTACCACGGGTATGAGGGGTTCGTTACTTTTTCCAAGATGAAGCCCGTGCTCGTGCAGGCGCGGCTGAATGCGCGCGGGTTGATCTCGCCACCGTACGGGAGACGCGTGAACGCGGTGTTGAAGGTGATGATGAGGTTCTGATTTAGCCCCTGGGCGGGGTGAGGCCTTTTTTGTCGTTGTTCTGGTGGTGTTGGCCTTTCCTTGCTTTGTTATCGGTCTATTAGCGTTGCCCCTGTGCGGGGCGGCACCTACTTTCTTTGCTGCTGCAAAGAAAGTAGGCAAAGAAGACAGCTCAAACCGCCAACTCTTAAGCGGGTCCCTCGGTCTGCATGAGGTAGTGGTGCATCTGGAATCCGTGCCCCCGCACATTCCGCCGTTCGTGACAAAGCCGTCATCCCTCCCACTCCGCACTACGTGCGTCGCGGACGGGTCTGCCTGGGAAACCAATGATTTGGCCCGCGCAGCGGGGCCCTCGGCTACGCCTCGGCGATGCGCCGAAACAACCGGTGGTTTGGGAACGAGGTTTCGGCGCGCGTAGCGCCGCCGGAAGAATGACGGCCTTGTCACTGGCGCCGAATGTGCGGGAGCACGGATTCCAGATGCACCACTACCTCATGCAGACCGAGGGACCCGCTTAAGAGTTGGCGGTTTGAGCTGTCTTCTTTGCCTACTTTCTTTGCAGCAGCAAAGAAAGTAGGTGCCGCCCCGCACAGGGGCAACGCTAATAGACCGATAACAAAGCAAGGAAAGGCCAACAAAGCCAGAACAACGACAAAAAAGCGCCCCGCCCTGCCAAAGGGCAAACACACACCTTCAGTGATCCGCAGTACTAGCACCGCCAGGCACATCAGTAGCAACAACATCAACCACATCCGGCGCGCCAGCGCCATTGCCCGGCTCAGCATCAGCCCCACTCTCGAGCCGATGCAACCAGGCCAGCAACTCGGCGACAGCCTGATAGAGCTGCGGTGGAATCCGCGCATCCAGATCGACCTGCATCAGCAGCGACACCATCTCGGGCGCCTCATGCACATACAGCCCAGCCTCCTTCGCGCGCTGCACGATCATCTCGGCGAGCAGCCCATACCCCTTGGCGACCACACGCGGGGCGGGCTCACCGCCATGAGAGTCATAAACAAGCGCAGCCGCGCTGCGACGATGGGTGCGGCTCATCAGATATCCCAATCGAAGTCGTCGTGCGATGCAGCGCCCGACGCCGACGTGGCCACAGCCGCCGACGCCGACCGTGCATACGCGCCCGCGGCCTGCGCACCCGCCGCGGAGGTGCCCGCCGCAGTAGTGCCAGGCACACCGCCGCCGATCTCGCGAATCGTCAATCCCTGCAGCTCGATCCCCGCCGCCGCGAGCCGCTGACGGAAACCGTCCCCCTGCGTCACGAGCCGCGCGGCGCCCCGCGGGCTCGCCTGCACGCGCGCGGTCAGCCGCGTGCCGGTCAGCGTCAGTTCGGCATCGACGGTGCCGAGCGTCGGCAGCGACAGCGTCAGGCGCGTGCGCCACGGCTGGTCGTCCTCGCTCGCGAGGCCGCCGCCGCTGCGGTCCCATTCGTCGCCATCCTGCTCGATCGTCCAGTCCAGACGCGCGCCGGGCCACGCCTCGCCGGTCCAGCGGAACTGTCCGGTCGCGAGCAGATCGAGCTGCTGGCGCACGAGCGGCACCGTCGCCGGATGCACCGCCGCCGCCATCGCCTGCGCGTTCTGCGACGAGCCGGCATCGGCCGCCTGGGACGCCGCGCTGTGCAGCCCCGCGTGTGTGGACTGGCCATTCAGGTCGGACACCGAGCTGGCCAGCAGCTCACCCGCGACGAGTCGCGCGGCCTGCGCGGTCAGGATCGACGGCATCGCGTGCATGACAGGGTTGTTCCCGGCAACGTTCGGCGCGCCGCGTGGCGTTGCCGCGGGGGCGCCGTTCGCCGAAGCGGACCGCGCGCTCGCGTCGCCAGCGTCGGCGCTCCAGTCGGGAGGCAATTGAGAATCTGCGACGAGCTGGTTCTGCGCCTCGTTCGCCAGTTGCGCCGGCGAACGCTGGCCAACCAGCCACGCCGCGAGATGCGCCTCGTAGAACAGGCCGGTGTCGGCGACCGTCTGTTGCAGCGCGGCCGCGAGCGCCGCGACCGGCACTTCGGTCGCCACCACGCTCGCGGTGGCGGCCGCGGTTGCGTTGGCGGCAGCGTTGGGATTGGTATTGCTGTTGGCAGCAGCGGCGGAATCGCCGGCAGCGAAATTGACCGATGCGGCGCCTGCCGCATCGGTCAGCGGCAAGCTTTCGATGGCGACGTCGAGCGCCGGCGCGGCCGCCCAGATCGGCGCGCGGCCGAGCACCGCCGGTGTGGCCTCGCCGCCTGAGTGCGCAATTGCATTCAGCGTCAGCGCGACGGCCGACAGCGCGGTTTGCGCGGACGACTGCGGCGCGGGCGTCACGTTCGCAGGCGCCGCCGGAACCGCGGTATCGACGCCGGCTGCGCCGGTCTGCGAGGTGGTCGCGGTTCCCGGCGCGATGCTGAGCAGGCTGTCGACCCGGCTCGACAGCACCGAAGCGAGGGCCGAATCGATTCCGTTCATGCCGGTTCCTTGGTCGCATCGGCGGCAACGCGCGCGATGCTCTGATTGCTCCGATCCTTCAGACGCGTGCGGCGTGGCGCCAGCTCACGCGCGCGCCCGCTCGCGCTCAGCGCGCTCCGTACAACTCCTTCAGCACGCGCGTCGACCGGCCGGCGAACAGCGCCGACAGATGCGCCATGCACGGATTGGCGAGGTCGCGGATCGCGGCGTCGTCGGCGAGGATCTGGCGGATCAGCGCGTACTTGCGCAGGCGTTCGGCCTCGTCGAGCTTGACGCCCACGTCGGCTTCGCGCAGCGCTTCGACGAGCTGCCGATACTCTTCCTGCAAGTGCGCCAGGTCGTTCCACAGTGCACGACGGGCCGCGATCAGCATGCGGCAGGACAGCGCGGCAACCGCCTCGTAGCGGGCAAAATATTCTGCGTTCGATGTCATCTCAGGCTTTCCGCGGCTGGCTGTGCTGCCACCCGCGCGATCTCCGGGGCTATCCCGATCCATGCCTCTTCGAGCGTCGCGAGCAGACGGTCCACCTCCACGAGCATCGCCTCGCTCTGATTGATATTGGCTTGCAACAGTCGACGCGCCATATAGTCGTACAAAGCATTGAGCCGTTCGGCGATTTCGCCGCCCACCTCGAGGTTGAGCGACTGCTGCAGCCCGCTTTCGATGATCCGGATCGCCTTGCTGATCGCCATGCCACGCTCGGCCACGTTGCCCTGCTGCAAATGCATGCGGCTTTGCGCGATCGCCTGACGTGCGCCCTGGTACAGCAACACGATCAGACGATGCGGACTTGCGCCCATCACGGATGTCTCGATGCCGACACGCGCATACGCGTTGGCTCCAGCGTGTCCTTGGGAAAACATCGGCGCTCCTCCTCTGATACTGGCTGCGGTTATGTCGTGGCGTGGCCGCGCGGCGCGTCGCCGCGCCGGTTGCTGACCTGTACTTGTGTTATCGGATGCGCGACGACAAAGCTTTAGTCCGGTGTAAGGAGGATCGAAAGCGCCGCTGGGCGGGCACGGAAAACACGGCACGAAGCCGCCGGCGCAAGCGCCGGCAGCGGCTTGCCGGATCGTCGGACGGGACTCGTGTGGACCTTCATTCAGTCTTTCAGGCAGACCTGCGCGATCCCGCTCAGATCGACAACTGCGCGATGTCGTTGTACGCGGCGACCAGCTTGTTGCGCACCTGCAGGCCGAACTGGAAACCGATATTGGCCTTCTGCATGTCGACCATCACGTCGTTCAGCGACACGTTCGACGCACCGAGCTCGAACGCCTGCGACTCGCCCACCGCCTTCTGCTGGTCGCCGCTGATCTTGTCGAGCGAGGCCTTCAGCGCCGCCGCGAAGTTGGTGGGCGTCGCCGCGCCGGATTGCTCCGCCGCCGGGGTCGCGTCGCCGGCCGCCTGCGCCGCCATCGCCTGCATCTGTTGCAGCGCCGACGATAGCGCGTTCACGGGCATGGTCATGTTTTCTCCGTTGGATGTGCGATCGGACCGCCGGACGGTGTACCGATCTGGACGAAAGCATAGCAGCGGCTCCTCGCGGAAAGTCCCGAAACTAGAGGGAAAACCCGGCTCTATTCAAGCAATCGGGTTGAGCGGCGCTGCGGATAATTTCAAAAGTGAAAGTCTCTGTCCGTCCGCCGAGCCCCGGCGCGGCATCACGGCAGAACGCCAAGGCATTTCCCGGAGAAACCCGACGCATGGATTCGTCAGCCAACTCGTTGATCAACCCCGACGCCCGTATGGGGCTCGCCGGCGCGCAGCCCGCTGCCGGTCAGGCCGGTAGCGGCCAGGCCGGCGGCACGGCCGACCTCGGTGGCCTGGGCGGCCTGGGAGGTATCGGCGGCAATTTCGGCCAGCGTCTGTCCGGACTCGCGCAGATGCGCGGCAACCCGCGCGCGCCGCTCGTGTTCGCGGTCGCGCTGCTGGTGGCGGTCGTCGCAGGCCTGTTCCTGTGGTCGCGCGCGCCCAGCTACAAGGTGCTCTACAGCAATCTGTCCGACCGCGACGGCGGCTCGATCATCACCGCGCTGCAGCAGGCCAATATTCCGTACAAGCTGTCGGAAAGCGGCAGCGCGATCCTCGTGCCGGCCGAGCAGGTCCACGAGATGCGCCTGCGCCTCGCATCGCAGGGGCTGCCGAAGAGTGGCTCGGTCGGCTTCGAGCTGATGGACAACCAGAAATTCGGCATCAGCCAGTTCGACGAGCAGATCAACTATCAGCGCGCGCTCGAAGGCGAACTCGAACGCACGATCGAAGCGATCTCGAGCGTCAAATCGGCGCGCGTGCATCTCGCGATTCCGAAGCCGAGCGTGTTCGTGCGCGACAAGGAAGCGCCGTCGGCGGCGGTGCTCGTGAACCTGTACCCGGGCCGCGTGCTCGACGAAGGGCAGGTCGTCGCGATTACGCACATGGTGGCCTCGGCGGTGCCGGAAATGCCGGTGCGCGGCGTGACGATCCTCGACCAGGACGGCAACCTGCTCACGCAGCCCGCCAATGGCAGCGGACTCGATGCGACCCAGCTGAAGTTCCGCCAGCAGATCGAGCGCAACACCCAGCAGCGCATCGACACGATCCTCGCGCCGCTGTTCGGCGCCGGCAACGCGCGCTCGCAGGTCAGCGCCGACATCGACTTCTCGCACAGCGAGCAGACCTCCGAGAACTACGGCCCGAACGGCAATCCGCAGCAGGCCGCGATCCGCAGCCAGCAGTCGAGCAGCGCCACTGAAATGTCACAAGGCGGCGCCTCGGGGGTGCCGGGCGCGCTGTCGAACCAGCCGCCGCAGCCGGCCTCCGCGCCGATCGTGGCGGGAAACGGCGCGAGCTCGGTCACCACGACGCCGGTCAGCGACCGCAAGGATTCGACCACCAACTACGAGCTCGACAAGACCGTGCGCCACGTCGACCAGCCGATGGGCGGCATCCGCCGGCTGTCGGTCGCGGTGGTCGTCAATTATCTGCGGGTCGTCGATCCGAAGGGTCACGTGACGATGCAGCCGGTCAGCGCCGACAAGCTCGCGCAGATCACCCAGCTCGTGAAGGACGCGATGGGCTTCGACGCGTCGCGCGGCGACTCGGTCAACGTGGTCAACAGCGCGTTTACCACCGAGCTCGACCCGAACGCCGACCTGCCGTGGTGGCGCACGCCCGACATGCTCGCGCTGTACAAGCAGATCGCGACGTACCTCGGCATCGGCGCGGTGGCCCTGTTCCTCTACTTCGTGATGGTGAAGCCGGCGTTGCGCCGCGCCTTCCCGCCGCCGCCCGAGCCCGTTGCCGCGCTGATGGCGCCCGACGAACCGGTGCTGCTCGACGGCGTCCCGGCCGAGGAGCGCGATGGCGCGGTGGTCGAAATCGAAGCGGATAGCGAGAAGCTCGCGCTCGAAAACGCGAAGCACAAATACGAGCGGAACCTGGAGTTCGCGCGCAGCATCGCGCGTCAGGATCCGAAGATCGTAGCAACCGTCGTCAAGAACTGGGTGTCCGATGAGCGCTGAAGGCGTAGTGAAGAGCGCGCTGCTGCTGATGTCGATCGGCGAGGAAGAGGCGGCGCAGGTGTTCAAGTTTCTGGGCCCCCGTGAGGTTCAGAAAATCGGCGTCGCGATGGCCGCGCTGAAGAACGTCACCCGCGAGCAGGTCGACGAGGTGCTGCAGGAGTTCGTGCGCGAGGCCGAGCAGCACACCGGCATGTCGCTCGATTCGAGCGATTACATCCGCTCCGTGCTGACCAAGGCGCTCGGCGACGACAAGGCCGGCGCGATCATCGACCGGATCCTGCAGGGCAGCGACACGAGCGGCATAGAAGGCCTGAAGTGGATGGATTCGGCGGCGGTCGCGGAACTGATCAAGAACGAGCATCCGCAGATCATCGCGACGATCCTCGTGCATCTCGACCGCGATCAGGCTTCGGAGATCGTCGGCTGTTTCACGGACCGGCTGCGCAACGACGTGCTGCTGCGGATCGCGACGCTCGACGGCATCCAGCCGGCCGCGCTGCGCGAGCTCGACGACGTGCTGACCGGCCTCTTGTCCGGCAGCGACAACCTGAAGCGCAGCCCGATGGGCGGTATCCGCACGGCGGCCGAGATTCTGAACTTCATGTCGAGCAACCACGAGGAAGGCGTCATCGAAAACGTGCGCCAGTACGACGCCGAGCTCGCGCAGAAGATCATCGACCAGATGTTCGTGTTCGAGAACCTGCTCGAGCTCGAAGACCGCGCGATCCAGCTGCTGCTGAAGGAAGTCGAATCCGAAGCGCTGATCATCTCGCTGAAGGGCGCGGCGCCCGCGCTGCGTCAGAAGTTCCTGTCGAACATGTCGCAGCGCGCGGCCGAGTTGCTCGCCGAAGACCTCGACGCACGCGGCCCGGTACGCGTGTCCGAAGTCGAGACGCAGCAGCGCCGCATCCTGCAGATCGTGCGCAACCTGGCCGAGAGCGGGCAGATCGTGATCGGCGGCAAGGCGGAAGACGCCTATGTCTGATCCGAACGCCCCGGCAAAGGAAAGCCTCTCGGCCTACCAGCGCTGGGAGATGGCGTCGTTCGACCCGGCTCCGCCGGCGCCGCCGCTGGCCGAACCCGAGTTCGACGAGCGCGCGTTCGAAGCCGAACTCGAGCACCGCCGCGAAGCCGCCCATGCACAGGGCGTCGCGTCCGGTCATGTGGCCGGCCAGGCGCTCGGCTATCAGGCGGGCTATGACCAGGGGCATGCGCAGGGTTTCGCGCAAGGCCAGACCGAGGCGCGCGAGGAAGCGATGCGGCTCGCCGCGCTCGCCGAAACCTTCAAGCGCGCGCTCGATGGCGCGCAGCACGCGATCTCCGAAACGCTGATCGCACTCGCGCTCGACATCGCGCAGCAGGTCGTGCGCCAGCACGTGCAGCACGACCCGACCGCACTGATCGCGGCCGCGCGCGAGGTACTCGCGGCCGAGCCCGCGCTCGCCGGCGCGCCGGCGCTGATCGTGAGTCCCGCCGATCTGCCGGTCGTCGAGGCGTATCTGCTCGAAGAATTGCAAACGCGCGGCTGGACCGTGCGCACCGATGCATCGGTCGAGCGTGGCGGTTGCCGCGCGCAGGCCGGCACCGGCGAGGTCGACGCGGGCATCGACACGCGCTGGCAGCGCGTCGCCGCCGCGCTCGGCAAGGTGAGCACGTGGTGAAGCCGACGCTCGACGAGATCCGCGCGAGCGATCTGACGCCGCTCGAACGCGAGCTCGCCTTGGCGTCGTTCGGCGCCGAGGCGCTGGCCGATGCCGAGTCGGCTGATATTCCGGAGCCCCCGGATGCGGCATGGCTCGCTCCTGCGAGCGCACATCCAGCGACAGGCGCGGCGGCGAGCCGCGAGTCCGCCGCGACGGACCACGCCGCGCGCAGTGCTTGCGCCGCTCACGCTCCGCACGCGCCGTCCTACGATCCCGCGCTCGACATCAATCCGCACATGCAGGCATGGCGCGGCCAGCTCGACGCGCTGCGCGCGCGCAACGCGATCGCGAAGCCGCTGCGCGCGTGCGGGCGTCTCACACGCGCGGCTGGTCTCGTGCTCGAAGCGGTCGGCCTGCGTCTGTCGGTCGGCGCCGAAGTGATGATCGAGTTGCCGCCCGGCAGTTCGCTGCCGATGGCCGAAGCCGAAGTGGTCGGCTTCTCCGGCGACAAGCTGTTCCTGATGCCGACCACCGAAGTGATCGGTCTGTTGCCCGGCGCGCGGGTCTTTCCGCTCGAAAGCGCGCCGATCGCCGACCCGCTCGCGGGCGCGAAGCGTCTGCCGGTCGGCTGGGAATTGCTCGGCCGCGTGCTCGACGCATCGGGCCGTCCGCTCGACGGGCTCGGCCCGCTCGGCACGCAAAAGGACGCGCCGCTGTCCGCGCCGGTCATCAATCCGCTCAATCGCGAGCCGATTCACAAGGTGCTCGACGTCGGCGTGCGCGCGATCAACTCGCTGTTGACCGTCGGTCGTGGTCAACGGATGGGGCTGTTCGCGGGTTCGGGCGTCGGTAAATCGGTGCTGCTCGGCACGATGGCGCGCTACACCAGCGCCGAGGTGATCGTGATCGGCCTGATCGGCGAACGTGGCCGCGAAGTGAAGGAGTTCATCGAACAGATTCTCGGCGAGGAAGGTTTGGCGCGCTCGGTCGTGATCGCCGCGCCGGCCGACGTGTCGCCGCTGTTGCGGATGCAGGCCGCCGCGTACTCGACCTCGCTCGCCGAATACTTCCGCGACCAGGGCAAGCACGTGCTGCTGCTAATGGATTCGCTGACCCGTTACGCGATGGCGCAGCGCGAGATCGCGCTCGCGATCGGCGAGCCGCCCGCGACCAAGGGTTATCCGCCGTCGGTGTTCGCGAAGCTGCCGGCGCTCGTCGAGCGCACCGGCAACGGACCGGCGGGCGGCGGCTCGATCACCGCGTTCTACACGGTGCTCACCGAAGGCGACGACCAGCAGGACCCGATCGCCGACTCGGCGCGCGCGATTCTCGACGGCCACATCGTGCTGTCGCGCTCGCTCGCCGAAGCCGGCCACTACCCTGCGATCGATATCGAAGCGTCGATTAGCAGGGCAATGACCGCGCTGATCGACGATAACCATCTGAATAAAACGCGTATGTTCAAGCAGATGCTGTCGCGCTATCAGCGCAACCGCGATCTGATCAACGTCGGCGCGTATTCGAGCGGGCGCGACGCGGTGCTCGATCGCGCGATCGCGCTGTATCCGCGGATGGAAGCGTTCCTGCAGCAAGGCTTTCGCGAGTGCGCGAACTTCCAGCCGAGCATCGACATGCTGAACGCGCTGTTTGCTTAGGGTCTGTTTACATATGGAACGCACGTGCGAATGCCCGCTATCGGCCGTCCCCCAAGGGGACTTCCTTCGGGGCGCAGGGCAAGGAGTAAGGAGCGCTGCGTGGCCTCGCCACGTGAGCGACGCGCGACGCCGCCATGCGGCCGATAGCGGGCATTCCCCTGAAATGAATTCCAGGCAATGGGGTTGCCGCGAGAAGGGCCGCTCGCTGCGTCATGCTCCTTGCGAATACGTCGAGTATTCGCGGCGTCGCAGTCCTTGCGAGCGGCCCTTCTCGCGGCAACGCACGTGCGTTCCATATGTAAACAGACCCTGGGGCCGAGGAGGCTGACGATGTCGAAACATTTTCCGATCAAGACGCTGATCGGTCTCGCGCAGGACGACGTGGACGCCGCCGCGCAGCGGCTCGGCCGCGCGCAGCGCGAGCGCAACGACGTACAGGCGCAACTCGATGCGCTCGTGCAGTACCGCGACGAATACTACGCACGCTTCATGGAGAGCGCGCAGTCGGGCATGCCGGCCGGCAACATGCGCAACTTCCAGGCGTTCGTCGACACGCTCGATGCCGCTATCGAGCAGCAGCGCAGCCTGCTGGCGGCGGCGAGCGCGCGCCTCGAGGCGGCGAAGCCCGACTGGCAGCGCCACAAGCAGAAGCTCGGCTCGTACGAAGTGCTGCAGGCGCGCGGCGAAGCGGCCGAGGCGAAGGTTGCGGCGCGGCGCGAACAGCGCGACGCCGACGAATATGCCGCGCGGAGTCTGCGCATGCGAGCCGACGGCGCGTGAGGCCTTGCCTCGCGGCTAACGCCCTACGGCACACCCGTTCGACCGATTCACAGGATTCTTTATGTCGCTTCTTTCACAGATCGGCTCCCAACTGAGCACGCTGCTCGACACGAGCGGCAATGGGTCGAGCAGCGCGGCCGCGAACGCCGCGGGCTCGAGCCCGTTCGCGCAGACCTTGCAGCAAAGCATCGACCAGCAGAACAGCGCGAATCAACAGCAGACCAGTTCAGCGACGGCGTCGCATGCCTCGGCGTCGAGCGCGCCCAGCGCGCCGCCGCCAGCGTCCGCTCCCGCTTCCTCGCAGCAGAGCGCGAGCGGCAGCCAGAACGGCAACGGCACAGCGAGCAACGCGGCCAGCAGCAGCGCGTCATCGCCGTCGTCCACGGCGCCGACGACACCAACGCAGCAGGCCTCGAACAGCCAGACGACCGCGACGCAAGCCAGGCAGAAAGACACCAAGGCGCAAACCGACGCTGGCGCGCTCGCCGCCGCTGCGGCTGCCGCCCAGGCTCAGGCGCAAGCGCAGGCACAGGCCGTCGCCAATAACGCCGACTCGAGCGCCACCACCACGACCGATGCCGCAAGCTCCGCCGCCGATGCGGTGAGCGCGCTGGCCGGCACGGCCACGGGCGCGCTCGCGGCCGCCGCGGCAAGCAGGAAAGGCGCGGTCGATCCGAAGTCGCTGCAGGATGCGTTGCAGAGTGCGCTGTCCGCGCTGTCGAGCGGCCAGGGCGCGGTGCCCGCGGCCGCGCTTGCTGGCGGCGCGGCCGCGAAAGCCGCGAGTGTGTCGAGCGCGGCGGGCGGCTTGGGCAACACGAAAAACGGCCTGAACGGCACGTCGGACGACAAGACGCTCGCGAGCGGCCTGTTCGGCAACGGCAAGGGCGCCTCGACGACCCACACGACGTCGACGGCGACGGCCGCCGCGACCGCGCTGGCCGATCCGTCGGCAGCGAAGTCGGCCGCCGATGCGTTGAGCGCCACGGCCGCGACGAGCGGCCAGGCGGACAACCTCGCATCGGCGCGCAGCGCGTCCGAGGCGGCGAACGCCGCGCTGGCCGCGACGCAGGCGGCAGCGAACGCCGCGAGCACGACGGCGGCAGCGCAGAGTACGGGCAATGCGAGCGCGGCCGCCGCCGCGAATGCGTTGACGCCGCAGGTCGGCACGAGCGACTGGGAAGACGCGCTGAGCCAGAAGGTGGTGTTTTTGTCGAATGCGCATTCGCAGAGTGCTGAGCTGACGCTCAATCCGAAGGATCTGGGGCCGTTGCAGGTCGTGTTGCAGGTGGCGGATAACCATGCGCATGCGCTGTTCGTTTCGCAGCACCAGTCGGTGCGGGAGGCGGTCGAGGCGGCGTTGCCGAAGCTTCGCGAGGCGATGGAGTCGAATGGGATTGGGCTTGGCAGTGCGAGTGTGAGTGATGGGTTTGCGCGGCAGAGCGGGCAACAACAGCAGGGCGCTGGCGCGGGTGGGGGGAAGAGGGGCAGTGGTGGTGGTGCCCTTGCAGGGGACAGCTCGGTGGAGTCCAGCGATGCCATCGGGAGTGTTGCCGTGCGGCAGCAGGTTGGACTGGTCGATACGTTTGCCTGAAGCGAGGCGGGGCGCTTTTTTTTTGTCGTTGTTCTGGCTTTGTTGGCCTTTCCTTGCTTTGTTATCGGTCTATTAGCGTTGCCCCTGTGCGGGGCGGCACCTACTTTCTTTGCTGCTGCAAAGAAAGTAGGCAAAGAAGACAGCTCAAACCGCCAACTCTTAAGCGGGTCCCCTGGCTTGGAAGGGGTAGTGGTGCATCTGGAATCCGGGCCGCCGCACATTCCCCGTTCGTGACAAAGCCGTCATCCCTCCCACTCCGCACTACGTGCGTCGCGGACGGGTCCGCCAGGGAAACCAATGGTTTTGCCCGCGCAGCGGGGACCCTCGGCTGCGCCTCGGCGATGCGCCGAAACAACCGGTGGTTTGGGAACGGGGTTTCGGCGCGCGCAGCGCCGCCGGAAGAATGACTGCCTTGTCATTGGCGCGGAATGTGCGCGAGCACGGATTCCAGATGCACCACTACCTCATGCAGACCGAGGGACCCGCTTAAGAGTTGGCGGTTTTAGCTGTCTTCTTTGCCTACTTTCTTTGCAGCAGCAAAGAAAGTAGGTGCCGCCCCGCACAGGGGCAACGCTAATAGACCGATAAGACAGCAAGGAAAGGCCAACAAAGCCAGAACAACGACAAAAAAAAACCCAAAAACCAGAAACGGCCAGAAATAGCCAGAAATAGCCCTTCTTTTCGACCCATAGCGCCGCAGGCAAATCAACAACAATCACCCTAACCCTTACTAGGCCAGCAACAAGCTGGCAACCCAAATGGCAACCACGACCGCCCCGCAACAAGCCGCGCCCGCCTCGCCGGGCCCCATGAAGCGCATTATCCTGATCGTCCTCATTGCGCTGATCGCCGCGGGCGCTGCCGGTGCCGGCGTGTGGTTCTTCCTGTCGAAGCGCGCACCCGTCGCCGTATCGGCCGAAGCCGCGCCGGCGCAATCCGCCGTGCCGCTGTTCTTCCCGCTCGAATCGATGACCGTCAACCTGCAATCGGACGACGGCCAGCAACACTTCCTGCGCATCGGCCTCACGCTGAAGCTCGGCGACGCCGTCACCCAGCAGGCGCTCACCGATCACATGCCGGAAGTGCGCAGCCGCATCCTGCTCGCGCTGTCGAACAAGCACCCCGAAGAACTCGCGCCGCTCGAAGGCAAGCGCGCGCTCGCCGAAGAGCTGAAGACGCTGATCACCGCGCCGACCGACAAGAGCGTCGCACCGATCCGCGTGCAGGACGTGCTGTTCACTGAATTCGTCGTGCAGTGACGTGACGTTGTTTAGCGCTGCCACCATCAATCGCCAAGGGACGCACGAGGAATAAGCAATGGGCCACGAAGAGTTCATGTCCCAGGAGGAGGTCGATGCCCTTCTGAAGGGCGTCACCGGCGAATCCGACACGGAATCCGAGCAAAACGACCGCACGGGCGTGCGCCCGTACAACATCGCGACGCAGGAACGTATCGTCCGCGGCCGGATGCCGGGCCTCGAAATCATCAACGACCGCTTCGCGCGCCTGTTGCGCGTCGGCATTTTCAACTTCATGCGGCGCTCGGCGGAAATTTCCGTCGGCCCGGTGAAGGTGCAAAAGTACAGCGAGTTCACGCGCAACCTGCCGATCCCGACCAACCTGAACCTGGTCCACGTGAAGCCGCTGCGCGGCACGTCGCTGTTCGTGTTCGATCCGAACCTCGTGTTCTTCGTGGTCGACAACCTGTTCGGCGGCGACGGTCGTTTCCATACGCGCGTCGAAGGACGCGATTTCACGCAGACCGAGCAGCGCATCATCACGAAGCTGCTCAATCTGACGTTCGAGCACTACGCGGCGTCGTGGAAGAGCGTGCGTCCGCTGCAGTTCGAATACGTGCGCTCGGAAATGCACACGCAGTTCGCCAACGTCGCGACGCCGAACGAAATCGTCATCGTCACGCAGTTCTCGATCGAGTTCGGCTCGACGGGCGGCACGCTGCACATCTGCATGCCCTACTCGATGATCGAGCCGATCCGCGACATTCTCTCGTCGCCGATCCAGGGCGAGGCGGTGGACGTCGACCGACGCTGGGTGCGCGTGCTGTCGCAGCAGGTGCAGGCCGCCGAAGTGCAGCTGAGCGCCGATCTCGCGCAGGTGCCGGTCACGTTCGAACAGATCCTGAACATGCGCAAAGGCGATGTTCTGCCGATCAACATCCCCGAGCACATCACCGCGAAAGTAGACGGCGTGCCGGTGATGGAATGCGGCTACGGAATTTTCAATGGTCAGTACGCGTTGCGGGTCCAGAAGATGATCAGCGCAGCCGACACGATGAAGGAAGGTGGATATGAGTGACCTGAACGCAAAGCCCGAGACCGATCTCGCGGCAGCCGAGCAACTCGCCGCCGGCGAGCTGTCCGTCGCGGAAGACGACGCGGCGATGGCCGACTGGGCAAGCGCGCTCGCGGAGCAGAACGGCAACGACGAAATCAACCCGGCCGCGGGCGCCGTGTTCCAGCCGCTGTCGAAGGCCGCGCCGACCTCGACGCACAACGACATCGACATGATCCTGGACATTCCCGTCCAGATGACGGTCGAACTCGGCCGCACCAAGATCGCGATCCGCAATCTGCTGCAGCTCGCGCAGGGCTCGGTCGTCGAACTCGACGGCATGGCCGGCGAGCCGATGGACGTGCTCGTCAACGGCTGCCTGATCGCGCAGGGCGAGGTGGTGGTCGTCAACGACAAGTTCGGTATCCGGCTGACCGACATCATCACGCCGTCCGAACGCATCCGGAAACTCAATCGATGAACCGTTTGGCAGGTCGCGGCGTGCTGCTCGCGTCGCTTTTCGCGTCCACCGTCGCGCACGCCGCCGACATGAACGCGGTCAACAACGCCGCGAAGATCGCCTCGGGTGTCGGCGCGGGTAGCGCGGTGCCGGCGCTCGGCGTCGGCGCGGTCCTGCAAACCTTCGTCGGGCTGGCGGTCGTGATCGGCCTCGTGTTCGGCTGCGCGTGGCTCGCGCGACGCTTCGGCCTGCAACCGGGCCAGCGCGGCGGTCTGGTGAAGACGGTCGGCGGCGCTTCGCTCGGTGGCAAGGAACGCGTCGCGGTCGTCGAGATCGGCGATACGTGGCTCGTGCTCGGCGCCGCGCCCGGCAACGTGCGGCTGCTGCATACGATGCCGGCGGGTTCCGTCTCGGCCGATACGGTTGCCGCTTCGCCAGCACCGCTTTCCGGCACTTTTGGTCAACGCTTTCGCGACGCCCTGAAAAGCGAAGTGGGCAAACGTTTCAACGCGCACGGCGGCGGGGATCGGTAATGCAGGTCAGTTTCAGGCAGTCAGGCTGGTTCTTCACGCTTACGCGCCGTGCGGGGCGGGCGCTCCCCGCAGCGCTTCAACTCGCGCTGCCGGCACTGCTGTTCGCGCTGCCGACGCTGTCTTTCGCGCAAACCGCCGGCCTGCCGGCGTTCACGACGAGCCCCGGCCCCAACGGCGGCACGACCTACTCGCTGAGCGTGCAGACGATGCTGCTGCTCACGATGCTGTCGTTCCTCCCAGCGATGGTGCTGATGATGACGAGCTTCACGCGCATCGTGATCGTGTTGTCGCTGCTGCGCCAGGCGCTCGGCACGACCACGACGCCGCCGAACCAGGTGCTCGTCGGTCTCGCGCTGTTTCTGACGCTGTTCGTGATGTCGCCGGTGCTCGATAAAGCCTATAACGAAGGTTACAAGCCGTTCTCCGAAGGCACGATGTCGATGGATCAGGCGGTGGCGCGCGGCGTCGCGCCGTTCAAGACCTTCATGCTGCGTCAGACCCGCGAAAGCGACCTTGCGCTGTTCGCGCGCATCTCGCACGCGGCGCCGATGCAGGGGCCCGAAGACGTGCCGCTGTCGCTGCTGGTGCCGTCGTTCGTGACGAGCGAGCTGAAGACCGGCTTCACGATCGGCTTCACGATCTTCATTCCGTTCCTGATCATCGACATGGTGGTCGCGAGCGTGCTGATGTCGATGGGCATGATGATGGTGTCGCCGGCGACGATTTCGCTGCCGTTCAAGCTGATGCTGTTCGTGCTCGTCGACGGCTGGCAGTTGCTGCTCGGCTCGCTCGCGCAGAGCTTCGTCTGATATTTTTCCGCTCCTTGTTCTTCAGGCACTCACGATGACACCCGAAGCAGTCATGACGCTGGCCCACCAGGCCATGTACGTCAGCCTCGTGCTGGCCGCCCCGCTGCTGCTCGTCGCGCTCGTCGTCGGTCTGGTCGTGAGCCTGTTCCAGGCGGCCACGCAGATCAACGAAAGCACGCTGTCGTTCATCCCGAAGCTGCTCGCGATCGCGCTCACGCTGGTGATCGCCGGACCTTGGATGCTGACCACGATGCTCGACTATTTGCGCCACACGATCACCAGCATTCCGACGCTCGTCAACTGAGCGCCGCTGGCACCTCCGCTCTCCCCACTCCATGTTCACGGTCACCTACGCGCAACTGAACGTCTGGCTGACCGCGTTCCTGTGGCCGTTCGCGCGCATCGCCGCGCTGATCGCGACCGCACCGGTGCTCGGCAACACGTCGCTGCCCTCGCGCGTGAAAATCGGTCTCGCCGCGTTCACGACGATCATCGTCGCCCCGACGATCGGCGCGCTGCCGCAGGTCACCGTGTTTTCCGCGGCCGGCGTGTGGATTCTCGTCAACCAGTTCCTGATCGGCATCGCGCTCGGCGTGACGATGCAGGTCGTGTTCCAGGCGGTCGACGCGACCGGCTACTTCATCGGCCTCGGCATGGGCCTTGGCTTCGCGACCTTCTTCGACCAGCAGGCGACCGGCTCGGGCGTCGTGATCTCACGCTACATGACGACGATCGCGACGCTGGTGTTTCTCGCCGTCGACGGTCATCTGCAGATGATCGCCGCGCTCGTGACGACGTTCCAGTCGGTGCCGGTGTCGGCGAATCTGCTTGCGCCGCACGGTTGGCAGACGCTCGCGAACTGGGGCGGCTCGATCTTCTCGGCGGGGCTGCTGCTCGCGTTGCCGGTCGTCGTCGCACTGCTGATCGCGAACCTCGCGCTCGGCATTCTCAATCGCGCGGCGCCGCAGATCGGCGTGTTCCAGATCGGCTTTCCGCTGACGATGCTGGTCGGCCTGCTGCTCGTGCAGCTGATGCTGCCGAACATGATCCCATTCTTCGTGCACTTGTTCGATAGCGGCATCGATGAGATGGGACGGGTCGCGGCGGCGCTGGGATAACGCCGAAAATCGCGGACATAAAAAAACCGGCTCGCGCCGGTTTCTTTATTGCGCCGCCGCAGCGGCATCAGCCGTTGATGTACTGGAACAGCGACATGTTCTGGATCTGCACGAAAGCTTGCTGCGAAGCCTGCAAGGCCGCCTGCTCCATCGTGTACTTGCTGATCGTCGAGACCATGTCGGTCTGAGTCAGGTCCGCGAGATCGCTTTGCGTTTGCAGTGAGTTGGTCTCCGTAACCGTTTGCAGCGCCTTGACTTCCTGCTCGCGGCCGCCGACCGATGCCTGCACCGCGGTGACGTTGTTCAGCGTGTTGCCAAGCTGCGACAGGCCCGTATTCAACGAGTTCTGCAGCTTCGCCGAGGCCGCGGGGTTGCCGCTCACCGGCTGCTGGAGCGCGGCGATCATCGCGTTCAGGTTCGCGAACACGTTGGTGCCCGCCTGGTTGGCCGGCTGCACCGTGAATTTGTCGTTGGCGGCCGGCGTGCCTGTGATTTCGACAGTCTGGCCCGCGATCGTGATGCCCGAGCCCGCCGTGTACGGCTGCACCGTACCCGCGACGCCGGTCGTCGTGTCAGTGACCGTGTAGGTGAGGGAGCTGCCGCTGCCGCTGAACTTGATCTGGTACGAGTCGGCGTTCCCCGCGTTGGTCGGATCGTTGACCGACACCGCACCGATCACGCCGGTGCCGGTATTGGCCGGGTCGCCCGAGGCGATCGGCTGCGCATTGGTCGCGCCGACGCTCATGAACACCGACAACCCGTTGTCACCGGTCGAGACCGCGTTGCTATCGGTGACCTGCACGGTGCGCGTGCCCGTGTCGCCCGTATAGGTGACGTTGCCGGCCGCATCGGTCGTGAAGGCCTGGGTCGAATTCTGGAAACCGGCGAACAGCGCATTGCCGGAGCTGTCGGTCGAATTCGCGTAGGTGACGAGCTGGTCGCGCAGGGTGGTCAGCTGTGCGGCGATCGCCGTGCGGTCGGCGTCGTTCAAACCGCCGTCGCCGGCGCGCAGACCTAACGTGTTCGCGCTTTGCAACGTCGTGATGACGGTGGAGAGCGTCGAGTCCTCGGCCTGCAACGACGTGAGCGCCGCGTTCTGGTTCGTCGTGTACTGCGACAGCGCGGACGCCGTCGAGCTGAGCTGCACGGCCTGCGCGGCGCCGAGCGGATTGTCGGCGGGCGTGGTCAGGCTTTGGCCGCTCGAGATTTCCTGATAGATCTGCGACAACTGAGCCTGCTGATTGCTCATGTTCGCGACGTTCATGCTGAAGTACTGCTGGGTCGAAATTCGCATGGTTCAACGCCTTACGAGAAGATGCCAAGCAAAGTCTGGAACAGCGTCTGCGCCGTCTGGATGACCTTGCTGTTGGCCTGATAGAGCTGCTGGTACTGAAGCAGGTTGGCCGCTTCCTCATTGATATTGACGCCCGACACCGACTGCTGCGCCGACGTGATCTGCGTGACGAGCGTGCTTTGCGCGGTCGCCGACGTCTGGATCTGCGTGGTCTGGTTGCCGATGTTGTTGACGTAGCTCGCGTACGCGCCCGTCAGCGTCGAGGTGCCGCCGTTGAGCACCTGCGCCGAAGTCAGGTTCGACAGCAGTTGCGCGTTGCGGCCGTCGTTGGTCGCGCCGGTGTTCGGTCCGATCGTGAACGAGTCGCCGTTGGCAGGCGTGCCGCTGATCGTGACCGTCACGTTGTTCATCACGCCCGCGCTCGCCGAATTGCTCGGGTTGGTGATCGTCAGCGTCGCGCCCGAGCTCGGCGAGTATGGCACCGCGGTCGTCGCCGAGCTGATCGTGTACTGCGTGGACGGCGAGCCGGCGACTGTCACCACCGTGCCGACCGGGAAGCCGGTCAGGCCGGTGCCCGCGGTGTAAGTGATCGTCGAGGTGCTGGTCGGCGCGCTGTAGCCGGCAGATACCGTGCCTTGCGTGATCGTCCCGGTGCCGGTGTTCGACGTCGACGCCGACGCGAGCACCGGCGCCGCGGCCGCGATTGCCGACGCCGAAGTGGTGGTCAGCGCGAAGCCGTCGAGCGCGCCGCGGGTCGGTTCGACCGAGAACGAGTCGCCGGCCTTCATCGTGCCGCTCGCGACCGAGAACTGCAGGCCGCCGATCGGGTTGGTCAGGTTCGCCGCCGAACCGACGATGCTGCCGGTCTGGTTGTCGGTCAGCGTGTAGCTGCTGCCGTTGTACGACAGCGTGTAGTCGCCCGTGGTCGGCTGGGTCGCGTCGGCGAACGAGACACCGAGCGTAGCGTTGCCGGTGTTCTGCGAGTTCGCGTACACGGTCGGCGAGCCGACCGTGAACAGCGCGCCGCCCGCGGTGCCGTTCAGCGTCAGGCCGAGTTCGTTCTGCGCATTGACCTGCGCGGCGAAGCTGGTCGCGATTGCACCGAGTTGCGCCTCGGCCGGATCGAGCGTTTGCGAGCGGAATTGCAGCAGTCCGCCCAGCGTGCCGCCGGACACGCTCGTGTCGGACAGCGTCTGCGGCGTCGGTGTCGGCTTTGCCCCGGCCTGGCCGAGATACTGGACCGACAGCTCGCTCGGATCACCCGACGAAGTCGCCGTGCCGAGATTGAAGCTGTTGCCGGCCAGCACGAGCGGCTGTCCGCTCGACATGAACAGGCTATAGCTGCCGTTGTCCTGCACGACCGACACGCCGATCAGCTGGGACAGGTTCGACACCGCCTGGTCGCGTTCGTCGAGCAGCTGGTTCGGCGGCTGGCCCTGGTTGCTCGCCTGCGTGATCTGGGTATTCAGCGACGCGATCTGCGCGGTGTAGGTGTTGATCTGCGTAACAGAGTTGCTCAGCTGCGTGTTGACGCTCGAGCGCAACTGGTCGTACTGCTGGCCCGCCGCGTTGATCTGGTTCGCGAGCGTCTGCGCGTCGCTGATCGCGGTCTGCCGCGTCGACACGCTCGATGCGTTGTTGGCGACGTTCTGCAGCCCCGTGAAGTAACCGCTGATCGCGCTCGCAATCCCGGCGGTCGGACTGCCGACGAGGTTGTTGAGCTGGGTGATCATCGTGTTGTACGCGGTGAGCGCGCTGCTCGACGACTGCGCGTCGTTCAGCTGGGTCGTCAGGTACTGGCTGTACGCGCGCGTCACGGTGTCGGTGGAGACGCCCATCGGCAGGTAGCCGGAGCCGGTATACGTGCCGATCGTCTCCGAATACACCGGGGTTTCCATCGTATAGCCGGGTGTCGACGCGTTGCTGATGTTCTCACCAGTCGTCGTCAAACCCCATTGGGCCGCGTTGAGTCCGCTAAGGCCGATATTCAACAGATTGCTGGACATGCGTCATCCTGAAGGGCGGCGTCGCAGACATGCCACCGCGTTAGTGGAACATCCTCTTTAACGGCCCACCGTGCGAAAAATTGAGGGCCATTCCACTTCGTTTGCGCGACGTTGCCGCGCCATTGCCTCCGACGCGAGTGCAACGTTTGCTTCGTCGGCCAAAGCGTTCGCGCGGTACCAGGCGTCAAGCGCACGGCACCGCGCATTGGCTCGCCGCTCAGCGCGCCAGCGAGCGGCGCTTCATTTCGAGCTGCGTGATCAGCCGCTGCAGCGTGTTTTCCGTGCTGCCCGGCAGCGACAGGAAACGGAAGCCGAGCTGATAGCGCTGCGTGCCGTTCGGCAGCGCGAGCGAGCGATGCGACACGAGCTGCAGATCGAGCGACAGACGGCCGAGCGCGCCGAGCGTGAGCTCGCAGTCCATCAGGCGCGCGCCCATCGGCAGCTCGGCGACGCGCAGGTCGGTCGTGCGCATCCCGACGCCGCCGAGCGACAGGTCGTGCACCTCGAAGCGGAACGTGTCGCCGTCGGGCAGGCGGCCCGTGCACATGAACGGGTCGAGAATCGGCGCGGCGACGCGGAAGTACTCGCGGCGCTGCACGTAGAACAGCACCTCGGGGAAGTCGGCCTCGAACGCCGGCATTCCCTCGAAGCGCGTCTCGCGTGGCGTCGGCGTCGTGAACTCGACGCGCACGCCGTCCGGCGACGCGTGGAACTGGCAGCGCGGCGCGTTGAGCAGCACCTTGTTCTGATCGGCAAGCGCGCCCCAATCGAAGGTGAAGGTGCGCTCGCGCACGTCGACGTCGAGCAGGCGCGTGACGATCTGCCCGCCCGCATATTCGACGGTGAGGAAATCGCCGCGATTGACGATATTGCGCAGCTGCACGCCGATCTCCAGCGGATTGCGGCGGCCGAAATCGGAAGCGCTCTCGTTTTGCGGGACGTGCGGCTGAGCGTTCGTGTCAGTCAGGCCGTTCGACTGGTTCATATCCATGGGCTTGCCGGTAAGCATGTTCTTGCGGGCACGTGCCAGGGCCTAGCCATGGACTCTGAAGGTCTTCATGCAAAGCCGCAACACACGCGTTCGACCGGACCTTACAGCGCTATTCCGGTATCGGGTCTAACTCGTTAGCGGCAACATCGAACCAAAATTTAGGGGCGCAATTTAAATATTCGCCGGAAAATTTCGCGCAAACGTTAAAAGCGTATCCGCCCTATTTCCCGCGACCTTGCTCGCCCCGGACCATGCGGAGCTTTTTACCGATGCCGGTTTTCTGCTGATTTTGTCGCCGATTTTACCGATACCTTTAAAGCCGCTTTAATGCCCGTCGTGTGCGTTATTTTCAATCAGCCCATTTTCTGCATGATCGACAGCAGCTTTTTTGCGTAATGCGGATCGGTTGCATAACCGGCGCGCTGCATGCCGTTCGCAAAACCGTTCACGTCGCGCGACGAATTGATCACCTGCGCGTAACGCGGATTGCTCTTCAACATGCTCGCGTAATCGGTCATCGCTTCCTCATACGAGTCGTATGCGCGGAATTTCTCGACCGTGCGATGCGGCTTGCCGTTCACGTATTCGGTCGTGACCGTCGACACGGTCTTGCCGGTCCAGTCGTTGCCCGCCTTGATGCCGAACACGTTGTGGCTCGCCGAGCCGTCGGCCTTCTTGATCTCGCTCTTGCCCCAGCCCGATTCGAGCGCGGCCTGACCGATGATGAAGCGCGCCGGAATGCCGGTCGCCGCGCTCGCGGCCTGCGCCGGCGCGGCGAGCTTGTCGACGAAGGCGTCGACCTTCGACGAGCTGCCGTCGCCGCGCACCGGCGGCGTCAGCGCGCTATTGGCCGAGTAGGCGCGGCCGAGCGCGAGCTGGCCGTTGGACTGGGCGTTGCCATAAGCACGCGCGAGCGCGTTGAGCGCCGCGCTCTGGCCTTCGTCGCCGCCGCTACCGCCGCCGAGCGCGTTGGCCATGCCGGCGAGACCGCCCGCCGCGCCCGTGCCGTTCGCGCCACCCACCTGCATGCCCTGGTTGCGCATCAGCTGCTTGAGCATCGCGTCGGCGACGCCGATGCCCTTCTTCGATAGCTGCTGCGCCATCTGCTGATCCATCATCGACGTGAACGTCGCCGTGTCGTGCGAATCGAACGGACCGTCCTGCGGCGTCGCATCGCGCATGCTCTTCAACATCATCTGCGTGAACACGGCGTCGAACTGCTGCGCGGCCATCTTCATGCCGGCTTGCGGCGAGGCTTTTGCCTGCGCGCTGAGTGCGCCGAAGCCCTGCACGTCGAGCGCGAACCGGCTGGTCAGATCGTTGGCGGAGTTGACGCTATTGGTCGTATCGGAATTCATCTCGCGTGCTCCTTAGATGATTTCAAGGTCGGCGCGCAATGCACCGGCTGCTTTCATGGCCTGCAGGATCGACATCAGATCCGCGGGCGTCGCGCCGAGCGCGTTGAGCGCCTTCACCACTTCGGCGAGGTTCGCACCGGCGTTCACGAGTTTCAGCGAGCCGTTGTCCTGCTTCATCTGGATCTGCGACTGCTGCGCGACCACCGTGCGGCCGTTCGAGAACGCGCCCGGCTGGCTCACCACCGGCTGCGTATTGATCACGACCGACAGATTGCCGTGCGCGACCGCGCAGTTCTGCAGCGTGACCATCTGGTTCATCACGATCGAGCCGGTGCGGGCGTTCAGGATGACCTTCGCGGCGGCCTGCCCGGGCCGCACTTCGAGGTTCTGCAATTGCGCCATGAACGAGACCTGCTGCTGCGGATCGGCCGGCGCGCGCAGCTGGATCGTGCGGCCGTCGAGCGCGGTCGCGGTGCCGCTGCCGAACGCGTTGTCGATCGCCGCGACGACGCGCTGCGTGGTGTCGTAGTCCATGTCGTTCAGGTCGAGCTGCATGGTGCCCGCCTGCGACACCGCCGTCGGCACCGAGCGCTCGACGATCGCGCCGCTGGTGATGCGTCCCGCGGCGAGCTGGTTGACCTGCACCCTGCTGCCGTTCGCGCTCGCGCCCGCGCCGCCCACGGCGACGTTGCCCTGGCCGAGCGCATACACCTGGCCGTCGGCGCCCTTCAGCGGCGTGAGCAGCAGCGTGCCGCCGCGCAGGCTCTTTGCATTGCCGAGCGACGACACCGTGATGTCGATTGCTTCGCCCGGCCGCGCGAACGGCGGCAGCACCGCGGTCACCATCACCGCGGCGACGTTCTTCAGCTGGATGTTCGACAGCGACGACTGCGAGTTGCTGGAGCCCGCCGCCTGGTTGTTGATCGAGATGCCGAGGTTCGCGAGCATGTTCGCGAGCGTCTGCGTCGTGAACGGTGTCTGCGTGGTCTGGTCGCCGGTGCCGTCGAGGCCGACCACGAGGCCGTAGCCGATCAGCGGGTTGTCGCGCACGCCCTGGATCTGCACGAGGTCCTTCAGGCGCTCCGCGTGCGCTGGCGTCGCGGCCGGCAGCGCCGCGCAGGCGAGCGCGACGAACATCAGCGCTCGGCCCGCGCGCGACAGCGTGTTGAAGACAGTACCCATGATCACCACGGCGACACGTTGAGGAAGAACCGCTGCAGCCAGCCCATGGTCTCCGCTTCGTCTATGTAGCCCTTCGCGGAGTATTCGATTTTCGCGTCGGCGACCTGGGTCGAGTACACGGCATTCAGGCTCGAAATCGTGTTGGGATTGACGACGCCCGAGAAGCGCACGAACTCGTTGCCCTGATTGATCAGCATCTGCTTCTCACCGCTCACGATCAGGTTGCCGTTCGCCTGCACGCCGGTCACGGTCACCGTGATCGTGCCGTTGAACGTATTCGACGCATTCGCGCCGCCGGTGCCGGCAAAGCCGTTGGTGCCGGCCGCGCTGAGGTTGGTCTTGGCGAACAGTCCGCCGAGGAAGCCCGCGGTCGGCACGTTGAAGTTCGTGTTGCCGTTGCGGTTCGCATTCGCGCCCGACGACTTCGTCGCGTTGATGTTCTCGGCGATCACGATCGTGATGATGTCGCCCACGTTGCGCGGCCGCTGATCTTCGAACAGTGGACGGCCCGCGTAGCCCGGGTTGTAGATCGAGCCCGGCGCCTGCGCCTGCGGCGGCACCGGCGGCAGCGCGCTCATCGGCTGTTGCGTGATCGGTTGCTTCGGCACGAGTGCGCAGCCGCCGAGCGCGGCGAGCAGCGTGAGCTGCACGAGCGCCTCGGCCGTGCGCGAATGAACCGGAGTGCGAGTGGAGTGCGACATCATCGTTTACCGCCTTAAATTTCCAGTCCTCAAACCTGCATCTGGCTCAAGGTCTGCAGCATCTGGTCGGAGGTCGTCACGGCCTTGCTGTTGATTTCGTACGCGCGCTGCGTCTGGATCATGTTCACCAGCTCCTGTACGACGTTCACGTTCGACGCTTCCACGTAACCCTGGTTGAGCGTGCCCGCGGCGTTCAGACCCGGTTGCGACACGTTCGGCGCACCCGACGACGCGGTCTCCGCGAACAGATTCTCGCCCTTCGAGTCGAGACCGGCCGGGTTGATGAAGGTCGCGAGCTGCATCGTGCCGAGCTGCTGCGTGTTGCTCGAGCCGGCCACGGTGATCGACACTGCGCCGTCGCTGCCGATCGTCAGCGAGGTCGCATTGGTCGGGATCGTGATCGCCGGAATCACCTGGTAGCCGCTCGACGTGACGAGCTGACCCTGCGCGTTGGTCTGGAACGAGCCGTCGCGCGTGTAGGCCGTCGTGCCGTCGGGCATCTGCACCTGGAAGAAGCCCGCGCCATTGATCGCGACGTCCTTCGAGTTGCCGGTCTGCTGCAGGTTGCCCTGCGTGTACAGACGCTCGGTCGCGACCTGTTGCACGCCGGTGCCGAGCTGGATGCCGGACGGCAGTTCGGTTTGCTGCGTCGAGTTCGCGCCCGGCTGGCGGATGGTCTGGTACAGCAGATCCTCGAACACCGCGCGCGAGCCCTTGAAGCCGTTGGTGCTGACGTTCGCGAGGTTGTTCGAGATCACGTCCATCTGCGCCTGTTGCGCATTCATGCCGGTGGCGGCGATATACAGTGAGCGGTTCACTTATGGTTCTCCAATGTCGGGCGGAGTTGGCGCTTTAGCGCTTGCTCCGGACCCATGCAAAGCTGTCTCGGAGCGCGCCTCGTAGGGCGCCCCGCGCGGCAATCCGTTAGCTGAAGCTGAGCAGCTGGTTGGCGGACTGATCGTTCTTGTCGGCGTTTTCCAGCAACTGCGTCTGCATCTGGAACTGGCGCGCGTTGGTGATCATCGAGACCATCGCGCTGACCGGATTCACGTTGCTGCCCTCGAGCGACGCCGGCGCGAGCGTCACGGTCGGATCGGCGTCGGCGGGGTTGCCGTCGGCGGTGCGAAACAGACCGTCATCGCCGCGCGTGAGCGACTGCGGATCGGGATTGACCAGCTTCAGCTGATCGACGGTGACCACAGCGGTGGGCGGATCGCCCGGCGTCAATGCCGACACCGTGCCGTCCTTGCCGATCGTGATCTGTGCGCCCGGCGGCACCGATACCGGCCCGCCGTTGCCGAGCACGACCTGATTGGTCGCGTTCACGAGCTGGCCGTTTTCGTCGATGTGCAGATTGCCCGCGCGCGTGTAGGCCTCGTTGCCGTCGGCGGTCTGCACCGACAGCCAGCCCGGCCCCTGAATCGCGACGTCGAGCGGATTGCCCGTCTGCTGGATCGGCCCCGGCGTATAGTCGGCGCCCGGTGTCGACGACAGCACGAAGGTGCGGGTCGTGTCGTCGTTGATCGTGCTGCCGTCGCCGAACGACATCGGCACGGCACGGAAGGTTTCGAGCTGCGCGCGAAAGCCCGTGGTCGACGCGTTCGCGAGGTTGTTCGCGACGATCGCCTGCTGTTCGAGCGCCTGGGCGCTGCCTGACATCGCGGTGTAGATCAGCCGATCCATGAAGAGGTCCCGTTCGCTTACAGGTTGATCAGGGTCTGGTCGACGGCCTGCTGGGTCTTGATCGTCTGCGCGTTCGCCTGATAGTTGCGTTGCGCGGTGATCAGGTTGACCAGCTCGCTCGTCAGATCGACGTTCGAGTTCTCGACCGCGCCGCCTTGCAGCACGCCGTGATTGGTCGAGCCCGGCGTCGAAATCTGCGCGACGCCCGAGGCAGCCGTCTGGCCGTACTCGTTGTTGCCGAGGTCGACGAGGCCGTTCTGGTTCGAGAAGTTCGCGAGCACGATCTGGCCGAGCGCCGCGGTCTGGCCGTTCGAGTAGTTGCCGGTCAGCGTGCCGTCGGAGCCGACCGTGAAGCTCGTCAGCGTGCCCGCCGCATAGCCGTCGGTCGACAGGCTGTTCACGCCGTCCTTGCCGCCGTACTGCGTGGTGCCGGCCATGTTCAGCGTGACGTTCTGCGGCGTGCCCGAACCGTCGGTGGTCGGAAGCGACATGGTGAACGCGCCGAGCGTCGCGGTCGCGAGGCCGGTCGTCGCGTCGGTCGTGCTGACCAGCGTGCCCGATGAATTGAAGTTCGCCGTGCCGATCAGGGTCGCGGTGCCGGTCGACGGGCCCGCGTATACGTTCCACGTGCCCGAGCCCGTCTTCGCGAAGTACATGTTGACCGTCTGCGAGCCGCCGAGCGTGTCGTAGACGGTCGTGCTCGTCGAGTAGTTGTAGGTCGACGAGCTGCTCTGGTTGAACGTGGTCGGGTTCTGCGTGATCGTGTAGCTGTCGGTGGCCACCGGCGTGCCGCTGAATGTGATGCTCTCGCCGTTGCCGAGCGTGATCGCGGTGCCGGACGTGTAGGTCTGCGACGCCGTGGTCGTGCCGAGCGTGTTGTCCGTGACCGTGTAGGTGGTCGGGCTCGTGAAGTTGATCGTGTAATTGTCGGTGTTGGTGCCCGCTGCCGCGTTGGTGATCGTCGCGCCGGTCGTGCTCAGTGTGCCGGTGTTGCCGGCGCCCGGCGTCGCCGTCGGCGCGCCGAGCATGATGTTGTCCTGCGCGTTCAGGTTCAGGCCCGCGGTGATCGAGGTGGTCGCCTGCGGCGCGATGTTCGCGGTCGGCACCGTCAGCGGCACGGTCTGCGCGGTGTTGATGATGCCCGAGCCATTGGCCGCGTAGCCCATCAGATCGAGGCCCTGCGCGTTCGTGATGAAGCCGTTCTTGTCGAGCTGAAACACGCCGTTGCGCGAATAGGTCAGCGTGCCGTTGTTCGACATCTGGAAGAAGCCGTTGCCGTTGATCGCGACGTTCAGTGCCTGGTTCGTCGTCGTGAGCGTGCCTTGCGAGAATTGCTGCTGCACTTCGGACAGTTGCGTACCGATACCGATCTGCTGGCTCGTCGCGGTCGCGACCGAATTGGCGTACATGTCGGCGAATTCCGCGGTGCCGCTCTTGAAGCCGACGGTGTTGGCGTTGGCGATGTTGTTGCCGATCACGTCGAGATCGCTCGACGACGCCGACAGACCGCTCAAACCTGTTTGGTAACTCATGACGTACTCCGTATCTGTAAAGTCGTAACTGAATGGATCCGGACTACAGGATCGCCGCGACGCCGGTCAGGTCGACCGTCGAGCCGTTCGACAGCACGAGGCCCGGCGTGCCGCTGCTCTGCTGGACGACGCTTTCCACCGTCGCGCCGGTGAGCGTGGTAGCCGTCGCCTGCTGGCCGTTGATCGTGCCTGTCGCGGTGATCGTGTAGGTGCCGTCGGCGAGCGTGTTGCCCGCCGAATCGGTCGGCGTCCAGCCAACCGGAATCGTGCCGGCCGACTGCTTGCCGAGATCGAGCGTGTTGACGATCGTGCCGGCCGAGTTCTTCACGACGATCTGCAGGTCGCTGACGGAGTTCGCGAGCGTGACGCCGAACTCGTTCGTCTTGCCGCTCGACACGGTGATCGAGTTGCCCGGTGCGAGCACGGTCGAACCGATCAGCAGCGCGGCCTGCGACTGCTGGCCCGCCGACAGCTGCGTCGACAGCGAGGTGAGCGACGTATTGAGCTGGCTGATGCCCTGCACCGTGCTGATCTGGGCGAGCTGCGAGGTCATCTGCGAGCTGTCCATCGGATTGGTCGGGTCCTGGTTCTTCATTTGCGCGACGAGCAGTTGCAGAAAGGTGTTCTGCAAGTCCGCCGCCGACGTGCCCGACGTGCTGCTCGTCGAGCCGGTCGCGCTCGAGCTGCTGCTCGTGCCGTTCATCGTGTCGAGCAGCGTCTGCGAAACGGTCGTGCCGCTGCCGCCGATCGTGGTGTTGGTGGTCAAGGCTCTCTCCTCAGGTTCCGATCGTGAGCGTTTTCAGCATCAGGGTTTTGGCGGTGTTCAGCGTTTCGACGTTGGCCTGGTACGAGCGCGAGGCCGAGATCATGTTGACCATCTCCTGCACCGGGTCGACGTTGGGCAGCGTCACGTAGCCGTTCGCGTCGGCGGCCGGATTGCCGGGTTCGTACGCGGTCTTCATCGGCGACGGATCGTCGACCACGCCGGTCACCTGCACGCCGCCGACCTGCTGGCCGGAGCGTGTGCGCGCGCCGCCGAGCGGGCTCACCGCGAACACGACCTGCTTGGCCTTGTACGGCTGACCGTCGGGACCCGTCGTGCTGTCCGCGTTGGCGAGGTTCGACGCCGTCACGTTGAGCCGCTCCGACTGCGCCGACATCGCGGAGCCCGCGACACCAAAAATATTCATCAGGGATGGCATGTTTCCTGACCTCTCCTGCCGGTTCGCACCGGCTTTACGTTAAGTCCCGTAGCGTTTCTGTTCGTGCCTGCGTGCTGCCTGTATTCAGCTGCTTTGCGCTCTGCTTGCGTGCCGTGCGGCGGGCCGGGCTTACGACGAGCCCGACGTGATCGCCGACAGCATCGTCTTGATCTGGTTCGACACGACCGTCATACCCGACTCGAAGTGCACCGTGTTGTCGGCGAACTGCACGCGCTCGGTATCGACGTCGACCGTGTTGCCGTCGAGCGCCGGCTGCAGCGGGATCCGGTATTGCAGGTTGCCGTAATCGTCGGGGCTGCCGCCCGTCGCCGTCAGTGTGGCCTTACCGCTCATGTGGCCGGCCTCGGTCGTGTTCATCGACATGCCGCTCGTCACGCCCGCGGGTTGCGTCATCGCGAGCGTCGAGCTGTTCGATGCGCCTTGGCCCGCGGTGCTGCCGCCCGTCTTCTTCAGCGCGCCGGCGAGCGACGACGCGAAGTCGATATCGCGCGCCTTGTAGCCGGGCGTGTCGGCGTTCGCGATATTCGACGACAGCAGTTCCTGCCGGTATGCGCGCACATCCATCGCCTGCCGGCCGAACGCGAATTCGGCATCGAGCTTGTCCAGCATCGGAATCTCCCGAGAACGTTTCCAAGGCCGTCCCGTGCGCGCATCGTGAGAGACACGCGGCGGGTGCGAAGGCCTTTTTGCATGTGATGCATCTTATGGGCCGGGCGCAAGCGGCAATCGGACGAATAACCGGGAAAGGGGGCTTCTATTCAACGTTTGCGCGAAAGGGGGGCTCACTAGAATGCAAGGCGTACCGATGCATTCGATGGAGACCCGCGATGGACCAGCCCACCAACACCCTGCCGCAGCCGGCGAGCGGCACGACGATGCGTCGCGTGGGGGGTGGCCGGGTCGATGAATGTGTCGATGATTCGGAGGGCGCGCTCGCCCAGCCGGTGCCGCGCTCTTTCTCGCGTTGCCTTGCGCATTGCCTGACGCGGGCGGCCGTCAACGTCGCGGTATGGGTTGCGGGCGGTATCGTGTTGCTGCCGGCTACGACCCAGGCGCAGGATGCGGGCGGCCCGATCGTGATTGCCGGGCCCGCCGAGAAAAATCCCGCCGCGCTGAACGATCTCGCGCAACGGATTCAGACGCCGGCGCAGCGCAGCGCGTCGGCGGCGTCGCTCGCGGCGGCGACCGCACAGTCGCTCGGCCGCGCGAGCGCGTCGCGCGACACCGATACCTTCGGGCGTGCCGCGAGCGCAAGCGGCGCGATCGTCATTCCGGGCGCGGGCGAGCCCGCTGCCGCCGCGCCGGCCATCATCCGCACCAACTTCAAACCGGACGCCATCGGCGTCGTGACGATTCCGCCGGCGGCCAGCACTGGGGCGTCGGGCGTCGCGCGCGTCAATGTCGAAGCGGGCCCGGCCGCCAGCGTCGCGAATCGGCGCGTGGTCGTGGCCAATGCGCCGCAAGGCGACGGTTTCGACAGTCTCGCCGCGCGCGGCGAGCCACCCGAGTTCGGCGCGAATGGCAAGCCGATCGCGGCCGCTGCGGCGCAGGCGGCGCATCCCGGGATCGCGAGAACGCCCACGACGTCGCCTGGCTCGCGCCAACCGGCGGCCGTCATTGCACAGAGAGCGCCGCAGACCGGTACCGCCGCGACGGCTGCGCAAGCCGCGCCGCTGCCAGGCCAGCAGGACCCGGAAGCGATTCACGCGAGCGCGCTCGCGTTCCTGCAACAGCAGGCCGTCGGCCTGCCCGGCAAAGCCGACATCACTGTCGCGCCCGCGTTTCCGCGCGGCCTCGCCGCGTGCACGTCGCTCGAACCGTTCATGCCGACCGGCGCGCGCCTGTGGGGCCGGCTGACGGTCGGCGTGCGCTGCGCGGGCGAGCGGCCGTGGACCATCTATCTGCAGGCGCGCATCTCGCTGCATGCGACCTACTACCTCGCCGCCCGCGCGATGGCGCCGGGCGAAGTGCTCACGGCCGCCGACCTCGTCGCGCGCGAAGGCGACCTGACCGGCCTGCCGCAGGCGATCGTCACCGACCCGTCGCAGGCGGTCGGCTCGGTCTCGCTCGCGCGGATCGCGGGCGGCATGCCGCTGCGCCGCGACATGCTGAAGAGCGCGTCGGCGGTGGTGTTCGGCCAGACCGTGCGGGTCATCGCGGCCGGCGACGGTTTCTCGATCTCGTCCGAGGGCAGCGCGATGAACAACGCGTCGCCGGGCCAGCAGGTGCGCGTGAAGACCGCCAACGGCCAGATCATCTCCGGCATCGTCAAGGACGGCGGCACGGTGGAGATCCAGATGTGAGCGGGCTGGCGGCAACGAGCACCGTCGAAACGGTCGGCGCCCCGGTGGCCAGGCCAGACGGACGGAGATTGAAAGGGGTAGATGGCCACCTGGCGGCGAGCCGGGTGTCGAACGATTGCGCTAAAGTTTTGATCAGCGGTTGCCGTTATCAGGATCAAATCGTTAGGGAAGCCAATCGTGAAAGTCGATCCCACCACCTCTTCAAATCTGCCGTCGTTGAAAGACGCTTTGTCCCGTTCACAGCAGGGCGACGAAGCCACGCCGGCAGCCAGCACCACGCAGGGCGCGACGAGCACGGCCGCGCCGGCCGCGAGCAGCGCGTCGGGCGACACGAGCGTGAGCCTGTCGGGTCTGTCGCAGCATCTGCGCAGCCTCGCGGCCTCCGGCTCAGCCGACATCGACACGGCGCACGTCGAGTCGATCAAACAGGCGATCAAGGACGGCACGCTGCAGATCGACTCCGCCAAGATCGCCGACGGCGTGCTGCAGACGGCGCGCGACCTGTTGCAGAACAAAACCTCGTCGACCGGCAACTGATCGGCATTTCGCCGCTCGGTGATCTGCCGGGCGGCGTCCGACCAACCCGGTTCGCGCGCCGTTCGCGAGCCAGTGTGCGTAGCGAGTTGTTGATATGAAAGACGCCCTCGTTGCTACCTTGATCGAAGAATATTCGACCGTCGAGGCATTCGCCTCCATCCTCACTCTCGAAACCAAAGCGCTGACGGCGGTCTCGCCGCTGGAGCAGTTGCCCGCGATCGTCGAGAAGAAAACCGAGCTGATCGGCGTGCTCGCGAGGCTCGAAGCCGCGCGCGACTCGCATCTGGCCGAACTCGGCTTTCCGACCGGCTGGTCCGGCATGGAGCTCGCGGCCAGCACCGACGCGCGCGTCGCGACGCAATGGAAGCTGCTGCAGAAAGCCGCGGATCGCGCGCGGCGCGTCAACACCAACAACGGCGAGCTGATCCGCGTGCGGATGGACTACAACGAGCGCGCGCTAAAGGCGCTGCAAGTCAACGTGCCGCGCAAGACGAATCTGTACGGGCCGGATGGACGAGTTCCGGCTTATTCGGGACTTTGATCGGCCCGCCTGCCCGGCCTGCAATCGAGCAATCTACGAAATGAATGAAACAGCCCGTCATCGACGGGCTGTTTCGTTTTCCGCCGCCGCTTTTCCACCCACTTCCCTGTCCGTTCCGCGCTGCGTTAGCCATTCGGCTAGCTGGCGCTAGTCCACCTCGTCACGTTGAAATGGTGACTTCGTTCGAGCTTTCGCCAACGCCGCGGCTTCGACATGGCCGCAATCCGGCGGGTGGAATCTTGTTTGCTCGTTAGTTTGTGTAGGCGTGTGTATAATAGAGGGTATGATGTATGAACAGTGCCGAGGTCGTCAAATTGATTCAAGCGAACGGCTGGCAGCTCGTTCGCACAGCGGGCAGTCACCATCATTTCAGGCACCCGGGAAAACGGGGGCTCGTGACCGTCCCGCATCCGAAAAAAGATTTGCCGGCCGGCACGCTGAACAGCATTCTGAAACAGGCGGGGCTCAAATGAAGCATCTGATCTTTCCGATCGCCATCGAACCCGGAGACAACACGCACGCGTTCGGCGTCGTGGTGCCCGATATTCCAGGCTGCTACTCCGCGGGCGACACACTCGAACAAGCGTATGTGAACGCGAAAGAGGCAATCGAATCGCATCTCGAAACCTTGCTCGACGAAGGGCTGCCACTGCCCGAGCCTCTCACGCTAGGCGAGCATCGGCGCAATCCCGAGTTCGCGGGGTTCACATGGGGTTTCGTGACGACGCGCAATATTCCGGCGTTGAAGAAGGCGGTTCGCATCAACATCTCGCTGCCCGAAGTGCTGGTGCAGGAGATCGACGCGTATGCGCAGGCGCGCGGTATGTCGCGCTCGGCGTTTCTCGCGCTCGCCGCCGAGCATGAGATGGCGAACGCCTGAGCAACGGTAGGCGGCACAGGCGCGCATCGGCATCGGCGCACCGCCGCATTTGAAAGCAGCGCTTGAAAAACGGCGTGCTGCGCCGCGGTGGCGTCAGTTCGTTTCGGCGTTCGCCCAGGCCATTTCGCGCAGTCGGGTGCGCAGGCGTGCCACGGCCTGGCTATGCAACTGGCACACGCGCGATTCGCTGACTTCCATCACCGCGCCGATCTCGCGCAGATTCATGCCGCGCTCGTAGTACAGCGACATCAGCAGCTTCTCGCGCTCCGGCAAGCGGTCGATCGCTTCGATGAGCGCCGAGCGCAGGCTGTCGTCGAGCAGCGCCGAGAGCGGGTCGGAGTGATCGACGCAGTAGCGGTCCAGAAAAGGTTCGTCGTCGGCGGAGCGGTCGAAGTCTTCGTAGTAGATCAGCTGGCTGCCATGCAGGTCCTGCAGCATCGACTGATATTCCTCGAGCGGCATTTGCAGGTGCTCGGCGACCTCCGCCTCGCTCGCCGAGCGGCCGAGGTTCTGCTCCACCTTGTGCACCGCTGATTCCACTTCGCGCGACGTGCGGCGCAGGCTGCGCGGCAGCCAGTCGTTGCTGCGCAGCTCGTCGAGCATCGCGCCGCGAATCCGCTGGCTTGCATACGTCTCGAACTGCGCGCCCTGGTCTTCCTTGTAGCGGCCGGCGGCATCCAGCAAACCGATCATGCCGGCCTGGATCAGGTCGTCGAGATCGACGCTCGCCGGCATTTTCGCGACAAGCTGCAAGCCGAGTCGACGCACGAGCGGTGCGTACTTCGTCAAAACTTCGGCCTGAGAAATCTTTCCCTGAGCGTTGTACATCGTGCTCCCCTTGTCCTTCGTGCACGCCTTTTAAGCGTGATGCGCGGACGGTTGGTCGGCGTGGTGCGCCGCTGTAACTGTCGCAGGCGCCCGCCAGGGCGTTTGCGACGACATCGCTGGCCGCATCGGCCAGTACTGCAATTCGGCGGCGAGATGGCGGAAGTCGCGCGCGGCCGGTGTCGACGGGAACGCGTCGACCACGCAGCGCGACAGCTCGAGTGCCCGTGCGATGCGCACGTCGGCCGCAATGCAGCCGGCGTTTTCCAACGCGACGGTCAGGTAACGGCCGGCCACGCCGGCGAGATTCGCGAACGCGGCTTGCGCGTCGTTGGCGCTTTGCACGTGATTCGCGAGCACGCGCAACTGCGCGATTGCGTGTGCGTAATGCAAACGCTTGATGCACGCATAGGCCTCGGTGATCGCCTCGCCCGACATGCGCGCGACGATCATCACGTCATGCGCCTGCTTCGCGAGCGGCGACAGATGCCCTTCGTCGTCGAGCTGCGCGTCGATCAGCACGATATCGGCCGAGCCGCCGAGCAGCGCACTGAGTTCGGCCTCCGTATGCCCCTCGCGGTTGTTGCGCGAGGCGGACAGCACCGAAAAGCCGAGCGCGTGACGCGCGGCGGCGAAATCGACCGGGCTCTCGCCGCGCATCACCGCCGCGAAGTTGCCCGCGCCGCGCAAGCCGCCAAGCATCGCGCTCACCGATCTCTCACCGACGCATTCGTCGATCACCAGCACGTCCTTGCCCTGCTGTGCGAGCGCCGCGGCGAGGTTGACCGCCACGGTCGTACTGCCGACGCCCGACGACGCAGCCGCCAACGCGATCACGCGCGCGCCGCCCCGCGCGAGCAGCCGCCGCAACCCTTCGGCTTGATCTGAAACGAACTTATCCAAAGCGAACCTCGTGCAGCTCGGCCGTCGAACGTGCGGACAGCGAGGACAGCAACGCGGGGATGTCGTCGTCGTGCGGCACGAACGGCGAGTTGTCGCGCGGAATGCAGAAGGTGCTCTTGATCAGGAATTTTTTCGTCGCGACGTAAAGGTTCTCCGGCACCTTCTGTCCGGTCGATACGTAATGCACCGGCAGCTTGTAGCGGATCACCGTATCTAGCACGCCGCCGAGGTTGGTCGCTTCGTCGAGCTTGGTCAGAATGCAGCCGGCGAGCGGCTGCTGGTCCGGCGCGCGCTGATACGCCTGCACGACTTCGTTCAGCGTGTCGCCGTGGCTCGTCGCGTTGAGCAGCAACAGACGCTGCACCGGCTGGCCGGCGCGGCTTAGCATCGCGATCTGGTCGGACACGAGCCGGTCGCGCTGGCTCATACCGATCGTGTCGATCAGCACGATGTGCTTGTTGCGCAATTCCGAGAGCGCGAGCTGCAGATCGGCGCTGTCCTTCACCGCATGCACCGAAACGCCGAGAATCTTGCCGAAGATGCGCAACTGTTCATGACCACCGATGCGGTAGCTGTCGGTCGTCAGCAGCGCCACCTTGCTCGCGCCGAAGCGCATCACGCAGCGCGCTGCGAGCTTCGCGGTGGTCGTCGTCTTGCCGACGCCGGTCGGCCCCATCAGCGCGAATACGCCGCCGCGCTCCATCAGCGCGTCTTCGTCCTCCATCACCGGCAGGTTCGACTCGAGCACCGAGCGCACCCAGTCCATGCCGCCGTCCATCGTGTCGACATCTTCGGGCAGGTTGTCGACCAGCATCTGCACGAGCTGCGCGGAAAAGCCGGCGGCGAACAGATGCTTGGTGAGCGCGGCGCGTGCGGGACTGCGGCGCTGTCGATCGCCCCACAGCAGACCCGCGAAGTGCTCTTCCATCATGTCGCGCATCGACGACAGCTCGTTCATCACGGTGTCCTTGACGACCTGCTCCATGCGCCCCTTGATCGCTTCGGCGACGGCGGACGGCGTGCGGCTTTCGTCAGTAGCGGACGGCACGGGTGCGATCTTCTGAGCGGCGCGGCGCGCGGCGACTTCGGCGGCTTCGCGCGCCCAGTCGGGCGTGTCGAGCAGCGGCGGCACGGCGGCCGGCCGCGCGTCGACCGCGCTGCCGAGGCCTTTGGCGGTCGCGACGGCGGGCGTCATCGCGGCGGGACGCGCGCTGTATTGGCCGCTCTGTTGCTGCTGCTCGGCCGCGATGCGGCGCGCGTGATCGATGAGCCACGGATTCGACTCCGCCATCGTGCGCGGCGCGGCGGCTTCGCTCGATGCGATAGCCGGCGGTACCGGCCCGCCGGCAGCTTTCAGCAAATCCGCGCGGATGTCTTTCGACAGGCGCGCGGCCGCGGCGCGGGCGCTCGCGCCGGAAGGCGTGGCGGCAGCGGCGCCCGTGGCCGGTGCGTTGAACGATGTGGCCGCGCTGGAGGCCGACTGGCTCACGGCGGGCGCGGCGCCTGTCGCGATGGCCGCGGACGCGCCGGTCGTGCCCAGCATCGCCGGGGCGACTGGCGGATTGCCGGGCAACGCGGCGGCCATGAAATCCGCAGCCGCATTCGCCGGCTCGATCGCCGGCGTCGCTTCACCACCCGCTTCCGGGCTCGCGCCGAACACCGACGAAAACACGTCCGGCATTGCGCTCGCGTACGGATTCGTCGGCGCCGCGAACAAGCCGCGCGGCGCCAGCGTCGATGCCGCACCTGAGCCCGTGCCGAGCGCCGCGGCCTGCGCGCCTTCGCGCGCTTTCGGCGTGATCGCGGCGAGATCGCTATCGGCGAGCGCGACGATTTCGACGCTGCCGTCGTCCATCGTGCGATTCGACAGCACGACCGCATCGGGGCCAAGTGCTTCGCGAACGAGACGCAGCGCGTCGCGACTGGTAGCACCGACAAATTTACGAATGTTCAAGCTGGACCCCCGATGAGGTATACGGACTGACGGACCGGCAATACACCGCTTCCCATTGCGATCAATTATTGCGAAAGGCGTCGGGCGACGATCGATGGATAAAGACCGTTAAAGGTGGGTAATTCGCGCGATGGACACACCGCAGACGCATCGTTCGACGAGCCTGGGAGAGCCGTGCAAACGCAAACCGGCGCCCCATTGGAGCGCCGGTTTGCGTTGTATCGACAGCCGCGAGCGAGCGACCTTCGTCAGCCGTGCGCGCCGATCAGATTGACCACCTTGACGTTGCGCGTATCGGGCACTTCCGCATACGAGAGCACCTTCAGCTGCGGCAGGCTGCGGCGCAGGAAGCGCGCGAGCATCGGCCGCAGTGCGTGTTGCACCAGCAGCACCGGAGCGAGGCCAAGGTTCTGCTGACGCGTCATCGCTTTCTGCGTTTCGGTGAGCAGCGTGTTCGCGAGACCCGGTTCGAGGCCCGGGTTCGGTCCGGTCGATAGCGCCTGCGACAGCACCCGTTCGAGGTTCGCGTCGAGGCCCATCACCTGCATGTCGGCGGTGCCGGGGAACCACTGCTGCGTGATCGCGCGGCCCAGCGCGAGCCGCACCGCGGCGGTGAGGTCGTGCGGGTCGGTGAGCTTGGTCGCGTGTTCGGCGAGCGCTTCGAGGATCGTGCGCATGTCGCGAATCGGCACGCCTTCTTCGAGCAGGTTCTGCAGCACCTTTTGCAGCGTGGTGAGCGGCAGCATCTTCGGCACCAGATCGTCGACGAGCGACGCCGTGTCCTTCTGCATCCGCTCGACCAGCGACTGCACCTCGCGGCGGCCGAGCAGCTCCGACGCGTGCGTGACGACGAGGTGATTCAGGTGCGTCGCGATCACCGTGCTCGAATCGACGACCGTGTAGCCGTATACCTGCGCCTGTTCGCGCAGATTCGTGTCGATCCAGATGGCGGGCAGGCCGAACGCCGGGTCCTGGGTCGGCGTGCCCGGCAGCGCGGCCGATACCTGGCCCGGGTTGATCGCGAGCCACTGGCCCGGATACGCCTCGCCCGAGCCGACCTCGACGCCCTTCAACGCGATCCGATAGCCGTTCGGCCGCAATTCGAGGTTGTCGCGGATATGAATGACCGGCGGCAAGAAACCGATTTCCTGCGCGAACTTCTTGCGGATGCTCTTGATCCGCTTGAGCAGCTCGCCGTCCGAGTTCTTGTCGACGAGCGGAATCAACCGGTAGCCGACTTCGAGACCGAGCGTGTCGATCATCGTCACGTCGTCCCAGCTCGCCTCGGCGTTTTCGACCGGCGCCAGCGCGGCCGGCGCGACGTCGACGAGCGCCGGTGCGTTCTTGCGCTCCTCGGTGCGCTTCTTCATCGTGCGGCCGAGCTGGATCAGGCCGCCGCCGAGAATCAGGAACGCGAAGTGCGGCATGCCCGGGATCAGGCCCATCAGCACGAGAATGCAGCCGGTGATCATCAGCACGCGCGGGTTCGTGAACAGCTGGCCGGTCAGCTGCGTGCCGATGTCCTCGTTGGTCGCGACGCGCGAGACGATCACGCCGGCCGCCGTCGAAATCACCAGCGACGGAATCTGCGCGACGAGGCCGTCGCCGATCGTCAGCAGCGTGTAGTTCTTGCCCGCCGCGGCAAAACTCATGTCGTGCTGGACCATCCCGACGATCAGCCCGCCGATGATGTTGATCACCATGATCAGGAGGCCGGCGACCGCATCGCCTCGCACGAACTTGCTCGCACCGTCCATCGAGCCGTAGAACTCGGCTTCCTGAGAGATCTCCTTGCGCCGCGTGCGAGCCTGCTCTTCGTTGATGAGGCCGGCGTTCAGATCGGCGTCGATCGCCATCTGCTTGCCGGGCATCGCGTCGAGCGTGAAGCGCGCGGACACTTCGGCGATCCGCCCCGCGCCCTTGGTGATCACCATGAAGTTGATCACCATCAGGATCACGAATACGACGATACCAACCGCGAAGTTGCCGCCCACGAGGAAGTGGCCGAACGACTCGATCACCTGACCGGCCGCATCGGGACCGGTATGGCCTTCGAGCAGCACGACCCGCGTCGAGGCGACGTTCAGCGACAGCCGCAGCAGCGTCGAGAACAGCAGCACGCTCGGGAACGCGGCGAAGTCGAGCGGCTTCATCGTGTACATGCTGACGAGCAGCACCATCACCGACAGCGCGATGTTGAACGTGAACAGCAGATCCAGCAGGAACGGCGGCAACGGCAGAATCATCATGCCGAGGATCATGCAGATCAGCACCGGCCCGGCGAGGGCGCGCAGGTTGGTGCTGCTCAGCGCATCCGGCCGTCGGGCGAGGAAACCGGCGCGAGCGTTCATGCGGAGGCTCCGTTGTTGTCGCCGCTAGTGGCGTCGTTGGGGTTGTCGTCGGTCGGGTTCAGCGTGTTGGCGGCTTCCTCGGCGGCGTCCTCGTCCGATACGCCGCCCTTGTCGAGTTCGGGCGGCACGTCGAGTTCGGTCGGCGCGACCGGCACGTCGCCGCCTTCGGCCTTGAAGCGGCGCAGCTGATAGACCCACGCGAGCACTTCCGCGACCGCGCCATAGAGCGGCCCCGGAATCTCGCGATTCAGATCGACGTTGTGATAGAGCGCACGCGCGAGCGGCGGCGCTTCGAGCAGCGGCACGTTGTTTTCGGCGGCGATCTCGCGAATCCGCGCGGCCACGAGGTTCACGCCCTTCGCGACCACCTTCGGCGCGCGCATCTCGCCATCCGTGTATTGCAGCGCGACCGCGAAGTGCGTCGGGTTCGTCACGACCACGTCGGCCTTCGGCACTTGGGCCATCATGCGGCGCCGCGCGATCGCGCGCTGCTGCTGGCGAATCTTGCCCTTGATGTGCGGATCGCCTTCGCTCTCGCGATGTTCACGCTTCACTTCTTCCTTCGTCATGCGCAGCTTCTTGTGGAACGACCACAGCTGGTACGGCACGTCGAGCGCGGCCACCGCGAACATGCCGGCCACCGTCATGCCGCAGCACACCGCGATCAGATGCACGGAGTTGGCGAGCGCGAGATTGAGCGGCTGCGTCGCGAGCGCGAGGAATTGCTCGTGGCGATTCCAGATCGCCGTGCCGCCGATCAACCCCACCACCAGCGTCTTCGCGAGCGACATGCCGAGCTGGATCGGTCCGTTGATCGAAAACATGCGGCCGAGGCCCTCGATCGGGTTCAGCCGGTTGAACTTCGGCTCGAGCGCTTTCCCCGACAGCTGCCAGCCGCCCAGCGCCATCGGTGCGAGCAGCGCGGCAAGTCCGGTGACGCCGAGTATCGGCACGAGCGCGTAGAGTCCTTCACGACCCGCTGTGCCCGCGCCGATCAGCATGCGGCTGGTGTCGAACGCGCTCGCGTGGTTGAAGGTGAGCGACGCACGCAGCATGTTCTGCAAATGCTCGCCGATGCTGCCCGACATGCCCCATACGCCGTAGAACCCCGCCGCGAGCAGGGCGAAGGTCGAGAGCTCCCGCGAACGCACGATCTGCCCCTCCTCGCGTGCCTTCTGCAGGCGCCGAGGGGTGGCGGATTCGGTTTTTTCGAGGTCGCTGTCCTCTGCCACAAAGCTCTCCAGTCGGCCGAGGCACGGCGCCTCTTTCCAGTGACAGCGATTATTCCTGCTCGACGCAAGCGCCGATCGGCGGATAAGGGCGGAGAAACCGGGGTATTTCGACGGATGAGCGGACGGCTCGCGCGTTTGTCACACGCGCGCCGTCCGGCATTGGATCGACGTGTCGCGTCAGAAGGCGACGTAAGGAGGCGCGCCGCTCGCGGTCTGATCGAGGTGGTAGTACACGTGGCGGCCGTAAAAGAACGGCAGACCGAGGTCGAAGCTGGTATTGGCGCCGATCTGGCCGGCGAGAGTGTTGAACGCGTAGTTGCTGCCGTTGGCGAACAGCGTCTGCGCGTTCACGATGCCGATGCTCGCGACCGCCGACACGTTGTTCAACCCGACCAGCGTGACCGTGCGGGTCTGCGCCGACGACGGACAATAGAAGCCCGCGAATTGGCTGGCGCACAGCGAGAGCGTGCTATCGCTGAAGAAGTACGCGTTCGAGCCGGAATCGAGGAACGCCTGGACGGTCTTGCCGTTGAAGGTGCTGTTGTTGAGGTCGCCGAATGCGTCGGTCGTGAAGACCTGCGCAGCGCCAAGCGGGTTGTTCCCCTGCGTGCCGATGCCGAACACCAGCGTGCCGGTCGCCGACGCCTGGCCGGTATTCGAGACCGGCGCCATCTGCACGATCACGCCGTTGTTGTCCAGCGGGAAGTTCGCGACAGGGTTGGCGACCTGTTGCGGAATCGGCACCGCGGTGCGCGTGCACGACGTGCCGTTCGGGCAGGCGAAGTAGTTGCTGTAGGTCGCCGCGTTCTCGCACGTCTTGCCGCAATCGGTCAGCGCGGTGCCGATGCCGAGAATGCCGTTCGCGCCGAGATCGCCGACCGTGTTTTCGGCCATGCCGCTGCCGCAGCCGCTCGTGGGCACCGTGCTCGCCGACTTGTCGCCGATGATCTGCAGCGGGATGCTGCTGGTCGTCGTTTCACCGCCGATCGTCACGATCGCGGTGCGCACCGAGCCCCACGTGTAACCGTCCGCGAAGGTCGCGCACTCGGCGAGCTGCGCGCCGTTGCTGCCAATCGTGCTGACCGGCAGCGCGCCGAGCAGCGTCGAATTGAGCGTGGAGCTGACCACGCGCAAGCCGAACGAGCCGGTGTCGACCTGGATATTGTCGATCTTCTGGCAGTTGCTGGTCGAGCCCGGCGCGCAGATCGTCACGCTGACGGTCGGAATGTTGATGACACCGGCCACACCCCGGCCGACCGTGATCGGCACGGTGTTCGACGCGTTCGCGGAGATCGGCTGCTGGGTCGGGCTGGCCGGCAGCGAACCGCCGTTCAGTCCGTTCGAGGTGTTGCTGCCATTGTTGGAACTGGAGTTGTTGTCGCTACCGCCGCCTCCGCCTCCGCCGCAGGCGACGAGCGTCGCCGTGAGCAGCACGGCAAGCGCGGCCTGCATCCAGCTTTTGATGTTCGCGGTCGTGAGCATGGTTCGCATCGTGGTCCTCGCCGTTACTGGATGTCGGAACCGCTGACGCCGGCCGGCAGCGCGGACGGCAGCCACGCGACGCCGCTGAACGCGCCCATGTGGCCGCCCGAACGCACCACCAGCCCGCTCTCGTCGACGGCGACCGGCCCCCGCGCGTTGCCGCGCGCGGCCCGCACGGCCTTCACGCCGGCCACGTACTGCGGAAAATAACTGCCGAGCAGATCACTGAGATCGGGCATTTGCGGACCATGCCACGAAATGCCGAATACCGCGCCGCTCGTGCTCAGATATTCGCGCACCACGGTGCCGTTGCCGAACGTGGTCTCGCGTACCGTGTAGGAAGCGGATGTGGTGGATGTGGACGATGCCGCGCTCGATTCAGAACGCATGACACTTTGCGCCGCGCCGCTGGCGGGCTGCACCACGCGGGACGACACCGAGGCGTCGGATGGGGGGGTAAGCGGCGCGCTGCCCAGCGCCGCATGGGCGGACTGCGCGGCCGTCAGGGCCAACAACGAACACGGCAACACGAGCGCCGTGACTCCGGCGCGACCAATACGACTCCACATGAGAAGCTCCTCCCGAGCCGCGGCACGCTTCGCCGATTGGGCGAAGCGGCCGCTTATAGGCAGATGATACGGCACCGCCGCGGCCGCAAACGCTGAGGGGGTCCGCCCTCACCGCGCGACCGCCCGGCGTCGCGCTAGCCGGGTGCCGTACCGCTTTGACCTCGTAGTATGCCTGCGGATTCTTTCAGCCGGCGCAAGGCGCGCCCGCGCGCGCGACTTACCCGCCTATTACTAACAGGAAACCGGACGGAAGATGGGTATTCGGCGCGCATTGAACGCGTGTTTGGCGCGAATCGCGGAGAAGCCAGCAGCCCGGCACGCCTGCCGGGCTGAATCAGTCGATCAGAAACCGAGGCTCGCGAGCAGATCGTCGACCTGCGATTGGTCTTGCACCACATCCGTCTTGCCTTCCGGATTGATCTGCGGACCGTTGAGCAGATGCTCGGGGCTGCCCGTCGACGACACCTCCGCCTTGAGAGCCGCGGCGTTCGCCGCGAACTGCTCGCGCCGCTCGAGCGCGATGTTCTCGACCAGCACGCCGAGCAGCTGCTGCTCGATCAGATAGACGACGTCGGTGATCTTCTTGATCACCTGGCCGGTCAGATCCTGGAAGTCCTGCGCGAGCATGATCTCCATCAGCTGCGAGTTGGTCGCGCTGGTCGCGTCGGGCACGCCGCGCAGGAAGGTGCGCGTGTCGTTCATCAGCGCGCGCACTTCCTCGCGCTCGATCGGCGCCGCGTACCACTGCTCCCAGCGCGCGTCGAGCGTGCCCGCGTCTTTCTGCAGCTGCTCCTGGATCGGCTTCGCGATGTCGATCGCCGACAGTACGCGCTCGGCGGCCTGCTCGGTCATGTTGGCGATGTACTTCAGACGATCGCGGGCATCGGGCACGGCTTCGGCCGCGCGCTCGACGTGCTTGTCGAGCCCGAGCTCGCGCATCGAATCGCGCAGCGTGCGCGTCAGTTGTCCGATGCGGGCAAGGATGCGGTCCGACGCGAAGTCGCCGCTGTCGTTGCCCGCTTCGGCGCCAGGCGTTTGGGTCGGCGGCGTCACATCAGCTCCCGGCTTTCGCCATCTTCTCGAGGATCTTGTTGAGCTTCTCGTCGAGCGTCGCGGCCGTGAACGGCTTGACGACGTAACCGCTCGCGCCGGCCTGCGCCGCCGCGATGATGTTTTCCTTCTTCGACTCGGCCGTCACCATCAACACCGGCAGGTGCGCGAGGCTCGCGTCGGCGCGGATTTCCTTCAGCATCGCGAGACCGTCGAGGTTCGGCATGTTCCAGTCCGAGATCACGAACTCGTAGCTGCCGCTGCGCAGACGCGCGAGACCGGCCGCGCCGTCTTCCGCCTCGTCGACGTTCGAGTAGCCCAGTTCCTTCAGCAGGTTGCGGACAATCCGACGCATCGTCGGAAAATCGTCAACCACCAGAATCTTCATTCCCTTATCCATTTCTTTCCCTTTGCTTGATCCATGTTGCGGCGCTCGGCCACGTCATTCCATCCGGCACGCATCATACCCGCTGAACGCGGTCACCCATCGACGACAAACGCGCCATCACGCGCCGGCTCATTTCCGGCAGCGCGGCGATTTCGTCGGCCGCGCCGAGCGCGATCGCCTCGCGCGGCATGCCGAACACGATGCAACTCGCCTCGTCCTGCGCCAGCGTGTAGGCACCGGCCTTTTTCATCTCCAGCAGCCCGGCCGCGCCGTCGCGCCCCATGCCGGTCAGAATCACGCCGACCGCGTTCTTGCCCGCATGTTGCGCGGCCGAACGGAACAGCACATCGACCGACGGACGATGCCGGTTCACCGGCGGGTCGTCGGACAGATGCGCAATATAGTTCGCACCGCTCCTCGCGAGTAACAGATGCGCGTGGCCCGGCGCGATGTACGCGTGCCCCGGCAGCACACGCTCGCCGTGCTCCGCTTCTTTAACGGTAATCCGGCACAAACCATTGAGGCGTTGCGCGAAAGATTTCGTAAAGCCCGGCGGCATGTGCTGCGCGATCAGCACCGCGGGCGCGTCGGGCGGCAGCGGCACCAGCACTTCGCGGATCGCTTCGGTGCCGCCCGTCGAGGCGCCGACGATAACCAGCTTCTCGGTACTCAGCAGCGGGTTGTTGAAGAGCGGCGCGGAGCCGACCGGCGCATTCGCGGCCTGCGTGGCCGCCTGCTGCGCGGGCGCGGCCTGGCGCACGCGCGCGCGGGCTGCCGCGCGAATCTTGTCGGCGAGCTTTTCCGAGTAGTCGAGCATGCCGTCGCGAATGCCGACCTTCGGCTTGGTCACGAAATCGACCGCGCCGAGTTCGAGCGCGCGCAGCGTGATTTCGTTGCCGCGCTCGGTCAGCGACGACACCATCACGACCGGCATCGGCCGCAGGCGCATCAGCTTCTCGAGAAAGTCGAGGCCGTCCATGCGCGGCATTTCGACGTCGAGCGTCAACACGTCCGGGTGGTGCTGCTTGATGAGCTCGCGCGCGACGAGCGGATCGGGTGCCGTCGCGACCACCGTCATGTCCGGCTGGCCATTGATGATTTCGGTCATCAGGCTGCGGATCAGCGCCGAATCGTCGACGCACAATACCTTGATCTTTTGCACAGCGCTCACGCCTCCTCTGTAGTTCTGGCGTTGTTGGAATCAGTCGGGCGCGGGCTCGCGCCGAACAGTTCGATTCTCGGCCGCGCGGCGGCGCCGGCCGGCTTCGCGAACAGCTCGACCCGCTTGCGCGCGGCGGCGAGCCGCTCGGCGCGCGCTTCGGCGCTTTGCCGCACTAGCGCCTGTTCGCGCTCGGCGACGCCCGCTTCCTGCTGCAAGCGCAATTTCTTCACCATCACCTGACCGGTGCGCGGCATGAACGCGACCTTGCGCGGGTGCGAGCCCTGCAGGTCCTCGGCGACGATGCGGATCTTTTCGGTGTCCAGATAGCGGCGCACGAACTCGGAGTTACGATCGCCGATGTTCATCGTCGTCATGCCCGCGAGCACCGCGCCGCCGCCGAACACCTTGGCCTCGAAGCGCTCGCGCCGCCCGCCCGCCTTGATCAGTTCGTTGATCAGCACTTCCATCGCGTACGCGCCGTAGCGCATCGAGTCCGACGCGGCCTGCGCGACGTCGGCGCCGTCGTCGGGCAGCATGAAGTGATTCATGCCGCCGATGCCCGCGGTGCGGTCCTGGATGCAGGCCGCGACGCACGAGCCGAGCACGGTCACGAGCACCATGTCTTCGCTCGTCGTGTAGAACTCGTTGGGCAACAGCTTCACGCCGGGGCGCTGGAAGTGGTTGTCGTAGTACAGGTTCGAAGCGATCGGCAGCGTGCTGCTCATGCGGCCACCCCGCTCGATTGATGCGCGTCATGCGCGTCGGCGCGCGACTGCGCGCGCGCACCGCCCGCGTCGCGCGTCAGTTCGTAGACGGTCTGGCCGCGCAGCCGGAACGCTTTCGTCACGTACGTGAAGTTTTCCGAATGGCCGGCGAACAACAGGCCGCCCGATTTCATCAGCGGCTCGAAGCGCGACAGCACCTGCGCCTGCGTCGGCTTGTCGAAATAGATCATCACGTTGCGGCAGAAGATCGCGTCGAACTGCGTGCGCAACTGGTAATCGCGATTGGTCAGGTTCAGTTGCTCGAAGCGCACGAGCGCGCGCACTTCGGGACGCACCTTGACCATCCCCGCATGCGCGCCGGTGCCCTTCAGGAAGAAGCGCTTCAACCGCTCGGGCGACAGGTGCTTGACCTGGTCGAACTGGTAGACGCCGGCCTCGGCCTTCGCGAGCACCTGGGTGTCGATGTCGGTCGCGAGCACCGACGCCTGGCGCGCGCCGCTGTCGCCGAGCGCTTCGAGCAGCGTCATCGCGATCGAGTACGGCTCCTCGCCCGTCGATGCCGCCGAGCACCACACGGAAACCGGTTGCGCACGGCGCGGCACGAACTCGGCGAGGATCGGAAAGTGATGGGCTTCGCGGAAAAACGCCGTGAGGTTGGTGGTCAGGGCATTGGTGAACGCTTCCCACTCGGCCGGATCGTTTTCCGCTTCGAGCAGATCGAGATACTGCCGGAACGTATCGATGCCGCGCGCCCGCAAGCGGCGCGCGAGGCGGCTATACGCCATGTCGCGCTTGTGGTCCGACAGCGAGATGCCCGCCCCGCGATGAATCAGGTCGCGGATGCGGGCGAAATCCTCCGCCGTAAATTCGAAATCGCGGCCCGTCTCGACGGACCTGGCCGGCTCTGTGCCGTCAGGTGCTGCCCGCGCGGGGCGTTGTGTTGCGCGCGTTGCCATCATCAAAATTCCTGTCTGCGATATGAACCGTCACGCTCGCCGCCCAGCCGGACTGCCCGGGAGGTAGGAATTGTCGTCGCGGGGCCGCGCCCTCCCGCGAGTACCATCGACATATGGCCGGCTCGCGACACGCGTGCTGCGCGTGTTTCGATGCTTCGCCCATCCGCGGGCGCGATGCCGGTTGACCACATGTCACTCTGCCGTTGCCTAAAACGTTTCCCAGTCCGCGTCCGAGCTCGCCTTCGCCGTGCTCGGCGGAGCGGCGCGCGTGGCCGTGTCGGTCGCGACGCGAGCCGCGGCTGCGGCCGGCCGGGGCTTCAATGCCGGTTCGACGCGTGCGGCCACGTCGTGCTGCGTGGGGGGCGCCGCGCTCGGCGCGGTTGCCTTCGATTCCTTGCTCGCGCCCACCGGGTTCACCGGAGTCGCCGCGCTCGCCGCTTGCGGTGCAGCCTTGCCGAGCCGCGCGGGCGTCTGCGCACGCGTCGCCGGGGTGCTCTGACGCGCCGGTGTGCCGGTTACCTTCCAGCCGCCCAGCACCGCCTGCAACTGCCGCGTCTGATCTTCGAGCGACGCCGCCGCGGCCGCCGCCTGTTCGACCAGCGCCGCGTTCTGCTGCGTGACCGAATCCATCTGCACGACCGCGCGGTTGACCTGCTCGATGCCGCCCGACTGCTCTTCCGACGCCGCGCTGATCTCGCCCATGATGTCGGTCACGCGACGCACAGCCTGCACGATTTCGTCCATCGTCGTGCCCGCGCGGCCGACCAGCTCGGAGCCGCTCCTGATCTTGTCGGCCGAATCGCCGATCAGCTCCTTGATCTCCTTCGCGGCGCTCGCGCTGCGCTGCGCGAGGCTGCGCACTTCGCCCGCGACGACCGCGAATCCGCGGCCCTGTTCGCCGGCGCGTGCGGCTTCGACCGCCGCGTTCAGCGCGAGGATGTTGGTCTGGAACGCGATGCCCTCGATCACGCCGATGATGTCGACGACCTTGTTCGAACTGGTCGCGATTTCCTGCATCGTCGTGACGACCTGGCTCACCACGTCGCCGCCGCGCGTCGCGATGTCCGACGCGTTGACGGCGAGCTGGCTCGCCTGGCGCGCGTTCTCGGTGTTCTGCCGCACGGTGCCGGTCAGCTGATCCATGCTCGATGCGGTTTCCTGCAGCGACGCCGCTTGCTGCTCGGTGCGCTGTGACAGATCGGTGTTGCCCATCGCGATTTCGCGCGCGCCGGTGTCGATCGATTCGGTGCCGCTGCGGACCGCACGCACCATCGTCGCGAGGCTTTCCTGCATCCGCTTGATGCCCGCGAACAGACGACCGATTTCATTGTTGCTGAACACCTCGACGGGGCTGGACAGGTCGCCCCCGGCGATCCGCTCGAAACAGGCGGTCGCGTCGTTCAGCGGCTGCACGATGAGCCCGCGCAGCGCGAAACGGACGCCGACCACCACCAGCAGCGCGAACGCCGTGGCCACGCCGATCAGCATGATCATCAGCGACGCGTTCGACTGCGCGCTCGTTTCCTGATCGGCCACGCTCTGCTGCAGCGCCTGGATCACCGCGGCGGCGGCCGCGTCGTAGGCGATGAACATCGGGCTGATCTTCGTGTCCGCGACCGCGTGATACGCGTCGAGATTGTTCGCGTTCAACGCGGCGAATTCGACGTCGACGCCGTCGTGCATCACCGTCGTATGTTTCGCGAGCACATCGTCGAGCAAGGCCTGCTCGACGCGGTGCTTCGGCGCGTCGAGATACGCCTGCCAGCTCTGCTTGCTCTTGCCGAGCAGCTCCTGCGCGCGGTCGAGCGCCTTCTTCGCCTCGTCTGCGTTGCCGGCGGCCGTCAGCGTGTTGAAGCGATCGATCGCGATGCGCGAACGCAACAGATACGCCGACGCATCGTCGAGCGCATGAATCGCGACCAGTTCGCCGCGCGCGATGCGATCGAGCGAGCCGCTCGCGCGATTCAGCGCGGACAGCCCGAGCGCGCCGACTACCACGGTCAGCGTCACCAGAAGAATCCCCACCACCGTCAGCGACGTGCGGATCGACCACCTGCTCAGCATTTCGATGCTCCTTGTGCCGGGTTCCGTTACTGCCTGCGCTCAGGCGCCGAGCGTTTCGATCAGCGACATCTCGGAGCTGGTCATCAGCTTCTCGATGTCCATCAGGATCAGCATGCGGCCGTCGACCGTGCCGAGACCGGTCAGGTATTCGGTCGTCAGCGTCGCGCCGAATTCCGGCGCCGGCATGATCTGATCGACCGCGAGCGTCAGCACGTCCGACACGCCGTCCACGACCATGCCGACCACGCGATGCGCGACGTTCAGGATGATCACGACGGTCTGATGGTCGTACTCGACGCGGCCGAGATGGAACTTGATCCGCATGTCGACGATCGGCACGATGATGCCGCGCAGGTTGATCACGCCCTTGATGAACTCGGGCGCGTTGGCGATGCGCGTCACGTTGTCGTAGCCGCGGATTTCCTGCACCTTGAGGATGTCGATGCCGTACTCTTCCGCGCCGAGCGTGAAGACGAGGAATTCCTGACCGCCGGCGTCCGCCTGCGCGTCGCGGCGGCCATTCGTACCGCTCGCGTTTGCGACGCTCGAATTGATGGATTGGACTTCTGCCACGTTAGCCCCCAAACGGTTGGGATGAATTGAGTTGAAGTTGTGTTGCGTATGTCGGTCAGTGCCGCGTTTGCTGCGTGCGTTAGGCGAGGCTCATCGCCTGCGCATGCCCATGCGCATGACGCGATTCGCGGTTCAGCGCCGCGACGTCCACGATCAGCGCGACGCTGCCGTCGCCCAGAATGGTCGCCGCGGAAATGCCGTGCACCTTGCGGTAGTTCGTTTCCAGATTCTTCACGACCACCTGCTGCTGGCCGACGAGTTCATCGATCAGCATCGCGAAGCGCCGTCCCTCGGTCTGCATGATCGTGACGATGCCCTGCGTCGGCTCCCGCTTCGCATCCGACACGTTGAACACCTCGTGCAGCGCGACCAGCGGCAGGTATTCGCCGCGCACGCGCACCACGCGCTCGCCGTTGGCGACCGTGTAAATGTCTTCGGCTCGCGGTTGCAGCGACTCCATCACGAAGTTCAGCGGCAGGATGAAGATCTCGTTGCCGACCTTCACCGACATGCCGTCGAGGATCGCGAGCGTGAGCGGCAGCACGATCCGCGTGGTGCTGCCCTTGCCCGCGTGCGACGTGATCTCGACGTGACCGCCCATCGACTGGATGTTGCGCTTCACCACGTCCATGCCGACGCCGCGGCCGGACACGTCGGTGACCTGCTCCGCGGTCGAGAAGCCCGGCAGGAAGATCAGGTTCCAGACTTCCTCGTCGCTCATCGTGTCGCTGACCTGCATGCCCTGCTTGGCCGCCTTCGCGAGAATCTTGTCGCGGCGCAAGCCCGCGCCGTCGTCGCTGACCTCGATGACGATGTTGCCGCCGTGGTGCGCCGCCGACAGCACCAGCTGACCGGTCGAATCCTTGCCCGCCGCGCGCCGCGCCTCGACGGTTTCGATGCCGTGGTCGAGACTGTTGCGCACGAGGTGCGTCAAGGGGTCGATGATCCGTTCGATGAGGCTCTTGTCGAGTTCGGTCGCCTGACCGAAGGTGACGAGTTCGACCTCCTTGCCGAGTTTCGCCGCGAGATCGCGCACCAGACGCGGGAAGCGGCTGAACACGTAATCCATCGGCATCATGCGGATCGACATCACCGCTTCCTGCAGATCGCGCGCGTTGCGCTCGAGTTGCGCCATGCCGTTGAAGAGCCGGTCGTGCAGCGCCGGATCGAACGTGCTGGTGGTCTCCGCGAGCATCGCCTGGGTGATCACCAGCTCGCCGACCAGATTGATCAGCTGATCGACCTTCTCGACGCCGACGCGAATCGAGCTGCCTTCGGCGCCAGCCGCCGCGGCGGCCGGACGGGGCGCCTTGCGGTCCTGATCGGCGGACGCGGCCGAAGCCGGTTTGGCCGCCGCCTGAGCCGCCGCGGGTGCCGCTGGCGGCGGCTCGATGCTGTCCGCCTGACCGGGCGCGCTTGCGGGCGCTGCGGTGAGGGCCGCCGGGGTCGACGATGCTGCGGGCTCCGTGTGAAGGACCGGCTGCGCCTGAGCTTGCGCCGCGGGAGCGGCGGGCGCGACCTGCGCAGTTTGCGCCGGTGTCGGAGCGGCAGCGTCGGGCGTTCCAGGTTCGCCCTGCTGCGCGTCGTCCACCGGCGCGGTGCCACGGCCGATCGTGATCTGACTTTCGTCGATCACGAAGCAGCACACGGCGATGATGTCGTCGGAAGATACGTCGCTCGAGAGCCACAGCATCAGATCGCTGCCGCTCTTGACCTGCCCGACGATGTTGCCCAGGTTGCCCAGCTCTTCGGTGAGCAGTTCCTGGTCTTTCTCTCCCACGCCCCGTAGCGTAATTTTCATATGTGGGCCGGCGCTGTCGGCCGTGCCCGCGGCTTGTCCGGTCTGTGCCGGTTCGCCGTCGATCCATTCGCCCGCCGCCTGCACCGCCTGTTCGACGACGTGCTCGGGCGGGGTGCCGCCTTGCTGCTGTTGCGCGGTTGCTTGTGTTGTCGTTTGGGTTGCCGTCGCCTGCGCTGCTGCGGGCGCGGGTGCGCTCACGGCCGGCGCCGTTTCGGCGCTCGCCGCCGCTGCCGGCGCGCCGCCCATGCGGCTTTCCGCGTGCAGCTGCTCCAGCTTCGCGCAGATCGCACGCGCCACCGCCGCATCGGGCTCGGCGCTCGCGCGATAGTCGGCGAGCTGGCCGGACAGCACGTCCTTGGTTTCGAGGAACGTGTCGATCATGTCCTTGCGCAGCACCAGCTCGTTGTTGCGCGCGCGATCGAGCAGCGACTCGAGAATGTGCGTGGTCTCGGTGAGCGCGGTGAAACCGAACGTCGCCGCGCCGCCCTTGATCGAATGCGCGGCGCGAAAGATCGCCGCGAGGTCTTCGGGGTCCGGGTGGGCCACGTCGAGATTGAGCAGCAATTGCTCCATCTGCGCGAGCAGTTCGTCCGCTTCGTCGAAGAACGTCTGATAGAACTGTGTGATGTCGAGTGTCATGCCTGGTTCACCGCGAGAGTGCCTGTTTGGCGTGAGCTGCCGTAAAGGCGCGTCGAGAGCTATCTGTACTGTGTCTAAAGGTGCTGATTGCGCGGATCAAGCCGGGTCCGGTTCGGCCAGCGCCGCCACCAGCTCGGTCAGCATGTCCGGGTCGAGCGGCTTTTCGATCCAGCCGGTCGCGCCCGCCGCGCGCGCAGCCTCTTTGAAGGGTTCGCCCGATTCCGTCGTGAGGACGAGGATGGGCGTCGCCTGATAGGCCGGATTTCCGCGCAACGCGGTGATCAGATCGAGACCGGTCTTGCCGGGCATGTGCTGGTCGGTCAACACGAGATCGAACGCCATCGCGAGCGCGTTTTCGAGCCCTTCGTTGCCGTCCGCCGCGAGGGTGACTTCATAGCCGGCGCCCGTCAGCGTCGCGGCGAGGATCTGCCGCATCGATGCCGAATCGTCGATTGCCAGGATGTGCCTGATCATGAAAACCTCGCTGCGCTTAACACTGGGTCGCCGGGCGGTGCGCGCCCGCTCGGGCGCGCGCCGCGGCCCGGCGGCCGCGGTCTGTTACTGGGCCGGTGGCGCCGCCGCCGGCAACTTCGGTGCAGCCGTCACCGGCTGCGCAAGTTTTTGCAGCAGCGGCTTCGAGCCGGCTGCGTCGTCCGACAGGGTCGTCGTCGTGGAGTCGTCGTGATCGAGCGCCTCCTCGGACTTCCTGTTCAACACGATGATGCTGATGCGACGATTCTCCGGATCGAGCGGGTCCGCCTTGTTCAGGTTCTGCGTCGACGCGAGACCGAGCACGCGCATCACCTTCGCTTCGTCCATGCCGCCCGCGACCAGCTCGCGCCGCGACGCGTTGGCGCGGTCGGCAGACAGCTCCCAGTTGCTATAGCCCTTCTCGCCGCCCGCGTACGGCACGGCGTCGGTGTGACCTTGCACGATGATGCGGTTCGGCACGTCGTTCAGCGTGTGGCCGATCTCGCGCAGAATGTCGCGCATGTACGGCTCGACGACGTCGCGCGCGGTCGCGAACATCGGCCGCTTCTGCGAGTCGACGATCTCGATGCGCAGGCCGGTCAGCGTCGAGTCGATGCGGATCTGCTGCTTGAACTGGCGCAGCACCGGGTTCGCCTCGATCGCGGCCATCAGCTTGACCTGCAGGTCGTGCAGGCGCACCTGTTCCTGGCGTTCGAGCGCGCCCGTCAGCTGCTTCACGGAGTCGTCGTCGTTGTGCGACGCGGTGCGCTCGGCGCGGCTGCTGCTGCCGTCGGACGAGCGGGTCACGCCCTGCGCGTCGGTCGAGATGTCGCGACCGCCGCCCTTCAGGATGCTCGAGTCTTCGGCGCTGCGATCGCCGCCCCACAGCGTGATCTTCAACGGCTGGTTGAAGTAGTCGGCGATACCTTTCAGCTGCACGGTGGAGGCCGAACTCAGCAGCCACATCAGCAGGAAGAACGCCATCATCGCGGTCATGAAGTCCGCGTACGCGAGCTTCCACGCGCCGCCGTGATGACCGGACTTTTTCGGCGCGCTGCGCTTGACGACAATTGCGCGGTCTTTGTCCTTGCTGCTCATCGGTTCGGTTCCCGTCGCCTGCTTATTTCGCCTTGACGCGGCGCACGTGCTCTTCGAGCTCGGCGAACGACGGGCGCTCGGTCGAGAACAGCACCTTGCGGCCGAACTCGACCGCGATCGCCGGCGCGTAGCCGTTCAGGCTCGCGAGGATCGTCACCTTGATGCACTGGAACATCTTGGTCGACTCGGTCACGCGCTGCTCGGCGACGCTGGCGAGCGGCCCGATCAGCCCGTACGAAAGCAGAATGCCGAGGAACGTGCCGACGAGCGCCTGCGCGATCATTTCACCGAGCACCGCGGGCGGCTTGTCGGCCGAGGCCATCGTGTGCACGACGCCCATCACCGCGGCGACGATACCGAACGCCGGCATCGCGTCGCCGACCTTGGTCAGCGCGTGCGCGGGCGCCTCGCCTTCCTGGTGGTGCGTCTCGATCTCCTCGTCCATCAGGCTTTCGATCTCGAACGCATTCATGTTGCCGCCGACCATCAGCCGCAGGTAGTCGGTCAGGAACTCGATGATGTGCTTGTCGGCGAGGATCTTCGGGTACTGCGTGAAGATCGGGCTCTTCGACGGATCGTCGATGTCGGCTTCGAGCGTCAGCGTGCCTTCCTTGCGTGCTTTCGCGAGCAGCACGTACAGGAGCCCCATCAGCTCCATGTAGACGTCCTTGTTGTACTTCGCGCCCTTGAACAGGGTCGGAATGACGCGCAGCGTCGCCCGGATCGTCTTCATCCCGTTACCGAGAATGAACGCGCCGAGTCCGGCGCCGACGATCATCAGCACCTCGACGGGTTGCAGCAGCGCGCCGAGATGGCCGCCTTCGAGCGCGTAACCGCCGAAAACGGACAACAGCGTCACGAGTGTTCCCACGAAAATCAGCACTGCCGATCCCTCACAAAAAAGCGACGGTTACCGTCGTTAGTCAGGTTTACGGCACCGAGGCGGAAAACTTTGGGGAAAAACACGGCGCTCGAGTCCGGTGTAAACCAGAGGCTTGCACTGCCTCAACATGCGCTGCTCAGACTTCGGCGTTGACGGGGGTATCGAGCGTGGGGGCGGGGCAGCGGGCCTCGTGAGCTCGCGCGTCGGTCACTTGCGGCACCTCGGCCGGGATTCCGGCGACGGCGATTTGCCGCTCGGCCCGCGTTTGCGCCGCCTTCTTCGTCTTGCCCGCGCGCGACGGCGGCTGACACAGCCCGCAAACGAAACCGTGCTGCGGATCGTACGCGTGCGCGACGAAGTGGCCGCCGCAGCGGCGGCAGGCGCTCATCTGCAGCATGCCCGAGTCGAAGAAGCGCACCAGCGTCCACGCGCGCGTGAGACTGAGCACCGGCTCGTCGTCGTGCAACTGCACGTGCTCGAGATACAGCCGGTAGCTCTTGACGATCGATTCGATCGCGCGGCAGCCGCCGTGACCGGCCATGAAACGGTAGATGTTGTAGAACAGCGACGAATGAAAGTTCGGCTGCCAGGTCATGAACCAGTCGGTCGAAAACGGCAGCATGCCCTTGGGCGGCGACACCCCTTTCAATTCCTTGTACAGCTTGACGAGCCGGTCGCGCGACAGGCTGGTTTCCGCCTCCAGCAATTGCAGACGCGCACCCAGTTCGACCAGCTCGATCGCGAGGGTGATTTCCCGGACTTCGAGTACGACGCTCTTACTGGCCATCAGCCGATCTGCTCGACCGGCTGGCTCGCCATCAGGATCGCGGAATGAGCCTGCGCGATCGCGCTGGACTTGTCCTTGTCCGCGAGGGCGGACAGCACCGCGTGATCGTCGAAGCGGAAGCGGCACAGCATCTGGTTGGACGCCGCGAGCTTGACGGTCTGCGCCAACGACAGATTGGCGAGCACGTCGGCCAGCTGGTCCGAAATACCCATGCGGAACATGCCCATCGGCTTGTCTTCGCGCAGCAGACGCTGGGCGAGCAGCAGATAGGAAAGATTGACTTCCCTGATCTCACTGAGCATATGGCTAGTCGTGCTCATGATTTCCCCCGTTCGTATGCCCGGCTGGTCAGGCCGATTTTTTGCGGAAACGTTTGCTCGAACGCGCGCGCTGAATCCGCGCGAATCCGCTCGTCTCTGGTCTTGCAAGCATTGTCTCGAAAGGGGGCACAGCCGAAAATCGGAGAGACACCCCAGCTGGGTGACGGATTAATCCGTCATTTGTGTAGGAATTATTCCTACAGCTCAGGTTGCGGCGAGCCACGAATTGGGATGAATTGATGCGCGGCGCGGGACTGACGATGCGCGCTGGGAATTTATACGGCTGCGGCGTGTACCAGATGGTGAGTTTTCGGAACTTCACCGCCGCACCGTAAAACGGTGGCAAAGAATTATAAGACGTTTTCACCCGGCTGCAATCTGGCTCGGTTAGAGACCTTTCCCGACTATCCGACCCTCGGGCCCGCCGTTTGCTATGGTGCATTTCGCCTGTCGAGCCTTGATTGAGTCGGTGGACTTACGCTTCCCGATTATGGGGACCGTTTGCGGCTCGACCTTGCGCGGCAGCTGTAAGGTCCATGTTTCGCGCTGTAACAACATTAAGCGTTTGAAAAATAGCTCGAATTACCGCGGTCGATCCCGATAATGAAGGCTAAGGGATTACCCGATAGTCATTTCGGAGCCCCCTCGGGCGGGGCAAACCGCGCCCAACCGTCCGGTTCCGCATCCGCACCACGCGCCATTCAGCCGTCGTGCGAAGCCCCGGTAAGTATCAAAAATCCGCATGGGATCTGGGTCGGCGCCACAGCGCTAACTTCGATCGACACAGGAGAAAACGCATGCGAATCGCACAAATCGCGCCGCTCTACGAAGCTGTCCCACCGAAACTCTATGGCGGCACCGAACGTGTCGTGTCGTATCTGACCGAAGCGCTTGTCGAACTCGGCCATGACGTCACGCTGTTCGCGAGCGGCGACTCGGTCACGTCCGCCAATCTGGAGGCATGCTGGCCGCGCGCGCTGCGCCTCGATCCGACGATTCGCGATGCATTGGCGCCGCACGTGCTGATGATGGAAAAGGTCCGCAAGATCGCGCACGAGTTCGACGTGCTGCACTTCCATCTCGACTACATGCCGTTCCCCCTGTTCACGACGATGGACACGCCGTTCGTGACCACGCTGCACGGTCGTCTCGACCTGCCGGAATTACAGCCGGTGTTCGATGCGTTCTCGCATGTGCCGGTCGTGTCGATTTCGGATTCGCAGCGTCTGCCGCTGCAGCAGGCCAACTGGCTCAACACGATCTATCACGGTCTGCCGGACCAGTTGCTGACGCCGCAGCCGCACAAGAAGCCCGAATATCTCGCGTTCCTCGGCCGCATCTGCCCGGAAAAACGCGTCGATACAGCTATCAGGATCGCCGCGCAAAGCGGTCTGCCGCTGAAGATCGCCGCCAAGGTGGACAAGGTCGACATGGAGTACTTCAAGCGCGAGATCGAGCCGCTGCTGTCGATGGCGCATGTCGAGTTCGTCGGCGAGATCAACGAGGCGCAGAAACCCGAGTTTCTGTCGGGCGCGAAGGCGCTGCTGTTCCCGATCGACTGGTCCGAGCCGTTCGGCCTCGTGATGATCGAGTCGATGGCCTGCGGCACGCCGGTTATCGCGTTCAACCGCGGCTCCGTGCCTGAGGTGATCGACCACGGCGTGACCGGCTATATCGTCGAGGACGTGCAAGGCGCGGTAGCGGCTCTGCAGCGTCTCGACGAGCTGTCGCGCACCGAAATCCGCGCCCAGTTCGAACGCCGCTTCAGTTCGAAAACGATGGCGCAGAACTATGTCGACGGCTATTCCGCCTTGATTGAAACGTCGCGGCGCCCGGTATTGCGCCAGGTCGCGGTCGGCTAGGCGCGCGTGAAAACGGCCGGCGCTTTTACGGCTGGCCGTTTTCGGTACGCTTTGAAGCGGCGCAGTGAACCTTCGCCTATAACGCCCAATAGCGGCGAGTCGGGCATCGGAATCGTTTGCGCGAGCTAAAAACGAAGTCTTTTGGCTGCCGGACGCGAAAAAGCCGCCCTGTATGGGCGGCTTTTTTAATACAGGGTGGTTGCGCTTCCACGGTGGATTAGCGCGCGGCGAATAAGCCAAACAGCAAAAAACCTTCAGACCGCCTTCACCCCGTCTCACATCTGGTCGGGCGGGCGTCACGCCGAGCCAATCAGAAAGCGCTCGCGATTCTTGCCGACGATCCATTTGGGCGGCTTGCCGCGCCCGCTCCATGTATTGCCCGACTTCGGGTCCTGATACTTCGCCGGCAGCGGCGTCTTCTTGGGCGGGCGGCCGCGCTTGGCGGCGACCGCGAAACCGAGATCCTGCGCGGTCAGACCGTATTCGGCGATCTTTTGGCGGATGTCGGCGACGACATTGTCGATTTCCGTGCGTCGCGCTTCTTCTGCCTGTGCCTGCAATTTGGCAATCTGCGCCTTGAGGTCTGCATATTGAGACATTCGGTTCTCCCCTTTCTAGAACTCATTCGACCGCAGACTAGCTGCAATTATAAAAATTCGCAATGGCGACTAATACCGGTTTAGCGAATTTCCTCTGATAATTATTAAAGTGTGTGAATTGTAAAACCTCCGCTTTATCTCGCAATAGTTTATAAATTTTGTCCGGATTGACAATCCTTGACACTCGATTTGGCGCTGTCCGCCTAGAATTGCGCGCTCAAGGTACGTACTCGCCCTTTTCGATGCGTGCTTCTGAAGTACCCATTCTTTTTAGGATCACCAAACATGCAGTTGTCAAAGCGCGTCGTTGCCGAATTGTTCGGCACCTTCTGGCTCGTGCTCGGAGGCTGCGGCAGCGCGGTTCTCGCCGCCAACTTCGCCGGGCCGGTTCATGGATTGGGCATCGGCTTCGTCGGCGTGTCGCTGGCCTTCGGCCTGACCGTGCTGACGATGGCTTTTGCGATCGGCCACATTTCGGGCTGCCACCTGAATCCGGCGGTGAGCGTCGGACTGGCCGTCGCCGGCCGATTTCCGGTGCGCGATCTTCTGCCCTATATCGTCGCGCAGGTGGTCGGCGCGGTGCTCGGCGCATTCGTACTGTCGCTGATCGCGTCGGGCAAGCCTGGCTTCGACCTGGTCGCGAGCGGCTTCGCTACGAACGGTTACGGCGAGCAATCGCCGGGTCACTACTCGCTCGCCGCTGCCTTCATTTGCGAAGTGGTAATGACTGGCTTCTTCCTGTTCGTGATTCTCGGCGCGACCGACCGCCGCGCGCCGGCCGGCTTCGCGCCCATCGCGATCGGCCTGTGCCTGACGCTGATCCATCTGGTCTCGATTCCAGTCACCAATACGTCGGTCAATCCGGCGCGCTCGACGGGCCCGGCGCTATTCGTCGGCGGCGTGGCGATCGATCAGCTGTGGCTGTTCTGGGTTGCGCCGATCATCGGTGCGGTGATCGCGGGTGTCGTCTATCCACTGATCGCTGAGGATCGCAGCAGCGATGCGCGCAAGCTGGCGCTCGACTGACGGCCAGTTCGACGCGCCGGTCTCGTGATCGTCGCGTAGTCGGCATGAATGGGCGCCTCGGCGCCCATTATTCATTGCGCTCGCCAATGCGATATGAATGCCGCCTCGGCGGCGTGGCGGTGGGCACCGCTGCTAGAATCGGGCGACTTCCCAGCCTCGCACAGGTGCTTTCGATGAACCGTTTCCGCGGATTCCTGCATGGCGTCGCACTGTCGCTCGGCGGCCTGTGCTCGAGCATGATGGCGTTGCCGGCCGCGTCCGCGGCAACGAACACGGCGACCGTCGTTGCGACCGCAGCCCCCGCCGTTGCCACGGCGGGCGGCAATATCGAAACCCTTGTATTCGTTCGACACGGCGAGAAACCCGCGCAGGGGTACGGCCAGCTAGACTGCCAGGGGCTCAACCGTGCGCTCGCGTTGCCGGCCGTGATCGCCGCCAAATTCGGCAAACCCGATGCGATCTACGCGCCCGACCCCGGCCAGCAAAAAGACGACGGCGGTCATCCGTACTATTACGTGCGCCCGCTGGCGACGATCGAACCGACCGCGATTCAATTCCAGATGCCGGTCCAAACACCGTACGGTTTTGCGCAGATCGACCAGCTCGGCAACGCGCTCGTCGACCCGGCCAATCGCGGCAAGCTCATCGTCGTTGCGTGGGAGCACAAGCTGATCGAGACGCTGTTGCGGCAGATGTTGAGCGCGCATGGCGGTCGCGCGGCCGACGTGCCGAAATGGCAAAGCGAGGACTTCGACAGCATTTACATCGTCCGACTCGACTGGCAGAACGGCACGCCGCGCGCGAGCTTCAAACACGATCGCGAAGGGCTCGACGGACGGGCAACCGATTGCCCTTGCGCGGCCTTGCCGGGAGTGTCGGCATCTTCGGCAGGGGCGGCCTCTTCCGCAACTTCGGCCGCTTCTGCGCCTGCGGCGGATTAATTGAGCAATACAGATGTAAGCCGCGTTTACGTGCGCCGGCGCGGCAAGCGGCAAGCGGCGAGCGTGCGCGACGAGCCGCCTGCCGGCTTGAATTGATCCGCCGCAAAGCCCCGTGCGGCGCGGCTGCAAGCGAAACAAGGTGACTGCGCGCAAGGTCCGCGCGAGTGCTTTTCCTGCCTTGGATGACTTCGACGATGCTTGCAGTCCGTAACATCTGGTCGCAGTCCAGCCCGCCTCGAGTGCGTACATTGGTCCTGTGCGACAAACCTACGTCGCCTCACAGGAGAGACCAACATGAAACGCATCGTCACTCACTTGCTGGTTGCTGCCGGACTCGCGGCGGGCGCATGCGGTGTCGCGCAAGCGCATACGGATCTGAGCGTCGGCCTATCGCTCGGTGTCCCGGTTTATGCAGCGCCCGCGCCGGTCTACGCGGCGCCGGAGCCGGTGTACTACGGCGGCTGGGATCATCGCTACCCGCGCGGCGACTACTACCGCGACTATCACCGCGATGACCGCGGCTGGGGCCACGACAACCGTCGCTGGGGTCATGACAATCGAGGCGAGCACCGCGGCTGGCGGGATTGACGAGCGCAAGCGGAGCGCACGCTGCGCGCTTCGCGAGCAACTTCTGCGGCCCGCATCCATGCGAGTGGATGCGGGCCGCTTTCAATCGCGGTGACGACGGTTCAAGATGCCAGTTCGTCGTTGAGCGCAAACAGTTTGCGCAGATGATGCGCAACGCCCGCCTCGAAATTGTTGCCGATGCGCGGCACATGCGGCAGACGGGTGATCAGATCGGGATTGGCGTTGTTCATCATGAATGGATGGCCGGCCGTCTCGAGCAGATCGATATCGTTCATGTTGTCGCCGAACGCGACGCAGTGCGACGCGTCGACACCGAGACGCTTGAGCACGATCTGCAGGGCCCGCCCCTTCGACACATTCGCGGTCATCACTTCGAGACAATCCGGCAACGAATACGTCACGTACAGTCGCTCGCCGAAGTCACGTTCCAGATTGGCGGCCACCTGCGCGAGATCGGCGGGATCGCCGATATACAGCGCCTTGGCAATGTCGACGCCATCGTGCTTCGGCAGGTCGGTCACTTCGTACGTGAAGCCGGAGTCCTGGTGAAATTCCAGCAGATGGGGCGCGTCGCGGTCGATCAGCCAAGCCTCGTCTGCAAACAGACTGACGATCACTCGACCATGCGCGCCGACAATTTCGGGCTGCACGAGACGCTGGACGATCGCCGGCGACAGATCGTCGGCGTGGATCACCGCGTTGTCTGGCGCGTGAATGCGCGCGCCGTTCGACGTGATCAGATACGGATTGATGCCGAGCAGATCGCGGATGCCCGCGACGTCGCAGTAATGCCGCCCGGTGGCGATCACGAACTGCAGCCCGTCGCTTTCGAGCTTGCGCACCGTGGCGACCGTGAACGGGTCTACCTGGTGATCGGCGTTGAGCAGTGTGCCGTCGAGATCCGTGGCGATGACTTTATACATGGTGAGTCCGGCGGCTGAGCCGTCGAGGCAGCGTCAAAGCGGGTATTTTACAGGTCTCCTCCAGACAGCCGCTGCGCCTCGCGCCGCGCCAGTTGCAAGCCGCCATGCGCCGAATCCGCCCGCGGCTCTCTCAGGCGCGCCTGATACGCCTGCGGCACGTACTCGCGCAACGGCGTACCGAGGCCTCCGCATAACGCGACCGGCAGCGCGCCCGTCGCGTCCAGCGCGACGATCATCTTGCCGACTTCGACGCCGGCCTCGCCGAGCAGCCGCGCCGCGAACGGATGTGCGCGGTGTTCGATCGCGATCGGCGCGAGCCGCGCGTAGGCAGTCTGATTGGCCGCGCACAGCCACACGACGAGACTGTCGTGATCCCGCGCGCCGGTATGTGCGAGCAGCGCGTGCGTGAGATCGTCGACGGGAACGCGGCCGTCCAGCGCCTGTTGCGCGTGCACGATCAGCCGAAGGCCGAGCCACGCGCCGCTCGCTTCGTCGCCCGATGGAAAGCCGTAGCCGCTGGCCATGCGGAATTCGCCGTCGCTCGCGAGCGAAGCCGCGACGCTGCCGGTGCCGAGTGCGACGATCACGCCGGGCGCGCCGTCGTGCGCGCCCAGCAGGGTCGTGTAGGCGTCGGTTTCGACGGCCAGTCCGGCGAGCCGCGGCGCCTGCCGGTGAAACTCGGCGAGCCAGTCGCGATTGTTGACACCCGCCAGTCCGCAACCGAGCACGCAGCGCGACCAGTCGAGGGCGGCTCCGGCTCGCTCGAACGCTTCGCCGCAGGCGGCCTGAATGGACTGCCATGCGCGCGGGATGCCGAGCCCGAGGCCCGATGGGCCGCTTGCCGCTTGCGCCAGTTCGCGGCCCTGCGCATCGCCGAGCACGACGCGCGTGCCGGTGCCGCCGCCGTCGACGCCGATCAGAAAGAAGTCGTGGTTCATCGAATCGAATCGGTTCCGTGGGTGAGTAACGCTTAGCGTGGCAGGTCAGTTTGAATCGCGCAATTAGCCGATTGGCCAGCTTGCGGCGTACACCGCTTCCGCTATGCTGGCGAACGACATGACCACGCGGGGGCACGACAGTGACACAACGATGCAACTGGGTATCGAGCGAAGCGCTCGCACAGTACCACGACACCGAATGGGGTGTGCCCTCGCGCGACGACCAGCACCTGTTCGAGATGCTCGTGCTCGAAGGCGCGCAGGCCGGTTTGTCATGGTCGACGATCCTCAACAAGCGCATCGGCTACCGCCGTGCATTCGCCGACTTCGACATCGACAAGGTCGCGGCCTTCACGCCGAAGCACGTGGATGCACTCGTCGCCGATGAAAGCATCGTGCGACATCGCGGCAAAATCGAGGCGGCCATCCTGAACGCGCGCGCTGTGCAGCAGATTCAGGTCGAACATGGCTCGCTCGCGCACTTCGTGTGGTCATTCGTCGACGACACGCCGATTCAGAACGAATGGGCTTCGTATAAGCATGCACCTGCGTCGACGGAAGTATCGGACGCGCTAAGCAAGGCGCTCAAGCGCTACGGCTGCAAATTTGTCGGTTCGACGATCTGCTATGCATTCATGCAGGCGGTCGGCATGGTCAACGATCATGAGACGACCTGCATGTGCCGCGAGCGATGTGCGTCGCTGGGCAAGAAGCGGCGTGGTCGGAAGGCGGGGTGAAGCCGCAGCGTCCGCTGGACGTGCAAATGAGCGAATTGGGCGGGAGACCACCCATGAAAACACTTAGCTTCCTGACCTACAAGGACATTTACGATCAGTCCGTCACGCATCTGTTCGAACAGAAACGCGCCGCATTGCTTCCGAGCGGCGGCGGCGACTACTGCGGCTATTGCGGCGGCTGCCCGGTCGGCAACCTGATCAAGCCGCGCGATTACATGACCGCAATGGAAGGCGAGCCGGTGCGCTTCATCGGCAAGCCACCGGCCGAAGTGCCCGCTTACATGGATGTCGGCTTGGCCGCGCTGAAAAAAGCGCCGCTTCGCGCCCGTATCAACGTATACGACCCGGTGACCATCGCTTTGCTCAGTTGCCTGCAAAACGTGCACGACGTGTTCGGCACATGGGAGTGGCACGACCGGCTGGGCTCGATCGCGCGCTAGTTCGGGCTGTCGGCCGAGCGGCTGAGGAGCGCGGCGTAACGGCTGCACGCAGGGGCAAAATTCGACGCCGTAAACGCAAAACGGCGATGTGGCTTCTTTCGAAGCTCACACCGCCGTTCGGCGTATGTAAAAAGCGTGCTTAGTGCAGCTTTTTCGGCAGCATCTGGCTGCGCAGACGCTTGTGCAGGCGCTTAACAGCTGCTGCCTTCTTGCGCTTGCGAGCCGTGGTCGGCTTTTCGTACGACTGGCGTTCACGCAGTTCAGCGATCAAGCCATTCTTTTCGATTGCGCGACGAAAGCGGCGAATTGCCACTTCGAACGGCTCGTTTTCCTTCAGAAGAATCGTCGTCATGTAATTCCTAACTCAATCACTAGATACGGGTTTAATTGCATGGCGGTAACCGCTCAGGTCACCACTCACGCGCCGGCCCTCCGATCGCTCCGATTCATGGCCAGTAACAGGCAAACGCGAGGCTGATAAACAACCCCGGCCAAACCACGAATGAAGCGAGAGGCAAAGCGGCCACGGAGGCCGGAAAAGAGAGGTGGAGAGTTCACCGCGGAACGCGGACAGACGTAATGCAAAAGCCGCGTCTGTTGCCGTTTCGCCAACCTTTCATCAACGAAGACGAAACAGGCAAAGATCTCAATTCACTCCCGATCATATCAGGAAACTCTCCATGCTACCAGGGGTTTACCGATTGCGCCAGGCTTTTCCCTGGCGCGGATCGCCCCCGTGTCGGCGGCCGAAGTGCTCGCCTTATCAGGCGCTCGCTTCATCCAGCTCACGAATATCGTCGGCGGTGAGGGACAGCTGGACGGCCGCGACCAGGCTCCTCAACTGCTGGACCGAGGTTGCGCTCGCAATAGGGGCCGTAACGCTCGGCCGGGCGATCAGCCATGCAAGCGCGACCGCGGCCGGCGTGCTGCCGTGCCGTTGCGCGACGCGGTCGAGCGCGCCGAGAATCCGCAAGCCGCGCCCGTTCAGGTATTTTTCGACCCGGCTCCCGCGCGCCTTGCCGGCCAGATCGGCCTCGCTGCGGTATTTGCCCGACAGGAACCCGCTCGCGAGGCTGTAATAGACGACCACGCCGAGATGATTCGCGAGCGCCACCGGCTCGCTGTCGCTCTCGTATTGCGCGCGGTCGTAGAGGTTGTATTCGGGCTGCAGCAACTGATATCCGGGCAGCCCGTGCTCGCGCGACACCGCGAGCGCTTCCTCGACGCGCGCGCCACTATAGTTAGACGCGCCGATCACGCGCACCTTGCCGGCCTCGATCAGCTTCTGATACGCACCGAGCGTCTCCGCGAGCGGTGTCGCGGTGTCGTCGTCGTGGGAGAAATAGACGTCGATGTAGTCGGTTTGCAGGCGGCGCAGCGAGTCTTCGACCGCCGCCTGGATATTTGCGGCCGATAGCCCCTTGCGCTGCGGATGCTTCGACACCTTGGTCGCAAGCACGATCCGCTCGCGCTTGCCGCTCTGACGGAACCACTTGCCGAGGATCGTCTCCGACTCGCCGCCCTGGTTGCCGGGCACCCAGGCCGAGTAGACATCGGCGGTGTCGATGAAATTGAGTCCGGCTTCAACGAACGCGTCGAGGATCGAGAAAGAGGTGGCTTCATCGGCCGTCCAGCCGAATACGTTGCCGCCGAACATGAGCGGGGCGACCTGCAACGAGGAAGTGCCGATCCTGCGTAGTTCCATGATGGCTCCAGGAATGAGTGGGCGAACGCAATGTGGGAAGTGGCCCGGCGAACCCGGGACCGTTGAGCATACGCCGCCTTGAACAAGGCTGCAGCGCGCGGCGCCGCTGCAAATCACAGCGCATGGCACTCACCATATTGATGCACGGCGCAAAAGGGGGCGCAGCGGGATGCGCGCGCCTCTCAAGTCTTTTTCAATGCCCCTCGCAGGTACCGGCGGATGCCGCAAGCGGCGGCATCGCATAGGACACGAACGCGGGCACGCGCCACGGGCAGGTTGCTGGCTCGCGCCATATCGCGATCGGCGACAGCCGGATATCCCGCCAAATTGACGACCGTTTTGGCGTTAGCTCGACGCATCGGGGCAGCAGACCCCACCGCATAATTGCAGACTCAGCCTCCTTGCGATCTACGCGCGAATTCGACATGCCCACTCCTTCCCTCCCAACCGACGCCCTGGAGCTCGAACAACAGCTGGAGCGCGACATTGCGGTCGTCATGCAGGCGGCGTTCGAGCATCATCGCAGGCGGGAATTCGACCAGGCCGCTTCGCACTACGCCGCGATTCTCGAGGCGATTCGCGATCACGCCAGTGCAAACTACCACCTCGGCCTGCTGCTCGTGCAAACGGGCCGCCAAGCCGAGGCGTGGCTGCATTTCGAAGCCGCACTCGGCCGTGAACCGAACAACGGCGCGTATTGGGTCGGCTACATCAACGCCCTCATCGAAAGCGGCCAGAACGAAGCCGCCCGCGCGGCATGCGACGCGGCACAGCAGCTCGGCGTGCGCGAGCCGGCATTCGCTACGCTGCTCGCCCGTATGCCCTCCATTGATACGCGTCGCGCGAGCACAGAGGAGCTGAACCAGCACGCGGCCCTCTTCAGCAAAGGAGAGATCGAGGCATCGCTGAACATCGCACTTCGTCTGACGACGCACTATCCGTCGCACGGAGAATGCTGGCGAGCACTTGCCCTGTCCCAGCAGCGTCTGGGGCAGTACGCCGAATCCGTGCCCGTTGCGGAGCACGCCGTGCGGCTGCTCCGCAACGATCTGGTTTCTCACATGCTGCTGGCAAGCGGACTCTGCGCCATCGCCGATTGGCCGCGCGCCGAGGCGCACTGCCGCGAGGCGCTCGAACAATTCCCCCACTATGCGGAACTGCATCGCATGCTGGCGAACAGCCTGACGGGTATGCACCGCTACACCGAGAGCATCGCCAGTTGCCGCCGCGCTGCGGCGCTAGCACCCGGCCATGCAGACATCTATGGCACGCTCGGCACTGCGCTGCTCGGACACGGCCAGAATGAAGAAGCGGAAACTGCGTATCGCCGCGCACTCGAATTGACCCCGATGGATGCGAGCGCGTACACCGCCTTGCTTCACTGTCTGATGCACAAGGTCGATCGCGACATGGCGATGTTCCAGTCCGAGGCCCGCGAGTTCGCGAAGCGACACGAAGCGCCCCTCCGCGAGCAGTGGCCCCGCCATGCGAATCCGCGCGATCCGTCGCGGCGCCTGCGCATAGGCTTCGTTTCGGGCGATCTGGTGGATCACCCCGTGACGTCGTTTCTTTTGCCGGTCGTCGAGCATCTCGCGCGGGACAACGGCCTTTCCCTGCACTTCTATTCGAACAATCCGGCCAGCGACAGCGTCACCGCACAGATCCGCGGGCATGTCGATGGATGGCGTGAAGTGTACGGCCTCCCTGACGGCGCGCTTGCCCAGCAGATCCGCGCTGACGGCATCGACATTCTGATCGACCTCGCGGGCCATTCGGGCCGCAACCGGCTTGCAGCGTTCGCGCATAAACCGGCGCCGGTTCAGGTCAGCTGGATCGGCAATCCTGCCACGACCGGCCTGACGTCCATCGACTATTACCTGTCCGACCGTTTCGTGACGCCCCTCGTGCAGTTCGCCGGCAAGTTCTCGGAAAGGCTCGTGTTCCTGCCAGCCCTCGCCCCGTTCAGGGCACCGGAAAACTCACCGCCCGTCAACGAGCTGCCCGCGTCGCGCAATGGCTTTCTGACGTTCGGCAGTTTCAGCCGGATGAGCAAGATCGGGCCGGCAGTCGTGGCGCTGTGGGCGCGTGTACTGCGCGAGGTGCCCGATGCGCGTCTCGTCATCGGTTCGATTTCCGGTCAGGACGAGATCGACAAGCTGACCGAGCGGTTCGCGGCTGAAGGGATCGACGCGGCGCGGCTCGGCTTTCTGCCGCGCAAAGGCATGCTGGGTTATCAGGAACAGCATCATCAGATCGACGTCTGTCTCGACGCGTTTCCGTTCGGCGGCTCGACCACGACACTGCAAGCCTTGTGGATGGGCGTCCCCACGGTGACGCTCCCCGCCGATTCGATGGCAAGCCGCAGCAGCACCGGCTGGCTCTCATTGCTGGGGCTCGACGCGCCCTTCGTCGCGCACGACAAGGACGACTACGTGCGCAAGTGCGTGACACTCGCCGCCGACCTCGACGCTCTCGCGACGCTGCGCCGCGAGCTTCGCCAGCACTGCGCGCAGTCATCAGTGTTCAGTGCGAAACCGGTAGCAGACGCCGCATCGCGCGCGCTGCGCATCATGTGGCAGCGCTGGTGCGACGGACTCGCGCCCGAGCATTTCGACGCCGCTTTGCCGGTTCCAGCCGAAACCGGTGTACCAGCCGCCGATCCGCAATGGGAACACGACATCGCGGTAGCGGACACAGCCGCGCCCGCAAGACGCGATGACAGACGCGCAAGCGCAAGGGAAATGCGGCAATACACGGATCTCTTCGGCAAGGGAAAAATCGAAGCGGCGCTCAAGACCGCGCATCGCTTGACGCAGCAATACCCGTCGCACGGCGAATGCTGGCTCGCCCTTGCGTGCGCGTTGCAGCGCGCGGGCAGGCACACTGAATTCGCGAGCGCCGCTGAGCGTGCCGCCACCCTGCTGCCCGACACGCTTTCTGCACAAACACTGCTGGCCGACGCGCTGAAAATCACGCGCCAGTTCGAGCAAGCCGAAACGCACTGCCGCGAGGCGCTCAAACGCCACCCCGACAGCGCGGGACTGCATCACACCTTGGGCGTCGTCCTGCAGTCAATGGGCCGACATGCGCAGAGCATCGCCTGTTTCCGCCGTGCTGTGGCGCTGACACCGGACAACGCTCTCGCGTACGACGCGCTCGGCGTCGCACTCCTTGAGTATGGCGAGAGCAAAGAGGCCGAATCGGCCTTGCGCCGGGCACTCGAATTGGCGCCGTCGCAGGCGCAGGTGCACAGCAACCTGCTGTTTTGCCTGATGCATAAGAACGGTCTCGATGCGGCGAGCGCCTTCGCCGAATACCGCGAATTCGCGACCCGCCACGAGGCGTCCCTGCGCGCGCGCCGGCCAAAGCACGCCAATGATCGCAATCCGTCGCGGCGTCTGCGGATCGGCTTCGTTTCGGGCGACCTGTTCAATCACCCAATCGCTTATTTCCTGCTGTCGATCGTCGAGAATCTGGCACGCGACACGAGCCTCGCACTGCACTTCTATTCGAACCACACGGTCAGCGACGGCTACACCGACCAGATTCGCGCCCATGCCCAAGGCTGGCACCCGGTTTCAGGCGTCAGCGATGCCGTGCTCGCTGAAAAAATCCGCGGCGACGGCATCGATATTCTCATCGATCTGTCCGGCCATACCGGCCGCAACCGGCTCGTGACATTCGCGCACAAACCAGCGCCGGTGCAGGTGAGCTGGATCGGCAATCCATCGACGACCGGTCTGACGGCCATCGACTATTACATGTCGGACCGCTTCGTCACGCCGCTCGAGCAGTTCGCCGGGCAGTTCTCCGAAAAGCTCGTGTTCCTGCCGGCGCTCGCACCGTTCAAGCCGCACCCGCACGCGCCGGACGTCAACGCGTTGCCCGCCCTGAAAAACGGCTTCATGACCTTCGGCAGCTTCAGCAAGCTACTCAAGATCGGGCCGCAAGTCATCGCGCTGTGGGCGCGCGTGCTGCGCGAGGTGCCGCATTCGCGGATGGTCATCGGCGCGATTGTGGCGCCCGAGCAGATCAGCAAGGTGAGCGCGCTATTCGCCAACGAGGGCATAGACGCCAGCCGCATCAGCTTCCTGCCACGCGCGGGGATGGCGGCCTACCTGGCGCAGCACCATCAGATCGACGTGTGTCTCGACGCATTTCCGTTCGCCGGTTCGACCACGACCATGCACGCGCTGTGGATGGGCGTCCCGACCGTGACCCTGCCCGGCTCCTCGATGGCGAGTCGGGGCAGCACGGGATGGCTCTCGCACCTCGGCATCGACGACGCATTCGTTGCGCGCGACGAGAACGATTTTGTGCGCAAGTGCGTCGCGCTGGCCGCCGATCCGGATGCGCTAGCCATGGTGCGCCGCGAGCTTCGAGCGCACTGCGCGCAGTCCTCGCTCATCAGCGCGGGCACGATTGCCGAGGCCGCATCGCGTGCGCTGCGCGCGATGTGGCAACGCTGGTGCGACGGGCTGGAACCTGCACACTTCGAGGTTCCGGCGCGCGAAAGCGATACGCAAGCCGCCGCCGGGACAACGGCGGCACCGGTCACGTCGAGCGAGAAGGCAGACGGCGTCCCCGCGGCAATCAAGCCGATCCGTTTCGTCTGCGGCACCCGTTGCAGCCGCGAGCAGTTCTGGAACGAAACCGCACTGGGTCGCACGCTGAAGCCCTACGCGAGCCAACCGGACGTCCAGCTCCAACTGTTCGACAACAACTCGCGCGGGCTTTCCAGCATCTACAACGAGGCCATCGAGCACGCCAGGCAGGATCCGGCGATTCTCGTCTTCATTCACGACGACATCTGGCTCAGCGACTTCTTCTGGAAACTGCGCGTGCGGCGATCGCTGACGCGTTTCGACGTGGTGGGCCTTGCCGGTAACCTGCGCCGCGTGCCGCACCAGCCGTCATGGGCCTTCGTCACGCCGGACCTGCGCTGGGACGAGCGCCGGTACCTGAGCGGGACGGTCGGCCACGGCAAGGGATTCCCGTGCAACGAGATCTCGAACTTCGGCCCGATCGCCCAGGAATGCAAGCTCCTCGACGGTCTCCTGCTGATTGCCGACAGCGAAACGCTCGTGAGCCGCGACGTGCGATTCGACGAGCAGTTCAAGTTCCACTTCTATGATATGGATTTTTGTCGCGAGGCCGAACTCAAGGGCCTGAGCATGGGCACCTGGCCGTTGAGCGTGGTGCACGAAAGCGGTGGGGCTTTTGGGTCGCCGGGATGGCGCGAGGGGTACGAGCGGTATTTGCGCAAATACGGGAGCTAGTAGATTGCAGGCGCAGCCAGTGAACGAAGCTGATTTTTCGCGGCTACGCCAATCGCCGGTGAAATATCTGCCGAACGGCATCGGCGCAGTGTTCCGCTGAATCACGCGCCGTATGCGAGGCCCGAATCAGATCCCCTCCTTTTCCGCTGCAAGCCGACGATCAACAATGCGACCCGAAGCCCGAAGTGCCTCATGGATGAAAACAGGTTCCGTCAATGAAGATGGCACCTTCGAGAACCAGACTGTGCTCGCCGATGACAACACGCGCACCGAGCTGTGCCGAAGGACTGACATACGAAGCAAGCCGATAGCCCTGCTGTCTGGCAGTTTCGGCGATCTCGGCGCGCACTATGTTCTGCCGTGCATGCTCCAACGCAACGAATACCTCATACTCATGTGGCGGATGGCTCTGCGGCAATGTCTCGAACGGCACGAAAGGCAAATCGCCATGTTCGTCTTGCGGAATGAAACGCTGATGTGCCGTACGTACAACCCCGTATCCGCACCGCTGGAGTCCCAGATTTTTTCCAGATAGGGAATGAAGTCCTCCAGCGGTGGCATGTACGGCTGGGTGACATAGATGGGCCTGTGACCGGGCGATTTTATGGGTAATCGAGATAAGTCGGTCCCGAGATTTTGACCCTCGCGCCGCCATTTCAGTCCGGCGAACTAAGGGGCTTTTCCCCCTCACTACGCCTCATTGGCATCAACCTGCGCGACCGGCATGTCATGCCCCGCCTTTTCGCCGAATTTCTGCAGATACCGGATGTAGCCTTCGAGCCACGCCTCGGTGCCGTACCGACGCCCACCCTCATGAATCACGCTCAACGCCCACGTTCCCATCCGCAGGCCAGCCAGTTCGGCCTGGCGGCAGAAGTCCAGATCGTAGAAGTCAAACGCAAAACGTTCGTCGAACCGGACACCGCGGGCAAGCAGCGTCTCGCTGTCGGCGATGAGCATCAAGCCGTCGAGCAGCTTGCATTCTTGCTCCGGTGGCCCGAACAGATCGACTTCGTCGCAGGGCATGCCCCGACCGCGGCCAACGCTTCCGCTCAGATGCTCCGCGTCCGGCTCAAAGCTGAGCGTCGTCGAATGCCAGGCCGGCTGCCCCGGCACGCGGCGCGTGTTGCCAGCAATACCGACCACATCGAAGCGGTCGAGTGCCGTGTGGATGCGTTCCTGCCAGAAAAAGTCGGCAAGCCAAACGTCATCGTGGATAAAGACGAGGATCGCCGGATCAGTGGCCGCCGCCTCGATCGCGGCGTTGTAGATCGCAGGCAGCCCTTGCGTGTTGTTGATCGTCAGCCTGATCTGCACGTCGTCTTCACGCATGGCGGAGCTGTATAGCCGCAGCGAACGGCCGAGCGCGGTTTCGGCCATGAACTGCTGCTGGTCTCCCCGCGTGGCGCAGACGAGCCGCACGCGCTTGCGGCTCTTTGCCGCCGCCACCGCGCGCGAGTGGGCCAGGCCGTCGAGAAACCGGCGAGACGCGGGCAGTTCGCGAGGCGGCACGCGCCCCAGCTCGTCCAGGCTCTGTTTCAATGGTTCAAGCCCAGACAGGCCGCCCTGTTCAATGGCAAAGCTGTAAACCTCGCCGAGCCGCTCGCGAGCCTTGCCGAGCGCCTCCGCGCCGATGGTCCCGGCGGCCGCTTCGCCGCGCACCATGATTTCCCATTCGTAAAAGCCCGCCGCAAGCCAGGGGTTCGCCACGCCGGAGTTTTGCGTCGCGTGTCGCCGAAAGCAACTGTGGTAGCCGCCAGCCAGGACGACCGGCCCCTGCTCCGCCATGTTCAGGTACATCGCGACATCGGTCAGATAGATAAGTCCGTGTTCCCTGTACTTCATCATGGCGCCGACGTTGACCCGCTCGCGCACAAGCATGACGTTGCTTGGTTCACCGAGGAAGTTGTTGGCTGTCACCACCACGTTCTCGATCAGAAACGCGCGATCGAGGAGCGCCGTCTCGCCGGGCTGGATCAGTGCGGCTGGCACGTCGATCACCTTGTCGTCGGAATCGATGACAACGCGCTGATGAAAGGCCAGGGTCGATTCGGGATGACTGTCGAGCGCGGCAACCAGCGTGGCGACCGAGGTCGGCATCAAAAGATCGTCGTCGTAAAGCCACTTCACGTACCGGCCGCTAGCGTGCGCCCACAACTGCTCCTGATTGCGCAGGCCGTCCTGAAATCCGTGGTGAAAATAGCGGATCCGCGGATCGTTCGCTGCATCGGCGATCTCGCGCAGTATGCCGTCCGGCGTGTCGTCGCCGACGAGGATTTCAATGTCCGTAAAGCTTTGAGCGCAGGCGCTCGCCAAAGTCTTGGCCAGGTATGCCGGCTTGAACGCTGGAATGAGGATGCTGACTGTGGGCATACGACTGGCGGCCGAATTAAGCGATCGGGCAGTGTAGCGGCCGCTGCGGAATGTTGATCCGGCAGACAAGCACGCTTTTCGCGCCTAATTCCGCAGATGCGCAAACGCCGGGTTCGCGCAAGCTAAGTCATAGCTGAAAAATGCGCAATGAATCCAATGACCAGCCCTTGAAGTCAGGGGCAGCCACTGAAAGCAAGATGCAAGATTCAATGCCGGACATGCGCCGTCAATCCCGCGCCGAAGCCCCTTTTGCGCCATTTGACGCCCTTGATTGATTCTCCCCTTAAAGTTTTCCCGGTAGGGACCGATATCCCAAACAAGGCGGCCAACACACACCACGCTGCCATTTTTGGGATCGGGCCCGTGCCCTACTCGGAGAATTGAAATGCTCGGAATCAATACAAACATCAACTCGCTTATTTCGCAGCAGAACCTGACCGGTTCGGGCAGCGCACTGTCGCAGGCGATCACGCGTCTGTCGTCGGGCAAGCGCATCAACAGCGCAGCGGACGACGCAGCAGGCCTCGCGATCTCGAACATCATGCAGACCCAGATCAACGGTCTGAACCAGGGTGTGTCGAACTCGAACGACGGTACGTCGATGGTGCAAACCGCATCGAGCGGCCTCGCCTCGCTGACGAACAGCCTGCAGCGTATCCGCCAGCTGGCCACGCAAGCAGCGAACGGCTCGATGACCAGCGACGACCGCGCGGCCCTGCAGCAGGAAGTCTCGCAACAGATTTCGGAAGTCAACCGTGTCGCGTCGCAGACGACGTTCAACGGCATGAACCTGCTCAACGGTTCGCTGGGCACCGTGTCGTTCCAGGTTGGCGCGAACGTCGGCCAGTCGATCAGCCTGAACCTGACGCAAGACATGTCGGCTGCGAAGCTCGGCACCGGCAACGTGCAAGCAGGCAACACGCTCGGTTCGTTCGGCAACCTGTCGCTGAACAATAGCGGCCAAACCGTTGCTACGGGCGCCTCGATCACGGCCATCAACGTGATCGCCGACGGCTCGGGCGGTTACACGCTGACGGACCAGAACAACCAGGCGCTGACGTCCGCCACCGCTACGGCAGTACTCGGCGGCGTTACGATCACCGCCGACGCCAATGGCAACGCCACAATCACAGCCGCCAATGCTGCTGGCGCAGGCGCGTCAATTGCCACGGCCCTTGCTACTGACATGTCGACGGTGGTAGGCGCATCGACCGCTACCCTCACCACGAGCTTCACCGCGGCTTCGGCCACCGCCACCGGTGCCACGATCGACGCACTCAACACGCCGACGAACGTTGCGAGCATCGACATCAGCAGCCAGACCGGCGCAAGCGCAGCGATGGAATCGATCGACAACGCGCTGACCACGCTGAACAACCTGCAAGCTACGCTCGGCGCAGCACAAAACCGTTTCAGCGCCATCGGCTCGACGCAGCAAGCGCAATCGACTGACCTGTCGACCGCCCAGTCGTCGATCCAGGACGCGAACTTCGCGGAAGAAACGGCTAACCTGAGCAAGGCACAGGTTCTGCAACAAGCCGGTATCTCGGTGCTGGCACAAGCGAACTCGCAGCCGCAGCAGATCCTGAAGCTCCTCCAGTAAGGCGCTTCCGGCCACAGGTGTCCGGCGCGCAGCGCATCGCGCGCCGGACGCAAATCCGTCGGGAGGCTTGCCTCCCGATTGTCGTTTCCAGCGTTACACCGCGAATTAAATCGCGCATTCAACCGCACATTCAAGCGTTTTGACCGGCCTTGCCGACGCACGGAGCCTCCTCATGTCCACCGTAACCGGATCCACGACTGCCGCGATCTCGAGCGCAGTCGCCACCACGACCGCCGCCGCCCAGGCGTCGGTGCAGGCAGCCGCCCAGTCGATCATCAGCGGCTCGACCAATTCCTCGATGGACACGAGTTCGCTCGTCACCGCGCTCGTCAACAGCAAGACCGCCGGCCAGGCCGCGACCATCGCCGCCGAGCAGACCGCGGACAACACGCTGATCTCCGCCTACGGCACGCTCTCCGCGGGACTGTCCGCGTTGCAGGCAGCCATCTTGCCGCTCAGCGACGGTGCCACGCTCAATACGTTCAAGACCACCCTGAGCGGCACCGGCGTCACCGCTACGGCCGCGACTGGCGCGGTGGCGGGTTCGTATTCGCTCAATGTGGCGCAGGTCGCCACCTCGCAAGTGCTCACCTCGGCGGGCTATAACGCGAGCACGAACCTGGCTTCCGGCTCAGCCACGATGACCCTGACGGTCAACGGCCAGAGCAGCACGATTTCCCTGAACAGCTCGAACAGCTCGATTGCCGGCATTGCCTCGGCGATCAATTCGGCCAACGACAATCCCGGCGTGACCGCGACCGTGGTGACCGGCTCGGACGGCGCCCACCTCGTGCTGCAATCGAACTCGACCGGTGCGTCGAGCGGCATCAGCATCGCAATCAGCGATTCGACTTCGACCGACGACCTGAACAAGCTCGCGGTGACGACCACCGCCGGCAAGTCGATATCCAGCGCGAGCGACCTCACCGGTACCGACAGCAGCGGCAACACGATCAACCCCAGCCAGTCGACCATCTCCGGCACAGGCTGGACCCAGACGCAGGCCGCCCAGGATTCGTACTTCACGCTCGGCGGCGTCGGCGTGAGCAGCTCCACGAACGCCGTGAACACGGCCCTGTCCGGCGTGACGCTGAATCTCACGTCAGCGGCGGTCGGCACCACCCAGACGCTCACGGTTGCGCAGGACACCAGCGCGGAGTCGTCGGCGATCGACAATTTCGTCACCGTCTACAACACACTCGTCACGACGATGGGCTCGTTGACGACGTACAACGCGAGCTCGACGTCGCAGGGGGTGCTGCTCGGCGATTCCACGTTGAGTGTGATTCAGAACCAGCTCGCCAAGATCGTGGGCAGCGGCGTGGGCAGCGGCACCACGAAGACGACGCTTGCCGCGATCGGCATTACGCTCCAGGCGGACGGCACCCTGTCGGTCGACGACACGACGCTCAACGCTGCGCTGCAGAACAACCAGTCGGCCGTGACCTCGCTGTTCAATCCGACCACCGGCATCGCCGCGCAACTGGACGACAGCATCACGAACTACACCTCGTCCGGCGGCATCATTCAAAACCGTACGGACGCGATCAACAGCGACCTGACGAGCCTCTCGAACCAGCAGACGACGCTGACGGCGTGGCAGGCCCAGCTCACCAGCCAGTACACCGCGCAGTTCACCGCGCTCGACACGCTGATGGCTACGATGAACAACAACTCGCAGTACCTCACGCAACTGTTCGGTGGCACCAACAGCGCGGGCGCGCTTGCCACGAACAAGGGCTGAGTGTGGCGCGGAGCGAACCATGCAGAACATAGCCACGATCGAGCGCATCTGGCAGATGACGAAAGACCTCGAACTGGCGGCCGCTGTCGGCGACTGGGAGCGCGCCGCGCAGCTCGCCGACGAGCGCTCGCCGCTCTTGACGGCGCTTGGCGCGCAGCCGCCGCAGGAGGTTATGGCACGGCTCAGGGAGATCCACGAGATCGACAGCCGCATCTTCGAAGCCGCGCGTGTCGCGCAGCAGGAACTGGGCGCCGAGTATCAGGCGAGCATGCAGGCGAGTCGCAACGCCGGGCGGTATTTGAGCGTGGCTCTCGCTTGAAGCAGGAACCACGATTCGCTGCGCATTTGCGCACCACGGCCCGCCTTGCGCGGGCTTTTCTTTGTGCAGCCCCGGTTTTCGATCGGACGGTTATGTCTGGACTATTCTCGACGCCGCCACTGTTCCGGCGCGCGTCAAGCAGGTTGTCGCCTCACTCATGCAGCCAGAGGCTGTTTATTTGCGCCGATCGACGCCATCTCAACGACTGAGTCACGTTCGG